>JBARCK010000127.1:0-12582 GCA_049794015.1 Sulfitobacter sp. | reverse complement strand
CCTGCTGAAATAGCGGCAAGTACGGAAAAATTCTGGTCTGGCATTTTGATATTGCCGGGATTGTTCACGCCACCAACCAAATCGATTGAGTTACCGCGCCCTTCGCCCATAGCAAGCTGCACCTGAGCAGAAGGCACAATCGCTTCGAGCTGGCGCTGGATCAACGCGCGGGCACTGTCAGGAGTGCGCCCAGAAACCTTAACCTTGCCAACGTAGGGGACAAAAATGGTGCCACGCTCTGACACGCGAATGGATGGCAATGTTGCAACCCGCTGATCAGGTCCCGTCAAAAGCGAATTCTCGCCGCTGTCCCAAACCAATACATCAAGGCTATCGCCCGGGCGGATCACCTGTGCATTTGAACCGTGGCTGTGGTTGATCCAGTTATAACTGCGCGACCCATTGCGGGGCCATGTGGCAACACTTGGCAAAAACGCGCGCGTGACAGGGTAAACTGCGATGTCGGATGCCGGTTCGTCAGAATTCTTGAGGATCTCTTTTTCAACCGCTGCTCCGCGTGGCAACGACCCACAAGCAGTCAGTGCGACTGTTAAAATAACCCAGACGAGGTGTTTGGTATACAGACCCATATCAGCACAACCGCTCTTTTGTTGTTGATCCCGTTCAGGGACTTCTACTGCCCCTTTACGCAAAGTTACGCAAAAGAGATAGTGCAGCAGTGAAAATTCCGCCCCCAGTTGGAATTCTGTGTCGCGGAAGATACTAGATGATGGCATGACGTCAATGATTTCAGGCAAATCGATGGATATTGGTAAGGTTGTGCTCTTGGGGGCATCAGGGCGTTTGGGTCAGATTTTACGCACATGCTGGCAAAATCCATCCTCGCTGGTCAGCCACAGCAGACATGCACAACCCGGATTTGTCTCGTTTGATGTATCTCATGAACCAAGCAAGGCCGCTGCGGTCATGCAAGGCGCAGGTGCCATAATTTGCTTATCTGGAGTGACCCCCGCCCAGGCAGCCCAAACCGGTAATCCATTTTCACTGAACGCAGAATTGGCCCGTAACGCCATTCGCGCAGCGCATAAGGCCGGGGCAGGACGAGTCTTTTTGATCTCAACAGCAGCAGTTTATGGTCGCGCATCTGGCATTCAGGATGAAAACACACGATGTCAGCCTGTTTCTGACTACGGTCGTGCCAAACTCGAAATGGAAACCGCCGCATTTACGGTATCACGTGAGCTTGACCATCCCGTGACAATTCTGCGTATCGGCAATGTTGCCGGGGCCGATGCCATCCTTGGCGGATGGCGCAAGGGCATGTTGATTGATCAACTGCCAAATGGGACCACGCCGCGCCGCAGTTATGTTGGACCCGAAACGTTGACGCGGGTGATGCAAGAACTGGCGCAGACATCTGATCTGCCGGATATTTTAAACATCGCCAGTCCCGGCGCGATTGAAATGGGCCACCTATTGAACGCCGCCAATCTGAAATGGTCGCCCCGGACCGCACCAGACGACGTTATTGAAACTGTTGAACTGTCGACAAAGCAGCTTGAACGTCACATAGAGTTTGCACCACAAAACAGCACCGCTGTTGGCATGGTAGCGGAATGGCGTCGCGTTAAGGCGCGTAAATGAAAGCCCTGATATGACGTGGCGCAAACGTATTTTTGATCTGTTCTTTGCGAGCCTGTTGGTGATTATCCTTGGTCCCGTCTTGCTTTGGCTTGTGGTGTATTTGCTGATCAAGGAAGGGCGTCCATTGTTCCATGTTGCAGAGCGTATGAAAGGACCGGATCAGCCCTTTAACCTTTGGAAGTTGCGCACAATGACCGTGGTGTCCGACGACCAAGGAGTGTCTGGCGGAAATAAGTCATCCCGCATTACCGATACCGGTGCGTGGTTGCGACGCAAACGACTGGATGAATTCCCACAGCTTTGGAATATTTTACGCGGTGACCTTAGCTTTGTTGGGCCACGCCCGCCTTTGCGTGAATACGTCGAACGCTTCCCAGAGGTTTATAACAAAGTCCTAAAATCGCGCCCAGGCGTCACAGGGTTGGCCACCATACGGTTTCACAAACACGAAGAGCGCCTGCTGTCACGCTGCGAAACACCCCAAGAAACCGATGATATTTACTGCCGAATCTGTGTGCCGCGAAAGGCTCATCTTGATATGATTTATCAGCGCAACCAGACGACATGCTACGACTTTGATCTGGTTTTCCAAACCATTGGAAATCTATTTCGACGCCAAAACAAGCCAAAACCCGCCCAAAAATAATGCTTTTTCGCCATATGGTTGTGATGTCATGCTGCGCCTGCAAAACAACCTGTGAAATGTTGGCATAGTGTTGTAGTAAAAAGAGATATTATGTTGAAACCTATTTTACGCGAGGTGTCGCCATTGTTGGCAAAAACGCATCTTTCGACCGCCCGAGAATGTTAGTGATGAAGTTTAAAAGGTTGGTTTTGTGCTGAGTTTGATCAAGTCACTTACAAAGCGTCAAAAACGCGCGATCATGCTTGGATTGGACTCCATGCTTATCGTTGCGTCAATTTTGTTCGCGCTTTCCACGCAGGGCCTACCCGGTGGGTTACTCGTAAATCTAATCAACTACCTGCCAGTATTACCCTACGTTTTGATCGTTGGGGTCGGAGTTTCCGTTTGGCTTGGGGTCTGCTCGATCCAACTGAACGCATATGAAACCGCTGCCATCGGCATGACGGGTATCTTTGCTCTGTTCTTGGCTCTCACGTCCACCATCGTTTCCAACGTTGCGGGCCTTGGTCTGCATTTGGGTGTGCATCTGGTCTTTGGTGTGGTGTTTTTTGCTGCCGTGGTGATCAGTCGCGCGGTCCTATTGCAGTTGGTATTGGCCATCTACCGCCGCTCAGCCCCTAGATGTCGGGTGTTGATCTATGGTGCTGGCACAACGGGAACCCAGCTTGTCTCTGCCCTGCGCAGCCACGAAAATATCGAACCCGTTGCCTTCGTCGACGATAACGTCGCCATCCAAGGTCTTAGCGTTGCGCGCCTGCCCGTCTATACCCCGTTGCGCATTGCCGAAGTGGCCATCGAAAAGAAAATCGACCGCGTGCTTTTGGCCGTTCCATCACTGAGCCAACCAAAGCAGGCACAAATCGCGCGGCGGTTAGAAAAAATGGGCCTCGAGGTTCAAACATTGCCGTCCTTTGCGCAATTGATCGGTGAAGAAGCCCTGGTTGATAAGCTGAAACCAATTTCTGCACATAGCTTTCTAAACCGCGACGAGGTGGACCACACCATCAGCGAAGGGGCCGCATGTTACGCGGGTAAGGTCATCTTGGTATCGGGTGCTGGCGGTTCGATCGGATCCGAATTGTGCCGGCAGGTGTTGGAATGTCACCCGGTCAAAATGGTTCTATACGAATTAAGCGAACTCGCACTTTATAACGCTGATATGGAATGCCGCCAGTTAACCGAAGGCACGAATATTGAGATTGTTCCAGTTCTTGGGTCGATCACCGATACCAGACAGGTGCGCAAGGTATTGGCCGATCACGGCGTTCAAGTTATTCTGCATGCCGCAGCTTACAAACACGTGCCATTGGTTGAGGCAAACCCGCTGGCAGGGTTGGTCAATAATGTCTTTGGCACACAGGCGCTTGCAGAACAGGCTGCCAAGGCCAACGTCGAACGCTTTATCTTAGTTTCCTCGGACAAGGCAGTGCGGCCCACAAACATAATGGGCGCGTCCAAGCGGCTGGCCGAACTGTTGGTACAGGATATGGCGCGCGGGCGGCGTGGAAATGCACAAACCATTTTCTCAATGGTGCGGTTTGGGAATGTACTCGGCTCGTCAGGGTCGGTCGTGCCATTGTTTCAGGATCAACTCAGCCGGGGTGGGCCACTTACCGTGACAGACCGTGCTGTTGCGCGTTACTTTATGACCGTCCAAGAGGCCGTAAAATTGGTGCTACAAGCCGGCGCAATGGCACAAGGCGGCGAAGTGTTCGTGTTGGATATGGGTAAACCTGTTCCGATTTTCCAACTTGCCCGCCAAGTGATTGAAAGTGCAGGATATACCGTACGGGATGAACAAAATCCAGACGGCGATATCGAAATCGAGATCACTGGCCTACGCCCCGGCGAAAAAATGACCGAAGAGTTAACCCTTTCTGGTGAAATGATCGGTACACAGCATCCCAAAATCTTCTCTACCCGCGAGGATGGCTTGTCCGAGATTGAGATCGCATCGGCCATGCGGCGCCTGCGCGAAGCGTTTGTTGCCAGCAACGAAGATATGGCGCGCGAGGTCGTACAGCGTTGGGTCGAAGGTTTCGAACGTGCAACCCACACGCGCATGTCCTCTTAATCCCTCATAATCTGTCGCACTATTGCCGCTATTACCTGTGGTTTCTGCGCGTTCACCTGTGACCTTGTTGATTTGCAAGCAAAGTCCGTGCAGAAGCGTTACAAAAGGTGTCGCAGGCAAAGGGCAGAAACGTGCAGCAGGCAACCAAACAAAAAACTTCGGTACTCTTGGGTACATGTCTGGTTGCGGCTGGACTAATGGCTTCCGCATCCCAAACGCGGGCTGAAAATGATATTTTTGATGTACCAAACCGTCCGACTCTAAACTTTTACGGGTCACCCGGCTTGATCGATATACCGACAGGTGAGGCACTGCCAGACGGCCAGTTTGCTGTTGGCATCTCATTTTTTGGCGGCATCACACGCAGTAACCTTACCTTCCAAGCAACGCCGCGTTTGTCCGCCAGCTTTCGTTATGTTGGCATTCAGAACCTGAACCTTGGTGGGTTTTCGACATTCCGCGACCGTAGCTTCGACGTTCGGTATTTGGTGAAGAAAGAAAGCCGTATCTGGCCTGCCATCACCGTTGGCTTGCAAGATTTTGCGGGCACCGGGATTTATGCAGGCGAATACGTTGTTGCGACCAAGTCATTTGATGGGCCGCAGGTTCCGGGCACCCTAAAAATCACAGCGGGTCTTGGCTGGGGTCGGTTGGGCAGCGCAGGTGCAATTGGCGCGCCATTTGGCGGCAACCGTCCGCCCTTTCAACAAGGCAGCACAGGCGGCAAGCCATCTTTTGATCAATGGTTTCGCGGTCCAGCGGCGCCATTTGGTGGTGTTGAATGGCAGATCAACGACCGATGGGGCCTGAAAGCAGAATACAGTTCAGATGCCTATGTCCCAGAAACCGTAACAAGCAACGTTTTCACCCGCAAATCACGCTTTAACTTTGGCGCGGAATATCAATATTCCAACCGTATACGCGTTGGCGCATATTACCTTTATGGATCTGAATTTGGTGTGAATCTTCAGGTTCAATTGAATCCAAAACAGCCCGGGGCGCCCACCACGGTTCTACCAACACTACCTGTCAAGCAACGCCCAAGCCGTGCTTCACAACCAGAGGCCTATTCAACGGAATGGAGCGAGAATACCAACGCACCTATGGTGCTGCGCGATCAGCTAAAGCCGGTTTTGGCAGCAAGCGGCCTAACGCTTGAGGCACTACAGGTCACCGCGTCAGAGGCCGAACTGCGCTATCGCAATGAGCGCTTTCAAGCGACAGCCGTTGCTGTCGGGCGTGCCGCACGTGCCATGGCCAGAGTATTGCCAGCGTCGGTTGAAACATTCCGCATTGTGACCGTCGAAAACAACCTTGCCCAATCTGCTGTCACCATCCGACGCTCTGATCTAGAAGCGCTTGAATATGATCCGCAGGCTGCCGATGCGCTGCTGGCCGTCAGCGGTATTGGTGCTGCATCGCCTAACCTCGTTGGCGCTGCATTTAACGAAGATTTACACCCAGATTTCGCATGGACGTTTGGGCCCTATGTGTCACCCAGTTACTTTGACCCAGATGAACCTGTGCGCGTTGATGTTGGCCTCAAACTTGACCTGAACTACCGTCCGGCACCGGGTTGGGAAATCGGCGGCACGCTGAAACATCGCTTGGCAGGCAATGTTGGGGATTCCGTGCGCACGAGTAACTCTAGAATAGAACCTGTACGCACCAACTCAGTGCTTTATGCACAAGGCAGCGATACGGTTTTGGACAATCTTTACGTCAGCAAACAATGGAAGCCCGGCAACAATCTGTATGCGCGCCTGACAGGTGGGTATCTTGAACGGATGTTCGGTGGTGTGTCTGGTGAAGTGTTGTGGAAACCTGTCGGCAGCCGTTTGGCGCTTGGGGTTGAAGCAAATTATGTCAAACAACGCGCATTCTCTGGTCTGGGGTTTCAGAACTACGGCGTCGCGACAGGCCATGCATCTGCCTACTATGAGTTTGGCGGCGGCTATCACGGTCAAGTCGACGTAGGTCGCTATCTTGCGGGTGACTTGGGTGGCACCGTCACTCTGACCCGCGAATTCGCGAATGGCTGGCGTGTTGGCGGTTTCTTTACGCTGACAAATGTGTCTGCAACTGATTTTGGCGAAGGGTCGTTTGATAAAGGTATCAACCTGACCATCCCGGTCAGCTGGTTTCTTGGCACACCCGGTAAACGTACCATTTCAACAACGATCCGCCCTATTCAACGTGATGGTGGCGCACGCCTTTCTGTTCCGGGCAGACTGTATGAACAAGTACGTTCAGGGCATCGCAATGCCCTTGAGGATCAATGGTCGAGGGTCTGGGAATGAAGAGTTTATCAATCAGCCTGATCCTGATCAGCAGCCTTGCCTTAGCGGCGTGTTCTGGCGGAAACGGTAAAACCAAAGGCAACGGCGGGGCATTGTTGCAAGCTGGCACATCCGTATTGGGCGCTGTCAAAGCGCGTCGTGCTAGCAAAAACAACGTACCAACTCGGATCGTCGTCACCCGTAAACTGCTTGATGAAACCGTTGGCGAAGTCATGCAGGTGATCCCCGACAAAACCGGGCTTCAGGATTTTATGTTCTTGGTGGGCAAACGCAACGACAGCTATCCTGGTACTGTTGAGGTCTGGAAATCATCAGACAACGTGCATTTGATTTTGCGGGATGGCGTTCTGATCGCAACCAAAGGATTGGGCGGCGACATGCGATCCGCAGATGCATCAACAGCAATTGCAGGGTTTGATGGTCATGGCGGCGGTGGTGAACGCGTGATGGTTCTGGACAGGCAAGATGGCTCTGCGCAGGCCGTTCCGTTTGCCTGCGACATGACCCAGTTGGGCCGCGAGACCATACAAATTGTTGATCAACGCATCTCAACCTATCGTATGCGCGAGGACTGTGTGTACCGGAATACCAAAATTACCAATGAATATTGGGTTGAAACATCCGGTGGCCGTATGCGCAAGTCACGCCAATGGGCAGGGCCGGTTTTTGGCTATGTAGCGTTCGAACGACTGAAAAACTAGCAAAAAGCACCAAAAACTGATGCTAACTTGACTCATCAGGGTTTTGCAGATGACAAATCTGTTGTACTGAAAGATAAGTTTATGTATCGAGAATCAAATCTAACCCCCAAGGGATATTTAACATGAAAAAGATTGCTACACTTCTTACAGCAGCCGCACTCGTTGCAGGCATGTCTGGCGCAGCTTCCGCACAGGGCCTTGCTGGTCTTGGCGCAGGCGTAACAACAGGCACAGTTATCGGTATCACAGCAGCTGGTTTCCTGATCATTGCAATCGTATCTGACGATGGCACGGTCACAACAACAACTGTTGCACCATAAACTCCTTAGACCTTTCTAGGTCTGACTGTTTTGCAAAGCGGCCTTCATGAATGTGAAGGCCGCTTTTGCATTTTCAGGGCTTTTGAACTTGCTGCTTTCCTGATGATAAGCGATCTAACTGTATATGGATAAAACGCTTCTTTCATTTGGTCACGGCTTCAGCGCCCGCGCGCTCGCCAAATTGTTAATCCCACAAGGTTGGAAGATCGTCGGGACCACGCGCAGCACTGACAAAATGGCCGACATCGCCGCGTCTGGCGTAGAACCCCTGTTATGGCCGGGCAGTGATGTATCTGAACTTGTTTCAAAATTTCCGAACATTTTGATTTCAGCAGGGCCAGATCGCAACGGCGACCCCGTGCTGAATGCAGTTGCGCCACAAATCACCGCTGCGGCCCGTCATCTGCGCTGGGTTGGATACCTCTCTACCACCGGCGTTTATGGTGATCACCAAGGCGACTGGGTCGATGAGGATACGCCGCTGTCACCCTCCACCAAGCGCGGCCAAGCAAGAGTAAACGCAGAGGCCGCATGGCAGGCCATTCCTGATCTACCGCTACATATCTTTAGGTTGGCCGGCATCTATGGCCCCGGCCGCGGCCCCTTTGCCAAGGTGCGAAACGGTACAGCCCGGCGCATCATAAAAAAAGGTCAGGTATTTTCACGTATCCACGTTGAGGACATTGCACAGGCTGTTGCCCTTTCCATAGCGTCCCCCAACCCCGGTACAGTTTATAACCTATGTGATGACGACCCGGCCCCACCCCAAGATGTGATCGGCCACGCCGCGGAACTCTTAGGTCTGCCATTGCCAGAAGCGATTGACTTTGAAACCGCAGATATGACCCCTATGGCCCGTAGCTTTTATGCAGAAAGCAAAAAGGTGCGCAACAACCGCGCCAAGGAACAGCTTGGCTGGGTGCCAAAGTACCCCGATTACAAGACTGGTTTGGCCGCGATGCTTAACGATATCACTTAAGAAATACCAAGGTCTGATGCTCTTGTTGACCACCCTTGCTGTCGCCATATAAGGCCATAGCAAAGCACAGGCAGGATCAATGACTCAAAGACTGAAAACCGTTTTGGAAACACCGCATTTCGGTAATTTCATCATGGGCGTCATCATCTTTAATGCGATCTTGCTGGGCTTGGAAACATCTCAGACCATCATGTCGCGCGCGGGTGGTTTGATCCTGTTTTTAGATCGCGTTTGTCTGGCTGTTTTTGTCACTGAAATTGTGGCAAAGTTCATCACATATCGGTTTAGGTTTTTCCGTGACGGATGGAACATCTTTGATTTCCTGATTGTTGCAATCTCACTCATCCCCGTCACCCAAGGCTTTAGCGCACTACGGGCGTTGCGCATTTTGCGAGTACTACGTTTGGTGTCCACTGCGCCGCGTTTACGGCGGGTGGTAGAGGGATTGATCAGCGCCCTACCCGGCATGGCATCGGTTTTTGCCCTGATGGCCTTGATCTTTTACGTGGCGGCCGTCATCGCAACCAAACTGTTTGGCATGACATTCCCCGAATGGTTCGGCACGCTTGCACGTAGCGGGTATTCCTTGTTCCAAATCATGACGTTGGAAAGCTGGTCAATGGGCATCGTGCGCCCCGTGATGGAGGTTTACCCACTGGCATGGATGTTCTTTGTTCCCTTCATCATGGTGACAACATTCGCGGTTGTGAACCTATTGGTCGGTTTGATCGTGAACTCGATGCAGGATGCACATCACGAGGAAACAAATGCCGAAACCGATGCGTATCGTGTCGATGTCACAGATCGATTGCTTGCTATTGAAAAGCAGTTGGACGCATTGTTAGAGCAGAAAAAGCAATAGCTTAGGCGCGTTGCGCGCCGATGCTCGCGACACCTAATACGTCCAGCACTTTTGCTTCGATATGTTCAGCGTTCATTTCAGCAATGCCGTACATATCCGCAGGGTTCGCCTGATCAATAAAGGTATCAGGCAGCACCATTGATCGGTATTTCAGACCCTTATCAAAGACACCCTCATCCGCCAGCAACTGTGCAACATGGCTGCCAAACCCACCAATTGCACCTTCCTCAATGGTGATCAGTACCTCGTGATCCGCAGCCAGTGTCAGGATCATATCCCGGTCCAACGGCTTGGCAAAACGTGCATCAGCGATCGTGGGTACAATGCCTTTTGCTGCCAACGTTTCAGCGGCCTTTTCAACCTCGGTCAACCGGGTGCCAAACGACAACAACGCAACCTTTGATCCCTCTGCGATGATCCGGCCTTTGCCAATTTCTAATGGTGTGCCGCGTTCAGGCATTTCGACACCTTTGCCCTCACCACGCGGGAAGCGAAACGCAATAGGCCCATCATCATATGCAACTGCTGTCGCAACCATGTGCTTTAACTCAGCTTCATCCGCTGCCGCCATCACAACGAACCCGGGCAGATTGGCAAGGTAGGCCACATCAAATGCCCCTGCATGGGTGGCACCATCCGCCCCCACCAGCCCAGCGCGGTCTATGGCAAAGCGTACAGGCAACCGTTGGATGGCAACGTCATGCACAACCTGATCATACCCGCGTTGCAAGAACGTCGAATACATCGTGCAAAATGGTTTCATCCCGCCCGCCGCCAATGCCGCCGAAAAGGTAACGCCGTGTTGTTCGGCAATACCAACATCAAAGCACCGGCTGGGATAACGTTCGGCAAACAGGTTCAGGCCGGTGCCATCTGGCATCGCAGCAGTGACAGCACAGATTTTGTCATCCTCTGCGGCCTCGGCCAACAAGCTCTGGGCAAATACCGACGTGTAACTAGGCGCATTTGAGGGTGTTTTTTTCTGCTCACCTGTCACGACATTGAATTTTGCAGTCGCATGCCCCTTGTCGCGCGCCTGTTCGGCAGGACCATAGCCCTTGCCTTTTTTGGTCAGTACATGGATCAGGATTGGCCCTGTGGCGCGTTGTTTGACGGTGCGCAACACTGGCAACAATTGGTTCATGTCATGACCGTCAATCGGCCCCAGATAAGAAAACCCCAACTGTTCAAACAATGTCCCGCCAACAGCCATGCCTTTCAACATATCCTTGGCGCGACGCGCACCTTCGCGAAATGGCTCGGGCAGCAGGCTAACCGCACCTTTGGCAGCGGCTTTAAAATCCTGAAAAGGCTCTTCTGCATAAAGCCGACTGAGGTACGCAGACATCGCACCGACAGGTGGGGCAATCGACATTTCATTATCGTTCAGAATGACAATCATCCGCTTTTTCAAATGGCCCGCGTTGTTCATCGCCTCATAAGCCATGCCCGCTGACATCGACCCATCGCCGATCACAGCAATCGCATCACCCAGGCCCTCTGGCACGACACCACCCAAATCACGCGCAACCGCAAAGCCCAATGCGGCACTGATTGACGTTGAACTATGTGCCGCGCCAAACGGATCATAGGGGGATTCACTGCGCTTGGTGAAACCGCTCAAGCCATCTTTCATCCGCAAAGTACGGATACGGTCACGACGTTCGGTCAGAATCTTATGCGGATAACATTGATGGCCCACATCCCAGATGATTTTATCGCGCGGCGTGTCGAACACGGCATGCAAGGCAACCGTCAACTCGACAACGCCCAGACCAGCACCCAAATGACCACCTGTGACAGACACCGCTGAAATCGTTTCGGCCCGCACTTCCTTGGCAAGCTGGTTCAACTGAACATCAGAAAACTGCTTGAGGTCCGCAGGGCGGGCAACGGTATCCAGCAACGGTGTTTTGGGTGTATCGGTCATCTTGGTCCCCTTCCGGGTCGGTAGTCAGCTTTGGCGGGCAATAACGAAGGCAGCAGCCTGTCGCAAGGTTTCTGCCTGATCCCCGTATACAGATAAGGCATCACAGGCGGATTGCACCAATTCATCGGCGCGACGTTTGGCCCCATCAAGGCCAAGGTGTGAAACAAAAGTGGCCTTGCCCGCGTTTGCGTCTTTGCCAGTGGCTTTGCCCACAGTGGCAGCATCACCCGTGACATCCAGAATATCATCAGCGATTTGAAAGGCCAAACCAACAGCAGAGGCATAGCTGTTCAAAGGCATCGTATCCGCCTGCGCCATCCGCGCACCCGCCATGGCAGACCACGCAATCAAGGCACCAGTCTTGCCCTGTTGCAACGCCGTGATCTGATCAAGACTTAGGGGGCTGGACGCCGTTTCAGCCGCTATATCAAGCGCCTGACCCAAAACCATGCCCTGCGCACCAGCAGCCTTTGCAAGGCTTTGTGCCAGGTCCGCCCTGACATCACCACTACCCACGCTCAGATCAGTAACCAATTCAAAAGCCAATGCTTGCAATGCATCCCCTGCTAATACTGCCGTCGCCTCATCCCATTTCACGTGAACAGTTGGTGCGCCGCGCCGCAGGTCATCATCGTCCATACAGGGCAGATCATCATGCACCAGACTATAGGCATGCAGCACCTCAATCGCAGTTGCGGGTAAAATCGCCTGCTCCGGGGAAACACCATGCAAACGCGCAGTTTCCAAAACGAAAAACCCTCGCAAACGCTTACCGCCATGCGTTGCATGCGCCATCGCCTGAACAACAGGCAGGGCGTCTAAATCTGAATAAATACGATCAAACTGCACCTTGATATCACGGGCAGCCTGATCCAACCGAGCCTGAAACATCAGCCCTTACAGCCCTTCAACAGGCTTGACCCCAGTTGCGTTGCCATCACCATCCAATGTGATCGCTGCAACCTTTTCCTCAGCTTCCTTAAGCTTCGCCTCGCAGCGTGCCTTCAGCTTTGCACCACGCTCATAAAGAGCAATGCTTTCATCCAGCGCCACATCACCCCGTTCCAACTGGCCCAACACTTTTTCAAGCTCAGCCATGGCAGTCTCAAAATTCATCTCTTCAACGGGGGTATCGCTCATCTCAGCCTCACATTTCATACTTTAC
>JBARCK010000126.1:0-89189 GCA_049794015.1 Sulfitobacter sp. | reverse complement strand
GTCTATGACAGGTAAAAGGCAAAAACACGCCGCTACCCCTGCTTGTGTCTATATTTTTAGCCACTTCCATTGACAGGTCAGATTAAAATTTGCTTACTATCATAGGCTGTATTTTTAATGCAGCCATTTAAGTAAGTGTAAAAGGAGTAACGCGATGATTCACACAAAAAAGAACGCCAGCCAAAGCTCAAATTTTGACCTGAAAGCCAAATATGTTGACCTGCATTCACAGAATGCCGGAAAAACACTGACGGTTAGCGAATTGGAAGGTTTGCGCGCTGACGCAGCTTCAGTTCCTGCTTCAAAGCATGGCCTTGAAGTAATTTGCGGCGCAAGCTGTGAAACTGGCGCTCAATAAAAACACCTTGCAGGAGCACGGTTTTTACTGCTGCTCCTGTAACGTAAGATAATTAAAACAGGGTGTTAAATGAATAACGGTATTCCTAAGATTTCAATTGTAACCGCGCATGGGCGCAGAGAACTCACAGCGCGCCCAGGCGAGCTTTTGGTCGACACATTACGATCAAGCGGTGTGCCTTGGTCCGCGACGTCGATTTATGGTGTCCGTTCTGAAGGTGGTAAGACCGAGCTGATTTCAGGCTTGGGGAAACCAATTGAAGAATTTAGCGAATTCGAAGAACTGTTCTTGTACTTCAACAGGAATGTGAACCCGTTTTTATTCTCAATCGACGGGTTTAACGAAACCGGTCCAGAAAAACCCGGCGAACACGAGACAGAGTTTTTCTATCAGGTGATGCAGAACGAAGAAGGCTCTGCATCCACAACACTGGCCAAACTTAGCCCAGATGATTGTTTGGACATCATCGCGAAACGTGTTGAGGATGTTGTCAACGAACACGTCGAACCGAATTCGACAATCGTCGTAGGGGTCAGCGGCGGCGGTGACAGCAATGCGATGCTGTATGGGTTAAGTAAAGCGGCTGAGGCTGGTCTGAAAATCCGCCCTATCATTGTTAAAGGTATCCCGGATTGGGATGCTGGTGTGCCCCGCGCCCAAGAGCTGTGCAAAAATTATGGCCTCGACCTTACCGTCCTAGAGGAAACTGATATTCGCGAGTTGATGGGAATTCCCAGTGATGGGCTGTCTCTGGTCGAACGGTTCGAACGTGAATTTGTTGGCGACGACTTTGAATTTCTTGGAACACTGATGATCCGCATCGCGCTTTCAAAATATGCCGAAAAGATTGGAACCGAGTACATCTGCACTGGCCTCAACCTCGAAGACGTTGTGTGCGAACAGATGTTCCGCATGTCCAGCGGCATGAAACCCGCAGGAATGCCAGCACGTAAAATTGGTGAAAAAACACTGATCATGCCTTTGTGGATGTGTCCAAAGCGCATTATTGACGGCTGTTTCCCCAAGTTTTCATTGGACAACTACGAAGCGCGCTATCCATGTTTCTCACTTGGTCGCAACTTGTACTACAGCGTTGTTTACAACATCCAGTCGACGTTTCCGAACTACATCGAAACGATGGCAAAGGGTCTGTCGAAAATTGCCGCAGAAGATCCAGTTGAATACAACTACGATGCCGGGCTTGGTGTGCATGTCGAACGGTTTGTCCCGATGCACCTGCGCCAACGCTTTATAAAAATGCTTGGGTCGTCGATACAGTAGGCGTCATAATTTAGACCAAAGTGATTAAGTTTACTTTGGTCTAAATTGGGTCTTTCAGTGTCTTCTGATCTGTTCAACAATCTGCGTTAGCAACGCAATCGTATCCTCACAAAACACTTTCCCCAAGCAAGACGCTGCTGCGTCGATTGCATCTGCTGTACTCAAACCTTGATCTGCATAGATGATTGAATTCAAAAGCGCTGCATATGTTTCTTTGTTCGCCGACAGTGCCTCAACATAAGCTTGGCGGCTTTCTGGCGTTACATGTTGCAAAAGACCTCGAAGGTTTAGCGGGCCTTTAAGAAAACCATTTTGCCGTTTTGCATCAAACACGATCTTGGCAAACCCATTCGGTTGATCCATCGCCCAAGCATCAAACAGGCCTAACCGGTATTCTTTTGCTAGATCTGTTTGCACCGCCATGACCAAAGCTGTGGCCGCCGCCGCCGCACTTACCGCAGCAATTTTTTCAAAGGACAGGCGTTCTGGACGATCTTCTGAGGTGTGGTTGTAGATGTCTTTATCATGACAGAATTGAACAGTCGGACAAGACAGCGGACCAGCTGCGAAAATGGAATTATCTGAATATCCTTTGAACGCCATCGGTGTCCATTCATGACCATCATGATCGAAAACGTCGGCAATCATTCTCTGCGCAACTGCCGTTAAACTTGACCGCGAGGCTTGCGGGCAGCGTTCAACCCTGAACATCCCACCATTCTTTGCGCTGTCCTGCCCGATCATATCCAGATTGATAACGCAGCTTGGCCCCGTAAAACCGCTACGCTGTTGAATAGATTTTTCTAAGAACGCAGAAATCCCAGTAAATTCGGGCCCTGTGAAAAACCTGATGGTTCCGCGATGTTCGGCGGGAACATCGCGCGCGATTTCGGTGCAGCACCTTGTCACCTCAACCAATCCAGCAACACCAGACGCATTGTCATTTGCCCCCGGTTTCTGGTGACACATATGCGCCATCACCCAAACCTCTTCGGGCAGTGCCCCGGGTATATTCCATGACAGCAAAGGCAGCTTTGCAGTGTGATCAATCTTAACAACCGCACGAATTTTTTGTTGTTGCTTTGACAATTTTCGCAGCGTGTCAAACTGATGACGATCAAGGCTAAAGCCGGTCATTTTTGAATCTGCCCCAAGCTCAACCCGACCCCGGGCAGAGGCACCAGCGGCATTTGGCATAAATGATGCGCGCGTCGCAAAAACAGCAACACCGTCACGCATCAATTGAGTCAGATTCAAATCCTCGGGATCAACAAGCGCAAGCACGTCCCCGTCCCCCAACCAATTTCCAGGCTCGTAAGCCACGACCTTCAAATCCTGGCGTTCCAAATCGCTCGAATTCGTCGCCAGCAAAAGCGGATGCTTAGCCAAAGAAAACACTTCACCATCTGGCAACTCAATCATTGCCTCAAGTGGCGTCCAACTGGGCGGCATGCCAAAATCCCAAGCGCCACCATAATCAGCATCAAGGGTTGTAAGCGTTGCAGTTATGTTTTCACGCACTTGCAACGCTTCAGCCAAATCTTGTGCAGCAGCAACAATGCCATGTGACACCTGATAACGGTCATGACGACACAGCACCTCGATCGTCTGTTTGATACGGCTGATGCAAACTGTCGACCTTGCCAACTCAAGAAACTGATCCAAGAAACTTTCCTTTTGAACAGGGTATCAATTTTTGATCACTACACACAAAAACAGACCAAAAAACGGGGCGCAATTATTTCATATAATTTAACATACCTAATCATAAGTTGCACTGTTGAGGTTCGTCTGAATGGGTAGGATCACGTTAGAATCATCCGCATTAGAGGTCGCAAACCTGCCCTCGAAATAGCATTAAACTTGCGGCACACGCAGGAAATTGCCGAACGCGTATTCCTCGGGCTTTCTTCTGCACCAAAAACCCTAAAATGCCATCCCATTTCTTAGTCCTTGGTTGCCTCATTCGAACCTTTCAACTATTTATAAACAAGGACACTTTCGTGCAACTTAGAGAAATGCGAGTGATTTCAAATGATGAGGCGCGAACTGTCAAAAGGCCGCTTATCAGGACATGTTGAAATCTGCTCTGTCGCTCAAGAAAATGCCAGTAAATGTGATGCCAAAACCGCCTTTCCAAAAGACACAATTGCCTGCGCAAAACACCATCAGCTACTTGCCCCAATATCCCATAATTTAGGGTCACAAGAATACCTTAGATACACGTTATCATTGTGTTATGACCTTGGACGTGTTTGCAGCTCTTCTTCTATGGTTATGGGGATGCACTTTGCGAGCTGGGAACTGATAAATCGCTTGGTTCCACGTGATGACGGCACCCGCGCGACCCTCAAAAAGCTGCGCGACGATCAAGCGCTGATCGCCTCACTTACCACCGAATTTGGGAACAACGGTGACATCACAAAAACCAAGTCCATGGTAGAACATGACGACGACAAATTTCACATGTCCAAAGAAACGCCCATCTGTTCCTATCTTGAGGAAGCTGACGCTGTGATGGCGCTGTCTCATTTTCTGGACAAAGATGATAAAAAACGCCTTGGTGTGGCCCTCTATCGATCTGATCAACTGGACCTAACGCGCCTATGGGATTGGGACGCAATTGGCATGCGTGGCACACAAAGCCACGGATTTCATGTCAAGGCAAACAGCAAAACCGATCCCATCCTAAGCGATCCGTCCGGCAATGCCCTGCGTGCCGTCCTTACCCCGGCATCCCATCTTTTTTGGGCGGCGACATGGTTTGGTATCTTTGATTCCGTGCTCGATATGGTGATCGAGATGTTGAAAAGCGGCAAGGAAGCAAGCCCCGCCGCAATCACCCAAGCATCCATACGATTGGACACAATTACCGCGTCCCGCGACGCTTTGTTTGCGACCTTTGACAAACAAATCAATAGATACATCGCGCTGCAAAACGGCGATAGCGCTTTTGGCTTTAGGGACGTCATCGAATTCAATGATCTCAAGGTCGATGTGTCTACGCAATTGAGCCACGCCATGCTTGATCTGATGACAATCCTTGGCACCCGTCATTACACCGACATGGACAACAACATCGTATGGCGAAAATTTAGGGATCTTTCGTCATCAATGTTCATGATCTCAAATGACCTTATCAACGCAAATAGTGCGACCCTGCGGCGCTTAGCAGAGCACAAAAAGCATGCGTAGGGACATCTACAATGCGCTGATTGCCGATCCCACACGCATTGTCATCATCGGAGATGAGGCCAGCGTCACAGCAGGGGATATGTTAAGAACCGCAGAATGGTTGCGGGAATTTGCCATCGCTAGGACCCTGCCAAAAGACCACGTTTACGTCATTTCGTGCAAATCACGACGCGACGCAATTGTCTTCAAAACGGCCTGCTATTTGAATGACTTTTCCTTTGCAGCGCTGGACGATGGCGGCCCGCCGCCAAGCAAAATCGAAAGCGCCTGTCAGATTGTTGGAACAGATTTCTTAATCAGTGACATCCCTGACGATCCAGATATCCCAAGCGGACTTGTGAAAATCTTTCCAACAGGAAGCGAAATTATCGATACTGATTTTTTTGCACTGCCCCATAAAACCCATAATCCCAATTCAAAATACGTCGTCTTTACCTCGGGAACCACAGGCGTACCAAAGGCGATCCCGATTGAATTTAGCAAGCTTGAGCAGCTGATCACGGTGTTCTTGGACGACTACAAACTTGTGCCTACAGATCGGTGGGCGCAGTTTTCCAGTTCAGGGTTCGATCTATCACTTCTTGATCTATTTGCGCCTTTGGCGGCGGGCGCGCAGCTTGTCACCTTGGACGGATGGTTGGACCGCCTGCATCCTTATGATGCGATCCAGCGCCATGGCGTCACGATCTGGCATTCGACCCCAACCGCGTTGCGAAAAGCACCCCGGAAATCCAGTTACAAAGCACCCGATCTGCGTCTTTTGATTTTTTGCGGCGAGCCGCTTGCGCAACGCAACATCAACATCGCCGCCAAACATTTCCCAAATGCGCGCGTTTTCAATCACTACGGCCCTGCGGAAACAACAATTTATTGCGCGCGAGTGGAAGTGACGGGCTGGCAGCAGAATGATGGGCCAATACCAATTGGCCATGCCATTCCCGGATGGCACGTGCATGTAGAATCGACCACGCACGCCGCACCTTCAGAGATCGTGATAGAAAGCAGTTATATTTCAGAGGGTTACCTGAATGCTGACAATCAGGTCTTTTCAATCACCGATACAGGGCCACCCAAAACCATACGATATGAAACAGGTGATGTTGGCTATCGCAGCAACACGTTGTTGTATTTTTCATCGCGCAAAGACGACCAGATCAAGATTGATGGCCATCGTATTGAACTATCCGAGATTGATGCTGTGTTCTCTGAATTGACTGGAATGCCCTGCAAATCTGTTTTTTCAAACAAAGGACTGCATCTGTTTGTGGAGGGGCCCGAGGGCGACAAGATTGCATTACGTCAATCTGCGCGAAACTGGTTGGTTAACGCCAAACTGCCTGAAATCCACTTTATCAAAGAGCTGCCGCGCAATGCCAATCAAAAGGTGGATCAGCGCAAGTTACGACGTCTGGTGAAAGACCAAGAGGCGCATAGAGAATCCGCATGAGAGAGATCAAAACACTTGGAAATGAAATTGATACACAACATCTGGGAATGGTTGGCGGCAACTTCTTGCGTCGCAAATGGCACGTTGATGCAGGCGCGTTCAGCGTAAGTAAACTAAGTGCGGCGTTTCGGTTCGCGTTTGAAAAGTGGAGTATGGGAAAGCTCTCCATCCAAGGGCGTACCCTTTGGACACAGGAAACAATCCGCCCATTGCAGGTCTTGGAATTGGACCGCGACGCGTTTGAGATCGCTTTTGAAACGACCGAAGCCACCCTTGGCACAGACACAATGATTGTCTTGGTCTGTCCAATCGATCACGCAGGTTTTGATGTCGCATTCTTGTGCAGTCACATGGTTATGGATGCCGCAGGATTGCGATTTTTCTTGCGCGATGTCGCTGCGTTCTTGATGGATCGCGCCAAGCTATCAGAACCCCATGCAAACCCTGTTGAGAGATGGGCAAACCTGATCAATACAAAAATGGTCACGCCCCAAAATGCAGAAGCAGAAGAAAAAATAGCAGCATTAGATCGCGCGCTACAGGATACAAGTGATCAGAACGCGCATCCCGCATTTGCCCCGGCATTCATGCAAGGCAGCGATGATATTGGTGCATCTGAAAACCACCACATGCGCAGCTTTGCGACAACTGCTAAGATCGACGCCTTTACGCTTGAAGCGATCTGTTACAATGCGCTTGCAGACACCTGTAACGTCAAACGCTTTAATTACCTCACATACGACGCCTGTCGACGGCCACTCGCCGGTGAAAAGGCGCATGTTTTTGCTGCTGCCGGAATTTACATTTCTGTCCCCATTCTTGGGGCTGACAATGCGTTGCCTGTGACCGAAATTGCCAACCAACGCAGAGAATACCACCAAGAAAATTCAGATTACTTGGTAACACTTGTTGCCCGCAATGTCCTCGGGGCTGACGACGCAATATCGAGGCCCCCTGCCCTACCCTATGTGATTTTCAATTTGCGCGGCAGACCGATCAGAACGCTTGCCACCCTCGATGTGATCCCTGCCAGTCCCTCGTGGTGCAGCTATACATGCGCCTTGAACCTCAGCATTTGGCAGGACAACGGCGAAGTGCAAATCGGCATGACATGTGGCGCAGGTACTGATCCTGCCTTGCCAGAGCAGTTTTTTTCAAGAGTCCAGAAAGTGTTGGAATGATCCAAAGCGATAATCGAGAAGCCCTGCGCAACGTCATTCTGACCGAATTGGAAGATAAGATTGGGCGTGATGTGTCAGATGTTGATCCCGACCTGTCCCTTGTCGATATTGGGCTTTCCTCGCTTGATCTGGTCGAAGTCATCCTGAGCATTGATGAAGCAATGCCAAGTTCGATAGAATTGTACGAGCTGGCATTCGAGGATTTTGAAACGATCAACAGAATTCTGGAGACCTTCAGTGGACAAAGCTGAAATTCTCGACATACGCCGTGATCTGGTGACGCGACTACATGCCCTCTTTGAACGTGGCAACGGGCATTGGGCGATGGCGGTTGACGAATTCCTGATCAAACAAAAGCTACTGTTTGTGATGGATGAGGATAGGCGCCCTCAAAATATGGTCCGTCACAAAGCCGAAGCCGCTTGGCAAAATTTACCTGACTTCAAAGGGATCGCGCCAAAGGGTTTCTTTTTCGTCAAAGGCGCGTTCAGCGGGCCAAAGTATTACCTTCAACCGATCGAAAGAATGGTCAACAATATTGATATTTTGGCCAATCCAAGTCGGGTGAAACCCCTTTACCACGCTTTGTTGGAACGCGGGTGCCAGCTTAGTGATCCCGCGCTTTCGCGTGCCTATGCAGCAGATGGGCCATCGGCATTGTCTTCAACGCTAAATCGGGCGCTCATGACACTGCATGAGTTTCCATCCTTGCTGTTCAACGAGACAGAAATTGACGTTAATTTCAGAATTCTACTGCGCGGCACTGCCCCGTTTGAAAAACGCTTTAACACCTCTGCAATCGAGAAACAGTTTTGGGTCGTCACAGAACAGGTTATCGACAAAGAAAGCCAATATTTTTCTGCTGAAATCAATGCGATCCAGATGATATTACACTACTTCTCTGAATTCTCACTCAATGAATTGGAACCCGACGGCATTCTCTGCGTTCGTCTTCACAAGCTTGTTGATCTGTTCTTGTTTTCACAGTCAAAAGATGTCGATTGGAAAATGTTTTGGACCTGCGTTGAACAAATTGGCTGCCAGAATATCGTCGGTGAATTCTTGGTGCTGTTCGAGTTCATCTTTGGCGCAGACACCCGTTTTTCCGGCCACATTCAGCCGTCGGATCAAACACATATCATGTATAAAGGTGCATTTGTGGCCATCACCTCAGAGACATTGTTTCAACTGCTTCAAATGAATGTACGTGATGCATTTGCGAAATAATTTTCCGTACTGTGTGCCAATGACGGGTGGCAACGCGCGCCCTAAAACCGATACAAGGAATACCAAGAGTGGACGTTAAAACACCGCAACGGTTCGGCGCACTCAGAGAGAAAAGTTATCGGTTATTTCTGGCCGGGTACGGATTTTCCTACACCCTCTATTGGGTCACTTTACTCGCGATTGGCTGGTGGGTCTGGGAGACAACGCAGTCTGCGTCATGGGTTGGCTTTATCTACTTTTGCGATCTGTTTCCCGCCGTCTTAGTCACCCCTTGGGCATCTGCCATCGCAGACCGAAGCGACAGGTTTAAACTGCTCAAGATCGTTCTTTGGATACAGGTATTTTCCGGACTTGCCTTGGCCGCAGTCGCTGCAATGGGCCACCTTACACCCTATATCCTTGCCGCATTCGTTTTCTTAGAAGGTGCATTGATCGGCTTTAGCCAACCTGCATTTTTCGGCATGATCAACCGACTTGTCAGCAAGCCGAACCTATCCGCAGCGGTCGCACTCAACACCAGTGTATCGCAGGCCAGCTATACTTTGGGGCCGCTCATCGCTGCGTTTTTCTTTTCGTTCGGCCTGTGGATCGCCCCGCTTGCCTTTGCGGCAAACGCAATCGGCACCCTCGTTTACTTATTCTGCCTCACCAAAATCAAACTGCAACCCGTGCCCCTGTCAAACAAAGAACCAAGCACGAACCTCATGGGTGATATCATTGAGGGCATCATTGCACTTTGGGCCAGCAAGCTCGCATTTCGCGCAACGGTGTTGATCTTGGCAGTGGCAATCCTTCAACGTCCGCTGATCAGCTTGATGCCCGGCATCAACAGCTATTTCGACCTGTTCAGTGCCTCCAATTATACCTTCCTCACGGCAAGCTTTATGGTCGGTAGTATTGTCGCGGGCTTGGTCTTGGCAAACCGCAATAATGAACATGGGCTAGAAGCGATAACCCTAAAGGTTATCTTTGTCCTCATGGGTCTATACTTTTCGTTCTTCTTGTTGATGAACGTGCTTGGCGGATTTTGGTTCGTCGCCATTGGCATGCTTTTCGCAATTGGTTTTACCAGCGCCTTTGTCTGGAGCGGCAACAATATCATCCTCCAAAACAAGATACCCGAACATTTAAGAAGTCGCGTGCTTGGCAACAACTTTATGCTGACCCGCGCCATTGGGGCCATCGCCGTCATAATAAGCGGATTTCTCGTGGACGTTTATGATTTCCCGACCGCAATGATCGCCCTTGTTGGCATTGTGCTGGTGGCATTGTTTGTTTTTCGCTCTCTCAAGAGCACATCAACAACACAATCAAACAGGTAAGGATACGGCAATATCATGCACGGCGCGCACAAACCTCTCCGCGATCTGGCGCGCACTATCAGCGTGGTAGAAACGCTTGTTGTACCTCATGGTCAGTGCCCAATTACCGTCTGATCCGACACCAATGTTGTAGTAAATTTTGAATGGGAAAATGGTGTGATCATACATCGCGCCGGAATATATGTCGTTATCAAGAAGCATTGGATGATCTTGCGGGAGGTTCAAAAGCTCTTCCAGTGGTGCGATGAAATTCAACTCTAGACTGGGCAAATCACGGCGCGTAAAATTCTGGCGGAATTCACCATTTGGGCCGTACAACATCCCCCGAAGGCCCATGCCCCGGTTAGGGATCTGACCAATCTGCTCTGTCAGGATGCGCGCCATGTCCACCGCTGGCAAATCCGCATCTTGGCTAAAATCCAACAACCACGATCCAAACTCAATGCAACAATAGTTGGTTTTGAAATGCAGATATTCCTCACCGAAAAACCCCCGCCCGTTCAGCAACATGTCGACCCAAAGCAATGGCACTTCAAGATACGGTTTGACGCTCTCCTGTAGGGCCTTCATCAAGATTGCTTCGCTGCTCAGCGTTTTTGATTTAACCAAATCGCGCAGCGCAAATGTCGCTTGGGGTGAAAAGGACCGCACGATAAACCCGGTCTCGTCTTCAAGCGTATTCATCTCACGTGTCGACACATGTTCAGGTGAATGAAACTGTTTCAACAACAGGTTCTGCATGTTCCCAACATCAAAAACCTCGCGGACCTCATTCAAATCACTCTGCATCTTTACCGCCCGGGACCGTGCGACAATATCATTCCAGTATGGCACCTCTTTGCGAGACCCAACCGTGCAAAATGCATTCAGAGAATTTACATAATCCGTCACCACATCAACGGAGTTCAGCTTGGACCGTCCAACATCTGCTGCGCCACGCCGAAGGCGATCAAAAAAGACACGAGACATGTTCAAAGCCCCGTAGGCGTCACACACATAATGCGAACCGATCACCGTCAAATAGATGTCTTCACCATCACCAAAATTTACATAAAGAATTCTAAACAACGATGATTGACCGTCCAACCGAAATGCTTTGGCGGTCGCCTCAGTCAGCTGGATCATCTGCGCCTCGCGCTGGACCCTGTTCATGCTGGAAAAGTGATGGCATTCGATAATGTCATCTGCGCGAAACCTACCAAAAGACTGCCAAAGCACATCATCCTCAACGGGGCCAACTGACGATAGCAGATGCGCGTTTTCAATCTCGATCAACCCATGCCAAATATCTTTAACCACCTCGAATTGTTGATCAATTTTGAAGGTAAAATATACTGAATAGAAATCTCTATACCCGACATCATAGCAAAAATTCTGATAGGGCCCCAACCGAAGGCCCGGCATGTTTTCGGCTGTCACAACACGTGATTCAGATTGTTCACTCATGTTTTCAAATGCTCTGTTTAGGTTTTAAATTGACCAAATAAAGTGAAAGGCACAGGAAGGGTAACGCGCCCCAAAACACGATCGGCAGGCGTTCGTCAAACATCACAACACCGCTGACGACTCCTGTAAATGCAACGATATATGTTGGCAGGCTGCTGACCACGGGGCCGAAATTTCGGATCGTATAGACGTATGCCGCCATGCCGATACACATCGCGACACCCATCCACATCGTATACGTCATCGCCTTTGGGTTGCTCATCAAAACTGTCCATGGATCGTTCAGCAACAGGGCTGTTACCCCGGCAGTGATCGACACAAAAAAGAACGTCGCGGATGATGTGTAAAAAGGCGCGGTCGCCACTGTGGCTAATTTTGAGAAAACGATATTTCTAAACGCATAGCCAAGCGCAGAGACAAGCATCAACAAGACCCAAAAGGTGTCGTTGATCCGATCAGAAAACCGAGAGCTGCCCCAGATTATCGCGGACACCGATGCCAAGCCTAACAAGATCCCGACCACCCTAATCGTCGATGACCTGTCTGTTTTTGCAACAAGCGAAAGGACAAGCGTGAAAATCGGGACCAGCGCGAAAATGATCGAAATCACCCCAATGGAAACATAATCGACACCAAAAAACGCGATCATGTTTGGGATGCCCAAGCCGAATATCCCTGCCAAGATCGACCCGACAAGCAATGACCGTGAGAACGCTATTCTTTCATTACAAATCGCGCCAAGCATGGCCAACCCGACAAACACCACGCTGGCCTGTACAAACGCGATCTGCGCGCCTGTAACACCTTCATTCACCGCCAGTTTTGCAATGCCTGTATTGAGGCCCCAGAAAACGCCAGACACCATGATCAAACAATAGGGTAGAAAGGGTCGTAAAATCGCCCCTGCCCTACTGTTGTTTGGCATGTCCGTTCCATGCTGCATGTCCGCTACCCTTTACGAACTGCGTGGATAATTTCGCTGTCATCAACCTTGCCGTTTTGATTGATCGGAAATTTTTGAAACTCAACCGCCGTGCAATGAGAAGGCCAGATGTAGTCAGGCATGACTTCTTTCAATCCAGCGTCAAATTCATCTTTTGATTTGTCCGTGATCAGCGCCAAAAGAATGCGCGCGGGTGACTTTGCCAAAATTGCCCGCGCATCACGCACGTGATCCAATGACAGCGCGGATTGCTCAATCTCAGTCAGGTCAACGCGGAACCCGGCAACTTTTACCTGTCTGTTCAAACGCCCCAGATATTCGAATTCACCGTTGGGCAACTGACGCCCTCGATCCGCACTAAAGTACGTCCAGGTGCCGCTTGGGCCAAATTCGCCAAACCCTTTGTTATCAGTGGTTGGACAATACCGCGCAACGCCCCTACCTGATAGGATGATCTCACCTGTTTTGCCCACAGGAACTTCACTGTGGGCTTCATCAACAATCTTGATATCAGTCCCTAATAAGGCTTTTCCGATGTTGTTCACACCAAGATCAGAGAGCGGCAGCACCAATTCTTTGCAAGTCGCATGGACCGTCACTTCGGTGATCCCGTACATGTTGAACACCCGCAGCGGCAGATGTTTGTGCGCTTCAAGAAACGCACCAACCGTTTCATTATTGACCGCCTCGCCACCCAGAATGACATAGCGCAGCCCGCTTAGATAATCAGGTCCAAGCAGCCGCGTCGCAATCTGGATTTGGTTAAAATACGACGGCGTTTGGCACAGCACGGTGATCTTTTGTTCTTTGATCAGACGGACAATTTCCCAAGGGATTTTACGCGTTTCTTCGTCGGGAATGACCAGCGTTCCGCCATAAAGCAACGCACCCCAAATTTCCCAAACAGAAAAGTCGAAGGCAGGCGAATGAAAGAGCAGCCAAGTATCATCAGACGAATATGTTTGTACGTCGCTGACAGACTGGAAGCGATCGATCAGGTTTCGATTTGAAACCGACACCATTTTCGGAACACCCGTCGATCCAGACGTACGGATCATATAACATTCGCGATCCTGTCGATCACTATCGTGATGACAAAGTGGCGTTTGACGTATGGTTGAATCTTGCTGCTCAATCGACACGATACGCGACGAAACCATGTCATAAATCTGCGGTTTTTCGTCATTATCAGCATCACGCAAAGTCAGACAGGCGCTTACCGAACTTGTCGCAATGATACCGTCAACATCCTTGGCCGGCACACCTGCATAGATCGGGAAAAAGCTACATCCAAGATATTGAACCGCCAACATCGAAACGATCAATTCTAAGCCCGCAGGCATATACAGGGCAATCCTGTCGCCAGCACGGATCGACAGCGACCAACGCAGGCAATGCGCCAGTTCCTGGGCGCTCTGTTGCAGCTCTGCGTAGGTGGTTTCCTGCCCCAGCGCTACGATAGCCACATTGTCCTTGTGGATTTCAGCTATCCGATCAAATTGCCCGACAACCGACGTGGCTTCGCTAAAGAACACCAATCGTTTCTCCGGTGTTCAGTGATTCCTCCAACAAGATGTCGCGCTTTTGGAAAAACGACACCTGCTTGCTTACGATCTTCTGATGGAACCCGTGCCGTTGCGGTGACTTCATCAGCTTTGAACGAAATTCGTAGGGATCGGGAATTCCTGCATCCGTGTAGGCGTGCAGCGGATAAAACAGTCGCAGCATGCCGTTGATGTAGGCTTTGATGTAATTTGAAATATTCATGCGAAGCTCTTTTTCGTCGCCGTGCGATGAAAAGTTGATGCAGTGGTACAAAACCCCAACGATGTCGCGCCCAAAAGCGATGTGACGTGATTCGTCAACAAAATGCGTCCTGTTGATGTCGCGTACAATTTTAGGAAGGCATGGGTCAGTAGACATGACCTTGTTAAAATAGACGACAATCTCTTCGAAAATCATCAACCGCGCAAAAACCAGAAAATCATTCACATCATCGGGAAAACTGCTCGGCATTACGATTTTCTTGGGCTGATACAACACGCCGTAGCGTTTGCAAAATTGCGCAAAAAACCAAAGATGCGCGTTCTCTTCCTCAACGAGGTGGTGCATGTATTCGGTGAATATTTCATACTTTGGCGTGTGCATGCGGTCGATCACATCAATGATCAATTCGCGCTCACCATGGGTGTTCAAGCTAGAATAATTATACTGTTCAAAATGGCTTAGCCTAACCATTTGTTCATGGCTCAACTCATCGACAAAAGACGTTTCAGCAACACTCAAAAGTTGCGGCGACATCAAAAACGACTTCTCGTCGACAGTCTCTGGCCAATCAAATAATTCGTAGTGGTCGTAAGATTTCTCTCTCGACAGATTACAAAGCCGATCCATGCGGATGATGCTGTCTTTGGGGTCTTTGCCCCGCTGCTGCGCGTCAACACTCATGCCACAGCCTCTTTGTTCTCAGCACCTTGCAGGTAGTTTGCAGAAATCAAATTGATTGTGCGCATCTTGTCCATTGTAGACCGATCAAGGTCCACGGGTTGACCAGACAGATGTTCCAAAAACAGGATAAATTCCATCAACTGAAGCGATGTTAGAATACCGCTATCAATAAGATCGAGGTTTTCATCAGAGCCTTCTTTGAACTCGGTATTTTCTTTTAACCAGCTTTTTAACTTATCCAGCTTTTGTGTCTGCATCATTACAATTCTCCGCGCTTTGCACCTACCTTTCCTTTGTTCCGGTCTTCGCTAGATTTAGCAACCCTGAATTAGGTATTTAGATAGACATGCACGGAGGGGTAGCGTCTTGAACTGTGCTTTACAGCGTCGCTCATCACTCAAATATCATGACTGCTTGGCCGCAAACCGCCATCCATCAGGAATTAAATGACCGACGCCCAGATTAACCACCGAACAACCTCATAGCATTTCACCTGCTCAGCGGGTTATTGATCTTCAACCAACTTGGCTACGGCCTCTGCCAGCCACTGCGGGTCAATCTTTTTATCCGTCTTCAAACCAAGCGAAAAGCCCGTGTTAGTCTCTTTAACGCGGACTTTCACGCCATCCTTTTTTGCCTCAATAGGCTTTGGGCCAGCCGGCTTTTTCACCGTGGGCCCCTGCCCTGCCCGTAGTCGCGGAATGATCTCGCGATAGGCACGTTTGGGCGTGTTGTTAACATCAATCTGCGCAACAATCTGGTCGTGCAATTCCATGCATGACCGCCCCAACGACACGTCGTTCTGGCTTACGCTCAGCCGATCAGCAATCTCACTTTGCGACAAATAACCCAAAGCATCTGCAATCAGCCCAACCGACAGCAACTCTTCAAACCCGCTCAGGTTTTTACGCATCGTATTTTCGTGGAATCGCTCTTCGAGGTCCGCAAGTGCCTGATCGCCCTGATCCGTGGCAACCACAGCTTTGACCTTGATCCCAAGCTCGCGACAGGCAGCCAACCGCCTGCGCCCCGATTGGATAACAAATTGCGAAGACGTTTGCAGCGGCATGTCCGCTGCCGGCTGCCAATCGTTTTCTGCGGGGCGCACACGAATGGCCTGCGTTTGACCACGACGCTTAATATTCTCAACTAAAGCTTTGAATTCGGGTTCTGCGCGCCATTCTGACAAACGGTCGCTGCCAACATCATCGCGTATCTGTGACGGCTCAAGCTCAAGCGCTAAGGTACCACTCATCACGCCTTGGGCAATGTTGTCACGGGTGTCTTTTAACCGCTCCTTAAGCAGGTTCATGGCCGTGCCGCCCCACATGCCACCCATCGCTGGTTGGCTCTCTTGAGGCGTATCTTCTGCACCGTCGTTCTGCGGCGTAATGCCTGCGGCATCCAATTTGCGTTTGCGGGCCATCAGCTCCACCTTTCTTTGATAAAGGCCGTCGCATAGCCACGTGGGGGCAGGTGCGGCAGCGTGCGCGTTACCAGCGCATCATTCACGGCATTTGCATTGGTCATAAATGCCTTTGCGCTCGCGCGTCTGGTTCTGGGCGGCAAATACTCGTAGATGCTTTTGTATTCTTCCGAGGCATTTGCGATCGCGTCTGAGCGATTATACCAAACTTGACTGATTTCACGCGGCGAGCGTTTGTAGAGATCAAGTATCTGATCGGTGTCTTGGTTGTTCTGCTCCTGCACAATTGTCGGCAACACGATATGTTCACCACCCCCGACCTCAAGATCGGATTCGAAGCCCATGATGAAATCAAGGTATTCACCAATGTTTCCCACATAGGTCGCAAGCGTAGCCAGATCAAAACCTTTCATTGTCTGTGGAATCACAACTGAATCCGCAGCGATCAATCCATTCAACTGCATAAGTGTCAGGGAGGGTTGCTGATCAATGACAATAACATCCAGCGTTTCATTGAGCGCCAGATCGAACCTTTCCGCATCAAAGGCACCAGCCGTATCCCGCAGATCTGTCGCCTTTGTCGATGGCGGGTTCGCATCAGACCAGCGCCCAATTGCATCGCGAAGGACACGGTAAACAGGCACGCGGGCACCTTGGGAAAGAAAGAACAGGCTAATGTCGCCGTTCTGAATATTAGCGCCGCCAGGAATTAACCGTGTTCCGGGCCAAGGCGTCGGGCGCCAAATCGCATTCAACTCAGCATCGGTACGTTCTGACAAAGTCGTGCTACCCGGATCATCAACCCCCATAAATTCAGCAAGCGTCGCGGTATCAGGTGAGAACAATGGCAAATCAGCATCCGCAAAATACAGGCTGGCGGTGGCTTGGGGGTCTGCATCAATAATTCCAACCCGAAGCCCATAAAACAGGGACAGGTATTGTGCAAAATGCGCCGCCGTCAGTGATTTACCTGTCCCGCCTTTTTGAGCGCCAAATGTGATGACCTTCACGGGATCATCTTGTTGTCGCCAGTAAAGGTGTTCGCGCCGTGCACCGGGCTTGCTGGCCAAGATACCTCTGATCGTCATGATTTCAGACGGGGAAAAGCTACGCTCCCGACCAGTGCGCGTACCTTCAGGGAAAGCCGGCTCGTCCTTGTCGATTCGCGTGAGATAGGTTGCGTCGACAGCAAGGAACTCGGCCACCTCCGTCATTGAAAACCGACGCGACACGCGACTGCGCATCGTTAGATCACGTTGCAGCTTGGTATTCACCTGCTGCATGACCCGCCCAAGATTGCGGATAAACTGTTCGAATTGTCCGTATGCCATATTTATATCCGCGGATATTGCTATGCAGCCACCTTGGCCGTAGCAAGAGTTGAGGGCAAGCTTTGCTGGTGAATTTCCCAGCGTCGCAAGTACGATTTCAGCAACTTAATTTGTGCGTCCGTATCATTGGACGGCGGTAATTGCCTAATAGCTTTTGTGAGCTGCGCCGGGGTAGGGGGTTTAATCCAGTGTTTTTGCCAAATTGTATTTAGATGCTCGCTAAGGCTCAACAAGCGCTCTTTTGACTTCACCTGATTGTTCAAGACCTCAATGCAAGCAGATCGCTCTGAGGAGGTCGCTATTATCGATTTCTCTGACAAGAAGCCATCATAGCATCGGGCAATATCCGCGGATATAGACGTTTCATGGCCTAATGGGTTGGATTTGACAGTCGTGTTGGTTTGATCAAGCAGCGCTTGTTCAGGCCACGACGCAAAATCTGGGTAAGGGGCTTTTCCGACGGTAATCTTCCAAGCCGAAACCAAATTTTCAAAACCAGCTATAGCAGGACTCTGTTGGTTTTTATGAATATGATTTTTAGTTCTTAACGGGCGTTCAATAGGTTTAACGCTGCGTTCATTGGATTTACCAAGTTCTTTGCGCCATGCCTTCCAAAAAACGACGGTGTATCGAAGTCGGTAGTTGTACCCATTCGCCATTTTTTGGGTCTCTGTTTCAAGGACTCCTGCCTCACGCAGTTCAGCGATGTATCCAGAGATGGCCGCGCGTGATCGCCCAAGGCGTGTCCCAAGCTGCGCGAGCGAGGGCCAGCATTGGCCGTCCAAATTGGCCATACGGCATAGTTCAGCCAAGGTCCGAAAGGCACCGGGGCATAGATCAAGGTCAAAGACAGACATTGGGAAGGCAACAAAGCCCTGTTTAGGGTCTGCTGTAAAAGTATCAGGCACAAAAACCTCCTATCCTGCAAGCAAGGCTTGCAGTGATTCGATGGCTTTGGTACTGTGGATGCGAAGACAACGGACAGTATCAAAGCTGACGTTTCAATTGAGGGCTCGTGTGGTTGCCGCCACATGGGCCCTTGCTTTTATGATGAGCTGCTTGGGTTTGCGCCTCCTGTTTTCTTGCCTTGGTCGCAATCACATGACGTTAAACGACATGGTCACGACTCTATTCACTGCCTCATTGGAGGTTTGGACCCCCTTAGTCCTGTAAATAGAGCAAAAAGTAGCGAAAATGCAATGACTAATGTTTTTAGTCCTGTTCTAGGCGCGGCACAGCTGCCAGCGGCGCATGTATGACGATGCCGTTTCGCTCGAATGTTGCGGCAATGGCGGCGTGTAGGGCCACACCAAAATGTACTAAAATGCCACTTAGAACATGGATGACCAACAGGGGGATAGCCATCGGCAGCCCTTAAATCACTAGAATGCACTTGGAAATAAGGGCTGTAGCCTAAAGGATGGTAATTGATGCGCTGTGCTGTTTGTAAGCTGTGTGATGATCTTGCGAGGCCAAATTTGACCCGTTGCGTTCATCTGATCAAAAGTAACTTACGCACCTTTGCAGGCAATCCGTCGATATAGACTTTAGTGCCTCTGAGAGATCAAATTTTGCGCAGAACAGCACTTTAGACCGTAATGACCCGAATCATCTGGCCCAGCAGAATATCTACCGGGCCAGATGTCGTGATCAGTTTGAAGCGCCGACTTCAGGCCCTACAGAAACGAGGTAGGCCCAAACGTTTGCTGCGTCTTCGGCATCTTTGAGTTTGTATGACATTTTCGACTTGGCTTTTTTGTCATCTAGATAGGCCGCCAAGAATTTCTTTGGATCCGCGACATATTCAACAAAGCTTGCTTCGTCCCATGCCAACCCAGCTTCGCCAGCGGCAACGATGGATTTGCCAAATTTGTATCCTTCGGCAGCCCCGGCCTGACGTGTATAGAGGCCGTAAAGGTTCGGTCCTGATTTGCCGCCCTTTTGGATGACTGTTTCGTCGTCAGCGATTACAGCGTGACAAGATTTGCACTTTTTAAAAACATCTTCACCCGCAGCTGCGTCGCCTGTGGCATGACCGTCTGCAAGCAAAGGTGCCGCGACCAAGGATAATCCGAGGGTTATAGTGGAAAGTAGTTTCATGTGTGGTCTCCAGTTGTTGTGCATGCACGCGTCTGGACGCGTAGATGCCTATAGATAGGGCGATGTTATACAATCAGTCGCGCAGATATCTGCGACATTAGGACGCCTGCGATCTCTGGCAATGTGCAAATACTTAGGCGAGTATGGGTATGGGCGAAATACTAAGGGTTATGATGATACAGACGCTGGGGCGGAACATCTGATGGCAATCATGATACCAACGTGGGTTGATGGCATATTGCGACCCTATGAAAAGCTTGCTGCGCATCAATTGGGACTGCGTCACAAAGCGGTTTCAGTGTTTGTTGTTGCTGATCGCCAGATTTTGATCCAGCAACGCGCGATGGGCAAATATCATACGCCTGGCAAATGGGCGAACACGTGCTGCACCCACCCCGAATGGGGCGAAGCAGCCCAAGACTGCGCGCTGCGGCGCTTGAACGAAGAATTGGGGATCACCGGATTGACCTCACACCATTGTGGTCAGGTGGAATACCGCGCAGACGTGGGGGGCGGGTTGATCGAACATGAAGTGGTAGAGGTGTTTTTGGCCCCTGCCACGCTTGATCTGAAATTTGACCCTAACCCGGATGAAGTGATGGCAACGCGCTGGATAGATAGTGATCTTTTGAGGGATGAAGTGTCCCATAATCCCAGTGCGTTTACCCCGTGGCTGCAAATATATCTGGCAGAATACAGTGATATGATCTTTGGCGGTGCCAGAGCGTGCTAAAGATCGCAAAATAAACAAGGCCGACACAATGACAGAGACATTCCAGACTGAAAAAGCACAAGCATCCGCATGGTTCCGTTCCCTGCGAGATCAGATTGTGACGGCGTTTCATGACCTAGAAAACCGTCATGACAGTGACGAACCTGCTGGACGTTTTGAGGTGCGCAAAACCACACGCACGTCAGAAGACGGATCAGATGCAGGTGGCGGCGAGATGAGCGTGATGCGGGGTGGCCGTGTCTTTGAAAAGGTCGGCGTGAACATTTCGACGGTACATGGCACATTGGGTGAACGGGCGCAGGTCGCAATGGCGGCGCGCAAAGGCATCCCCGGTATGGCAGATGATCCGCGTTTTTGGGCGTCGGGTATTTCACTGGTTGCACATATGCAGAACCCCCATGCACCAGCTGTGCACATGAACACACGGATGTTCTGGACCCCGCATGCATGGTGGTTTGGCGGTGGTGCCGACCTTAACCCTTGCATCGAATATGACGATGACACGGCGCATTTTCACGGCGAGATGAAGCGCGCCTGCGATCCGCACGGTGATGCGCTGTACAGTGAACTCAAAGCCTGGGCTGATGAGTACTTTTATATCCCGCACCGCAAACGCGCACGTGGGGTAGGGGGCATTTTCTATGATGACCGCAATACCGATGATTGGGCAGCGGATTTCAAGCTGACCCAAGACGTAGGGTCAGCATTCTTGCCAGCCTTTGTGCCTTTGGTCGACAGACGTCGCGAAACGCTTTGGGATGAGGCAGATAAAGACACGCAATTGCAGCATCGCGGTCTCTATGCTGAATACAATCTGGTCTATGACCGGGGCACCAAGTTTGGTCTAGAGACAGGCCACGACCCAGAAGCCGTTTTGATGAGCCTGCCGCCTATGGCCAAGTGGTATTAACCATTGCGCACTGTATTGATCATCAACTGAACATTCGCGGGATCCGCATCTGGCGTGATCCCGTGGCCCAGGTTGAAAATATGCGGCCCGTTGGACAGCGCATCAACAATACGGCGGGTTTCTGACACCAATGCATCGCCGCCAGTGACCATGTGAGATGAGGCAAGGTTGCCTTGCACACAGCCATCTGGTTGCAGGTTCTCGGCCGCCCATTCAGCCGTGACACCATCATCAAATGCAATGCAATCTGCACCAATGGCTGCGTGTGTGCCTTTGTAACGTTCACCCGCACCACGCGGAAACGCAATGATTGGCGTCTTGGGGTTCGCAGCTTTGACGCCGCGCACAATTTCGCGCATCGGCGTAATGGAATAGCGTTCAAAATCATCGCCTTGCAGGGAACCTGCCCAGCTATCGAATAGTTTTACCACTTCTGCACCCGCTTCGATCTGTGCATTCAGATAGCTGATCGTTGCCTCGGTGATACGCTCCATCAGGCCATCAAAAACCGCGCGATTTTCAGCTTTTAACGCATGTGCTGGTCCTTGATCAGGGGTGCCTTTGCCCGCAATCATATAGGTCGCAACCGTCCATGGGGCACCTGCAAATCCGATCAGCGTTGTTTCTTCGGGCAGCTTCTTGGCCAATATGCCAACGGTGTCATAAACCGGGGCAAGATGTTCGTGGATGTCATCCGCAGGTTTCAGCGCGTCCAATCCAGCTTGGGTGGTGATTGTTGACAATCGTGGGCCTTCGCCTGTGACAAACCAAAGGTCCGCGCCCAAAGCCTGCGGCACCAGCAGAATGTCTGCAAATAGGATAGACGCATCAAACCCATAGCGGCGGATCGGCTGCAAAGTAACTTCGGCTGCCAATTCAGAATTATAACACAGCGACAGGAAATCACCTGCCTTGGCACGTGTTTCACGGTACTCTGGCAAGTACCGGCCCGCTTGGCGCATCATCCAGATGGGCGGGGTTGGCAATGTTTCACCCGCCAGTGCGCGCAGAATGGTTTTTTGAGAGGTCATATCGCGTGATCCTTGATCGTTACTTGGCTGCATAATGCACTTTGCAGTGGCCCGGGTACAAGTGTTGTCAGTGCCGCAGCGTGGGGGTAGTGATGGGGCCATGCAATATGATCTTCCCACACCCGCCAACCCCCTTAACATCGGCACACGCGGATCACCGCTGGCGCTGGCCCAAGCCTATGAGACTCGCGAACGTTTGGCCAAGGCGTTTGATTTGCCGTTTGAGGCGTTCACAATCGTTGTGATCAAGACGACGGGGGACAAGATTATCGACCGCCCGTTAAAGGAAATTGGCGGTAAAGGCTTGTTCACACGCGAAATAGAAGACGCGATGTTGGACAGCAGTATTGATATCGCAGTCCATTCGATGAAGGACATGCCGACGCTACAACCAGATGGTTTGTTGCTCGACACTTATTTACCCCGCGAAGATGTGCGCGACGCGTTCATTTCGCCGCGTGTTTCAAGGTTGCTGGATTTGCCCGAGGGCAGTGTTGTTGGCACGTCCAGCCTGCGCCGTCGTGCGCAACTGATGTTGCGGCGGCCCGATCTGAATGTCGTGGAATTTCGCGGTAATCTACAAACGCGGTTGAAGAAATTGGATGACGGCGTGGCCGAAGCGACGTTCCTTGCGATGGCAGGGTTGAACCGTTTGAAAATGGATGATGTGCCAAAGTCAGCGATTGAGGTTGAGGATATGTTGCCCGCGGTTGCGCAGGGGGCGATTGGCATTGAACGGCGCGCAGATGATATGCGCGCAGCAGATATGTTGGCTGCGATCCACGATATCCCGACGGGGCAACGATTGGCCGCTGAACGCGCATTTTTGGCTGAACTGGATGGATCATGTGAAACGCCAATCGCGGGTCTGGCAGAACTGAACGGCACAACATTGCGCCTGCGTGGCGAGGTGCTGCGCCCAGATGGGTCTGAGGCGATTAACGATGATGTGACCTGCGCTATTGGTGATGGTGCCGAGGCTGGTCGCGCGATGGCGCGCAAACTGCTATCCGAGGCGGGGCAGGGGTTCTTTGACTGGCGTACTGACTAGGGTCGCACGCGATGTTTGAACGATACGCGGTTTATTTCACGGCGTCGGGTGAATTTGCCCAACGTGGTGCCGCGTGGTTGGGGTGGGATGTTGCTACTGGATGTGCTGTGGCCCAGCCGGATTTGCCCAGTTTAGATTTGCCCGAGCTAACCGAAAAGCCGCGCAAATACGGGTTTCATGCGACGATAAAACCGCCCTTCGTTTTGACAGATGGGATGACGCAGGCCGCACTTGAAACGCGTCTCAAAAATGTTTGCGCTCAGTTGAATGGGGTGATGCTTAAAGAGCTAGAGGTTGTTGCGCTTGGTCGGTTTCTTGCCTTGGTTCCACAGGGGGAAACGACTGCTTTGACATCTCTGGCTGGTGACGTGGTGGCCTTGCTGGATACATTCCGGGCCCCCATGTCAGAAGAAGAATTCGAGCGTCGAAATCAAAGCCATCTGAGCGGCGCGCAATTCGAAAATCTATGCAAGTGGGGCTATCCACATGTGATGGATCAGTTTCGATTTCATATGACCTTGACGGGGCGGATATCAAAGCCTGATCTGGCAAGTGTGCAAACGGCTGTCAAAGATCATTTTGCAACGCATATCCAGACACCCACAAACATCGACAGCTTAACTTTGGTGGGGCAGGGCGCTGACGGATATTTTGTCGAAATAGCGCGGTTTCCGCTTGGGGTCGCTGGCCTGTAACCTCGTCGCATCACATCACAAAGCCAGATAACCAACCCCGCAAAAAGCAACGATACATCCGCCCCATTGGGACAGGGACATTTTTTCTTTGAGCAATGCCCAAGCAAGCAGAATTGTCAGAAGCCCAAACATGGAGGATGACACCGCAGCGTATTCTGCATCTGGCAACGGGCCAGCCGACAGGACGCAGTATAGCGCGATACCGTCCGCGACCCCCATTGCCATCAACAAAGGTATCGCACGTTTGCCGGGCCAAAATGGCTGTTTGAAGGCTAACAAAATCATCACCGTCAGCACGACGGCCAAAACCCGAGTGACCAAAGTGGATGGCATTTCGTTGCTGATCACTGCCGCCTGGTGCCCCAGCGCAAATGTGCCTGCAAAACCAACCGCGGCGATCAGCGCGAATAGGATGGTTGGACCTTTGGGCGGCGCTGCATCTGTGCTGGTGTCAGATAATGCGGCAACAATCGCCACACCTGCAACGATGGCAAAGACCGCAAGCCATTGCAGCGGTGAAACTGTGACGCCTTGAAATGCTGCCACAGCAACTGACAAAATAGGGTAGGCTGCAATCAACGGCGCGACCAAACGGACGGGGCCGCGTTTGAATGCGCTATAAAGACCGAAGGTTGCGATGACAAAAAAGACGCCCGCAGCCAGTGACAGCCAAATGGCCTGTGCAGGCAGGGGCGTGAACCCACCTGTGATCCCCATCAAGCCCAAATGAAACACCAACCCAGTGAGAAGTACCACAAAGATACAGGCGGTCATCGGTGTGCGTTGGCTAAGGAACCGCACACAAATGTCGTGAAAGCCCCAACAGATGGCAGCGATCATGCCTAAGAAAAGTGCGCTCATTTAGCTATGCCAAGGCAGGGAATCATGACAACCGGGCCGTTGACGAACCGGCTCATGGACCTGAACATTCCCCAAAAGGTGCTGATTGTAGGGATCATACGTAGGATCCAGCGGTAAAATTGTTCTGATGAGTGCGCATGCTGTCCGATTTTGTTTGCTGTGTGGTCGCGTGTATGTATTCTTATCAATAAATAATTATTCCGCTCATGCAAATCATTGCGAGTTTAGGTGAACACGATGCTAGACGATTACCCTAAAGTGCAACCCGGGCCGCCGAAACCCAGCAAAATCATCCAGCCACAGGTTTTTTCGATGCCGCCGGGCACCGAACGATATGTCGTGCAAGGGCAGGGGGCTGTCCTTATCCCTGTTGAGACAGGTGATCGCATCACCATTATTAACGATGAAGGCGGGCAGCACTGCGAGATTGTTGTTAGTGACCCCAAAGGAAACGTTGACGCGGGTATCATTGGGGCAACGGCAAATGGTGATGCCAAGGGTCTGCAAGCGCTGTTGAGCAGTGATGACCAATCTTTGCGCGGGTTGCGCATGGGCTTGGATGCCCGTGGCATTGATCTGGCCACCGCCCAAGCCGTGCATGTGTTCGAGGCAACAACCCCGGCAAAGACCGATGCGAGCTTTGGCGTTGTGCGTGACGGGGTGGTGATTATTGCGGCCCCCGGTGGGGCGATGGATATTGAGTCACAAAATACAGCAACCCCGCTGATCGTGATGATCAAACGCGCCGTGATCAAAAGCCACGTCAAATTCGAATTACCTGATCCACTGGCTGATCCGCTACAAGACATTCGCGTGCATACGCAGACGGCGGAATCTTATTTCGTCAAAGCGGGTGACTACATTCAAATCATCGATGTGGATGGGCGCCAATGCACGGATTTTGAATGCTTTTCAGCGCGCAAGCTTGATCAGGGGATTGAGCACGCGCTGGATGTCACAACCACACGCACCTTGATGGGGCACGCCTATCCGATGCCAGGCCTGCACGCGAAATATTATGATCAGGAAATGGTGCCGCTGGTCGAGGTGGTCCAAGATACCTGTGGGCGCCACGATGCCTTTGCGATGGCCTGTACTGAAAAATACTATAACGACATCGGCTATCCGGGTCATATCAACTGCTCAACCAACTTTAACATTGCGTTGGCCGACCGTGGTGTTGCACCGCGACGTGGTTGGATGGCGATAAACTTTTTCTTCAATACAGGGTTTGATGATCACGGGGTTATGCACGCGGATGAGCCGTGGTCGCGCCCCGGCGATTATGTACTGCTGCGTGCGCTGACCGATATTGTCTGCGTCAGTTCGGCATGTCCTGATGATACCAGTGCTGCGAATGGCTGGAACCCCACCGATATTCACATCCGCACATACAGCGGCAAGGAAACTTTCCAACGTGCCATCGCGATGCGCACGACCCCAGATTCAGAGGCCAAGATGACCAAGCAAACAGGTTTCCACGACAGCTTTGCCAAGCACACGCGCAATTTTATCGAATACAATGGCTATTGGTTGGCCAGTTGTTTTGCAGGCACAGGCCCCATCGAAGAATACCACGCCTGTCGACAAAAATGTGTCATCACAGACCTGTCACCGCTGCGCAAGTTTGAGATTATGGGCCCCGACGCTGAGGCGCTGTGCCAATATGCCTTTACCCGCAACATGAAGACATTGGCCGCCGGATCCGTTGTTTATACCGCGATGTGTTATGAGCACGGCGGCATGATTGATGATGGTACGGTGTTCCGTCTGGCCAAGGATAATTTCCGCTGGATTGGTGGCACGGAATACGGCGGTGAATGGCTGCGCGAACTGGCCGAGAAACTGGGGCTGAAAGTGTTGGTCAGATCGTCCACGGATCAATTGCATAACGTCGCTGTGCAAGGACCAGAAAGCCGCGATTTGATGCGCAAATTGGTCTGGACCGCGCCGCATAATCCCGAGTTTGATCAGTTGGAATGGTTCCGTTTCACCCCTGCGCGGTTGCACAACGAGGCGGGCACACCCTTTGTGTTAAGCCGCACGGGATATACAGGTGAACTGGGGTATGAGGTCATGTGCCACCCCAAAGATTGCGCCGAGATTTTTGATGCAATCTGGGAGGCGGGTAAGGATCATGGGCTGAAACCCATGGGACTTGAGGCATTGGACATGGTGCGGATTGAGGCGGGTCTGATTTTTGCTGGCTATGACTTTAGCGATCAGACTGACCCGTTTGAAGCAGGCATCGGTTTTACGGTGCCGTTAAAATCAAAGACCGATGATTTCATTGGGCGCGATGCACTGTTGCGTCGCAAAGAACATCCGATGAAGAAACTGGTGGGCCTACACATCGACAGTAATGTTGATGTGGGTCACGGCGATTGTATCCACATTGGCCGCGCGCAAATTGGTGAAGTGACGTCAGCCATGCGTTCGCCTTTGCTGGGTAAAAACATCGCAATGGCGCGGATTGATGTTGCACATGCTGCCCCCGGCACCGAGGTCGAGATTGGCAAACTCGACGGCCATCAAAAGCGCATCCCAGCAAAGATAGCCCCAACGCTGGCAGCCTTTGACCCCGACAAAGAGCGCCCGCGCTCGTGACCCAGACCGTGCTTGATCAGATTGGTGGCGAGGACGCCTTGCGGATCTTGATCGAGCATTTTTATGATCTGGTTGAAACCCTGCCAGAAGGGCGGCGCATTGTGCATCTGCACATGGCTGGGCATGGAATTGCGCACACGCGGGTCGAGCAGTTCAATTTCATGTCCGGGTTCATGGGTGGCCGTCAATATTACATGGATAAGCACCGGCATATGAACGTGAAAGAAATCCACGCCCATGTGCCGATCACGCGCCAAGATGCTGAGGATTGGCTGTCGATCATGGACCGCACCTTGCGTGACTTACACCATGGGGGGCCGCATATCGACCGCTTGCGTGCCACGTTGCGTCGCGTCGCAATGATATTGGTGAATGAAGGGGACGTCGCATGATCCGATGTATTGCCATGATTTTTGTGTTGATTTTAGCCAACCCTGCGGCCGCGCAATCGGTCAAGCTAAAAGCGCATGAGATTGCAGCTTTACTCAGTGGCAATACCGCCGTTGGCAATTGGGAGGGCACTGCATACCGCCAGTTTTTCAACCCTGATGGCAGCACGATCTATGCGCAAAAGGGCGTGCGCTCAACGCTTGGCCAATGGCGGATTGATGCAGGGCGAGATGAGTATCAAAGCCTGTGGCCGCGCGATGCGGATTGGGAAGGCTGGTATGTGATGGAATATGCTGGCGACTTTTATTGGGTCAGCAAATCCACGCCGCCTACACCGTTTAAAGTGCTGGACGGGGCACAGTTGCTGGACGCCCAAGGTCAACCTGCGTCTGATCAGATCAGGTGCAGCGGCATCACGCAGTGGATCGAGCAATCGGGACTGGGTGCCTTAGAGCCGCTCACTCTAGGTGGGCAGTTTGCGGCGAACATGGGCGTCCAATGTGGGAGGACGCTTGCCATGTCAGGCGCGCGCTCTGGTCATTGCGCTTGGGCGTTTCCATATCGCTCTACAGCCGCGGCACAAGCGTTTGAGGACCTTTCTAACCTGCTTGCCCAGTGCTTAGAGGCACCAAAGTCGCCAAAGAAAAAGCAGACGGTCAATCATCCTGATAGCTATGAACAACGCCTTTTTAAGTCCGGGCAGGCGACGGTTTCCTTATCATTGAAGGACAAGGGCGAAACGCAGGAAACCTATGTGTTTCTGCGTTTCGCCCATGCCCTGCCTAAGTTCAAGGACCCGGTAGACTAAGAAAACCGCCCTTAATTCTCCAAGTAAACCGCTAGACTATCATCAAGCGCGTCTTTCCATGGCGTGTGGTGCTTGGGGGCCATCGTCCCGGTGATCACTGACTTGTAGCCGTTGTCCCGGAACGTCATGATGCCCGCCTTCTTGTGGCCTTTCCAGGCTTTGAACGCCTGACACGCGCCTTCGACATCAAAGCTCGGGTAATCGGTTTCGTCCACCAATTCCTTGATGTAGTCCCCCTGATACCAGATGGCGTCATAATCATCTTCGCCCGCGTCCTCGCGCGCGATGCGGTCCGCCACATCCGCAGCCATAGCGTCGGCAGAGGGCAGGGTGATCCGGTCCATGATCACATCACGCACCCACCATGCTTGGGCGTCAAACATGTTAAAGGTGAACCATTGGTCCTGCATGCCGAGGTAAAACAGATCGGGCTCGTGAATATAGGTCGTGCCCTTGTACAAGTCCGCAGAGGCCAAACGGTTTGCCGTTTTCAAACGCAGACTGTCCGGCAGGAAGGCAAAGTGATGTTTGTACCCTGTACATAGGATGATCGCGTCAATGTCACGGCTGGTGCCATCTTTAAAGTGGGCAGTATTGCCATCCACATGTGTCAGCAGTGGCACCTCGGCCCAGTTGTCAGGCCAATCATATCCCATCGCGGCAGTGCGGTGGCTGACGGTGATCGACTTGGCCCCATATTTCCAACACTGGCTGCCGATGTCTTCGGCGGAGTAACTGGTGCCAACGATCAGGATGTCTTTGTCCTTGAACTCCATCGCGTCGCGGAAATCGTGGGCATGCAACACGCGGCCTTTGAAGGATTCAAAGCCGTCAAACTGCGGTACGTTTGGCGTGCTAAAGTGGCCCGAGCAGACGATGACGTGGTCAAATTCTTCGGTATAGGTGTGATCCTTGGGCAGATCACAAACCGTGACGTTGAATTTATCACCCTCTTTTTCGACCCAACGCACCGCTGTCTCAAACTTGATCCAATCGCGCACGCCTGCCTTTTTCACACGGCCCTCGATGTAGTCAAACAGAACCGCGCGCGGGGGATAGGATGCAATCTGTTTGCCGAAATGTTCTTCGAACGAATAATCGGCAAATTCCAAACCCTCCTTTGGGCCATTTGACCACAGATAACGGTACATCGATCCGTGGACTGGTTCACCATATTGATCAAGCCCGGTGCGCCATGTGTAGTTCCACAAGCCACCCCAGTTGGATTGCTTTTCAAAGCAGACGATTTCAGGGATGTCTGCGCCCTGAGCTGCGGCAGATTGAAAGGCACGCAGTTGCGCAAGACCAGAAGGGCCAGCCCCGATTACAGCGATACGTTTGGTCATGTTTTTCCCCGGTCCTTTTGGTGAATTCCTATTGCCCAATTCGACCCCGGATCGACACTGTAAGTCAACTAATTTTCTTGAAGGTAAACATCATATCCGCTTTCTCTGGCGTAGTCGGCGCGGTTCAGTCTAATGTCTGAGCAATCAAAAAGGGACGTGACCATGACATCGGCAAAACCACATTTCAGCTTTTGGATCATCTCGGCACTTGGGCTGGCGTGGAATTTGATGGGGTGCCTGAACTATGTCGCGCAGATCAATCCTGAAACCGTGGCGCAGATGCCTGAGACCTATCAGGTGATCATCAACGGACGCCCTGCGTGGGCATCGGCGGCCTTTGGTCTGGCGGTGTTTGGTGGGGCCGTGGGGTGCATCTTGTTACTGTTGCGGCGCAAAGTGGCGACTGCGCTGTTGATCCTGTCTTTGATCGGGATTGTTGGAACAGGGGTGTTTACGGTGATGCTGGTCGGTGCGGTGCCCAGCATGATTTTGTCACTGTTGGTTGGTGTTGCCTTGGTTTGGTATTCCACCATTGCCCGGCGCGCTGGATGGCTGGGCTGACTTCCAAACAAAAACCGCGCCCCTTTGACGAGGGGTGCGGTTTTATCGCTCAGAACCTTAATCAGATATCCATTGTGTTTGCTTTTTCCCACGATGAGAAATGGTTGCAAAAGTCGTTCCATTCCTGATGCTTCATCTTGAGATACGCGGCTGAAAACTCAGCGCCCATTGTCTCTTTCAACTCAGCGTCTTTGTCATACTCACGCAAGGCATCTAGCATGTTCAAGGGCAGCTTGGGCGCATCGGTGATTGTGTGGCCCTCGGCGTACATGTCGATGTCATGTCGCTTGCCGGGATCTGCCTTGGATCGGATACCAGACAGGCCCGCCGCAATGATGATCGCCTGCAAAAGATAGGGGTTCGCCGCACCGTCGGGCAGGCGCAATTCAAAGCGACCGGGGCCGGGGACACGAACCATGTGCGTGCGGTTGTTACCTGTCCACGTCACGGTATTTGGCGCCCAAGTGGCACCGGACATCGTGCGCGGTGCGTTGATGCGTTTATAGCTGTTCACCGTTGGATTGGTGATCGCGGCCAATGCGCTGGCGTGTTTCATGATCCCGCCAAGGAAATGTTTGCCACGCTCAGAAAGACCCAATTCACCCGTTTGCCCCGTGCCTTCACCCGCAAAGACGTTGGTTTTTGAAGCCGCACCCGGCGCATCCCAGACCGAGATATGTGCGTGGCAGCCATTGCCTGTCAGGCCCTCAATCGGTTTAGGCATAAATGTCGCGCGGTAGCCGTGTTTTTCCGCAACTGTCTTAACCATGAACTTGAAAAAGCTGTGTTTGTCAGCGGTCGCCAAAGCATCGTCAAAATCCCAGTTCATTTCCCACTGGCCATTCGCGTCTTCGTGGTCGTTCTGGTAAGGGTTCCAACCCATTTCCAGCATGTAATCGCTGATCTCGCGGATCACATCGAGGCGGCGCATGAAAGCTTGTTGATCATAGCAGGGTTTGGCAGCGGTATCGTATTCGTCGCTGATTTGGTCCCCCGCAGGTGTCAGTAAAAAGAACTCAGCCTCAATCCCGGTTTTGACGTGCATGCCTTCTTCGGCGGCTTCTGCGATCAGTTTGCGCAACACGTTACGCGGCGCTTGATCGACGTCTTTGCCTTCCATCACACAATTGCCCGGTACCCATGCGATTTCTTTGTTCCATGGCAGGATGATCACCGCCTCTGGGTCCGGCACGGCCAACATATCGGGATGCGCCGGCGTGAGGTCCAGCCAAGTGGCGAACCCTGCAAAGCCTGCGCCATCTTCTTGCATGTCTGCAATGGCGCGGGCCGGGACCAGCTTGGCCCGTTGTCCGCCAAAAAGGTCGGTGAAGGAGATCATGAAATATTTGACGCCGTTGTCTTTGGCGAACTTAGCGAGGTCTAGTGCCATTGGTTTTGTCCCTGTCGTGATATTGTTTTTTATAGAAAAGGGCGCGTGCCAGTGATGGCCGCGCCCTTGAAATTTAGTAACCAGTGCCGGGCTTGCCGGGATACCAATCGGTGCCTGCCAGCGGTACCTTGGCCATCGCGGCGGCCTCCATTGTGAGGGCGACCAGATCTTCAGGTTCAAGGTTGTGAAGGTGGTTTTTACCACAGGCCCGCGCGATGGTTTGGGCCTCTAACGTCATCACCTTGAGATAGTTTTTCAACCGGCGCCCACCTTCGATTGGGTCAAAGCGCTTCATCAACTCTGGGTCTTGCGTGGTGATGCCTGCGGGGTCGCGGCCTTCGTGCCAATCGTCATAGGCGCCTGCCGTGGTGCCAAGCTCATTGTACTCAGACTCCCATTTCGGATCATTGTCACCCAGCGCAATCAAGGCCGCCGTGCCGATTGCCACCGCATCAGCACCAAGGGCCATCGCCTTGGCAACGTCTGCACCGGACCGAATACCACCCGACAGGATCAGTTGCACTTTGCGGTGCATACCGAGGTCTTGCAGGGCCTGAACGGCAGGACGCACAATGGCGAGGGTCGGTTGGCCCACGTGTTCGATGAACACATCTTGGGTCGCCGCCGTGCCGCCTTGCATGCCGTCCAAAACAACCGCATCCGCGCCGGCTTTGATCGCAAGTGTGGTGTCATAATAGGGGCGCGCGCCCGCGACTTTGACGTAGATTGGGACTTTCCAACCGGTGATCTCACGCAATTCTAGAATTTTGATTTCCAGATCATCCGGCCCGGTCCAATCCGGGTGACGACACGCAGAACGCTGGTCGATGCCCTTGGGTAGGTTGCGCATGTGCGCGACGCGGTCACTGATCTTTTGACCCAGCAACATGCCGCCACCGCCAGGTTTGGCACCTTGGCCAACGACGATTTCGATGGCGTCCGCCTTGCGCAGATCATCAGGGTTCATGCCGTAGCGTGACGGCAAATATTGATAGACCAGTTTGTTGGAGTGCCCGCGTTCTTCGGGCGTCATGCCGCCATCACCTGTGGTGGTCGACGTGCCAGCCGCCGATGCACCGCGCCCCAATGCTTCTTTTGCCGGGCCAGACAATGCACCAAAGGACATGCCCGCGATGGTGATTGGGATGTCCAATTCAATGGGGTTTTCTGCGTGCAGACCACCGATGGTCACCGAGGTTTCGCACTTTTCGCGGTATCCTTCCAATGGATAGCGCGAGATTGAAGCACCCATAAACAGCAGATCATCAAAAGACGGGACTTTGCGTTTGGCACCGCCACCGCGAATGTCATAGATTCCCGTCGCCGCAGCACGGCGGATGTCAGAGTTCACATCTTGGGTGAATGTCGCAGATTGGCGCGGCGTGGTGTGGGGGATACCCTTTGGATCGTGTTTGTTCATCTTTAGGGTTCCTTAATACGCCGCAGCGTTATCAACATCAAAGTTGTAGAGGTTGCGTGCCGACCCGTAGCGGGTGAATTCGGATGGGTCGGCGTCAAAACCGGCCTCATCAAGGAGACCCTTGAGGATTTCCAGATGCTCGGGACGCATCTCTTTCTTCTCGCAATCCGCCCCAAGGCTTTTCACGGTGCCGCGCACAAAAAACCGCGCTTCATAGCAACTGTCGCCTAAGGCATCGCCCGCGTCACCGCAGACGACAAGGTTGCCAGACTGGCCCATAAACGCGGACATGTGACCAATGTTTCCTTGCACGACGATGTTCACGCCTTTCATGGAAATACCGCAGCGCGAGGATGCGTTGCCTTTGACAACGATCAAACCACCGTGACCCGTTGCACCAAGATATTGGCTGGCGTCGCCTTCGATCACGATCTTGCCGGACATGATGTTTTCGCCTGTGCCCGGTCCCGCAGAGCCGTGGATGTTTACGGTCGCTTGCTGGTTCATGCCCGCGCAATAATACCCGGTCGACCCTTTAACGGTGACTTCGATAGGCGCGTCTAGGCCGCATGCGATTGCATGTGATCCGCGTGGATTTACGATTTCCCATGCGGTCTGATTGGTGTCAGCCGATTGTGCATGAAGCGTTTTGTTTGTTTCACGCAAGCCGACTTTGGATAGGTCGATTGTTTGCATCTTAAGCGGCCTTTTCAGTCGAGGTGGGGGCCGCGTTATGGCTCCAGAAATAAACGGTGGCAGGTTCGGGTTCCCAGACGCGGGCGTTTTCGATACCGGGCAAGTCCACCAAGGCGCGGTATTCGGAGCCAAAGGCGACGTATTGATCGGTTTCCGCCATCACAGCAGGTTTGCAGGCAATCGGGTCACGGACCACACCAAAGCCATCCTTTGTACCGACCAAGAAGGTGAAAAACCCATCCAGGTCGTCCAGGCTGCTTTCTAATGCTTCGCCCAAGGTCGCCCCATTTTGCATTTGCCACGTGAGATACGCGGCACCCACTTCGGTGTCATTCTCTGTCTCAATGTGAATGCCCTCACGGCGCAGTTTGCGGCGCAGGGAGTTGTGATTGGATAAGGAACCGTTGTGGACCAAACACTGATCATCGCCCGTATTAAAGGGATGCGCACCCATCGTGGTCACGGCTGATTCGGTCGCCATGCGGGTGTGGCCAATGCCATGTGTGCCTGACATTTGAGCAATATCAAATTGCGCTGCCACATCTTTAGGCAGGCCGACTTCCTTATAGATCTCAAGGGTGTCACCTCGACTCATCAATCGAATGCCTGTGTTCAACCCATTCAGAACAGCGCGTGCCTGTGCGGTTTTCCCGGCAGGAATTTCAAGAACGGCGTGGGTGCTTTTGACGGTCATCTTTACGTCGCCATCCAGCGCTTTGCTAAGGGTCTTGTCCAAGCCAGAAAATGCGTTGTCCAGATCATCTGACTGCACGGTCATCTTGGTCCGGCCCTTTGTTTCACTGCCGTAAATTGCGATTCCAGCACTGTCTGGACCACGGTCCGTCATGGTGATCAGCATCGCTGTCAGCATCTCACCCAGCTTTGGCTCAAGCGATTTGTCCTTAAGGAACAATCCTACAATTCCACACATTTTTGTATTCCCGACTCACTAGGCGGCTCAAATGCCGCGTCATCAGTCTGAACGCTAACAGCAAAAAATCAAAACTCAACCACGGGGAAACTTTTTTTCACATAAGGCAAAAAATGCTAGGCGAATGCGACAGTCCGTGTTTCATTCACGCCAGCGACTGCATTTTAAGATGGTCGTAGCCAACAGATTTCCGACGTGGGGGTATACACAGTGGAAGAGCAAATCGCAGAACTCGTTGCCAAAGTGGCAGCACTAGAAGCATCTGGTGGAGCCTCGGCTGTCACCAATACGATGTTCGCAGAAACATTTTACTATTTATCAATTCCGTTGATGGTCATCATTCACGCGGGTTTCCTTGCCTATGAGATGGGCGCATCACGGCTTAAGAACGTGTTGTCGTCGGGTGTGAAAAACATTCTGGCCTTCGCCTTTATGATCCCAACTTTCTATTTCTTTGGCTGGTGGGTCTATTGGGGTTTCCCAACGGGTTTGACGTTCTCGGCAGGTGCCGCAGGAATTTCAGGCGCGGCCTATGCCAATTCAATTGCATTGGGTTGGGGTGACGCGGCGCAGTACATGGGGCCAAACATCGCGGATCAAGCATCAGGTGTGTTCTTTGGTGCCTTCGCAATGTTCGCCGCCACAACTGCGTCGATTATGTCAGGTGCTGTGATTGAACGCATCCAGACCATCGGCTTTATCATTCTTGCAGTCGTTCTGGGCAGCTTTGCTTGGGTCGTTGCCGCCGCGTGGGGGTGGCATGCAGATGGCTGGTTGGTGACAAAATTTGGCTTGCATGACTTTGGAGCAGCTGGACTTGTCCACGCGGTTGCCGGTTTCTTTGCGCTGGGTGTGTTGATCAACCTTGGGCCACGCATCGGCAAGTTTAACGCTGATGGCACGGCAAACCATATTCCGGGGCATAACATGCCGCTGACGGTTGTGGGTTTGATGCTGATCATTGTGGGTTTCTTTGGCTTTTTGATGGCTTGTGTGATTGTACCGGGCGAAGCGTGGAGCTGGTTTGCGGACAAACCCGCGACGATCTACGGCACGCCGATCACCTTGTCGTCCTTGGCCTTTAACATCCTGATGGCGGTGGCTGGTGGTATCATCGGCGCATGGTTGTTCACGCGTGATCCGTTCTGGATGATGTCGGGTGCTTTGGCGGGGATCATTTCAACGGCGTCTGGCTTGGATATCTACTTTCCAGCACATGCCTTTATCATCGCGGTTTCCGCAGGTTTGATCCTGAAGCCATGTGCGGATTGGTTGGAAAACCGTGGCATTGATGATGCGGTTGGCGCTGTTACGGTTCACGGCACAATTGGCCTTTATGGTGTGGTGATGTTGGGTGTTTGGGGGTCTGGTTTCCCAGCACTTCAAGGTGCCGCAGGCGAAGCGCCAACGATCAATCTGTTAGGTCAGATCATTGGTGCGGTTGTGTTCTTCCTGTTGGGTTTTGTCCCGGGCTATGTCGTGTCTTACATCCTCAAGATGTTTGGCATGTTGCGTATCCGCAAAGGGGCAGAACTTGCAGGTATGGATTTGGTAAAAGTTCCAGCAGCGGGTTACCCCGAGTGGGGCGGTGACGCACCTGTCACGCCTGCACACCCAGCTGAATAATCACAATTAAAGGAGAGAAACATGTTTCCATATGAAGAAGCGAGTTGGAGTGTTGTTGATGGTGCGATGTTCATCGGGGCGAACACCTCATTACCGGGACTGACAACGCTTGTTGCGGTTGTGATCTGCGTGGCCGTCCTTGTGATTGGGCAACGTTCAGAGACAGCCAAGGCCAAAGCCTTCGACGAATAGGTCGCAGGAAAACTTAATAAGAGATCAAGGGCTGCCCAAACGGGTGGCCCTTTTTACGTATTTTACCTGACAGGAAAAAAAGTTGCTTCTTATTCTTGCTTTTTGATGTGGCCTGGGGCTGAATACTGCGGAACATAAAAGAGTCGAACGCAGGGGAAAACACATGGCCATACTTTGGAGACATTCAGTACTTGGGCAACGCCACGCTGAAATTGGTGGTGAGCTGGAAGATTGGAACGGTATGGGGACAGCATGGTTTTATGACCATACCCCGGAACGCGCCAAAGCAGATTACGAGGCGATCCGCACCAAGGCGGGCCTGATGGATGTATCTGGCCTCAAGAAGTTGCACGTCACTGGTAAAGACGCGGCTTATGTGATCGACCGTTGCACCACACGCAATGTTGAAAAGATCGCGCCGGGTCGTGCGGTTTATGCAGCGATGTTGAACGCCGACGGTAAGTTCATTGATGATTGCGTCATCTATCACCTCGCGGTGAACACATGGATGGTTGTCATCGGTACGGGCACGGGCATGGAATCTTTGGTGACTGTGGCCGCTGGCAAAGACTGCGCTGTGTTGTTTGACGATGACCTGCACGACATGTCGCTGCAAGGCCCGGTGGCCGTTGATCTGCTGGCCGAAGAAATCCCGGCCATCCGCGACCTTGCATATTTCGGGATCATGCAAACGCGTCTTTATGGTCGCGATGTAATGATCAGTCGTACGGGATATACAGGCGAGCGTGGCTATGAAATCTTTTGCCGCCGCAAGGATGCAGTTCATTTGTGGGACAGCATTCTAGAAGCTGGCAAAGACAAAGGCGTGCGCCCGGTTCAGTTTAGTACCCTCGATCTGCTGCGCACCGAAAGCTATCTGTTGTTCTACCCCGGTGACAACTCAGAAACCCACCCGTTTGAAGATGGTAGTCCCTGTGGCGATACTCTCTGGGAACTTGGTTTGGAATTCACTGTTTCCCCTGACAAGACCGGGTTTATCGGCGCGGAAAACCACTATGCATCCGAGGGTAAAGAGCGTTTTAAGATTTACGGTGTGCTGCTTGAGGGTAAGACACCCGCAGATGAAGGCGCAGACCTGTTGCAGGATGGCGAAAAGGTCGGCGTTGTCACCTATGGGATGTATTCAGACTTGAACAAGCACAACGTCGGCATTGCCCGGATGCCTGTTGCTGCGGCCACACCTGGCACTGCGCTGACAGTGCGCAACGCGGATGGCACTGAAATTGCGGCGACAGCCCAAGAGATGCCATTCTATGACAAAGACAAATCCATTCGCACCGCGAAGGGTTGATCGAAACGGGTGCGCGGCGCAGGTTGCGCACCTGATCTCTTCAAGGTCTGACGTTCAAGGAACCACATGTCAAAGTTCGACTTTCCCCCCAGCATTCGCAGCCGTCCTGTTTACGGGACATTAGAACCACGCCCCGGCGGCGCGCATTTGTTCATCTCAGATGCTCATGGTGCCGAAGCGATTTTAGATGTTGCGCGTTTGGACGTTTCTCTGATGGCCAAATCGCATGTGATCTATCTGCCGAAGGGGCAGGGGTTTAGCGAAACAATTAGGCAGCTGCGGCCCGCACAATTTTATGAGGGCCCAAGCTATTCTGCATCCGTGCAGCGCATCCGCAAAGCGTTTGCAGATGCTAAGATGGGTTTGCAAGTCTATCTCGCGGGGACCGAAGGGTTGATTGGCCAAGCGCAGAACGAGGCGATGCAGGCGGGTATCCCGCATACTGCAATCCAAACCGAACATCGCGGGTCAACAGCGCGGCGGATGCAATGTGTGCATTGCAAAGGCATCACCGAAGACGTGGAAACCGACCCGTTTGTCTGCGCGCACTGCGGATTGAACCTGTTTGTGCGTGACCATTATTCACGCCGATTGGCCGCTTATCAGGGGGTGTGCATTGATGCAGAAGACCCCGGTAATGTGCCAGAAGCGAAAGGGATATACGAATGAGCGGGGCCGAAAAAATCGCCGTCAAAGTGACGGATGTTGTGCCGCTGAATGACCTTGTCACGCGGTTCAAGTTTGAGCGCATTGATGGTGGGCTGCTGCCGACATTTTCGGGCGGCGCACATACCGTTGTTGAAATGAAAGACGGCGAAATCACCCGCCTGAACCCCTATTCATTGATGTCAGACCCGATGGATCAAAGCGCCTACACGATCTCTGTGCGGCGCGACGACGAAGGTCGCGGTGGGTCATTGTACATGCACAATCAGGTCAAAGTTGGGGATGAGATGGTGATCTCGTACCCGGTGAACCTATTTTCGCTCGACCTGCGTGCCAAGAAACACCTGTTTATCGCAGGCGGCATTGGCATCACGCCGTTCCTTGCCCAGATCAAACAGCTTGAGCGCTTCAATGGACATTGGGAATTGCACTATTCCTGCCGCTCAGAGGCGCTTGGGTCTTATGTGGATGAGCTGACCGATCACCACCCCAATGAGGTCCACATCTATTACGACGATCAAAAGCAAGCGATTGATCTGGTTAATCTGCTAGATGGTCAACCGCTGGGCACTCATGTCTATGTCTGCGGTCCCAAGGGGATGATCGATTGGGTACGCAAAACCGCAGCCGCTGAAGGCTGGCCTCGTGAGGCGATCCACTATGAAGAATTCCTGGCTCCGCAGCCCGGTAAACCGTTTGAGGTCAAGCTGGCGATCAGCAACAAAGTTATTCAGGTTGGTGAAAACGAAAGCCTTTTGGAGGCGATTGAGCGCGAAGGCGTGGACGCGCCCTACCTGTGCCGTGGTGGTGCCTGCGGACAATGCGAAACCGATGTGATCGATTATTCCGGCAACTTCATCCACCGCGATCATTGGCTGGATGATGCAGAACACAGCAGCGGCAAAAAGATCATGCCCTGCGTTTCACGATTTGAGGGCAAGACCCTTGTGCTCGACAGATAGGGGCCAAACATGACCATTCAATTTAACGATGAAACCTTCCGCGACGATTATTCGTTTTACAACTCTGAGCGCGCGATCAAACGCTTTCCGTTCCCGTTTCACGAAGACAGCTATATGTATTCGGTGAACATGGAGCAGCATCGCGGCGGACCTGCGGATTCTATCTATGAAAAACGCTTTGATGTGGACGAGCATTACGTGTCCGAGATGCGGGATCGTGCGATGGTTTTGGCAGATGATCCGCTGCGTTGTCAGTCGTTGCCGCATATGACGCTGGCGGGCTGGGACCTGTTGGAACTGATCATGGTGTCCAAATCCGAGGATTACCCGGACCTGTTTGAACTGCACCGCGACGGCGACACATGGCGCTGGATCAACAAGCCACTGGGCATTGATGACACGTTCAAGTTTTTGGACGAGGCAACGCTGCCGTATGGCCCGATGGAGTACATCACACGACAGTCACAGGGCGATTTTTGTGTGCTGGATCAGCGTGATGATAATCTGTGGATGGACGCGGGCATGATCACAACGCAGGCCGATTGGTCGCTTGATTTTGATCTGGGGATGAACTTTTTTGAATGGCACGCACCTGTGCCACTGGCGCATGAAAAAGGTATCTTTATTCGTGCGCTAAAGTTTCTGTTGAACATTCAACAAGGCGCGCCTGCGCGGCGTCTAAACTGGACAATGACGGTCAATCCGTTGCTCGATACCTCGCCCGAGAACTACCACAAATGGGGTATCCAAAAGACGACGTTGACGCCTGACAATATCGGGGCGAAACAGCATTTGCGCGTGGAATTGCAGACGTTTTTCCGGCTGCCGCGCTCTAACGCGTTGGTGTTCCCGATCCGTTGCTATCTGTGCAGCTTTCAGGACCTCATGACTGCGCCAAAATGGGGCCGCCGTTTGCACCGTGTTATCCGCGATTTGCCCGAAGAATTGGCCACCTACAAAGGCTTCATCGATAATCGCCCGATGATGCTGGATTATCTGTCAAAGTTTGATGATGGCTTGCCCACGTCAGATGGCATTTGGCCCGAGTTTGATACAGAACCGCCGCTTAAAACCTAACCGTTCTGCGGATAGCTGATCACTGCGACATAGCGGGCCGGGAGTTTGACCAAAACCTCTGGGCCGTGCGGCGCGTCAGCATCAAAGAACAAGGTGTCACCGGGTTTTAGCGGATAGACGTTGTCACCATGGCGATAATCAACCTCGCCTTCCAGCATATAGATTGTCTCAATGCCGCCATGCTGGAACGTTGGAAAAACGTCAGCCTCATCTGACAATGTGATCAAATAAGGTTCGACAATCACCCCACTGGCATTGGCACCAATATGGCCCAGCAATTTGTATTGATGGTTCGCACGCGTGCCTTCGCGCTCCATCTCAACACCTTCACCGGCCTTTGTGTGGACGGCCATGCGGGCCTCTTCAAAACCTCTGAAAAACGAGGTCAAAGGCACGGACAAGGCATTTGCAAGCGTCTGTAATGTTGTCAGGGAAGGGGAGGTGTTGCCATTTTCAATCTTGGACAACATGCCAATCGACAACCCCGTGGCGCTGGATAGGTCAGCAACAGTGATTTCCTGTTTGCGCCGAAACGCGCGCACTTCGCGGCCAATTGCGACCTCGAGTACTTTCTCACGGTGTTCACGTACCCCATGTGGGTCTTGTTGCAAGCTTATCGCGGCCATTGTCGCATCCATCTTTTCGGTATTCACTTGCTCATAACGCTTTGTTCAAATGTGACAAGGTTTCCCCGGGAAATTCTAGGTATCCGGGATTACTGTATCATGAACTTATCCTGTTAGGATAAAAATATGCCTATTGATAAAGCTGCGCGATCTGGGCTTTTGTTTTTTGGTTACCAGATCAAGATGCTTTTGCACGCATTGCAAAAAATCGTATTTTAGAATACCGGACGCGCGTTGTTTCCTTTGCTTAGGCGATAGATTTTGCAGCTGTGATCAATGCATGATGCAGCGTTATGGCGGATGCACGCGGCCCAAAGACACGGATGTGATCATCGGCTTTGCGGCGAATGACAAAACAGCCAAGCTGGTGAATGACAGTGCGTTGCACATCACCAGCGATCATCTGACGAATTGGCACGTTGCATAGGCGCTCACACATATCTCGCATTGCGGGGCCAGTGATATCAAAACACACCCAAGCGCCGCTTTGTTCTGTCACCGATGCGGCATTCCCTAATAGATCCTTGAGCGTGTCGGCCAGCATTTCATGGCTGGCCTTTGGTGCGCCAAGCATCCATTGATCTGGTCCCATACAAAACCCAGCTTCTGGGTCATGCAGTTGCGCACGCCCCGGCCCGGGGACAGCACCCAGTAGCTTTTTAAGCACGGCACGGCAGGTTTTTTCGTGCCCGATGCGCGCGGCAACTGACGCAAGGGCGACACCGTCATTCTCGGCAATCCTCACATGACCAAAATCATCGATGCGTGGTTCTGTCCCGCCAAGGGCGGTTATGGAAATGAGATCATGCACGAAGCCGCTCCCCCTCTGGATCGATAAAGTGGGCGCTGACAATTTCGACGTTCACATCAACGCCCGTGAGCGGGCTGACCAGCCGCATTTTTTCGCCCATCCGGTTTGCCCCGTCCTTGAGGAAACCAAGCGCGATGGCATGGCCAAGGTTGGGCGAAAAACACGCTGACGTCGCATAGCCCTGATCGTGCATTGCGTCGACCGGCCCATCGGCGTTCATCAAATGCGCACCCGCTGGAACCGGATCGTTGGGATCAATTGGTTTAATGCCAACCTGACACAAGGCGTCTGGCATATTCAGGCCCTCACGTTCCGACAGTTTCGATCCGATGCTATCCTTGGCCTTGCTGACCATACGGCCCATGCCAAGGTTCAACGCGGTGGTGGTTCCGTTCAGTTCATTGCCCGCAGCGTGGCCCTTTTCGATGCGCATCACGCCCAAAGCTTCGGTGCCATAGGGCGTCACGTCAAACTCTGCGCCTACTTCCATAATCTTGCGCATCAATGCGTCACCATAGGCAGTGGGCACAGCGATTTCATAGGCCAACTCGCCACTAAACGAGATGCGGAAAAGGCGTGCGCGCAGGCCCCCACAAACAGTCGTGTTCATGCAGGCCATAAAGGGGAATGCATCGTTGCTGATATCCTCATCTACGATCTTTTCCAGCAGTTTGCGGCTGTTTGGCCCGGCGACCGCGTATTGCGCCCAAGCTTCGGTGGTGGAAATGAGCTGCACGTCCATGTCTGGAAACAGACATTGGCGCACAAATTCCATGTGGCGATAGATGGGCAGGGCGTTGGCGGTTGTGGTGGTGACGACAAAATGATCCTCAGCCAATCGACCCGCTGTACCATCGTCCATCGCAATACCGTCTTCACGCAGCATCAAACCATAGCGGGTTTTTCCGACAGCGAGTTTGGCAAAACCATTGCAATAGACTTTGTTCAAAAATGCCGCGGCATCTGTGCCTTGCACATCGATCTTGCCCAGCGTTGTCACATCACACACGCCCACAGACTTGCGTGTTGCCAGAACCTCGCGATCCACGCTTTGCCGCCATGTGACCTCGCCCGCGCGTGGGAACCATTGTGCACGCAGCCAATTGCCAACTTCGACAAACACCGCACCCTGTTCTGTTGCCCACTTATGCGAAGGCGTCAGGCGTTTGGGGTGGAAATCCTGACCTGTATGCCGCCCTGCCAACACACCAATCGCAGTCGGTGTATAAGGCGGACGGAAAATTGTGGTTCCCACTTCGGGAATTGTTTTGCCCGCGAGTTCGGCCATGATCGCAAGGCCACCCATGTTGGATGTCTTGCCCTGATCCGTTGCCATACCCAGCGTCGTGTAGCGTTTAAGGTGTTCAACGGAACGAAAGCCCTCTTGGTGGCTGAGCTTCACGTCTTTTACGGTGACGTCATTTTGTTGGTCCAGCCATGCACGATTGCAGCCTTCGACATACCAGAACGGCGTCAGGTTCACGGGTGCATCTTCGGCCTGTGGCAGCTTTGGTTTCTTGGTTTTGAAACCCAGTTCCTTCAGCGCGGCATTGGTTGCACGCACACCGCCATTTAACGCACCTGCCGTAGACAGATTACCATTTGCTGCCCCAGCAACGGACATGCCCGGTGGTAATTCCCCACCCGGTACAAAGGCTGCGATGTCAGCGTCCCATGTGGGGCGTCCACGTTGATGGCAGGTCATATGCACGTTCGGATTCCAACCACCCGATAGGCCAAGCGCGCCGCATTCCAGCGTGCGTGTACTGCCGTCAGCAAGGCGTAGATCAACAAATTTCAGACCTAGGCGGCCTTGGGTGTTTACCACCTCACCCTGCAATACTTCATAATCGACGCTGCGCGGTGCATCAGGGCGGACGTCGACAACAGCGGCAATCTTTATGCCCTTTGCGTGCAGGTCTGCGGCGGTGCGGTGACCATCGTCGTTGTTGGTAAAAATCGCCACGCGCTTGTCGGCTGCCACGGCAAAGCGGTTTGCGTAGGTGCGCAAAGCAGAGGCCAGCATGATGCCCGGACGGTCATTGTTTTCAAACGCGATGGGACGTTCGATGGCACCAGCCGCCAGAACCGTGCGCTTTGTATAAATACGCCACAGCACTTGACGCGGCTTGTCGGCATCTGGGGTATGCATGTGATCGCTGACCCGCTCAACGGCACCATAAATGCCATGATCAAAAGCACCAATGACGGTGGTGCGTCGCATAAGGCGGACATTCGGCATTGCAGACAGTTCTGCGACTGTTGCATCTGACCAATCCGCGCCGGACTGATCGCCAAGAGCAAAGGTTTCACTATTCAAACGCCCGCCCATGCGGAAATCTTCGTCCGCTAGGATGACATCAGCACCTGCACGACCTGCTGTGAGGGCGGCAGCCAATCCAGCAGGGCCAGCGCCAATGATCAGCAGATCACAATGCAGGAACCCTTTGTCATAAACGTCAGGATCATCTTTTAATGAGAGCGATCCAAGGCCAGCAGCGTTGCGGATAATCGGCTCATAGATTTTTTCCCAAAAGGCAGCGGGCCACATGAAGGTTTTGTAATAAAAGCCTGCGCTCAGGAAATTCGAAAACCGATCGTTGATTGAAAGCAGATCGAATTTGAGTGACCCTAACCTGTTCTGACTTTTCGCCAACAGACCATTGTATAACTCAGTGGTCGTGGCCCGTGTGTTGGGTTCTTGACGCGCGCCGCCACGCAGTTCCACAAGCGCATTGGGTTCTTCTGATCCTGCTGTCAACACACCGCGCGGGCGGTGATATTTGAACGATCTGCCCATCAGGCGCACGCCATTGGCCAACAACGCTGAGGCAAGCGTGTCACCGGGATGTCCTGTGAATGATCTGCCGTCAAAGGTGAACTTTAGGGACTGACCTGTGTCTATCTGACCGCCTGAAACTCTGTTGATCTGGTTCATTTGCTGCGCCCTCGGCTGCGGGCCACATCGCGGGCCATTTCCACCTTGGAAATTTCATGGGTCAGTGTGTTGCGGGTGACAACCAGCCACGACCGATCCCCGGCCTCGTGAAACCATAATTCGTCATGCCAGCCTGCTGGATTGTCGCGCAGATAGGCATATTCGTAAAAATCACGCGCTGCGGTTTCGGCATCTGGATCTGGGCGATCAATCAATCGGGCATCACCCATATAGGTGAATTCGGCACTGTCGCGCGGGCCAAGTAGGGGGTGGTTGATAATCATCTATTTGACCTCAATGCAGATTGGGTTGGTTGCCCATGCCCTTTTCGTCGATCATCCGACCCTTTTCGAAGCGATCAAATCGATAGGCTGTTGCGGTAGGGTGGGGGGCGTCCTTGGCCAGCAAGTGCGCAAAACAAAAGCCCGATGCGGGCGTCGCTTTGAAGCCACCATAACACCAGCCGCCGTTGAAATAGAGACCATCAATATGTGTTCGATCAATGATCGGTGAGCCGTCCATCGACATGTCCATGATACCGCCCCACATCCGCAGCAACCGCGCGCGACCAAAGGCGGGAAAGATCGCCATGCCGCCCTCACAAACATCTTCAACCACGGGCAGGTTGCCGCGTTGTGCGTAGGAATTATAGCCATCGATGTCACCACCAAAGACAAGGCCACCTTTGTCTGATTGACTGCAATAAAAGTGTCCTGCGCCGAACGTCACAACGCCGGGCATCACGGGTTTTAGTCCTTCAGACACGAAGGCTTGCAACACATGGCTTTCCATCGGCAGACGCATATCCGCTTTGGACATGAGGCGGCTTGAGGACCCGGCCACCGCGCAGCCGACCTTGCCGGCGCCAATGAACCCACGCGATGTTTCGACGCCCAGGCATTTGCCGTTTTCGATCTTAAATCCGGTGACTTCGCAATTCTGTATAATGTCGACACCGCGACTGTCCGCGCCGCGCGCATAGCCCCAAGCCACTGCATCATGACGTACGGTGCCGCCCCGATGTTGGGCAAGCCCACCCTTGATCGGGAAGCGCGCGTCATTGGTGTTGAGGAAGGGATATCGTTCCTTGATCTGTTTAGTCGTCAGCATCTCTGCATCCGCGCCATTAAGTATCATTGCATTGCCGCGTCGGATGAACGCGTCACGCTGCGCATCGGTGTGGATCAAGTTGAGAATACCGCGCTGCGAAATCATCGCGTTATAGTTAAAGTCTTGCTCTAACCCTTCCCACAGCTTTAGCGAAAATTCATAAAACGGCTCATTTCCATCCAACAGATAGTTGGAGCGGATGATTGTCGTGTTGCGCCCCACATTGCCGCCCCCAATCCAGCCCTTTTCCAAAACAGCGATGCGTTTCTGTTTGAACTCTTTGGCAAGGTAATACGCCGTGGCAAGGCCATGCCCGCCACCCCCAATAATCACAATATCATAATGGGCCTGCGGTTCGGGATCACGCCATGCAGGTTTCCACCCTTTGTGGCCCGTCAGAGCCTCTTTGATCACTTTGAAACCCGAATAGCGCATTTTCGACATCCTCTTTGGACCAAGCATACCCAACATGGGGGCAGTGTTCTTTGTAAGATCGGACAAATTTTAAGCAATTACGACATCTGTCCCGGCGATTTGCAACGGTCAAAAAGATATTAAGAAGAAAAAAACTTGATTGAGAGGAAAATAATGCGAAAGTGACGACGGATGAATGAGATCGGCACAAAGAATCGCCTGACACGTAGTCCATCGCCCTCGTCGTAGACGCAGGCGATCAGAGCGCCGACCAACGGGCGCGTAAAAAACTGGGAGATGACCTATGAAAAAGATGACAACAGCATTGGCCGCTGGCGCAATGGCATTGACGCCTTTTGCCGTATTGGCCGAAGATAGCAGTGACCCTATCGTAATTCCAATCCACAACTGGTCCAGCCAGATTGTGATGTCCAACGTGGTTGGTCAGATTTTGGAGCAACGTGGTAACAACGTTGAATATGTAACGACAGACAGCCAAGCGGTGTATGAATCCGTGCGCTTGGGCGATGTGACCATGGAACTGGAAGTCTGGGAAGGTGCTTTTGGCGCGTCATTCCGTGCCGCACAGGAAAAAGGTGGGATTGTCGATGTGGGTGACCACGACGCGGTGACACGCGAAGACTGGTGGTATCCGATGTGGACCAAAGATGCATGTCCTGGCTTGCCTGATTGGAAAGCCTTGAACGATTGCGCAGCCGTCTTCGCAACAGCGGAAACTGGCGATAAAGGCCGTTACTTAGATGGCCCAGTTGATTGGTTGAAGCATGGCCAAGAACGTGTTGCGGCCCTTGATATGGACTTTGTTGTGGTAAACGCGGGTTCTGCTGCGGCTCTTTGGGCTGAAATTGGTGCGGCGGAGGCTGACAAGAGACCAGTCGTCGTGTTCAACTGGACGCCAAACTTTGCCGAAGCTGTTTGGCCCGGTGAATTTGTCGAATTCCCAGCATGGGTAGATGGCTGTGACAAAGACCCCGCCGTTGGTCCAAACCCTGACGCACTGTATGATTGCGGCAACCCAGCGACGGGATACCTCAAGAAAGCAGCGTGGGAAGGCATGGAAGCCAAATGGCCAGCAGCATACGGTGTTCTTGAGAAAATCAGCTTTACCAACCCGCAGATTGCTCAGATGGCGAAATTGGTCGACATTGATGAAATGGAGCCTGACGAAGCTGCCGAAGTTTGGTTGGAAAACAACAAAGACGTTTGGTCAGCCTGGGTCGAGTAACACCTCGCACCCCAGAGTAAACTCAATATCCCCGTCCGACCTGTTCGGGCGGGGACATTCATCACAAGGATTGCCATGTCACCCGAGAGCCCCGTCATTTCCTGCAAAAACGTTTGGAAAATTTTTGGCAACGACCCAAAGAAGTTCCTCAAGAATATGACCCCGGGGATGAGCTTTGATGATATCCGCGCCGCTGGCTATATCGCTGGGGTGAAAGATGTTTCAATCGATGTTCACAAGGGCGAGATGTTGGTGATCATGGGGCTGTCCGGCTCTGGTAAATCCACGCTTGTGCGGTGTTTTTCGCGTCTTCATGATATTACGGGCGGTACAATTTCTGTCGAAGGGCAGGACATCATGGCGTTGCCAGAAAAAGAACTGATTGAACTGCGGCGTTCCAAAATGGGCATGGTGTTTCAATCCTTTGGCTTGTTGCCGCACCGTACTGTTTTGGAAAACGTCGCCTTTCCATTGGAGATGCGCGGCCAAGACAAACACACCCGCCGCGAACGCGCGATGGAAGTTGTGAAACTTGTCGGTCTTGAGGGGCGCGAAGAATACTTCCCTCGCGAATTATCTGGGGGTCAACAACAACGCGTCGGGATTGCCCGCAGCCTTGCGATTGAGCCAGACATTTGGTTTCTAGATGAACCATTCAGTGCACTTGATCCATTGATCCGCAAAGAAATGCAGGATGAATTTTTGCGGCTCCAACAACTGCTTAACAAAACAATCGTTTTTATCACCCATGACTTTGACGAAGCACTGCGCCTTGCAGATCGCATCGCGATCATGAAGGACGGGGCGGTTGAACAATGTGACACGCCTGATCAAATTGTATTGCATCCGGCCACGGAATACGTGCGTAAATTTACCGAAGATATCGATAAGGCCCGTGTTGTGCATGCCGGTGTGCTTGCAGACCTAGGTGCCACAGGCGAAGGTGAACCGGTTGATGCAAAATCCACCGTTCACGCAATGGCGCGCATGTTGGTCAATGATGCACGTGAGATGATTCCTGTCAAAAAGGGCGATACAGTGATTGGTGCAATGCCGCGCAAAGCAGCATTGGACATTCTGCTTGGGGCAAGTGAATGACAGCCGAGACAGCGTCGATATCCTCTGCTCCGCCAGCGCTAAAAAAGGGTCAAGTTGCGTTTGGCCTTGTTGGTGCGGCGATCTTTATCACTGTTATTCAGTACATGGGGCTTTTGCCTGCGTGGCTGCACCGCATTCCTGAAACGGCCATCCCTAATTTTGCTGGATGGCTGGACGTTATCTTTAACTTTGTCAAAGACGACATGGGGTTGTTGGTGGTGACGCGCACCTTGACCGAAGGTCTGGAATGGCTGCTGGATGCATCTGGAAATATCTTTTTTGGTAAGCGTCGCTGGCCCAACATCGGACCGATCCCCTGGACGGCTTTGGCAGCTGTGGCCGCAGTTATTGGCTACTACCTGGGGGGGTGGAAACTGGCCGTGTTGGGCGGTGGTACGATGGTTTGGACCGCGCTCATTGGTCAATGGGACATCGCAATGCAGACGATGTCAGTTTTGGCCATCGCAGCCCCTTTGGCATTCGTAATAGGATTGTCGCTGGGAATTGCGGCGTGGAGATATGCAGCGGTCGACATGGTGATCAAGCCTGTGTTGTCGGTCCTGCAAACCCTGCCGTTCTTTACCTACCTTCTGCCCGCTGTGATCTTTTTCAAAGTTGGGCCGACGGCGGGTGCAGTTGCCACAACGATCTATGCCATTCCGCCGATGATTTTGATGACAACCCTCGGTTTGCAAAAAGTGTCACCCGAAGTAATCGAAGCTGGCAAGATGAGTGGGTGCAGCAAATTTCAGATGCTGCGTCATGTGTATATCCCGTCAGCCCGCACCGAAATTCTGGTGGGCGTAAACCAAGTGATCATGTTGTGTCTGGCGATGGTGGTTTTGACCGCTTTTATCGGCATGCCGGGACTGGGTGCGAAACTGCTGGCGATGATGGGCAGCTTTAAACTGGGGCGTTCGTTTGAGATTGGTGTGACCATTGTGCTGCTCGCGGTGATGCTGGACCGGATGTCAAAGGCTTGGGTTGTGAAACAGCCTGAACATTTTGAACGTGGTACGCCGTTTTGGAAACGCCATCAGATGTTATTGCTTGGGGCGGCGCTTTTTGTGGGTTTCACACTGTTGTCACTGGTCATGCCACTGGCCGCTGAAATTGGTCGGGGCCAACACTTTAGCCAAGGCAAAGAGCTGGATAACCTGATCAAAGCGTTCCTCAGCATCGAATGGGTCAAAGCGACCACCGGATTCTTGCGCGCTTTCTTGAATGTTCAAATCCTGATCCCGTTTCGCAATTTCATGCTTTCTATCCCGACACCTGCGTTCATCTTGTTGGTTGTTGCCTTTGCCCTCGCACTCGCTGGCCGCAAACAGGCAATCTATGCGCTGATCTTCTTTTCATTGGTGGCGCTTTCAGGCTGGTGGGACCGGTCGGTCATCACGCTTTATTCTGTGATCTCTGCTGTGACATTGGCTGCACTTATCGGACTACCAATCGCGATCATCGCAGCGCGTTCTGAAAAATGGTCGGTGAGGATGTTGTTGATTTGTGATACTGCGCAAACCTTTCCTAGCTTTGTGTATTTGATCCCGGCGATCATGCTATTTGGCATCACAGACATCGCAGTGATCTTTTCGATCCTGATTTTCGCAATGGTGCCGTTGATCCGCTATACGATCGAAGGGCTGCGCACTGTGCCACCTGAAATGACCGAAGCTGCTGATATGGCGGGGGCCACGCGGATGCAAAAACTGGTGAACGTGCAAATTCCACTGGCTTTGCCCACGATGGCGGTTGGGTTTAATCAAGCGATCATGTTCGCGTTCTTTATGGTGATCATCGCGGCGTTTATCGGCACCCAAGATTTGGGCCAAGAGCTTCAGCGTACGCTTGCCGGTACGGATTTGGGCAAGAATTTTGTGTTGGGTATTTGCGTGTCATTGATGGCGTTGACGTTTGATCTAACCATCATGAAGTGGACCGCAGACAAGAAACGCGCGCTTGGGCTACCATAGGTTTGGCCCCTAGATCGTTGATTTCTTGCTGAGGTTCCTCACGATCGCGAATATCGTGATCGATGTCAGCGCCCAAAAGAACCACGTGATTGGCCCGCGCAACAAGATCATCGGATCACTGCCTGACATCAGCATGGATTGGCGAAAGTTGTCTTCTAACAACGGGCCAAGAATGAAGGCGATAAGGAATGGGGCGGCGGGCACTTGATAGCGCAACATCAGGTAACCGACCCAGCCCATCGCGAACATCACGCCCACATCAAAGATGTTATTGTTGACGGCGAAAACACCGTAGATGCACAAAACGAGTACCGCAGGCATCAAGATGCGTTTGGGTACATCAGCGACAAAGCGAAACCCACGGATCGCCACACTGCCGACCAAGAATAAGAACACTGAACTGACGATCAGGCCGATGAACAGGCCATAGATAATGTCGACGTTTAGGATGAACATCATCGGTCCCGGTTGCAGCCCATGCACCATAAAAGCCCCGATGATGATCGCGGTGATGACATCCCCCGGCACCCCGAGTGCGAGTAGGGGGATCAGGGTGGCACCCGCAACACCGTTGTTGCCCGCCTCAGAGGCAGCGACGCCTTCGATCTCACCTTTGCCAAAGTTGTCTTTGTTTGGAGATTTCCGGCGTGCTTCAGAATAGCTGAGGAACGCGGAAGGGGCTGCACCGATACCGGGGATCGACCCCAGAAAAACGCCGATAACGCTGCCTCGGATGATCGATTTAAAGCAGCGGCGGTAGTCAGCAAAACTAACCTTTGACTGCCCAAGTGAACGTGCCTTGCCCAGATGCGCGGTGGGGTTCCATGCCATCGCGATAACCTCGGGGATGGCGAACAACCCAATCAAGACCGCGATGAAGTTTAACCCGCCCATCATGTTGGGATCACCAAAGGTGAATCGGTTTGTGCCGTACACCAGATCAAGGCCGATGGTGGCCAAGAGCAACCCAAGCAAAGCGGAAAGTGCGCCGCGCAGCAGACTATCACCCGAGACACCTGCGATGATGGTGAGGGAAAATAGGATCAGTGCAAAGAATTCTGGTGGTCCAAAGCTAAGAGCAAAGGATGCGAGCCACCCAGCGAAGAGGATCAGCGCGAGGTTCGACACCAAATCCGCTGTGCAAGATGCCCATAGCGCCATGCCAAGTGCACGGCCAGCCTCGCCGCGTTCGGCCATCGGATGTCCGTCAAGTATGGTCGCCGAGGATGCGGGGGTGCCCGGGGTTTTGATGAGGATCGCAGGAATTGATCCGCCGAATATACCGCCCTTGTAGACGCCCAAGAGCAACAGAATGCCGGTGATCGGCTGCAAGGAAAACGTGAACGGCAAGGTCAGCGCAACAGCCATCGTGGCGGAAAGCCCCGGAATTGCCCCGCCAATAACACCGATACAGATGCCCGCGAAAAGGGCAAAGAAGGCTTCAAAAGATGCAACAAGGCTGAGGCCCGCCATCAGGCTGTCGGTAAAACTCATGGTAATCTCACAAAATTACCCTGCGGGATCGCGACCCCTGCAACATGGGCGAAAAAGGCATATAAAACGAGCGGGATAATCAGTGCACAAATCAACGCTGTAACCGGGTGGCGGGTGCGCAGTAGAAACGCCGTCAGCACAAAGACAATCATCGTTGTCCAAACCATGCCTACCCGGGGCAGGGCGAACATCGTGACGATCATGATAACAGCAAGAGCCAAAAGGCGATGCCAAGACCTATCATCTGAAGGGGCGTCATCGGTGCGAGCGCCTTGAGCCTCTGCATGGCGTGATGCGAAAAGCAGACCAAGACCGATGATCCCGGTCAATGCCGTCAGGATGTAGGGCCAAAACAGCGGCGAGAGTACGATATTGGACACATTGCTCGGAGAGGAAACCCAAGTCGGGATCGCGATCAAAGCCAGAAAAAGGGCAGCGATACAGGCCCCGATCCCAAGTCGGAATTGAATGGCTTTTGGTGACACTAATTGTTCCTCCCTGAACACATGCGGCCACCAGTCTGGCAGCCGCATGTTATGTTGGTTTTGATCAGGTTAGGAGTTAACCTTCGATGCGCATACCCAATTCGTCGACAAGCGCACGGAAGGCTTGGTATTGACCCTGAATGAATGCGTTTGCCTCAACCGGGTCCATCAAGCGAATGACAGAGCCGCGCGCGGACATCGTTTCATTGAATTTTGCGTCTTGGGTTGCGGCGGCCATCCATGCGCCCCACTTGTCAGCAACATCATCCGGCAGATCGTCCGGGCCAGCGATACCAGTCCAACCAACCAGTTGATTTAGGCTGTCTTTGCCCAGATCATTTGCCGTTGGTGCGTCAAAACCAACAACAGGTTCAGCGGTGGTCACCAAAAGTGGCACCATCTGTTTGTTCGCAACAAAGCTAGAGAGGGCAGAGGAGTTTGTGCACAGAAAAGTTGCCGTGCCATTCAAAACCGCAGTCACGGCAGCACCGCCACCTTTTTGCGGGATATGTGTGGCATCGGTGAGCGGGTTCGCAACGCCGAATTCCTTGAGTACCATTGCGCTGGCCAGATGCGGTAGAGAACCGACACCAGACGAACTATAGCTCACGCCGCCCTCGGCCACTTTGGCAATCAATTCATCCATGGATGTGATGCCTGATGCAGGGGTCACAGCGCAGGCGACAGGGTTAATTTCATACACGGTCACAAAGCGGAAATCATCCAAAGTATAAGGGAGTGTCGCCTTCATCGCGGGATTCACAGAATGGGATCCAACACGGGCAAACAACATCGTATACCCGTCGCCTTTTGCGTTTTGCACAGAGACAGACCCTGTTGCGCCACCCGCACCCGTGACATTGGCCATGATCAAGGGCTTGCCGACAGCATCGCCCAAGGGTTCAGCAATTGTGCGCGCAGAAATGTCGGTTGCACCACCCGCCCCATATGGAATGACCATGTTGATTGCGCGCTCTGGATATTCGGCCAATACGGCGGTGGCACTCAACAGAGTTCCAAGCGCAACTGCGCTGGTCAGTTTGGTGAATTTCATAACTTCCTCCCGGTTAATTCTGCCAATTGCGAATGGCTTAGGTCTGTTATAGAAGTAAGTTCAGCTTAAAAATAGCCAAAATATCTTACACCTATTGATAGGTGTGCTTTCAGGTTGAGGATATTCTATGACAATTCGCCTGCTGCGCACCTTGGTCGCAATCGCAGATGTAAGAACGTTTAGTGCGGCCGCTAAGGTCGTTCACGTTACCCATGCCGCAGTCAGCCAGCAAATGCAGACGCTGGAAGCTGATCTTGGGATTGCGTTGTTCAATCGCAAGACACGCACACCCGAACTGAGGCCGGTGGCGCATCAAGTCATTGCCAAGGCCCGTAAGTTGATTGCGGATTATGACAATCTGGTGCCCTCAGTGCTGGGGGATGGGGGTTTTAGCGGCGTGATCACATTGGGGGTTTTGCGCACGACGCTTACGGGTCTGGCCCCTCAAGCGATGGCGGCTTTGAAATCTAAATACCCTGAGATTGGCTTGCACATACGGCCCGGTTTGACGGGTACGTTGATCTCAGAGATCGAGCGCGGCAATCTGGAAGCGGCGATTGTCACCAAGCCGCATCTGATGCCCGTTGGCATTGTCTTTCGCGAATTGACCCGAGAGCCGATGCAATTGATCGCGTCGATCGAAGAACCCGAGGACGACCCGATTGAACTGTTGAAATCCCGGCCCTTTATTCGGTTTAATCGCAATGCGGTGGTCGGTACATTGATCGACAATTGGATTTTGTCAAAACGCATTCGGGTGTCTGAAACAATGGAGCTGGACAGCCCCGAAGCAATTGCCAGCATGGTACACGCGAACTTGGGCGTGTCCATTGTGCCTGATCTTGCGGTAAAGCCACATGACGCCGTTACGGTAAAACGTATCAGCCTTGGTAAGGATGCGCCCTACAGGACGCTTGGTCTGGTCCATCAGGAAAACCACATCAAACTTCAGGCCATTGACGAATTGTACGAGGCTTTGGCCAGCGTCATCCAAACAGCGTCAGCAACGCGGCAGACCCTAAAGTAATGAATGCTGAACTCCTTACTTTCCTCGTGCTTGGCGCGCTTGCCGGTGGGTTCATCAATGGCTTGTCGGGGACGGGCACGGCGCTTTTTGCACTTGGGTTTTATCTGGTTGTGCTGGACCCGGTCAGGGCTGTCGCGATTGTGGCGCTTATGTCTGTGTTGGCTGGGCTTCAGGGGCTGTGGATCGTGCGACATCAGATTTTGACACAGCCGCGGCGCTTGCTTCGGTTTGTGATCCCCGGTCTTGCAGGCGTTCCTATTGGGTTAATGCTGTTAGAGGTTATTGATACAGCGACACTTCGGATCGGCATTGCCAGCCTGCTGATCCTCTATGGCGGATATTTTGGTTTCCGCGCGTCTTTGCCCGCGTTTTCGCGCAGCACGCCCGTCATTGATGCGCTGGTTGGATTTGTCGGCGGGGTGCTTGGCGGTGCGGCGGGGGTGTCGGGCGCGGTCCCGTCCATGTGGATGTCGATGCGACCTTGGACAAAGTTTGAAACCCGCGCTGTGTTGCAACCCTTTAATGTGGCGCTGCTCAGCACGACGGTAAGTTTGCTGGCATTTAAGGGGGCATATGACTGGACTGCGTTGAGCGCGCTTTTGGTCACTGTCCCGTGTGGATTAATTGCTGCGCAGGTTGGTATCAAAGTGTTCAGATTGCTCAGCGACACGGTGTTCCGCCGATTGCTGATCTTGCTGACGCTTTTGATGGGCCTCGGTATTATGGCGTCTGAAGTCCTGTAGGCACCCCAACCTCGGTTCGCCGTTCACGCCCGTTCAGATCACTTCGTCGGTGCGATCATCCGTTTCGCCATACCGTTTGAGTGTCGCAGGTTTAGTTCCTTCATAGACCCGCGCGACGTTTTCTGCGATTTTGGCGTTTTCACGTTCAAACAGGCAGTCGCCGTTCATGTCAGAAGCTACAATGAACGGACCCATTCTGTTGCACTTTAACACCCACATGGCTTGCGCAAGACCCAACTCTTCGTTCCAATGCACGGCCTCTACACTTTCCACACCGCGCCCCAACAAGGCGCCTGTGCCGTAACCAACAGTCGATAGGTAAACCGCACCATTAGGCACAAAGTATTCTTTGTAGTCTTTTGACGTCATCCCGCCCTTGCCGACGATCAACTTTGCCCCAGTCTTGGCCATCCATTCTGGCAGCCATTTGGCAAATCGGAATGACGCTGTCGCGGTTACAGCGCCCATGTCGAACGATCCATCCGGGTTGATCCGTGCAGCGGGTGAGCAGTGGAAGTTTGCCGCCGACTGGCTGGGCAGTTCCATTGGGATGTTTGCTTGGCCTTCTAACGCACGCATGTAGACGCCCTCGCGGGCGGTATACATTAGGCCGGAAAGGTAGACGATGTCGCCCAAGCGCAAATCCGCAATCGCGGCATCCGTGGGCGTGGTGGACAGTTCAACTTCGCGCAACCCACTCATTCTGCGGCCTCCCTTGCAGGTTCCCAATCGACGGTTTCACGGCGCTGATAAGGCGTGAACCAATCGGGGTCTGTGCGGTATTCAACGCGCCCATCTGCATGAATGCGCGCGACGGCGCGGCGGGAGGACAGGCAGAACGCATGGACCGACATCGGCATCCCACCCGTGTGGCAATACCCCACCTCAATATTGCAATCGATCACCATGTTCTTGCCGACGAATCCCATTGCACCCATGCCGATGGAATTGCCCAGCTCTTTGAATTCATCTTCCATTTCAGCTATCTTTGGGTCGCTGTTGCGCGATCCGACAATGCGCAGGGTCGAGGCCCGTTTGCCCAGCGTCATACAGATATCTTTGGACCCGCCAAGGCCGATCCCGATGATCGCAGGCTGACAGGCCAAGCCACGTTTGCCAAAAGCCATAAGGCTATCGAGGTAGAACCGTTTGATCCCCTGAATACCATCGCTGGGGAACAGCATCCGATAGTCAGAGCCAAACAAGCCACCTTTGTGGACTGTGATCAGGTCAATCCACGCGCCCTCGGGTTCAAAGCCATATTCGATTTCTGGCGCGCCGATGCCGACGTTGTTGTTATGATCCGTGCGCCATAGCGGGTGCACCCGGTTGGGCCTGAGCGGCACACCATTGGTTGCATTCGCCGTGGCGCGCCGCAGTGCCGCCTCAAGCGCGATCATGCCGCCTTCAACCGCCGCCTCATTGCCCATTTTGATAAACCAACGCGGCACGCCCGTGTCGCCACACATCGCGCGGCGGTCTTCCTTGGCGGCCTCGTAGTTTTCAAGCATCGCCTTGAGGACAAAGGACGACAGATCGCCATCCTCCGTCTTGGCGGCGTGTTGCAGCCCGTCAAGGTAGTCTTGCGGGATTTCGATGGCCGCTTTGTCCATGAGGGATTCAGCGGTGGATTGGATGAGGTTAATGGGGATCATTGGTCTTCCTCGTCAAGGAAATAGGGGGAAAAGAACGGTTCCACAAACAGGCCGGACTCTTCTATCTGCGTGATAGTTCTGTCGTTCACAGCGTTCAAACCAACATACATATAGTAGTCATACCCAACATGAATAAAGGATGTCCCGGATTGAAACTGTAGGTTGGATTGCTCTCTTAGGCAGCTGCGCAACTCTTCTGGTAGTTCGCTGAGTGGCGCCTTGCGGTTTTCGTGATCTGGATTATGGGGGTCAATCAACTGAACTGAGGTTACTCCATCATCGCGTAACAGCGCCAATGCGGCAGAAATATAACATGCCTCAACGTTGAGACATTCTTGCATCGAAGCTTCACCGTCCCTTACCTGACCAAAGGTATGCCATTCATGCCCCTTAAACCCACCTTCGGGGAGGCGATTTGAGGGGTCGTATTTGCTTATACGAAATTCAAATTCCGGCCGTCGAACCCTCATTATGTCCCAACCAACGTCTCTGGCGCGCCCTCGGGCAACACCGTTTCACCCGGTCGCACAATGGTAAACTGAACCGCTTCCCGCGTCACTTCAACTGTATCGCCATCCATCCGCGCCACGGTAAACTCACTATCCTCCATCGCACCCGGATCGGGGAAGTCCTCCCGAAAATGTGCACCACGTGAATTTTCGCGGGTGATGCCAGCCTTTGTGATTACCTCGGATACATCACACAGCGAACGCAGGTTTAGCCAGTCGTGCCATGTGAGGTTAAACGCCAGATTGCTGTCGTCGACGCCAACATCCATCAGCGCATTTGATACCTCTGTGATCCCCGTCAGCCCGCGTTTCATGCCAGCCTCGGTGCGCATCACGCCGACCTCTTCCCACATCAAATCTTGTAGTTGTTTGCGCAGGGGCAAGACCAGATCGGGTTTGCGTGTCAGAGGATGGATTGCGCGCTCCAATTCTGCGGCCAATACCGTTTCATCGGGTTCACGCAAGCTGGGCATTTTGCGAATATCCGCGCCCATCGTGTCACCCGCGATGCCGCCATAAACGGTGGAATTGGCCACGCCGTTACCACCCAAGCGGTTGGAGCCATGCGCGCCGCCTGCGTCCTCGCCCGCGACATAAAGCCCCTCCATCGCGGTGCGCGTGTCTACGTCAACGACCACACCACCCATGAAATAATGCGCGGTTGGCACGACTTCGACTTTGCCCGCCGCCAGATCAAAACCACTGTCAGCACAGCGGTTCACCATGCCTTTGAATTTCTTGCGCACATTGTCGGGTCCAAGGTGCGCCATCGAGATGAACACGCCTTCTTGCTCTGGATTGTTGTTCTTGCGCATTTCGGCATAGATGCCCCGGCTGACAACGTCACGCGTGGCGCGTTCGCCTTTAGCGTCATAATCAAACATGAACCGCTGGCCCGAATGACTGATCAACTGCCCACCTGCGCCGCGCAGCCCTTCCTCAAGCACTGTTCCGGTCATGCGGGTGTGATCGCCTGCCAGTAATCCGGTGGGGTGGAACTGTACCATTTCCATGTCACGCAAGCTCAACCCGGCACGCAGCGCCATCGCAAGCCCGTCCATGGTTTTGTCACCAGATGGCGTGTGATATTTGTACATGGTCGGCCCGCCGCCCGTACCCATCAGCACGGTCTTGGCACGGACCAAACGGAACTTTCCAATGCGCATGTCGATCATCAAGACACCAGCGAGTGCGGCACCATCTTTGGTTGGGATCAGCCCCACAGCGCGGTGTTCTTGCAGCTTTTCAACACCGCTGGCCAGCACCTTTTCCATCAAGCGGTTAATGATCTCGATCCCTGTCAGGTCACCCTTGTGCACCGTGCGATCCGCAGTTTGGCCCGCAAATGCCTTTTGGTGCAGCGATCCATCTGTGTTGCGGTCAAAGAAACAGCCGACTTCGTTTTCCAACTCGCGCACGCGCACCACGGCCTGTTCGCACAACCGCCATGCCATGTCCTGATTGGGCAACCATTTGCCGCCATTGATGGTGTCCATAAAGTGCCGCTCAACCGTGTCGCCACCGCCCATCGCGACGTTATAGCCACCCTGAACCATCCGCGTGCAGCCGCATTTGCCGATCAATCCTTTCACGGCAATGGTGATTTTTGTGCCTTCCGGCGCGCTTTGCTGGGCGTGCAGGGCGGCGAACAAACCCGCACCCCCGGTACCAAGGATCAGGATATCGGTGTCGTAGCGTTCAATATCATGCACGCGCATAGTCAAACCGCCTTTAGAAAGAAAAGGGCCGCGATAAGGAAGGACACTGCTGTCGCGCCTGCCGCGAGTGTTTTTTGTGAGGGCGACCAGGGCAGCCACTCCGTCGCCATCAGGCGCAGGCCACCAAACATGTGTACCGCCAGCAAGAAGACCAAACCGAATTCAGCCAGTTTTACGACGGCTGCTTCGGTCAGGTGCAAAAAGCCATCAAGCCGTGCAGGGTCCGTCATTGCCATCGCAAGCACCCAAAAATGCAAAGGCAAGAACAGAGCAAGGGCAAGCCCCGAAAGACGGTGCAGGATATACGCCAGCCACAGGGGATGCGCGCGTGATGTGATGCCGCGTGCCACCCTCATGCGCCGGGTCCAGTTGCAAATGTCACGGCCCAAACGGCGCGTGCGCCCAATGTCAAAAGGCCCACGCCTGCGATCCACATGAATACCTCAAGTGCCACGCCTTTGAGGTCGCCCCATTCGTGGGCAATGGTGCGCAAGCCAATGGCACCGTGGATCGCAACCGCAACAACAAAGGTGCCGTAAAATAAGAACCACAAAACCGACCCTTGGGTGCGGCCCAGAATTTCAGCAGCACTTAACCCGCCTTGGATCGCATAGATCATCACGGCCAGATGCCCCAGCACCAGCGGCGCCATGAGCAGGGCGGTGATCCGTTGCAGCATATAAAGGCGCAAGGTCAACATCAGCGGCCCCTTTTGAAAAAGGATTTGGCGGTTTCACGCTTGAGTCCCGCAATCGCTGACATCGGATCCAAATCATTGGGGCAATAGGTCGTACATGACCCCATTGAGTGGCAATTGTGACATCCCCCTTTGCCAGAAACCGCCTCAAGAATGGCTTTGCGCCCTTCATCTTTGGCATCATTGAGCAAGGTCCATGCGCGTTGTAAGGCGGCGGGGCCAAGGTAGTCGTCATTGCCGGTAACGGTATCACAGGCCGCATAACAGACCGAACAATTGATACATTCAATGCCAGCATTCGCTGTCACACGGCCCATGCTTTGTTCATCGATCGGGGCAATGGGGTCGTCACGCGTCAATGTGCCGTGATGCACACCCTCTGCTGCGATCCATTTGTCAAAGAATGGGTCCATATCAACGGCAAGGTCTTTGATGACGGGTAGATTGCGCAACGGGCCAATCGTCACCTCGTTGCCGTTCAGCACCTTTGAGATATGCGTCCGGCACGTCCAGCGCGGCACACCATTGACCATCATCGCACAACTGCCACACATGCCAACGCGACAAGCAAACCGGTAGCTGAGCGTCGGATCGACGTTTTGCTGCACCCAAGACACCACATCCAAAACCGTCTGGTTTTCATACGCAGGCACTTCAAATGCAACCTGCGTACCCGGGTCACGTTCAATCGTGACGTTTATCACCTCTGTGGTCATGGGCTGTACGTACTTTCTGGGCCAATGCTACTTGTGGCTACCTTTAACAGAAAGAATGACTTTATAAATGCGAAATTTTCTTTATATCTGAGTTAGTAAAGCTTACAATAATTATCAAATGACATTCTAAACTCATGCCTTACTTCGCAAGAGATTGGGGCATTTTATCATTTTTAATATTCACCCAAACATGAGAGGTACAGATAACAACGACGTGAGGGATGGCATGAAAACGCAGGTTGCGATCATCGGTGGTGGACCGTCGGGGCTTTTGCTGGCGCAACTTTTGCAGACGCGCGGGATCGACAGTGTTGTTTTGGAACGCAAGACCAAAGGCTACGTGCTGGGCCGTATCCGCGCGGGTGTCTTGGAGCAGGGCCTAGTCAACCTGATGGAAGAAGCTGGATGTGCAGATCGATTGCACGCCGAAGGTATCCGGCATGACGGCACCTTGATTTCTTACGGGGATGAGATGTTTCGCGTTGATTTCACCGAACATACGGGCACACCTGTGATGGTCTATGGTCAAACCGAAGTGACCCGTGACCTCTATGATGCGCGTGAAAAGTCAGGTGGTCAGATTGAATTCAATGTCGAAGGCGTGCTGATCCAAGGTGCCGATACAGATAGGCCCCATGTGGAATATACTGTTGATGGCACAGCGCGACGCCTAGAGTGTGATTTTGTCGCTGGATGTGATGGGTTTCACGGGGTTAGCCGCCAGACGATCCCGCTGGATGTGCGCAAGGAATATGAAAAGGTCTATCCATTTGGCTGGCTTGGTATCTTGTCCAAAACGCCCCCTGTCAATCACGAGTTGATCTATGCCAATTCGCCGCGCGGCTTTGCCCTATGTTCGATGCGCAATGCAAACCTTAGCCGCTATTACATTCAATGTTCTCTAAGTGATCGACCAGAAGATTGGACCGACGAGGCGTTCTGGCAGGAACTTAAACGCCGTCTTCCAACAAATCAGGCAGAGACCCTTGTGACGGGGCCAAGCATCGAAAAATCGATCGCACCTCTGCGTTCTTTCGTGACTGAACCGATGCGATGGGGTCGCCTGTTTTTATGTGGGGATGCGGCCCATATCGTGCCGCCGACAGGTGCCAAGGGGCTGAACACCGCGGCGTCTGATGTACATTATCTCTATCATGCACTGCGCGATTTCTACGAAAACCAAAGCAATGATGGGATCAATGCCTATAGCGAAAAGGCGCTTGCACGCGTTTGGAAGGCGGAACGGTTTAGCTGGTGGTTTTCGTCACTCATGCACCGTTATCCCGAGCAATCCGAGTTTGACTTAAAAATGCAAGTGGCGGAGATTGAGTTCTTACGCACAAACAAGGCAGCACAGCAGGCGATGGCCGAAAACTATGTCGGGCTGCCCTACTGATGTGGACAAAAGCCGCATGAATTCCGTCCCAAAGGAGCAACCTAATGTCTGAGCGTTTTGAAAAGGGCATGGCCACACGCCGTTCTGTTTTGGGGGATGCGCATGTGGACCGCGCCGAGGCCAACACATCAACATTTGATAAATCCTTCCAAAGCATGATCACTGAAGGGGCATGGGGCACGCTTTGGTCTGACGACACAATTACCAAACGCGAACGTTCTATGCTGACACTGTCGTTGCTCGCAGCCATGGGAAATTTCGACGAAATCCCGATGCATATTCGGGCAACTGCCAAAACAGGTGCCAGCCCTCAAGACGTGTTGCAGGCTTTTATGCATGTCGCGGTTTACGCAGGCGTGCCAAAAGCCAACCATGCGATTAAATTGGCCAAACAAACTTATGCTGAAATGGGAGTAGAGCTATGAGCACCCAAAAGACTCCCCCAAAACCTGGCGGTTTTATCCCGCGTGATCGTGTATGGCAGCCTGACGCGCTGACACCGCCTTACAAAACCAGCATCAAACGCAGTCCGCAATCTGCGCTTTTGTCCTTTCCAAGTACACTGAGCGAAGAAACATCACCGGTGTTTGGTCACGACATATTGGGCGACTTGGACAACGATCTGATCCACAATTATGCGACCGCTGACGAAAGTGCGATTGGTCCGCGCATCATCGTGCATGGACGCGTCCTGGATGAGAACGGTCGCGGTGTTCCGGGCGCTTTGCTTGAGGTTTGGCAGGCCAACGCAGGCGGGCGGTACCGTCACAAAAAAGAAAGCTATCTGGCACCGCTTGATCCAAACTTTGGTGGATGTGGGCGCATGATCACAGCTGAGGATGGCAGCTATGAATTTCGCACCATTCAGCCCGGACCATACCCTTGGCCGAATGGCATGAATGATTGGCGCCCCGCACACATCCACTTTTCGATCTTTGGGCACAGTTTTGCGCAGCGGTTGATCACGCAGATGTATTTTGAAGGTGATCCGCATATCAAGCTTTGCCCCATTGTCGGCATTCTGAAAACCCAAGAGGCGATTGATGCGCTTACCGCACCTTTGGACATGAATCGCACGGTCCCGATGGATAGCCGCGCCTATAAGTTCGACATCGTGTTGCGTGGGCGGCGTCAGACCTATTTTGAGAACCGTAAGGAAGGGATGTAGCATGCAGCGTCTTGATTATTTACGCGAAAGCCCAAGCCAGACTGCCGGGCCTTATGTGCATATCGGTTGCACGCCGAATGTCACTGGCCTTGATATGTATGGCGTTGATCTGGGTGCATCCATGAAAACTGGCCCTGTTCAGGGTACTGAGATTACAATCAAGGGCATCGTTTTTGATGGAATGGATACGCCACTGCGCGATGCAATGATCGAAATTTGGCAGCCCGATGCGGCGGGCTTGTTTGCATCTGCCAACGAGGTCCGCGGCATCGCTGATCCGAACTTCACTGGATTTGGCCGTTCTGCGGGTGACATGCATACGGGTGAGTTCACCTTTGAAACGGTCAAACCGGGCGCAGTTCCCTACCCGGATGGGCGGATGCAAGCACCCCATATCACGGCATGGATCGTGGCGCGCGGCATCAACATTGGCCTGCACACCCGCATCTATTTTGAGGACGAAGCAGAGGCCAACGCCGCCGATCCCATCCTCACGCGGATCGAACACCAAAACCGCATTCCTACTTTGCTTGCCAAGAAACAAGGCGACGGCAGTTATCGTTTTGATGTTCACCTACAAGGTCCGCTTGAGACCATCTTTTTTGATATTTGAGGTAGCCATGACCAATCCCTGCATCATTTGTGTGGCCATCACAGGTTCGGTCCCAACACAGGCGGACAACCCGGCGGTGCCGATCACGATCCAAGAACAGATCGAAAGCACGCAGGCGTCGTTTGAGGCCGGGGCAAGCATCGCCCATTGTCATGTGCGCGATGAAGATGGAAAACCTACTTCAGACCCGGATCGTTTTGCGCGGCTCAAGGACGGCATTGAGGCGCATTGCCCGGGTATGATTGTGCAGCTTTCTACGGGGGGCCGTTCTGGGGCAGGGCGTGAACGTGGTGGTATGCTGCCCCTCTCGCCTGACATGGCGTCCTTGTCGGTTGGGTCAAATAACTTTCCCAAACGTGTCTATGAAAACAGTCCTGATCTGGTTGATTGGCTGGCGTCCGAGATGATTACCCACAACGTCAAACCAGAGATCGAAGCCTTTGACCTTAGTCACATTTTCCACGCTGCATTGATGCAAAAGCGTGGGCAGCTTGCTGGCACGCCTTATGTGCAATTCGTAATGGGCGTGAAAAACGCGATGCCTGCGGACCGCGCTGTGTTCGATTTCTACCGCGCCACTGTCGCACGCCTATTTGGTAAAGACGCGCCATGGTGTGCTGCTGGTGTTGGCCCCAATCAGATCGTGCTGAACGAGTGGGCGATCTCGACCGGGGGCCATGCGCGCACTGGTCTTGAGGACAACATACGCCTCGACAAAAACACACTCGCACCATCAAACGCGGCATTGGTAAAACGTGCCGTTGGCTTGTGTGAAAAATACGAACGTCCCGTCGCCACGTGGCAACAAGCGCGTCAGATATTGGGCCTCAGACAGGGCGCATAGCGGCTTCTAACTCAGCTAAGCTGCATTTGGGAAATGAAGTGAGTAAATCTGACACGTTTTGTCGACACTGCGGGCCGCACCAATCAACGGGAAAGACAAAATCAGGCAGAACCGGCGATTTCAAAACGATACGGCGCCACGCATGGACCAGCAATATGCGAAACACGGCGCTTTCAAGCACGCTCAACTCAGGTAGGACGTTGAGTTGTCTTTTCACCGTTTCCAAAGTGTCGGCAAACGCGATTGATTTTGCCAGTGTTTCGGCATCACAAACTTTGTTGCGCATCCAATCGGGCAATGTGGTTTCAGCGGTCAAGGGCGTGACAAATGCGTCTGAAGGTGGGGGGGCGTCAATGGAAAGAACCAAGTTCGATGTCAGCCAAGTTCCATGCAAGCTACTATCGCTCTGGGGTCTGTTAGGATCACTCAGTATCAACCAAGCCTGATCAGCAGCTGGCGCGGGGGAGTAGATGCGCGGTGACGCTTCGCCACTTTGGGCACGGCCCCAATCAGTCAGATAATACGCACTTGTGCGGCCTGTACGCCTGTTTTCAATCCAGCCGTCTTTGCGCAACCGATGCAAGGCCACGCGCATGGCTTCGGGTTTGATACCGATCAACGCGCGCATGTGGGTCAACATCAGGCCGCTGATTTGAGCGCCCTTTTCTTGTGCCAATTCGCCAAATATCGTCACCAAAAGGGACCAGACCCTTGGGGTCTGTCCTGCGGTCAATTGAGTGACAATACTTTGAAACGATGCGGCTTCCACATCTGTTTCATAATCCCCAAACGTCCGGTTTCCAAGCCTAGGATTTGTAGGCGTTCATCGTCAAAAGCTCATATTCCGCAACCAGTTCATCATCCTGATTGCTTAACGTGACATGCCAGCGCACCTCGCCGTATTCATCATTGCGGGGGGTTTTGTGTTTCACACTTAAGTGGACTTTGACGCTATCATTTGCCTCAACCGGCTTCATAAAGCGCAGGTTGTCCAGACCTGTGTTGGCCAACACAGGTCCTTCACCGGGTTCCACAAAAAGGCCCGCAGCAAAGCTTAGCAGTAGATACCCATGCGCGACCCGACCGGGAAAGAAGGGGTTACGTTTCGCGGCGGCGTCATCCATGTGCGCATAAAACGTATCACCTGTGAATTTGGCAAAATGTTCGATGTCTTCTAGCGTAATTGTGCGGGGGGCGGTGTGGATAGTCTCGCCAATCTCGAGATCTTCAAAATGACGCGTGAACGGATGTTCCGGTGCTGGTTTTTCTTTCGCTCCGGGCACCCATTTAGTGCTGATCGCCGTCAGAATGTCAGGGCTGCCCTGAATGGCTGTGCGCTGCATATAGTGCATCACACCGCGGATACCGCCCATTTCCTCGCCGCCCCCTGCGCGACCCGGACCGCCATGCACCATATGGGGCAGGGGGGAGCCGTGGCCGGTTGATTCTTTCATGCTGTCACGATTGTTGAAATACAGCCGACCGTGATACGCACCCGCCCCCAAAGCAACGTCGCGGGCGACATTCGCGTCATGGGTGATCACCGATGCCACAAGCGACCCTTGGCCTTTGTTTGCAAGCGCAATGGCATGATCCAGATCGCGGTATCCCATGATGGTGGACACAGGACCAAAGGCTTCGGTGTCATGCACGCGCTCGGCGGTATCGGGATTTGCGCAATGATACACCATGGGCGGCAAAAACGCGCCTTTTGCGCCGTCCGCACCCAGAACGTCGAAATTGTCAGGGTCGCCAAACACGCGCTCTGATTCGGTAGCGATGATTGATGCTTTTTCCAGCACATCGCGTTTTTGGCTGTTCGACACCAATGCGCCCATGCGCGTAGCCTCGGCCTTTGGGTCACCAATGGCGATATTCTCCAAACGGGCACTAAGCGCCTCGATCACCGCATCCACGTGCGATTGCGGTGCAAAAATACGCCGTATGGCAGTGCATTTCTGGCCCGCCTTGGTGGTCATTTCGCGCTGCACTTCTTTGACAAAAAGATCGAACTCTGGCGTGCCGGGCCCAGCATCCGGGCCAAGGATTGAGGCGTTCAGGCTGTCTTGTTCTGCGACGAAGCGAATTGAATTGCGCATGATGTGATCAGAAGAACGCAATTTGAGTGCAGTGTTCGCAGAGCCTGTAAAGCTGACCACATCTTGGCAGGTCAGACGATCAAGCATATCGCCCAAACCACCCGACACAAGCTGCAAGGTGCCGTCTGGCAAGATGCCACTTTCAAGCATGATGCGCACAGCAAATTCCGTCACATAGCAGGTGGCGGTTGCGGGTTTCACGATGGCAGGCACACCGGCCAACAAGGTCGGGGCCAGCTTTTCCAACATGCCCCAAACCGGAAAGTTGAATGCATTGATATGCACTGCAACGCCTTGCAATGAGGTGGCGATATGCTGGCCCAGAAACGTGCCATTGCGCGATAGTTGTTCAACCTCACCATCCAGATAGATGTTGGAATCCGGCATCTCGCGCCGGCCCTTTGAGGCAAACACAAACATCGTACCAACGCCGCCATCAATATCGATCAAATGATCCGACTGCGTTGCACCAGTCGCAAACGACAGATCATAAAGCGCCTGTTTGTGCGTATTGAGATGTGCGGCCAGCGCCTTGAGCATGCGGGCGCGATCATGAAAGGTCAGCGCCCGCAGGACAGGGCCACCGACATTGCGCGCATGATCAAGCATGGCTTGCACATCAAGCGCATCATTACCCGCATGTCCCAAAACTTCGCCCGTAACAGCGTTTTCGATGGTGCGTGCATTTGCGTCCGGTGTGATCCAGTGCCCGGCTGCAAAGCTGTTGACCTTAAGAAGGCTCATATCTCATCCTGTGGGGTTATTGAGTTGGTTATTAATTGACCAACCGGTCGGTTTATGCAAGTTTCTTTTGAAAGAACCAAGGGTGCACCAGCAGATGACTGATTTAAATAGTGTTCAAATAGATCACGTTTGCGGGGAAGGTATTTTGACCTTTCAGGACAACCGCCAACCACTTTTTACGGGTCGCTAAAATGACACCGCAAGAGCGTGCGAGCAAATCGTCAGAGGCACTTTGGGCCGAGGATCATGCTGCCCAATGGATGGGGATCACTGTCGTGTCAGTTGGCGAAGGTCAGTCCGAACTGACGCTGACAGTGGATAAGCATCATTGTAACGGCCATGGCATATGTCACGGTGGTATCACTTTTACTTTGGCGGACACCGCATTTGCCTATGCCTGCAACAGTCGAAACCAGCGAACGGTCGCACAGCATAATACAATCAGCTTTATCATGCCCGGCCACGTCGGGGATCAGTTGACCGCGACCGCAACAGAAGTTTCTCTGACTGGGCGCAGCGGTATTTACGATATCAGGGTCACCAATCAGGATGGCAAGGTCATTGCGGAAATGCGCGGCATGTCACGCTCGATCAAGGGCCAGCTTTTTACCGAATAGCCCGCAGGGAGGGGGGAAACCGATGAAAGATCTAAGCCCAAAGAAATCCGATTTGGAAGCAATTGAAATTGCGAGCCGCGATGAGATTGCCGCCCTTCAGCTTGAGCGGATGAAATGGTCGTTGCACCATGCCTATACTAATGTGGCGATGTACAAAAAGCGCTTTGATGAAGCTGGTGTGCATCCCGATGATTTGCACGACCTCAAAGATCTGGCGAAATTCCCGTTCACCCACAAAAGTGACCTGCGGGATAATTATCCTTTTGGGCTGTCTGCCGTACCGCGCGCACAACTTGCACGTATTCACGCGTCGTCGGGCACCACGGGCAAAGCAACCGTTGTGGTTTATACAAAGAATGACATCGACGTTTGGGCCAGCACATTGGCGCGCAGTCTGCGGGCCTCTGGTCTGCGGGCCGGGGATATGGTGCACAATGCCTATGGATATGGCTTGTTCACAGGCGGGCTGGGTGCGCATTATGGCATTGAAAAGCTGGGTGCGAGTGTCGTGCCGATGGGGGGCGGGCAGACCGACAAACAGGTTGGCCTGATCACTGACTTTCAGCCCAATGGCATCATGGTCACACCTTCTTATATGCTCAACATTCTCGAAGGGTTCCACAAGGCTGGAATTGATCCACGCACCTCGTCGCTTGAGGTTGGGATTTTTGGGGCTGAGCCGTGGACGAATGCCATGCGCAAACAGGTTGAGGACGCCTTTGATATGCATGCCGTTGATATCTATGGGCTAAGCGAAATAATGGGACCGGGGGTTGCCAATGAATGTGTGGAAACCAAGGATGGTTTGCACATTTGGGAAGATCATTATTATCCAGAAATCATCAATCCAACGACAGGTGAAGTTGTTGAGGATGGTGAAGAAGGTGAGTTGGTTTTCACCACGCTGACCAAAGAGGGGATGCCGATGATCCGCTACCGCACCCGTGATCTGACACGGTTGCTGCCGGGTACGGCACGTAGCATGCGTCGAATGGAAAAAATCACAGGGCGCTCTGACGATATGATCATTCTGCGCGGTGTGAATGTCTTTCCAACCCAGATTGAAGAACAGGTTTTGGCGATGGGTGGGTTGGCGCCGTATTTCCAGATTGAGTTGTACAAGGCGGGGCACATGGATGCCATGCGGGTTCATGTAGAGGCAAAGGTGGACGCAGCGGACGAATTATCCAAAACCGCCTCTGCCCGGATGTTGACCAAGCACATCAAAGATATGATCGGTATTTCGACCGAGGTTAATGTGGGCGATCCGGGCAGTGTCGCGCGCAGCCAAGGCAAGGCTGTGCGGGTCATTGACAGCCGGAACAAGGCGTAACCACATGGCACGCCCCATCGCAAAAGATCACAGTGCAAAGCGGGATCATATCCTAAAAAGGGCTGCACATGTCTTTGCCGAGACCGGATTTGCGCGGGCGTCGATGTCGCAGGTTGCCAAAGACTGCGGCATCTCAAAGGCGAATATCTATCATTACTATGATAGCAAGGATGCGCTGTTATTTGATATTCTCGATACCTATTTGTTGGCGTTGCGCGACCGTATTATGCTGCTCCCGCTTGCGGGTCTCGCGCCGGATGCGCAACTGAGGGCGATTATCGTTGAAACCTTGCATGCGTACGACGGCATGGACGACGAACATAAAATACAAACCGAAGGCATCCCGTTGTTGAATACCCAACAACAGGCAATCCTGAAAGGGTATCAACGTGATATGGTCAGGCAAATGAGCGATGTCATGGTCGCAATCGCCCCAACTGTCTTTGGGGATGACACGCAAAAGTTACGCTCAACCGTGATGTCGGTTTTTGGGATGCTGAACTGGTTTTACATGTGGAACAAAAGCGCAGATGACAAAGCCCGCAGTGAATATGGCGACCTTGTCACGCGCTTAACCTTGTCTGGTGTTAAAGGTCTTTAGGTAGGCGGTGTCAGTCCCAGATTTTTGAACACCTCACCGGCTTGCGCAACCCATTCAGTGTGAAGGTCGCCATTGCTGCGTGTGCGCAGGCCCAGTTTGACAAGGTTCTGGTTGCGCGCGGTTGCCCCAACACCAAAGCTTTCGCTGACACGCGGCCACCAATAGGCGACACTTATGTTGATCTGATCTGATGCGCCTTGTCCAATAAGTTTCTCAATGCCCTCAATGGCGAGTTCTGTATGGCGACGCTCGCGTGGCGTGATTTCGCGAATGGCCTCGGCAAAGGGTTGATAGGAACACTGCACAAATTCTGACAACTGCACACCAACAGCCAGACCCATCAGCATGTTCATCACCACGGCATCTATCCACCCCTCAAATGGATAATTAAAAACCGAAAGCCGCATGTCATGGGTGCTGCGGGGTGTGCTGGGCGGTGTGTCGCGGGGCAGGCGGTCTGTCCAAGGATGATGCGTGACGTATTGGTCGGTGTTGGCACCAAATTCGCCCATCAAACGCAAAACTTTGTCTGCGTTGTCGGTCTTTTCCAAAACAATGCGCGCGGCGGCTATGCGTTCTTTGATCCCCGGACCAGCGTTGATCACATCGGCAAAACCCGCAGCGCCAGCCAATTCACTGTCTACAAAGGTCGCCATGATTTTCATGATCTCAGCGCGATACCGCGTCGGCACATTCGCGGGATTTGTCAGACGCCCGCCTTTGGCAAGGTATTCAGCGATGTTCATTTCGTCGGTCATGATAGGAATCCTATTGGTCGTAGTCGACCACAACGCGGTCACTGACAGGGAAGGATTGGCAAGACAGGACATAACCGCGCTCAACCTCGTAATCCTCAAGGGCGTGGTTCGCGACCATCTCGACTTCGCCCTCAAGAATTTTGCATTTACACGTTGAACAAACACCAGCCTTGCAGGCAAAGGGCGCATCCAGCGCATTTTCTAACGCGGCCTCTAGGATTGTCTGATCCTTATCCATGGTGAAACTGCGTGCGGATCCATCCATAGTGATGGTCGCCTCAGTTGATTTTGCTTGCGATCCAGTATCCGTGCTGCTGGATTTGCGATGCAATCGCCCCGGTTGCGCGCTTGCGAACAATTCAAACTTGATCTGTTCATCACTCAGCCCGTGTTCTTTCAACGCACCAGCAATCGCCAGCATCATCGGCTCTGGACCGCAGATAAAGGAAGTGTCGATGCTTTCTATATCGATCCAGTTGGCAAACAACGCTGTGCACTTTTCGTCGTCAATCCGCCCTGTAAACAGATCAATGTCCTGTGCGTCACTTTCAAGAACGTGGATCACAGTCAGACGTTGCATGTACTGGTTTTTGAGGTCTTCCAGCTCTTCTCGGAACATAATCGTGTTCACGCCGCGATTGGCATAGGCCAGCGTGAAGGTGCTGTGCGGTTCGCGCGACAGAACCGTTTTCAGGATCGACAGCACTGGTGTGATCCCAGAGCCGCCTGCAAATCCAAGATAGTTTTTGGCGATCTTTGGCATGATAGGCGTGTGGAAACTGCCCATCGGTTGCATCGCTTGCATTGTCATTCCAGCCGCTAGCGTGTCATTGGCCCATGTGGAAAATGCACCGCCCTCAACCTTTTTGATACCGACTTGTAATGTGCCATCATCCTTACCCGAACAGATCGAATAGGATCGGCGCACCTCTGTTCCATCAAAATCTTGGCGAAAGGTCAGATACTGACCTTGGATAAAATCGAAATCCCCGCCGTCGACTGGTTTCAGGCTGACCACAACCGCATCGCGGATCGTTTTGCGAACATCAGTGACCGTCAGTTCATGAAAGCGTGCCATGTGCAAACCTCCTTAGATACATTTGAAATAATCGAAAGGCTCAAGGCAGTCTTTGCACTGCCATTGCGCCTTGCAGGGGGTCGACCCAAACTGGCTGATCCGCGTGACAGTAGTGGACTTGCAGCGCGGGCAACATGCGGGACCACCAGCAGCGCGGGGTGGGGCGATACCATATTCCATTAGCTTTGCGCGGGCTTCATCACCCAACCAATCAGAAGTCCAAGCCGGGCTGATCTGGGTTTTGATGCGGATATCATGCACGCCACGATCCCGCAGCGCGGTTTCAATATCGAGTGATATAACAGAGGTTGCAGGGCAGCCTGAATAGGTCGGTGTCACCGCGACTTCAACGGTATCGCCGTCCCACTTCACGCCGCGCACAATACCCAGATCAACAACAGATATTACCGGGATTTCCGGGTCAGGGACTTCGCCAAGCCATTCCCATATTTTGTCGACGCTGGGTTTCATTCTACCAACTGGCCCCGGGATACGCGCGTTGCAGCCACTGCATTTGGGTCAACATATGGCCCAAATGTTCGCTGTGCTGAAAGCCAGATTTACCACCTTTATGTGCAAATGTGCTGTCCGGGATTGTCAGCGTTGCCTTGGCCATAACCGCACCGACATGTGTATCAAAGGTTGCGCGCAGTTCAGTCAAATCCGGCGCGATACCTGCCTCTGCCATCGCGGTGTCCACGGCGTCGGGCGTGAATAACTCGCCCACATAAGGCCACAGCAGGGTCAGCGCCTTTTGCATCCGCGCGTGGCTTTCTGCGGTGCCATCACCCAAGCCAATAACAGTGTCACCAGAACGTTCTACATGATAGTGCACTTCTTTGATCGCCTTCGCCGCAATCTCGGCCACGCGCTGTTCTGTAGAGTTTTGCAACTCTGTGAGCATGGCAAGGTGCCAGGCATCAAACAGAAATTGGCGCATCATCGTCTGGCCAAAATCACCATTTGGCTGTTCGCACAGCAGGCAATTGCGAAAATCCCAAGCATCCCGCAACATCGCCAGATCATCGGCGCTGCGCCCTGCGCCTTCAATGTCGCCCGCCAAACCAAGCCACATTTGCGTCTGACCAATCAGATCAAGCGCGGTGTTTGCCAGTGCAATGTCTTCTTCCAAAATCGGCGCATGGCCGCACCATTCACTGACACGGTGGCCCAGCACGAGCGTATTGTCCCCCATGCGGCAGAGGAATTCAAAGTAAGCGGTAATGTCGGGCATTACATCGCTCCTACTTCATCGGGGATGTCGAAAAAGGTTGGATGGCGGTACACTTTGGATTCAGAGGGTTCATACAGCGGCCCTTTTTCTGAGGGCGAGGACGCCGCGATATGGCGCGCCTCTACAACCCAAATGCTGACGCCTTCGTTGCGGCGTGTGTAGACATCGCGCGCGTTCTTGATTGCCATTTCCTCGTCTGAGGCGTGCAAGCTGCCCACGTGCCGATGGCTCATGCCGTGCTGGCCACGAATAAACACTTCCCAGAGCGGCCATTCCTGACGCTTGGGTTTGCTCTGTGTTTCGGGCGTTTCGGGGTATGCGGAATTTGGAGAGCTCATTCTGCTGCTACCTTTCTGATTTTGCGCTTTTGTGCATGGGCCATCATGCCGTCGCGCACCCATTTACCATCGTCCCACGCCTTGTTGCGCGCAGCGAGGCGTTCGGTGTTGCAAGGTCCGTTGCCTTTGAGCACCTCAAAGAATTCATCCCAATCGGGTTCGGCAAAATCATAGCCCCCCTTTTCGTCGTTCCATTTCAAGGTTTTGTCAGGGACAGTCAGCCCAAGGAATTCGGCCTGCGGCACAGTTTGATCAACGAACTTTTGACGCAACTCGTCATTGGTGTTCATCTTGATCTTCCATTTCATCGACTGCTCAGAATGGGTGCTTTCCGCGTCTGAGGGGCCAAACATCATCAGGGAGGGGAACCACAGGCGGTTCAACGCATTCTGTGCCATCTTCTTTTGCGCAGGCGTGCCATTGGCCATCTTCATCATGATGTCATAGCCTTGGCGCTGGTGAAAAGATTCCTCTTTGCAAATGCGGACCATGGCGCGGGCGTAGGGGCCGTATGATGTACGTTGCAGGGGAACTTGGTTCATGATCGCAGCACCATCAACCAACCAGCCAACAGCGCCCATATCAGCCCATGTCAGCGTGGGATAGTTGAAGATCGACGAATATTTCATCCGCCCATCCAACAGCATTTCTGTCAATTCATCGCGGGTGACGCCAAGTGTCTCTGCACCGCAATACAAATACAAGCCATGCCCGGCTTCATCCTGTACTTTCGCCAACAGGATCGCCTTGCGCTCAAGCGTTGGGGCGCGGGTGATCCAATTGCCTTCTGGCAGTTGGCCCACGATTTCAGAATGTGCATGCTGGCCCATCTGACGGATCAATGTCTTGCGATACCCCGCTGGCATCCAGTCTTTGGGTTCAATTTTTTCACCCGCATCGATCCGCGCCTGAAATGCAATCGCTTCTGCGCTTTCGTCGGTGGATTCGGATTTAACCATCTGTGCATACATTAGAAATTCCTCCCGAGGTCTTAGATGCGTTCAATAATAATAGCGCTGCCTTGGCCCACACCCACACACATTGTACAAAGCGCATACCGCCCGCCGCTGCGTTTGAGTTGGTGCGCTGCGGTTAACACCAGACGAGCACCTGACATGCCCAGAGGATGGCCCATCGCAATGGCCCCGCCCATTGGGTTAACACGCGGATCATCATCCGCGACGCCCAATTCGCGCAGCGTGGCAAGGCCCTGTGCGGCAAAGGCTTCGTTCAATTCGATCACATCCATTTGGTTAATCGTCAGCCCTGCACGCGCCAACACTTTCTGGCTGGCTGGGACAGGACCGATGCCCATGATACGCGGCGCGACACCAGCGGACGACATGCCAATGATGCGGGCCATCGGGGTAAGGCCGTGCTGTTTGGCTGCATCCTCAGAAGCAATCAGCAAGGCGGCGGCGCCATCGTTCACACCACTGGCATTGCCCGCCGTGACGCTTAGGTCGGGGCCATTCACACCCTTGAGGTTGGATAATTTAGCCGCGTCCGTCCCGGGGCGGGGGTGTTCGTCTGTGTCAAAAATAACCGGGTCACCCTTACGTTGTGGCACGGCAACAGAACACAATTCATCCGCAAACAAACCCGCATCATGCGCCGCGGCCCACCGCGCCTGAGAGCGGGCAGCGAATGCGTCTTGATCTGCGCGGTTGATGCCATAATCAGCTGCGACGTTGTCAGCGGTTTGCGGCATAGAATCCACGCCGTATTGTGCTTGCATCTTTGGGTTCACGAACCGCCAGCCGATTGTTGTGTCATAGACTGTATTGGCGCGGGTGAATGCGCTGGTCGCTTTGGGCATTACAAAGGGTGCGCGGCTCATGCTTTCTACACCGCCCGCAATTGTCAGATCATAGTCGCCAGCCTTGATGCCGCGCGCGGCGAACCCAACAGCGTCCATGCCGCTTGCACACAGACGGTTGATCGTGGTGCCGGGCACATCCTCTGGCAATCCCGCCAATAATGCGGCCATACGTGCGACATTGCGGTTGTCTTCGCCAGCTTGATTGGCGGAGCCGTAAATAACGTCGTCAACCCGCGACCAATCAACATCTGGATTACGGTTCATTAACGCCGTGATCGGCAAGGCGGCCAAGTCATCTGTGCGCACGGACGATAATGCCCCGCCATAGCGGCCTATGGGTGTTCTCACGCCATCACAGATCAATGCGTCCACGTCCTGTCCTTCCAAGAATTAGTCGACCACATGGTCGGTATAGGTTGACAAGAGGTCCCATTCAACTAAAAAGTTACGAAAAGTGGCGATGGTCAATTTTTACGTAACACGTTTGCTTCGGGTATTTCTTAGGTCAACAAAATCACCTTATATCCAAACACCGGGATCGCACGATCTTTATCCACCCTATCGCGTCCTCTAGCGGAGACACTTGTATGAACATCCTTCCCGTTATTTCCGACAGCATTGACGAGTTGGTCGACATCTTTCGTGACCTGCATGCGCATCCTGAAATTGGGTTCACGGAAACCCGGACAAGCGCCATCGTCGCGGCCAAATTGCGTGCCTATGGGGTGGACGAAGTGCACACCGGGATGGGCCAAACAGGGGTTGTTGGACTGGTGCATGGCAAGCAAAAGGGCAACCGCCGTATCGGGTTGCGCGCTGATATGGATGCGCTGCCAATCCATGAGGCTTCAGGGCTTGAATATGCCTCAAAAAATGATGGGGTGATGCACGCCTGCGGCCATGATGCCCATACCACAATGTTGCTTGGCGCGGCCAAGCATTTGGCGGCCACCCGTGATTTTGACGGCACGGCCGTGATTGTGTTTCAGCCTGCCGAAGAGGGCCTAGGGGGTGCGCGGCAGATGATTGCAGACGGGCTGTTTGAGCAATTTCCATGCGATGAAATATACGGCATGCACAACTGGCCCGGCGGGCAACTTGGTCAGGTGGGTATTTGCAAAGGCACTGCGATGGCGGGGGCTGCTTTTTTCGACATTACCGTGACAGGTCAAGGCAGTCATGCTGCCATGCCGTCCCAAAGTAAGGATGCCTTGATCATCGCTGCCAGCCTTGCTGTTGAATTACAAACCATCCTTAGCCGCAATATCCCGGCACGTGATGCATGTGTATTGTCGGTGACGCAGCTTAATGCGGGTGCGGCCTATAACGTTGTACCGGACGCCGCGACCTTGGCTGGGACAATCCGTTATTTCGAAGATCGGGTATATGAACTGGCAGCAGGACGGATGCAGGCGATCTGTGATGGCTTTGCGCTGGCACATGGCGTTGAGATTGCATTGGAGCTGCGCAATGTCTTTGATGTGCTGGTCAACGATCACGATCTCTCAGACGCATATCTGGAAGCTGCGGCTGAAATTGTTGGCGCTGACAATGTTTCCAGTGAACAAGCGCCCGTAACAGGGTCAGAAGATTTTGCTGACATGCTTAAAATTGTGCCGGGCGCCTATTGTGTTGTTGGGCACGGAGGTGCCGCCGCGTTGCACAATCCTGCCTTTACACTTGATCCTGAACTCCTGCCTATTGGGGCTTCTATTATGGCGCGCATGGTTGAAAAGCGATTGCCGATTTAAGGGGGACTTTAACGAAAACAGGCCAAACCTGTCGCGGTACCGGGCCATACTGGTCGTATTCTAGGGTGGATATCGCCTGACGAAGAAGTATGGTCGCTCGTGCAACACCCTGAGTTCCAAGCCAAACCGGCAGCAGAATTCGGAGCGAAGTTTCAAAATTGTTCTGAGGGAGGAACATATCCATGACGACATCCAAATCCATCAAACGTTTACTTGGCGGCGCCGCTGCGGCAGCGATGCTTGCAACTGGCGCTTATGCCCAAGAAGTAACATTGAAACTGCACCAGTTTTTGCCGGCGCAGGCGAACGTGCCAAAGCTTATTCTTGATGTTTGGGCAGACAAGGTTGAGGCGGATTCCGAAGGTCGGATCAAGATTGATCGCTTTCCTTCTATGCAATTGGGCGGCAAACCACCCGGCCTGTTGGATCAGGCGATTGACGGCGTCGCAGATGTTGTTTGGACAGTTGTAGGATATACGCCCGGTCGCTTCCCATCCACTGAGGTTTTTGAACTTCCGTTTATGGTTGAAGATGCACGTGCCGCATCCTGCGCCTATTGGACAATGTTCGAAGAACACATGGAAGACACCGAATTCAAAGGTGTCAAAATCCTTGGCACGTGGGTCCACGGCCCGGGCATGCTGCACACTGCTGATCCGGTTGAAACACCTGCTGATCTGCAAGGCATGAAAATCCGCGGTGGTTCGCGTCTTGTGAATGAACTGCTGACATTGACGGGTGCCACGCCTGTTGGCATGCCGGTTCCAGCCATTCCTGAAAGCCTGTCAAAGGGCGTGATCGACGGCACCACAATCCCTTGGGAAGTGACGGGCGCGTTGAAAATTCCGGAACTGGTTGAAAACCACACAGAGTTCGAAGGTCCAGCACTTTATAATCTTGGCTTTGTGCTTGCGATGAATGAAGGCGTCTACAACGGCATGCCCGCCGATCTGCAAAAGATCATGGACGACAATTCGGGAATGAAACTGTCTGTCTTTGGTGGCGGTGTACAGTCCGATGCTGATGGCCCGGCGCGCGCGCTGGCTGTCGAAATGGGCAACAACATCATCACGATAACCGACACTACAGAGTGGCAAGCCATTGTGAACCCAATCTATGACACCTGGGTCGAAGAGATGAAGAGCAAAGACATCGATGGTCAGGCATTGATTGACCAGGCACGTTCCTTAATGAACGGCGATTGCAAGGGTGTAACAGCCGAAATGTAATCACTGCACGCCGCGACCTTTGACGGGTCGCGGCGTTTGTTTGGGGAAAGGGAAATCATGCACCGCTTTGTTGACAAGCTGTCGCGCGTTTTTGCCGTCTTGGGCGGGATCGTTTTAGCGCTTTTGATTGTTATGGTGTGTCTGTCAATTTTGGGGCGGTCGCTGAATTCGGTATTGAACAGTGACCTCATTCAGTCTGTGATGCCGACGCTTGCCAATGCTTTGCTGGCTTTTGGTATCGGCCCGATCAACGGTGACTTTGAACTTGTTGAGGCCGGTATGGCCTTTGCAATCTTTGCCTTCCTACCAATTTGCCACATCAATGGTGCCCATGCATCGGTTGATATTTTCACATCAAAACTGCCGATAAAGGCTGATCGCTTTCTACGGATGGTGATTGAAATTGTCTTTGCTGCTGTTCTGGTCATCATCGCCTATCAGCTCTTTCTGGGGATGCTCAGCAAATTGAATTCAGGCCAGACAACCTTCCTTTTGCAATTTCCACTCTGGTGGGCCTATGCGCTTAGCGTGCTTGGTGCGGTCGTGGCGGCCTTTGTTGGCCTTTACACGGCGGTGATACGGACCTTGGAGTTCACGACCGGCAAGATACTGCTGTCGGATGAAGTAGGGGCCGAGCATTGAGTGACATAACAATTGGGCTTTTGTCCTTTCCGGCCCTTCTGGTCCTTATTTTCCTGCGCGTCCCAATCGGCCTTGCGATGTTTTTGGCGGGGCTGGCGGGGTTGGTTGTTATCACTGGCGACACCAATCTGCCGCTTGCGCGCCTTAAGGCTGAAACCTATTCCACCTTTTCAAACTACTCTCTATCTATTGTGCCGATGTTCCTGCTGATGGGTCATTTTGCGACACTTGGCGGGATGAGTCAGGCCTTGTTTAGTGCCGCATCCAGTTTCATTGGTCACCGCAAGGGTGGTGTTGCGATGGCTGCTGTCGGGGCGTGTGCGGGGTTTGGTGCGATCTGTGGTTCCTCGCTTGCAACGGCCGCCACGATGAGCCGGGTCGCGTTGCCGGAACTGCGCCGTTATGGATACACAGGTGGATTTTCAACAGCGACACTGGCTGCCGGCGGCACTCTTGGTATTCTCATTCCGCCATCGGTTGTCTTGGTGATCTACGCCATTTTGACCGAACAGAACATCGCCAAGCTATTTTTAGCTGCATTTATCCCCGGCATTTTGGCCGCGGCTGGCTATATGATCGCAATCTCCATTTATGTGCGCATGAACCCTGGCTCTGCTGGCACACGCCCCCGAGAACCTTATTCTGAACGCTTCAAAGCCCTCATCGCGGTATGGCCTGTCTTGCTTGTTTTCTTATCTGTGGTTGGCGGAATTTACCTTGGCTGGTTCACCCCAACTGAAGGTGCAGCGGTGGGTGCGGCAGGTACTGGATTGATCGCATGGCTTGCAGGGGGTTTGACGCTCAAAACCCTCGCAGAGAGTTTTCATGTGACTGCACGCTCCACGGCGATGATCTTTTTTATTGTGCTGGGTGCCGCTTTTTACAACGGGTTTCTGGCGTTAACACAGCTTCCCCAAGAGGCGGCGGCATGGGTTGGTGATAGTGGTTTTAGCCCGTGGGTTATCTTGATCGTGATCCTGATCTTCTATCTGTTGTTGGGGTGTCTCATGGACAGCCTATCCATGATCCTCCTGACAATTCCAATTTTTTGGCCCGTCATTCAAGAGTTGGATTTTGGCCTAGTCAGCATGGTAGATCTGCAATCCGCACGCCTATCTGAACTGGTCTTAACGGGTGCAGAACTACCCGCCGCTGTACTTTCTGACGCTCAGGCCATGCTTGCCAGTGGCCAAGAATTGACCCGCGAGATCACCCGTGAACTGGGGCTGCGCGGTGTGTCCGAGGGCGTGTTGAACCGCATCAACATAGAGCGGACAGCAATCTGGTTCGGTATTCTGGTGCTGATCGTCGTTGAGGTCGGGTTAATAACGCCCCCGGTTGGTATGAACCTATTTGTTATCAATGCGATGGATCGCAAAACACCAATGGTCGAAACCTATAAGGCTGTGATGTACTTTGTGGCGTCTGATATTGTGCGCGTCGTGATCCTTGTGGCGTTTCCTGTGATCACTTTGATGCTTATCCCTTGGTAGAGTCTGAGATCAGATCAAGGTCAAAAAGCTTACCTTGATCTGATAACATGATGCCTTCAGACTGGCCTTGGTCATGGCAGTTGATTTGTGACCAAGGCCCGGCGAACAGGAACGTATCATTATGACTGGATTTCTGATCGTCTGCATGGCGACCGTTGGATATTCGATGATCGCGCAACGCCTGTCCTCTTCGGTTCTAACTGCGCCGATGGTCTTTCTGTTTGTCGGTGTTGTGTTGTCCCAAACAGGGCTTCTTTCTGCGCATGACATGGAAGTGTTGCTGCATCCAGTGGCAGAAGTTGCCTTGGTGGTCCTGTTGTTTCTGGATGCGGCCAAGATTGATTTGGTTGCCTTACGCAAAAAACACATTTGGCCCACGCGCATGTTGCTGATTGGCCTGCCTTCATCCGTCGCACTTGGCGCCTTAGCTGGTGCGGTTTTGTTTCCGGCTTGGCCCTTTGCCGCGATTGCGCTGATCGCAGCAATTCTAGCACCCACTGACGCAGCCCTTGGTCAGGCAGTTGTAAGCAATCCCAACGTTCCCATACGACCGCGCCGCGCACTTACCGTCGAAAGCGGGTTGAACGATGGATTGGCACTGCCCGTCATTCTGTTTTTCGCCAGCCTAACGGCGGCTGAAACCACGCCCGACAGCAGCGAATGGCTGATTTTTGGGGCCAAGCAAATTTTACTGGGACCGTTGGTTGGTGTTGTATTTGGCGGTCTTGGCGGTTTGGTCCTGCTGCGTGCCAAGGCATACGGCACGACATCTGACGTCTACGAAGGAGTTGGTGCACTCGCTTTGGCCGGGGCTGCCTATCTTGCTGCGGTACAGATCGGAGGCAATGGATTTATTTCCGCCTTTGTTGCGGGTCTGGCGTTTGGCGGGATTGTGAAAGGGGCGTGTAAATTCATTTATGAGTTTACAGAAAGCGAAGGGCAATTGTTGTCGTGGGCCGCATTCTTATTGCTCGGTGCTGCATTGGTGCCCGAAGCCGTTGCACATCTGACATGGCAAATGCTTGCACTGATATTGTTAAGCCTGTTTGTGGTGCGGCCCCTTGCCATTTGTCTGTCGCTGATTGGGACAGATGCCGCCCCGACAACACGATTGTTCTTTGGCTGGTTTGGGCCACGGGGTCTTGCGACAGCGCTTTTTGCATTATTGGTTGTTGAACAAATATCACACGAATATGGCGCGCAGATACTTAACATTGCCGTGAATACCGTATGGATCAGCGCATTGCTGCATGGACTTAGCGCTGCGCCTGCTGCCAAATGGTATGGCGCAAAGATGGCCGAAATGGGCGATGTGGCTGAGACCCAAACCAGCGCTGTGACTGACAAGAAAGCGATTACGAAACATAACTGACAGAAAATAAAGACATAACAGGGACAGCTATGACACAGACATCCATCTACAAATTAAGCGCACTTGCAGACAGAAAACCCGAATATGCACTTGTCGGTGAAGTGGATTTGGTAGTGGTCCGATTTGATGATGAAATATCTGTGTTTTACGGACGTTGCCTGCATCGCGGCGCGTTGATGTCAGATGGCCATGTGCGCGGCAAAGATTTGATCTGCGGTGTGCACAATTGGGATTATCGTTTAGATACAGGTGTTTCGGCTTATGCCAACGAGGAAAAGCTGCCCAAGTTTACATCATGGGTGGATGGCGATGATATCTGTGTGGATGCGGATGAAATCAATGCATGGGGTCAGGAAAATCCACAGCCCTACAATCGCGATGCCTATCTGGGGCTGTATGCCGACACCAGCCACGGCACCGACGAAGAACCCCATACAGCCCTGATCCAGCAATATGCCCGCAGTGGTTTGACCAAAACCGGACATCACGGGGCGATGACATCCATGGGTGTGCCACGCACTGAATTGCCAGATTGGGACGACATTCAGATCTTAACCGCGCAATTGGCAAAGCCGCCGTTGCTGGACGACGACCCCGTTGGCACCGAAGTAATCATTGGGCCGAATGCCAAGAAACCACTGCGCCTCGAAATCCCCTTGTTTGTCTCTGATATGTCGTTTGGCGCCTTGTCAGAGACTGCCAAGGTGGCTTTGGCGACAGGGGCAGAAATGGCAGGCACCGGGATTTGTTCTGGCGAAGGCGGTATGCTGCCCGAAGAACAGGCGGCCAACAGCCGCTATTTCTATGAACTCGCTTCGGCGCGGTTTGGCTTTAGCTGGGACAAACTGGATCAGGTACAGGCGTTCCATTTCAAAGGCGGGCAGGGGGCCAAGACGGGCACTGGCGGCCACCTTCCGGGGAACAAAGTCCAAGGCAAGATTGCTGAGGTTCGAGGGCTTGAGGAAGGGACTGCTGCGGTGTCGCCCGCGCGGTTCCCAGAATGGACCGACGTCAGCCAGATTAAGGAATTTGCCGATGAGGTACGTGCGCGCACGGGTGGTATTCCGATAGGCTACAAACTTAGCGCACAGCACATTGAAAAAGACATTGATGCCGCCTTGGCCGTTGGCGTGGACTACATCATTCTAGACGGGCGTGGCGGCGGTACAGGGGCTGCGCCAATCATCTTTCGCGATAATATTTCTGTCCCAACCATTCCTGCGCTGGCCCGTGCACGCGCGCATCTCGACAAGCTGGATCGCGGTGATATCTCGCTGGTGATCACAGGCGGTCTGCGCAAACCTGATGATTTCATCAAAGCGATGGCAATGGGGGCAGATGCGATTGCTGTATCTAATTCAGCGATGCAAGCGATTGGCTGCTTGGCGATGCGGGCCTGTCATACCAACAATTGCCCGGTGGGTATCGCAACACAAAAACCGCATTTGGTCAGTCGATTGTTGGTCGATCGATCCGCGCAACAGCTCGCCAATTTCTTTCGCGCCTCAACCGAATTGATGCAGGTGATGGCGCGCGCCTGTGGGCATGACCATGTGTCAAAGTTCAATCACGATGATTTAACAACGTGGAAACGCGATATGGCTGATCTGTCTGGTGTGACGTTTGGTGGCGTCGCATGAGCCAAGCCGAAGCAATCCTAATGGTGCTGCGGATTTGGGGAAGTATCGGTGCCATAGTGGCAGCGATATTCCTGACCATTGGCATTGACCGCATCGACGAAGACGCCAGAGGGGCCTATATCTTTCGCCCGCTGTTGATCCCCGGTGTGCTGGTGATCTGGCCGTTTGTTTTGTGGCGCTGGTACATCTACGAGACACAATCCGAAGTGTTGCAACGCCGATATGCGCCGCCGCGCAAAGCACATTTTGCTGTAGGGATGATTTTACCCATCGCTATTGCACTGATTATCCTAACCGGGTTGAACATCCGCCAAACATGGCCCTCTGACATTGAACCAATCCGCCTGTCTGCGCCATTAGAGGTCACCCAATGAGCGTCAAATACATCCCCGTTCAGTGGAACAAGAACAAATGGTATTACGATGGGGTGATGTTGCTTGGCGTTGCACTGTTTCTGTATGTGTTCCTTTATGCATCGCCTGACATCCTGAGCCATGAACGCCCGATCAATCCGCAGATCCACAATGCCCGTGCCTTTGGGGCCTGCGCCTTTGTGATGTTAACTGTGATTTTGTGCATTGGTCCGTTGGCGCGGCTTGATACGCGTTTCTTGCCACTGCTGTATAACCGTCGTCATTTCGGGGTGATGACCACCTTTGTGGCGATCACCCATGCGTCCTATATTATTGATTGGTACTTTGCCTTTTCGGGGTCAGATAAATACGAGGCCTTGCTGTTTGCCAATACCAGCTATGGGCAACTGTCTGGGTTTCCGTTTGAGGTTTTTGGTATTTTCGCCCTCGGCGTTCTGATCATTTTGGCCGCGACCAGTCATGATTTTTGGATGAAGTTCCTAACCGCCCCAGTCTGGAAACGTATTCATTACTTGATTTATCCCGCATATTTATCCGTGGTCGCGCATGTCAGTCTGGGCATTCTTCAAGATCAACAAGCCCATGCATTCACAGTGATCTTTATGGGTGGTGCATCAGCCGTGGGCGTGTTGCATCTGCTGGCGGCATTGCATGAACGGCGCCAAGCCAAAATCATCGCTGCACAGCCCGCGACATGGATTGACGTATGTGATGTCAGTGAGATGACTGAGGGCTTTGCCAAGATCAAATTGCTACCGGATGGTAAACGTGTCGCAGTGTTCCTAATGGAGGGACAGCTGAGCGCGATTTCGAATGCCTGTGCGCACCAAAATGGTCCCTTGGGTGAGGGCCGGATCATCGCATGTTTGGTGACATGTCCATGGCACGGTTTTCAATACAATGTGCGCAACGGCCAATCCCCGGCCCCCTTCACTGAAAAAGTCCCGACCTATAATCTGCGCTTGCAGGGTACGACGGTGCAAGTAGACCCAAACGCCAATCCACCGGGCACCCCGGTTGATCCGGTTCCCTCACCACTTCACCCTCAAGCGGAGGTCACAGCATGAGCGATAAGAAAAAACCGTTCTTTGTAGGGTATCTGGGTGTTCCAACTTCATTGCGACGCTTCTTGCTGGCGACCTGCATCTTGTTTGTTGCGGCCTTTGCGGCCCTTGGTCTTACGCTTGGCGTCGCCCAAGATGATCCCGGCCCGGGGGCATTTCGGTTTGATTATGGGCGCCAAACCGTCACTGGCGTGATCGAACTCACGCCCTATCCACTGGTGCGGGTGACCCAAGGCAATGACCGGATTAAGCCGGGAACGACATTGATGTTGGCGGGGCAGGGCAAAAGCAGCGTCGACAAACGTGCCATCCCGCTTGCTGGAAAGTTGGCCCAAGTGTCTGGCGTTGTCTTGCAACGCGGCGATTTGAATATGTTGCAACTGCGTGGCGGTCGACAAGGTATTTCCGCCTCAAAAGGTGCGGTGACACCGCAAAAGACAGAGCCTTTGGGTCGCTGGAAACTTGCCGGCGAGATTTGTGATGGCAAATGCCTTGCCGGTGCGATGCGTCCGGGGCGTGGCTTGGCGCACAAAGCTTGTGCAAACCTGTGTCTGCTGGGCGGTGTCCCGCCCGTGTTTGTTTCAACCCGGGCGGTCGATGGATCAGAATTTTTGCTGATCACCGGGCCGGACGGCGATGCCTTGCCAAAGTCAGCTTATGACAATGTTGGCCAATTTGTCGCTGTCGAAGGTATGGTAGAGCGGCGCGGTGACCTGTTGGTACTTCGAATGGACCCAGACACATTGGAGGTTCTGAAATAATGCGCCGCTTAATCACGATGGCCATCGTCGCTGTTATGGCCGCAGTCATGTTCTACCTATCGCGGTTTTGGTTCCTGTCGTTCTGGCCGCAATCGGGTCTGTTTGGTGTAGAAGAATTACGCCCCCAGGGCGGGCTGCTGGCACAGTGGCTACGCGGCACCGATGCAGCCCCTTTTGAACTGATGATCTGGGCTATTGGTTGTTTCCTTATGCTGACCTACGCCCAAAAACTCTATGATCGTGTGGTCGCAATATTTGATGCAGGAAAGCCCCACAAATAAGGGAAACCTCGACTGGATTAGCGTTGGTCATATGGACGATTTGCCCGACGGCCGCGTGAAAACGGTAACGGCGCGGACCACATCGATCTGCTTTGTTCACTTTGACAAACAATAGGCAAGTTACCGACCTCGTGGATATGCGCGATAGTAAAATATGTGCTGGGATTTAAGCACAGCCACCACATGAACGCGCCTTCACGGATGTGACGGTGGACACGCTTTCAAACTGGCGGGCAGTGAGTCTTTGGAAAAGTGGGAAAGATATCCAAAGAACAAAAGTCCGGCGAATGGCCCGTTTGGAAAACCGACCTCCAGAATTCTGAATTTGCAGCCTCTGCGCGCCTTTGCGGCGGTCATGGCACCAAGGTCACAGACCCTGCCGAAGTCGGAAGCTGCCATGAGAGATAGATTTGAATCACCAAGAACCCGGGTTTGTCGAGATTATGACAGATGCTGATCTGGTGTGATCTCGATAGTGGAGCCTGTAAGACCCAATATGCGCCACGTTTGTATCTTTCGCTTTCACCAGTCTAGGCACAGTAGAACCGGTTGTACCCAATGTTGTTAGATTTGGTTTTCTACCAAACTAACGCAAACGACTTTGCTAAAGACTGTGTAAGAAGAATTTGTGAACTCGCCATCGCCGATCTTGTCTATACCCATGTTAGGGTCTTGCTGGTTGAAATCTTAACCACCACTAAGATGGTAATTCAGACGCGAGCATTTATGGTTTTACTAAAATTACATAATCTTCATTATGCGTTTTGGGCTGTAGCCGGGGGCACATTCCATTTTGGAATGCATCACTCGATAAATTTCTGACGCAGATCAGGAGGATGTGATGTGACGACCCCACCGCAAATTGAACCTAGATGAAGGCAGAATCTTAGCGACGATGCTTCACGAAGACGAAGATCGCCGAAACGCTTGACCGAGACTGATCAACAATCCATCGCGAGATCAAGCGCAACTGGTGGCATGACGATGAATTTCCTCAGGCCGGTGGGTACTGGCACGTGACTGCGCAGACGCTTGCAGATTCTCGTTACGTAAGGGGCCGCAAGCTGGAACCGCATGAAGATTTGCTCAATGAAGTGGTTGGTAAACTGAAGACAGGTTAGTGACAGGAACAGAACCACAGCGGGTCGGATTGCAAGAATCGGCCCAATGCAGGGTCAAATGACGGGTGCGGTAATAGTTGAGACCGGTTTCCGCATCGATCTCACGACCTTTTTTAAATCCACAGTCCTGCACGACAGTCTCCGTGGTCACATCGCGCTGACCAAAGGCGTCATAGGTATAGCGCGCAGCGACGGAACCGGTAGCTTGATCCGTGACAGCAATGATCGATCCTTGGCGGTCCGCGTCCAGAGCAAAGACATTGCCCGCGCCCGCATTTGTATCCGCACCATAGCTTTCAAACGCGACAGGTTCGTCGATGTTCTGGCCATGCAGTCAGCGTTTGGTCAGCGTGCCACCCTCAAAGTCCAACAGACGGTCGTGGCCTGTGATGTCATCAAAATTGCCGATGTCATAGACATAGGATTGCACCACGCCCGACGCTTTGTCTGTGCACGAACATCACCTCGTTTGCCCGAGAGAGCATCGTCTTCGGATCGGCATTTGGTTTTCAGTGAAACAATTGGCTCCGAGTGCCACTTCCGCCATTGTCGCTCTGACAAAGGGAATACTCACGATAATTCAGGCGCTTAGCATAGGCTACATTTATTTAGACGAACCCATCGTCTGACCTGACCGAAAGCGACTACATGAAGCATTATCTGAAAATCTCTAATTGGGACGGGAAGTAGCATTCAGTTTGATACTCAAGCAAATCCAATCATTCGCTCCATTGCTGATTGATGTCTCAACTCGGTATGTAGAATCCAAACCAATATTAAGTAGATGCTGTGCCCAAGATTTCTGAAATATCTCGCAAAGCACCACTTCGTCACCATCATTAGTTTCTTCTGGTAATAAATAGTCTTGCAAATCGATCCAGTTAAAACTGTCTACATATTCAAAGATTTCATGCCTTTTGGAGCCAATTACTTTTTCTTTAAAAACTTTTAAATTTGGACGACGCAGCGGTTCACCTAGGATATGGAAGCCTGAAATACTGATAAGGTTGGGAAATAGAAGGTCATATTGGCGCTTCCAAAAAGGTTTCAACAAAAAACCGTCAGCATATGTCGTTGCCATTTATTTAGCCTTTCCAGGAATAGCTCCAGGCAACGCTGGAATGTGATCCCCATCACAAATCAACATCGGTGGGGACACGCCGTTTCCGGCTGTTTTACCGTTCCCCCTAAACCTTTTAACCGGAAGCCATCCTCCGGACCTAAATGGATTTGAGCTCCAGGTTACATAGCCAACTGTATTTCCACAAGCGTCTTTCCGGAAAGTGGAATGGGGACCGGTAGCTTTAGAATCCGGCTTTATCCGTCCAGGTCTCGCATTATGCCCCCAGGCATCCAGTTCCCCCGCGAAATACGTATGCGCACCCTCTACCTCCAGATTGTGAACCTGAGCAGCCCCACTTGAGTGGTCCAAATTGAAAGTTAGTGCATGATTGGCCTTTGGTCCATCGGTACGATGGCCTCTGGCGCAGGTGGGCGATAGCCCAATGCACTATGGGGTCGTTTGGTGTTAT
>JBARCK010000125.1:0-1546 GCA_049794015.1 Sulfitobacter sp. | reverse complement strand
GCAGCAGATAGTGTGAACGAATTCACCAATTCTGTGTATGAACCATTTGCCGGGTCAGTAAAAAAAACATTTTAGCGGGGCCGGCCTTGCCGGTTGACCAGCCCCAGTATGGCGTAAAGAACCTCAGGCGTCAGAAGGAATTTCTTCGACCACCTGGTGTTTTAGCGCTTCATGCCCATGTTTGGCACGCTTGGTTTTATATTTGATGACCTGCCGATCAAGCTTGTCGACCAAACTGTCGATTGCCGCGTAAAGATCTTCGTCAGTCGATTCGGCAAACAGGTCCTTGCCCCGAACATGGAGATTGATTTCAGCCTTTTGATCCAGTTTGTTAACTGAGAAAAGCATCTGAATATCAATGACATGATCGAAGTGACGGGTAATTCTTTCCAGTTTGCCGGTAGCGTATTCCCGCAGAGCAGGTGTGACGCTGACATGGTGACCGCTGATCGATAGATTCATGCAACCTCCTTTTGCTTCACCCCGGCCATCTAGCCGATAGGATCCGCGACAAAAATGATGGTTGGCTAAACAAAGTAGTACTGCTTGCTAGAGAGTCTTGCGCTGTGACACCGGGTAAATCCGTAGAGCTTCCCGATACTTAGCAACAGTCCTTCTGGCAACTACAAACCCTTGTTCGCCGAGCAGTATGGCAATCTTGTTGTCTGATAGTGGGTGTTGGGTATCCTCCGCAGCAATAAGTTGTTTGATTAGGGCACGAATCGCGGTTGATGAAGCGGCACCGCCGCTGTCGGTCGCCACATGACTCCCAAAGAAGTACTTGAGCTCAAAGGTGCCGTGCGGCGTGAGCATGTACTTTTGAGTCGTGACGCGGGAGACCGTCGATTCATGAAGGCCCAGCGTGTCTGCAATTTCGCGCAGCACCAGAGGCCGCATCGCGACCTCGCCGTGAGAGAAGAAGGCTTTTTGTCTGTCAACAATGGCTCTTGATACCCGGAGAATGGTGTCAAACCTCTGCTGGACCTTCTTAATCAACCAGCGTGCTTCTTGCAACTGCCCCGACAAGTTCCCGCTAATGCCCCGGTTCCGACGCAGAATGTCCGCGTACATGTCGTTAACTTGCAGTTTCGGCATGACGTGAGGATTGAGAAGCACATCCCACCCATCAGCACTTTTCTTGACGGTAACGTCCGGAACGATGTAGTTGAGCTCCGGTTGCGCGAACTTAGCGCCTGGGCGCGGCGCAAGGTTCATGATGGCGGCTTGCGCTTCCCGCAGCATCTCATCGTTACATTTAAGACTTCTTTTCAGTTTATTAAAGTCTTTGGCAGCAAGAATCTCCAAATGCTGATCAATCAGCCGCCGAGCAAGTTCGAGCACCTTCAGGTTCGATGCGCCATCAGTAATTAGCGCATCGACTTGCAAAAGCAAACACTGACGCAAATCTCTCGCACCGACGCCAGCTGGCTCAAAGCTCTGCAGCAGCCGAAGTGCAGCCACGACTTCCTGTTCGTCGATTTCGGCTTCAGCCGGCAGCATTTCATGTACTTCAGCGATTTCGGTCTGCAAATAGCCATCGTCATTG
>JBARCK010000124.1:0-26284 GCA_049794015.1 Sulfitobacter sp. | reverse complement strand
TTCACGAAACCGCGTGCGCAGCTCTGACGATAGTGCTGATGACATGAAACATCCTCCCAATAGGGATGAATCACAAATCAAACCCGATGGGAATCCCGCGATTCAGGTTTCAAGCTCGCCGCTTTAGTGACGCTTCTGATCTATATTTACGCTAAAGGATTCCCTTGCGATGCTTGGCACCAAAATAGCGAACAACCATTGGCCATTTCCTGAAAAGGAAAAGATCGTCGGCCAATATGTTCGGCTCGAACCTTTGTCATTAACCCATCATGGCGACCTTTGGCTTGCTGCACGAGATGCACCAGAGAGTTTTACCTATCTACGGTATGGTCCTTTTATAGACCCCAAAGCCCTCTCTGATCTTCTGATAGATTTATCTTCCAGATCAAATCAACCATTCTGGGCAGTGATTGGCCAAGATGATGTGGCACAGGGCTGGATTTCAATTTGCGACGTTTATCAAGCAGATGGCGCATTTGAGATCGGGAGCATATGGTTTTCACCAAGCCTACAGGGTACCCGTAAAGCACGCGAGGCGATCTTTCTGTTGATGTGTCTGGGAATGGATACTTTAGATTATGAAAGGCTCGTTTGGAGATGTCAGGCCCAAAACAATAAATCATTCCAAGCTGCGATAAATCTGGGATTTCACCATGAAGGAACATGGCGAAATGCTGCTATTGTAGACGGATGGCAACGCGACATCGGTTGGTTTTCAATTTTACGGGACGAGTGGCCCGTCTGCCGAGAAGCCTTTGTTGGCTGGCTTTCAACTGATAATTTTGACGCATTCGGAAATCAAAAACTGAGGTTGCAGGAACTTCGAGTTGGGCAGACCTAATATCTGACAACCTTCGCTCAAAACGGTCCTGATACTGGTGATGCCTTGCCCCGCCGCAACACCACCACGTTCGACACCGTCAGCGCCCCAATCACGATTCCACCGCCAATCAGCGCATATCCACCCGGGTCTTCGCCAATCACCAACCATGCAAGTAACGGGGCCAGCACAGATTCTAACAATACCAGCAACCCGACCTCAGCCGAGGTGATATAGCGTGGCCCAAGTGCCAACAGCACGGAACTGATCAAGATAAAGGCGCCATGGGCCAGCACCAATGGCACCTGCGCGGCAGAAACGGACATCGGTTCGGCAAACGGCCACACGACGAACGCGGCTGCGACATAGCCCATCGCCAAACCCGGGACCATTGACGTGCCACGCGCATGCCGCGCCGCTGTCAGCGCCGCAGCAAACACAGCCGAAAGCGCAAATGCCAATAGATCCCCAGCAAGGCTAGCCCCTGCCGTTTCGCCCGATCCATAAGCGATCACAGCCAATCCTGGCACCACCGCCGCCATGGTCAGTAAGGTGCGTTGGCTAAAGGGTTCTGACAGAAATATACGACTAAAAACGGCGGCGAAAATGGGTAACGATGCTAGAATGAAAACCACATTTGCGACCGACGTCAGGCTCACGGCAAGGACGAACAAAATCCCACTGCCACCGATCCCTAAAATGTAGATTACCCCATACCGTCCTGTGGCAAACACCGCGCGAAACGGTGCAATGCCTGCACTGAACAACAGATACAATGCTGTGCCACCGCCCGCCAAAAGCAGCCGCCAAAATGCGATGGTCCAGGCGTCTGTATCGATCAGACGTACAAAAAGCGAATCTGGCACCACAAAAAGGACGCCGAACATTGTGATTAAAAGGCCCTTGGTTTGATCTGTCATGGGCTATCGGTGACGGTTAGACACGCTTAAGTAAAGCGGACAGTTTCCACCGCCGCTAATTTAGCCAAGGCGCGGCGCAGGACTGTGCTTTCTTCATCAGACAGTGATGTCATCAATGCGGCTTCGTATCGCTCTGCAATGCTGCTCAATTCAACATAGGCGGCCTGCCCTGCGGCGGTCAGTGTCAAATGTTCGACACGGCGATCATTCTCATCACGTTCCCGATTTACAAACCGGCGCATAACCAAACGGTGCACGGCGCGACTGACCTTGGTCTTGTGGGTCTTGGCCCGTGACCCAATTTCACCCGCTGTCATGCGCCCATATAGCCCCAGATGAAACAGAACCCGCCATTCTGTGCGCAACATGCCATAGCGATTTTTATAGACCTGCTGAAACGCCAACGAACTTGTCTCAGCCGCTTGGTTCAGGAGATAAGGCAAGAAATATTCCAGATCGAAACGGTCGTTTTTCATAGATCACATCGCTTGTTAGTTACAAAAACAACTATTACAAACGCAACAGATTCCACAAGGGTGCTATGATGGACCGCAAGACCATGACAACTGACCTGATCCACGCCTCCACATCCATAGGCACAACCGCTGGATATATGCCCGGTTTTGGCAATGATTTTGAGACCGAAGCACTACCCGGCGCGCTACCCCAAGGCATGAACAGCCCTCAAAAGTGCAATTATGGGCTTTACGGTGAACAACTTAGCGGCACCGCTTTTACCGCACCCAGCCATCAGAACGAACGTACATGGTGTTACCGCATCCGTCCTTCGGTCAAACATTCGCACCGCTATGAAAAGATCGATCTACCATATTGGAAGTCTGCGCCGCATATTCCTGCTGACGTGACATCGCTGGGTCAATACCGCTGGGATCCTGTGCCTCATTCCGATGTGTCGCTCACGTGGCTCACGGGCATGCGTACGATGACAACGGCTGGGGATGTAAACACCCAAGTCGGCATGGCAAGTCACATCTATCTGGTCACCGACAGCATGGTCGACAGCTATTTCTATTCCGCTGATTCCGAATTGCTGGTGGTGCCTCAAGAAGGCCGCTTGCGGTTCTGTACCGAACTGGGCGTGATCGATCTCGAACCCAAAGAAATTACGATCCTGCCGCGCGGGTTACTTTACCGTGTTGAGGTGCTCGAAGGTCCTGCGCGCGGTTTTGTCTGCGAAAATTATGGTCAAAAGTTTGAATTGCCGGGCCGTGGCCCCATAGGTGCCAATTGTATGGCCAACCGCCGCGATTTCAAAACGCCTGTGGCTGCGTTTGAGGACCGCGAGGTGCCTTCCACCGTGACCATCAAATGGTGCGGCCAGTTCCATGAAACCAAGATCGGCCACTCGCCCTTGGATGTTGTCGCATGGCACGGCAATTATTGCCCGGTCAAATACGACTTGCGCACCTATTGCCCGGTTGGGTCGATCCTGTTCGACCACCCCGACCCATCGATCTTTACCGTTCTTACCGCCGCCTCCGGCGTCGAAGGCACCGCCAACATCGACTTTGTGCTGTTTCGCGAACGCTGGATGGTGGCCGAAGATACCTTTCGCCCACCATGGTACCACAAGAACGTCATGTCCGAACTGATGGGCAACATCTATGGCCAATACGACGCCAAGGCCAAAGGCTTCATCCCCGGCGGCATGTCCCTGCACAACATGATGCTGCCCCATGGCCCAGACAAGAACGCATTTGAAGGCGCGTCAAACGCTGACTTGAAGGCCGAGAAACTGGACAATACCATGTCGTTCATGTTCGAAACCCGCTTTCCCCAGCACCTCACAGAATTCGCCGCCAAAGAGGCCCCGCTGCAAGATGATTACATCGACTGCTGGGATGATATAGAAAAGAAATTCGACGGCACACCCGGCAAAAAGTGAGGGTGCAGGATGCCTGCACCTTACGTAAGGTGGGCGCATTGCCCACCCTCACCAACAAGGAAACTTAAATGACCCTCCTCACCTCTTGGGTGGAAAGCGCCAATAACGCTGACACTGATTTCCCCCTCAACAACCTGCCCTATGGTGTGTTCTCGACCAACAGTCTCGAACCCCGCTGCGGCGTGGCGATTGGCGACATGATCGTGGATATGGCCGCGCTTGAGGGTGAAGACCTAATCCTTTTACATTTCGAACCTGTTTTTGACGTGCCCTACTGGAATGACGTGATGGACCTCGGGCCCGACGCATGGGTCACTCTGCGCACGCGCCTGATTGAGTTGCTAGGGTCTGACAGCCCCGACCAAGCAAAAGTTGCCCCACATCTTGTCCCAATGGAGGACGCCCTTCTGCACATGCCGATGGTTGTCAGCGAATACACAGATTTCTACGCAGGCCGACACCATGCCACCAACGTCGGCACGATGTTTCGCGGTGCTGAAAACGCGCTGCCACCGAACTGGCTGCATATCCCCATCGGCTATAATGGACGTGCCAGTACCGTAGTTGTATCTGGCACAGACATTATCCGCCCGAATGGTCAGACCAAAGCACCAGATGCGGACACGCCCAGCTTTGGCCCTTGCAAACGCCTTGATATTGAACTCGAAATGGGCGCGATTGTCGGCACCTCAACCGAGATGGGGCAGCCTATCAGTGTGGCGGAAGCAGACGAAATGATCTTTGGCTACGTCTTGCTCAACGACTGGTCCGCGCGCGACATCCAAGCATGGGAATACCAACCCCTTGGCCCATTCCAAGCCAAAGCATTTGCCACATCTATCAGCCCATGGATCGTGACCTGCGCCGCGCTCGAACCGTTCCGAACGTCAACACCAGAACGCGAAAAGGACCTGCTACCCTACCTGCAAGAACCCGGCCCGATGCTGTACAATATTGACCTGAGCGTCATCATCGAACCCGAAGGCGGTTCCCAAGAAGTGATCGCGCGCACCAACTACAATGAGATGTACTATTCCGCCGCCCAACAACTCACACACCACGCCTCTTCTGGCTGCGCGATCAACGCTGGTGACCTGCTCGGTTCCGGCACCATTTCCGGCCCCGAAAAGTCTCAACGCGGCAGCATGCTGGAACTCAGCTGGGGCGGCAAGGAGCCAATCACTTTGCAGGATGGCACAGAGCGTAGCTTTCTTAACGACGGGGACACCATGATCCTCACCGGACATGCCGCTGGCAACGGATACCGCATCGGCTTTGGTGCCTGCGCAGGTAAAATTTTACCTGCCAAGACCTTCCCCTAATTTCACCCTTTCTTAAATACCGCTGCACCGTACGTGCCGCGCGCGAAACATCACAAAGGAAATACCATGGCCAAAGCATTCGCATCCCAAGGGGACATGAGCGAAAAGAAAATCACTTTTGATGAAATCGGCCGCGACCTCTATGCGTTTACCGCTGAAGGTGATCCCAATTCTGGTGTGATCATTGGCGATGAGTCGGTCATGATCATCGAAGCACAGGCGACACCACGACTGGCAAACAAGGTCATCGAAAAGGTACGTTCTGTCACCGACAAACCGATCAGCCATGTGGTGCTGACCCATTACCACGCGGTACGTGTGTTGGGCGCATCAGCTTACGGTGCGGATCAGATCATCATGGGTGACGCCGCCCGCGCCATGGTCGTTGAGCGCGGCCAGGAAGATTGGGACAGCGAATTCCAACGTTTCCCGCGTCTGTTTGAGGGTCACGAATCCATCCCCGGCCTGACCTTCCCCACCACAACCTTCAGCGACAGTATGACTATTTATCTGGGCAACCGTCGCGTTGATCTGATGCACTTGGGCCGCGCCCACACGGCGGGTGATATCGTCATTCAGGTGCAGGACGAAAATGTCATGTTCACTGGCGATATCGTCGAAGACCATTCCGCCTGTTATTGTGGCGACGGTCATTTCAACGAATGGGGCCATACCCTTGATAACATCGCCAGCTTTGACGTGGACGCCATCGCGCCCGGTCGCGGCGGTGCGTTGATTGGTAAAGATGCGGTCGCGCGGGCCATCGACAGCACCCGTGATTTTGTTGACAGCACCTATGCCCCCGCCGCCCGTGTTGCAGCCCGTGGCGGATCATTGAAAGAAGCATGGGACGCGGTGCGTGCCGCTTGTGATCCCAAATTCAAAGATTACGCCATCTATGAACACTGCCTGCCCTTCAACGTGGCCCGCGCCTATGACGAAGCCCGCGGCATCGATACGCCCCGCATCTGGACCGCCCAGCGCGATCTGGACATGTGGGCGGCGCTACAAGGGTGATGTGTTGGGGGGTGGTCATGGTGGCAACCTCTAGTGAAAGGGTCATATTTTGGTAACGACAATGCTCCTCACTCTGACCAGCCTCACTTTCGCCATCTGGACCTTCCTGATGTTTCGCACCCTGTTTGCTCAGCGCCGCCGTTCGGTGGCGCGCACGGGTCGGTCCTTTCCCACGCTAGGCGACACATTACTGGAATGGCGCCATTGGTTAACTGCGCCAGAACATGCACGGGATCGTTGGCAATTACTGATTACGACGTTGGTGCTTTTTGCGTTGATCGCGCTGAACGCAACTCAGCTTCCGACCCAGTCCAACCTCAAAATTCCGTCGTAACAACACCCCAGATCGGAGTCACCGATGGCCTATGATTACGCCCCGTTTCCTTACATCGCCCCCCCTGGCCTGACTGCCACAGAACCCCGCCATCCGGTGGTGATTGTTGGCGCGGGACCGATTGGTTTGGCGATGGCAATCGATCTTGCGCTGCATGGGGTAAAGTCGGTGGTCTTGGATGACAATAACGTGGTCTCTGTCGGCTCGCGCGCGATCTGTTGGGCAAAACGCACGCTCGAAATTTTTGACCGCCTTGGTGTGGGCGACAGGATGCTCGACAAAGGTGTCACGTGGAAAGTGGGCCGCAATTTCTTTGGCAAGGACGAAGTATATAACTTTGATCTGCTGCCAGAGCCCGGCCATAAATATCCGGCTTTCATCAACCTGCAACAATACTACGTTGAACAATACCTCGTTGAACGCGCGCTAGAATTTCCTGACCTCATCGACATTCGGTTCCTCAACAAGGTCACAGACCATACGGACCATGGCACCCACGTGAGCCTTGAGGTTGAAACCCCAGATGGCCCCTATACCTTGGAAACGAATTGGTACATCGCCTGTGACGGGGCGGGCTCTGCCACACGCAAGCGTATGGAATTGCCATTCGATGGACAGACCTTCGAAGAACATTTCTTGATCGTCGATGTGGAAATGGAAACCTCCCCCTTTGGCGATCACAACACGCCCGAACGCTGGTTTTGGTTCGCGCCGCCCTTTCACCCCGGTCAATCCGCCTTGCTGCACAAACAGCCAGACAATATCTATCGTATCGACCTGCAACTGGGGCCGGAAACCGACCCAAAGGCAGAAGCCACAGAAGAAAAAGTCCTGCCCCGGATCAAAGCAATTATCGGTGACACACCGTTCCGGCTTGATTGGATGAGCGTCTATAAATTCCGTTGTGCCAAGCTGGATCGCTTTGTGCACAATCGCGTCTTGTTTGTTGGCGACAGCGGCCATGTGGTCAGCCCGTTTGGCGCGCGCGGTGGCAATGGTGGCATACAGGATGTGGACAATCTGGGTTGGAAACTGGCCGCTGTAGTGAGCGGTGATGCGCCCGCCACTTTGATTGAAACCTATAATGAAGAACGCACCCATGGCTCTGCGGAAAACATCCTAAACTCTACCCGCGCAACCAATTTCATGACACCAAAATCGCCAATCGAAACGCTGTTTCGCGACGAGGTGCTGAACCTCGCCGCCACCCATCCTTTTGCGCGCAAACTGATTAATTCGGGACGGTTATCGCGACCCTGTTCGCTGGCGGGTATGTCGCTGCAAACAACTGGGGATGCCCCGGTGCGGCCCGGTGATGCGCTTGTCGATGCGCCGTTGCGCGGACCCGAAGGAGATACTTGGCTGGTCTCTGAAGTGCAGGGAAAATTCACCTTGCTGGGTTTTGGCGATACGCAATTACCCAACATCGACGGCATCACCCGTATCGGCATCAACAGCAACGCGGACTACAAATGCTTTGACGCGACAGACGATCACGCTTTGCACCGCTATGGCACTGGCACCACTTATTTACTGCGCCCCGATGGGCATATCTGTGCTGTTTTTGACAACCCAGACAGCGCGGCAATCACCAATGCCTACCAGCACGCCAAAGGAGCATAACATGGAACTTGACGACAAGTTGGCAGACAATGGCGATGCATTTTACAGCGCCCTCATGGACACCCATGAGGGGTTAAGTGATGCTCAAAGCCATGCGCTAAACGCTCGCCTTGTGCTTATCATGGCAAACGAAATTGCTGATTTGGGAACACTTAAAAAGCTGCTCAAAGCCGCACGGGATGTAGTCAAACAATAGTGTATCGATCCACCGTTTTATGGCCAAATTCAGATTCGCAACTGACAACTTGGCCTCGAAAAGGATCATTCACCCCTAAATTCCAAAAAATTTTCGCCCTGACTTATTCATCAACGCAAAACGCTTTCTTTTGAAACACCTTGAAACCCTGCTCAAATGCCACATGAGAAAGATCATGAAGGCAAAGACAAAAACGACAAGCTATCTTCTAAGCGACATTCCTTGGCGCGCAAATGGCGCTGCTGAGGAAGCCGAGGTATCTAGACCCCAAAAGCTATATTCTAGGCAAATTCTTCTGTGCTTATGTGAATCATACTGTCGTTGTTAATTGGCAGTCAGAACCATCGTTTTCTCAAGGTCAAGTTCCTGCGATAGACTTGACGGACCCCCCTCAGTGTTTGAGTATCACGCAGCACCCATCAGGGAACGCTACAAAAAGCAGATCAACTGCATCACCTACCGCTTAAGAAAAGCGGAGCCGCATGGCAGCATTTCACGCAGTCATCGACAACAGAGAGGAAGAACATGAGTTTTTTAACACGTACCGGTAAAGCTTTGCCAAAATCCATCTTGGATTCAGCAGAAAGCGCGAAAAAAGATCCGGTCAACCGCCGCGAATTCTTGGCCCTTGCCAGCGCATTCGGCGCAACAGCTGCAACAGCCTATTCAATGATCGGCATGGCAGCACCTGCAATGGCCGCGGGTCACAAAGAAGGTGGCACAGTCCGCATGCAGCAAGAAGTGCGCGCGATGAAAGACCCACGCACCTATGACTGGTCACAGATTGCAAACGTTAGCCGCGGTTGGCTGGAATATCTCGCCATCTGGGAAAACGACGGCACGTTCACCCCTGCTTTGCTTGAAAGCTGGGAAATCAACGACAACGCGACCGAATACACGCTGAACGTCCGCAAAGGCGTCAAGTGGAACGACGGATCCGACTTTACCGCCGCAGACGTTGCACGCAACATCGAAGGATGGTGCGACAAGTCCCTCGAAGGCAACTCAATGGCGGGCCGTTTCGCAACATTGGTTGACGAAGAATCCGGCAAAGCCATCGAAGGCTCTATCACGGTTGTGGATGACCACACCGTTAAGCTGACATTGCCACGCCCAGACATCACTTTGATTCCAGGTATGGCTGATTATCCAGCCGCGATTGTACCTGAAGGGTTCAACGCTGACACCATGATGGACAACCCGGTTGGGACCGGTCCTTATTTGCCAGAATCGCTCGAAGTTGGCGTGAAGGCTGTGTTGGTAAAGAACGCGGATCATACGTGGTGGGGCACCGAAGTGTATGGCGGACCCTATATCGACCGTCTGGAATACATCGACTACGGCACAGACCCATCCGCATGGATCGCCGCAGCCGAGGCCGACGAAGTTGACGCATTCTATTCCATGGAAGGCGAATACATCGACATCATGGGTACCTTGGACGGTTGGAACGAAAACTCAATCTCCACCGCGGCAACCATTGTCATCCGTCCAAACCAAGCGGCAGAAATTGATGGCGTAAAACCATACGCTGACAAACGCGTGCGTCAGGCGCTTGCGATGGCTGTCGACAATGCTGTTCTGCTTGAATTGGGTGTCGCAGGTCGCGGTATCGTTGCTGATAACCACCACGTTGGTCCGATGCACCCTGAGTTCGCTGAAATTCCACCGCGCACGATTGATCCAGCGGCCGCCAAGGCGTTGATGGACGAGGCAGGCATGGGCGATTACGAGCACGAGTTGTTCTCAATCGACGATGCATGGCGTAAGGACACCACCGATGCCGTTGCAGCGCAGTTGCGCGATGCAGGCATCAAGGTCAAACGGACCATTCTGCCCGGTTCTACGTTCTGGAATGACTGGGTAAAATACCCATTCTCCTCAACCAACTGGAACGCACGTCCATTGGGTGTTCAGATTTGGGCGCTTGCCTATAAATCTGGTGAAGCATGGAATGAAGCCGCGTTTGCCAACGCTGATTTTGATGCGAACCTCGAAAAGGCGCTTGCCACAGCTGATATCGACGCCCGTCGTGAATTGATGGCCATCGGTCAGAAAATGATGCAGGACGAAGGTGTGACGATACAGCCATACTGGCGCTCACTGTACAACCACACCAAAACAGGTCTGGTTGGCGCTGAGCACCACATCGGCTTTGAATACCATCCTGCACGGATGGCTTGGACTTAATCCAAGGCAATTATTGAGAAAGGGCCGCGCCAGTCGTGGCCCTTTTTTGTGCGCAAGGCAAAGGTGACGAGAGCATCACGACAACAACGCACCAGACACTGCCTATAAGCACCCTGACCACTACAAGCGCTGCTAAGGGGCCAAACCACAACAACCGCGCTCTACGGCTCTAAATTCGGCCTGTAACACGCAGCTGAATTTCGGGTGAGTACAACCCGTTTCAAGTTTAAATTTTCAATGAATGATGGTGGCGTTACCTGGATTTGAACCAGGGACCTAACGATTATGAGTCGTTCGCTCTAACCAACTGAGCTATAACGCCATCGGCGCGTGAATTAGGACAGAGCAGGGGTGCCGTCAAGGGCCAAATCCCCCCGCTTTGCCGACGATAGGCTTTTTAACTTACAATCGGCAAAACAACACAGCGTAAACCCATCATTATTTCAGTTCAGATGAAACTTAAGTCAAATCGGCGGCGTGAATATGATTGGATCTAAGAAGTAATTGCACAACAGTTCACCGATCAGATCCATCTTTGTCGGAATGTGCTGCATAGGTGCACGCCACCAAAGAGGCCCGTCACGGGCATACCAAACTCGCCCCTCGGACCTGCACGTCTGGGGGGCCTTTTGGAATGGGACTAAAATAATTTAGCACCAAGCCAGCACAGCAACGTTCAGTGCGCTGGGGCTTTCACGACATCCAACAGACTTCTGCCGCCATCGACCACCATCACTTCGCCGGTCATAAAGGCCGAATTGTCCGTTGCCAAAAACCCAACCGCCCCACACAATTCATTGGGCGCAGCGATCCGCCCAAGTGGTGTATGGCTGCGGATGTCATTCCGCCATTCGCGGTTTTCTGCGACAGCTTCTTTTAAAGATGCGCTCATCACAGACCCAAAAGAAATCGCGTTTACCCGAATTCGATGTGGTGCCAAAGACAGGGCCAGCGACCGGGTCATTTGTTGTACCGCAGCCGATGCAATCGAATATCCCATCAAGTCGGGGTGGGTTTGACGTGCCGTGATCGAACACAGATTGATGATAGACCCAATCTGACCTTCGGGCTGTTCTTCGGCTTGTTTCATCATGCGCTTTGCGACTTGTTGTGACAAACGCAGCGCCGTCATCAGGTTTTGATCCAACAAAGTCGCAACAGAGGTGTCTTCGACATCCAATGCATCCGTGACGATGAATTGCCGTGAGGCATTGACCAAAATATCGACCTGTTCAAAAGCGTCTATCGTTGCGGAAATGAGATTTGCTATGGTCAGGCGTTGCCGCAGATCACCGGCAAACACCCTGATATTGCCATCCTCTGGTTCATCGCCCAGTGATTTCATCAACTGTTTTTCATTGGCATCCGCGCACATGACATTTGCGCCCTGATCAGCCAAATAGCGCGCAATCGACAGGCCAATGCCATCAGCGGCCCCTGTCACAATTGCTGTTTTACCGGAAATCGAAAAAGACATCTTTGATCCTCTCGGAAGGTCGCCTATCGCCGCTTACGCACAGGCCGTGCTGCATGAAACAGCTTAAATCGAGCATCGCCGCCCATCTCTTCTACAAAAGCGAACCGTTTTTTCAACTCTGCCTCGTAAGGCAAATGACGGTTTGCCACCATCCATAGATCGCCATGGCCTGACAATATGCGTGCGGCTGTGGCGACAAAGGCCTGCCCGATCTGCGGTTCAGCGGCTCGTCCGGTATGAAACGGCGGGTTCATCACAACCGCATCCATGCGGTGCGGTGGCTCCCATGATGTGGCATCTTCCCAATGAAATTTTGCGCGCTCGTCCGTGACGTTGTGGCGTGCACATTCCAGCGCCATGTGTCCGGCCTCAACCAAATGCAATGTCTGCACCTTGGGGCGCGTTAGGATGTGCGCAGATAGAAACCCCCACCCAGCGCCCAGATCCGCAACTTCACCGCCCAGCTTGTCTGGCAAGGCGTCGACCAACAAAGCAGAGGCCAGATCGACACCATCCGCCGAAAACACGCCCGGTGCTGTCCAAAACCCGCCTTCGGTCTGCGATGGGCCAATCAACCAATCCGCAAAACAATCTGCGGCGGGCTCACTGATCCAGAACATTTTGCCATGCGCCTTGGATATCGGGCCCTGAACAGTCACACGCTTGCGCATTTCTTTCAGGATCGAATCTGCGCCATCGGTCTTTTGACCGTCGATCACCACGATACCATCACACACAGCGCAAGCTTCAGCGATCAGCGCGCGCGCTTCAACCTTAGAACGCGGCAGGCAAACGATCGTCGCAGCGTACCTGTCCTTGGTATTGCGGGCGACCTCATAGCCGCGCTCAGCCCAAGCTTCATAAAACGGTTTGAAATCATGAATGATCTGACAGCGATCAATCGGTAATCCATCAAGATCGGCATCAACAGGTGGGCGAAAAACAGCGATCCGGCCCTCTTCAGGCAGTTCAAGACCACCGTTGTCCAGCGCCAGCTGCAATCGTGCATCAATCACGTGTTATTCTTCTTTTTCCATGGTGCATTGCAGCGGATGCTGATGCCGGCGCGCAAAATCCATCACCTGCGCCACCTTTGTCTCTGCAATCTCGTGACTGAACACACCAACCACGGCCAGACCTTTTTTATGAACGGTCAGCATAATCTCAAACGCCTGAGCATGATTAAGCCCAAAAAACCGCTCCAACACATGCACAACAAATTCCATTGGTGTGAAATCGTCGTTCAGCAGCATCACCTTATACATAGGTGGCCGCTTGGTCTTGGGCTTTGTCTTGGTCAAAAGATCGGTTTGATCCTCATCGTCGGGACGGTTTGCCATCATGATGTCGTCAAGGTGCATTGCTGCTCCTGATCTGGTGAACGGGTATTTGTGAGTCGCCTGTGGGTCTATATAACCTGCTGAGGCATTTAGAAAAGAGGCAGCGCAAAGATGACACAGGCCCTGACCACCATCGGCTTTGATGCGGATGACACGCTATGGCACAACGAACGTTTTTTTGCGCTCACCCAAGATCACTTTGCCGACCTTCTGTCTGATCACACAGATAAGGACCATTTGATGGCCCGTCTGTTGGCAGCCGAACGTCGCAACCTGCCGCATTATGGCTTTGGGATCAAAGGGTTCACTCTGTCGATGATCGAAACGGCCATCGAAGTAACCGAAGGCCGCGTGCCTGCCAATGTCATTGCAGAAATCTTAGCAGCAGGGCGAGATATGTTGTCACATCCCATCGAACTGCTGCCACATGTGACGGACACTTTGGAGGCGCTGAAAGATCGTTACAAATTGATCCTAATCACCAAAGGCGACCTGCTAGATCAAGAACGCAAGCTGGCGCAATCTGATCTGCGCGAACATTTTGACGCGATTGAGATCGTTTCCGCCAAAAAGCCTGACGTCTATCACGACATCTTTGAGCGTCACGGCGACGGTGCTGATCGTGGGTTGATGACGGGCAACTCAATGGCTTCTGACGTGCTGCCGATGATTGCGGCCGGGGGATGGGGGGTGTTTGTTCCTCATGGCCTGACTTGGGCCATTGAGCATGGTGAAACACCCATTGATCACCCCCGCTATGCAGAGATCGAAACCCTAGGTGCCTTGGCAGGGTTTGTTGAAGCGATTCAGGGTGACCAAAACGACAAGTGAATCGTGGCAAACCTTGCCCCATTGCTGCCACATTCCTGACACATTGGCCCCACTGGTGTCGCCCCCATCAACACCCCCAAGATGTGGACATTTCCCTCGGCTATTTTTGGCTAATTCCCTTAATTCAAAGGGTTTATCGAAAATGCGACCTGTGTTAGCTTACAGGCAATAAAAATATGGCCAGTCGAATAATCGGCGGTCTTGAGGCAGTAAAAGGCAGATAATCATGAAGGTGCGGCGCATTCAGCCGGCCCGTTTTGGGCTATTTTTTATCGCGGCTTTTTGGCTTTTGGTGGTTGTCCCGCTAAGCGCGATGGCAGCCCCCTATGCAGCCTATGTGATTGATGCGCGCACAGGCAAGGTGATCCACTCGCGCAACGCTGACACTCGCTTGCACCCCGCCTCGCTGACCAAGATGATGACGCTTTATATCGCGTTCGAGGCGATTGAGCGCGGTCAAATCTCGCTTGATACCAAGGTCACGATTTCCCAAAATGCGGCGTCCGAGCCGCCCAGCAAGTTGGGTCTGCGTCCCGGTCAAAAAATCGCACTGCGTTATCTGATCCGTGCCGCTGCGGTGAAATCGGCCAATGACGCCGCCACCGCAATTGGCGAAGCTGTCTCTGGATCAGAGGCCAAATTCGCCCGCCGCATGAACCGCACCGCCAAAGCGTTGGGAATGACCCGCACCACGTTCAAGAACGCACATGGCCTAACCGAATCTGGTCATATGTCGACCGCCCATGACATGACCATCATGGGGCGGCACCTGCTGTATGATTATCCTGAATACTACAACCTATTCTCGCGGATCACTGCGGATGCGGGCGTGCGCACGGTATCACACACGAACCGCCGCTTCTTGGGTTCCTACAAAGGCGCTGATGGCATCAAAACCGGTTATACCCGTGCTGCGGGCTTCAATCTGACGGCCTCTGCCGAACGGGGTAACGAACGCATCATCGTGACGGTCTTTGGCGGCAGAACAACTGCATCGCGCAACGCTAAAGTTGCTGAATTGATGGATATGGGTTTCCGCCGCGCACCGTCACGTGCCCCACTGCGCAAGCCCAACGCCCCCATCTATGCAGATGTCGAAGATACGCCCAGCGTGGCACCCGGTTCAACGGCTGGCGGGGCGGGCAAAACAATTCGACTTGTCGGTGCTGTGAAAAAGTCCAAACGCCCGCAGTTACGACCAACGCCACAAGAGGTGGTTGTGGCCACAGCAGAACAACCAAATGCAACCAGCACGGTTTCCGACTTGGACATCACAGCCGCGCTGCGCGAGGCTGTCAAAACGCCTGCGCCAGAGGTTGCAGCAGTCACCCTCGCATCCGCGACGACAACGCTACGCCCCGCACTGCGCCCCAAACCTGCGGCACGCGCAAAAGCCAAACAGCAGGTTGTGGAACAGGAAATCGTCACCCGCGTGTCCACATCAGGTGGGCGCCATTGGGGTGTGAACGTGGGCCGATACCCAAGTCGTTTTGCCGCCGAAAAGATTCTCCTGAAAACCGCTCTTGCCGAGATGGCAACGCTGGATGGCAGCCTGCGCAAAGTGGTACGACGTCCACAGGGATTTGACGCGAACTTCCTTGGCATGACTCGTGAAAGCGCTGATCTGGCGTGCCGTAGGTTGGCCGCCCGTAATGTCAGTTGCTTCATGATTGGGCCGGGGTGACGCCGAACCATTCGGCACTACCCAGACAAGACCTTTAACACCTCAAGCCAATGAGATCCGTTACGGTTCCTGTTGCACAAATCTTATAGCCCTCAACGCAATAAAATTCAGTTCCAATAGCGATGCGTTTTCTGTGGTAGTCAGCCATTTCCTCAATGACGATAAACATTAAGGCGGTCATGGTTCCGGACAACGCTTGTCCGTCAGGAAATAGCTCGCGGTTTTTATCAAGGAAATACGGATGGATCATGTAAATACCATCTGACGGGGCATCGTCGGCATATCGAAAATCCCAGCGTATTTTGTTAAACGGTGGCGTCTTACGCCCACCCTGATCGGCGGTGAGCACCGTGATCTCAGCTTCAAAATCAGGCTTACGCCCATATATTACGTTCACAACTCAGCCCTCTAAACACGATGCTCGAATCAGAGCCATCAACGCCACGCACCATCTGCAATCACCGTACCAACAGGCGGATTAATCCGCCGTTCCTTCACGTCTGATCCAACGCACAAAATCTTTGAGTATGGGGCGCATCACGCCGGGCCGCGTGACGATGTGATAGCCAAGCTGCGATCGGTTATCGACTTCGATTTCGCGCAATCGCCCTGCCGCAATATCACTTTTAACAAAAGCTTGGACAACAACAGCGATTCCTTGCCCATCCCGAGCACCGTCCAACAACAGGTTGCCCGGCACCTGCGTCACCCCATGCGCTATCCGTCGTTGCACCCCACGTTGCACCAACCAACGGCTTGCCTCAGAGGTACCAAATTCTTCGAGCCATGGAAAATCTGTCAGGTTTTCAAGCTTTGGCAACGCCCCCTGCCCTACCAATGACGGCGCGCCAACAACAACCATAGGCGAATTGAGCAACATTTCCGCGTCCAGCCCCGGCCAATGCCCCCCACCATAGCGAATGGCGAGGTCAATACCATTCGGGGACAAATCCACTACGGCAGGCGTCGGGTTTAACATTATATCAACATCCCGATGCAGGGCCCTAAATTTTGGCAACCGTGGCATCAACCATGATGACGCAAAGGTTGGCGTCGTCGAAATATGCAAAGGTCGATCATCGCGCCCGCCTGTGATCAGGCGGATTGTATCGATCATGTCACCAAAGCCAGCATGTAACGTATTGGCCAGCTGTTCGCCCTCTGGGGTAAGTGTCATCGCGCGACCATCGCGGTTCAGCAGGCTCACATCCAGCTCTGTCTCAAGGTTGCGTAACTGCTGGCTGATCGCAGCGTGGCTTACCCCCAGCGCATCACCGGCTGCCACAACACTACCGGTTTCAGCAAAAGCAGCAAAAGACCGCAAAGCCGTCAAAGGGGGAAGGTCACGCCAATCCATAAATCACCAAAACTTACATATCAAAATTTTCAATGACTCGCAGTAATGGTCAATTTACTGCAATTTATAAAGCACAAACTGAACACGGAAGGGAAATCACATGTTAAACATATATGCCCAAACTTTCATGACAGCCACCCGCAGCGGATGTGTCTCTGTGCGTGATGTTCCCCCAGCCACGCCTCAGAAACGCTTGAAATGGCTTTCCCGTCCCAAGACGCGGTGCATTGACCTAGCCAAACTTTAACCCCTGATCGCCAAGATATTGAGTACCCCAACATGACCACGATTGCTGACATTGCCACCACCCCAGACCGCACAATCCGTCTGGCATTTTGGATCAAATGGATTGCCTCCATTTTTCAGATTGTCGGATATGGGGCCACTGCCTTTGGCTGGACGCCTTGGAACATCTACATGTTTCTAATCGGACTTGTCGGCTGGTTCACTGTTGGCCTGCTATGGCACGATAGGGCGATCATCTTGATCCATGTGGTTGCTTTGGGTGCAATGATTGCCGGATTAATCAGCAGCTAGGTCTCTTTGCCTCGCAACTTTGGCATCGGTTCGGGCACCTCTGGATCGATGCCAGCGGGGAAACTATCCAACAAGATACGATAGCGCATCCGCGCATCTGTGATCGCCCCATAAGACCCGATCAATTCACGAATAGGCCCGCCCAAACGCTCCAAGCCAGACACAAAGGCAAGGATCACGCCAACCTCAACTTCGCCTTGGATGACCAGATACCCACCATAAGAGATCACCCCAAATGGCCCCATAGCGATGAGCAGATTATTCAGCGTCTTCATGATGTTCTTGGTCATCAGGAACCGTGTGCGAAGCCGCAAAATACGGTCTGTCAGGTCAGTGAACCCTTGCGGTGGCGGTTTGTTCAGCAGATCAGGTTCCGCATTATCAACGATATAATTCCCCAAGGATCGCACCGTGATCGCCTTTTCCCCAGCAAGCCTGTTCAGCCGCGCCTGAAAGATCGGCACAATGATGAACTGCGGCGAATACAGCGCCAATGCAATACTGGCAACCAACGGTTCAATGTAGAACATATATCCAAGGACAACGAACAACGTCCCAATTTGCAACAAAGGACCAGAGATGGCAGCACCCGCAAAGCCGCCTAATTTCTCAACCTCTGATGACAGCATCGACACCACCGCGCCTTCATCAACAACATCATCCCCCTTGGCACTTGCCTTAAGCAGTGACGGCGGTGTGACAGTGTAGATGTGATAGTAAACGGATCGCCGCAGCGCATGCACGATCCGCGCCGAGATCAGTTCACGCTGGATGCGCATCGCCAGTTTCAAACCAGATGCAAGAAACAGCGCGCCCACATACAAGATCGCAAGCCAAATCAGCAGATCAACGTCTTTGTTCGCAACCGCGTCGTCCAGCAACCTGCGTTGTAATTCCAACGGCACAGGGGCCATCGGCAGCAAGGTCAATGTCAGGATGATCACCACCACCTGCTGCCATTTGGAATAGCGGAAAATATAGCGGTATACGGATTGGGGCATCACGCGCATGAAAAGGCCTTGATCTTAAATAGGGATGCTCAAAGGCTTACATGGCATTCTGGCGAAAGCAAACTGCGGACCAATGCCCGCGCGTCTTTATGTCGTCGCTTGTAATAGGCTGCGGGTATATTCGGACTTGGGGTTATCATACAGATCACCAGCCAATCCGTACTCAACAACGTCACCCCGTTTCATCACCATTACCTTGTGTGACATGGCGCGTACGACCTTGAGGTCATGACTGATAAACAGATAGGCCAGCCCGTATTTGACCTGTAGGTCGCGCAACAATTCGACAATCTGCACCTGCACCGTCATGTCCAAAGCAGAGGTCGGTTCATCCAACACCAACAGCTTTGGACGCAGCACCATCGCACGTGCAATCGCGATACGCTGACGTTGTCCCCCAGAAAATTCATGCGGATAGCGGTCCATCGTGGCCGGGTCGAGGCCCACTTCGACCATCACCTCTTGAACAAGCGTACGTTGATCGCGCCCCTTATCGACCCCATGAATACCAAGGCCCTCAGAAATGATCTGAAAGCAGGTCATACGCGGTGACAGCGACCCAAACGGGTCTTGAAACACGATCTGCATTTCTGATCGCAATCGGCGTAATTCACGAGTCGACCATTGCCGCACGTCCTGGCCCATAAAAGTGATCCCACCCTCAGACGAGATCAGACGCATAATCGCTAGGGCCATCGTCGTCTTGCCAGAGCCAGATTCACCAACGATGCCCAATGTCTCTCCTGCGCGCACCGAAATACTGGCGTCATTGACCGCCTTCACATGCCCGACTGTGCGCCGTAGCAGACCTTGGGTGATGGGAAACCAGACCTTAAGGTGCTCCGTGCTGACAATTTCTTTTGCATCCTCTGGCACCGGATCAGGCTGACCCGTTGGTTCGGCACTCAGCAGTTTGATCGTATAGGGGTGCTGCGGGTTATCAAAAATCTCGGCTGTTGGCCCTTGTTCAACAATCTCACCTTGCTGCATCACGCAAACACGATCCGCAATGCGGCGCACGATGCCAAGGTCATGGGTGATGAACAGCAGCCCCATACCTTCACTGTCTTTGAGGTCTTTCAAAAGATCCAAAATTTGCGCCTGAATGGTCACATCCAGCGCAGTGGTCGGTTCATCCGCAATCAACACATCGGGCTTGTTCGCCAATGCCATTGCGATCATCACACGTTGGCGTTGCCCACCAGACAACTGGTGCGGATAGGCACCCAGACGGCTTTCGGCGTCAACGATGCCAACCTTATGCAACAGGTCTAAAATACGTTTACGTGCCTCTGCCCCAACGACACTTTGATGCAGCGCCAGAGATTCCGCCAATTGCTTTTCAATGGTATGCAGCGGGTTCAACGAGGTCATAGGCTCTTGAAAGATAAAACTGATGTCGTTGCCACGAACCTTACGCAGCAAGGCATCATCCGCGCCGATCATCTGCTGGCCTTCATAGGTTACGGACCCTGTCACCTCGGCGCTATCACCCAACAGCGAAACCGTAGACAGCGCAGAGACTGATTTTCCTGATCCACTTTCGCCCACCAGCGCAACAGTTTCGCCGCGCTCAACGGTAAAGCTGACACCGCGAACGGCTTGGGTAAGTTTCCCATCTTGGCGGAAACCAACGGTTAGGTCTTTGACGTCTAACAGCGCGCTCATGACAAAATGCTCCGCCGGGCCACGATTTCTTTAAAGAAATCGGACCGGAAATTTCGAAATTTCCGTTTCGTACGCCGCATCATGAAAATGTCTTTCTCGGATCAAACGCATCACGGATGCCTTCAAAGATAAACACCAGCAGCGACAGCATGATGGCAAAGGTAAAGAACGCGGTGAAAGCGAGCCATGGCGCTTGCAAGTTCTGTTTGGCTTGGAGTGTCAGTTCTCCCAAGGACGGGGCCGAGGACGGCAGGCCAAAGCCCAGAAAGTCCAATATCGCCAATGTGCTGATCGTTCCTGTGATGATGAACGGCAGCATCGTCAGGGTCGCAACCATCGCATTGGGCAACATATGGCGGAACATGATGGTGACGTTGCTGACACCCAGCGCCCGCGCGGCGCGCACATATTCAAGGTTGCGCGCCCGCAAGAATTCGGCGCGCACCACACCAACCAGTGACGTCCAACTGAACAGCACCAAAAGAAACACAAGCAGCCAGAAACTGCGCCCTAAGATCGCGAACATGATGATGATCACATAAAGGCTGGGCGTGGAGGACCAGATTTCGATGATCCGCTGAAAGATCAAGTCGGTCCAGCCGCCAAAGAAACCCTGCACCGCACCGGCAATCACACCAATGATCGAAGCAAGCCCTGTCACAATAAGCGTAAACATGATCGACAACCGGAACCCATGTATCACGCGCGCTAACACATCGCGCTTGGTACCGTCTGTGCCCAACCAGTTTTGCTCATTCGGTGGCAAAGGTGCTGCACCGGGACGATCAACAGCCGTGTTGAACGAATAAGGGATCAACGGCCATATAGACCAACCTTTTTCAATCTGCGCACCTGCTATTTCACCATCCTGAGCGTCCTCAATGAACGCTTCTGGATCGTCAAAACAATCCTCAAGCCCTCCCGTAGCGATTAGGCATTTGACCTCTGGGTCGCGATACACCGCCTCAGTTTCAAAATCCCCGCCAAAGGTAGTTTCGGGATAGAAAGAGAAGATCGGCATGAAATACTCGCCGCGATAGTTCACGAGGATCGGTTTGTCGTTGGCGACAAATTCAGCGAACAGTGAAATGCCAAACAACACCGCAAATATCCAAAGCGACCAATAGGCCCGGCGGTTGCGGGTGAAATTGCGCCAGCGGCGTTGGTTCAGGGGTGACAATGCCATCAGCCTTCCCGCCGTTCAAAATCAATGCGCGGATCGACCAGTACATACATCAGATCAGACAGGATGCCGACCACCAGACCAATCAGGCCAAAGATGAACAGTGTCCCGAACACAATCGGATAGTCCCGCGCAACAGCGGCCTCAAAGCCAAGTCGGCCAAGGCCATCCAGCGAGAATATAGTTTCAATAATCAGCGAGCCGCCAAAGAACACACCGATAAACACCGCAGGGAAACCGGCAATCACGATCAGCATCGCGTTACGAAAGACGTGACCGTACAGCACGCTGCGCTCTGACAACCCTTTGGCACGGGCGGTCATGACATAGTGTTTCTTGATCTCATCCAGAAAGCTGTTCTTGGTCAGCAGGGTCAGCGTTGCAAAGGCCGAAATGGTCGAAGCCAATACAGGCAGCGTGATGTGCCAGAAATAATCAGCGACTTTGCCCAGCGGGCTAAGCGTATCCCAGTTGTCAGACGTCAGACCACGCAGCGGGAAAATTTGCCAGTATGACCCACCTGCAAACAACACCAGCAGCAGGATCGCGAACAAGAACCCCGGGATCGCATAGGCCGCAATGATTGCACCAGATGTCCATGTGTCAAACCGACTGCCATCGCGCACGGCCTTGGCAATGCCCAGCGGAATTGAGATAATATAAGCGATTAACGTGGACCACAGCCCCAGCGTGATCGACACGGGCAGCTTTTCCTTGATCAATTCAATCACACTGATGGATCGGAAATAGCTTTCGCCAAAATCAAAGCGGACATAGTTCCACATCATGTTGAAAAACCGCTCAACCGGTGGCTTATCGAACCCGAATTCCTTTTCCAGCTCTGCAATGAATTCAGGCGGCAAGCCGCGTGACCCTACGTACGTGCTGTCCGAGCCGCGCGCTAAAGAATCGACGCTTTCCTCACTGTTTGTTCCAGCAAAACCACCAAACACATCTCCACCACCTTGAAGGCGCGCAATAGCCTGCTCAACAGGTCCACCCGGCACGAATTGCACCAATGCAAAGTTTATCAGCATGATCCCAACGAGGGTCGGAATAATCAGTAACAGCCGCCGAAGAATGTAGGAACCCATGGGTGTCGGTTACCTCAAAGCGCCATCGGCGCGTAATTTCTCGGCTTTTTCAGCATTGTACCACCAAAAATCAAGATACCCCAAAGCATAAGGCGGGATCGTTTCTGGGCGCTCATACTGATTGTAATAAGCCACCCAATGGCTGTCTTTGTACCAGACTGGGATGATAAAGAAGGCATCGCGCAAAGCACGATCCAACGCAGTAATGGCCGCGATCTCTTCTTCACGGGTTTGGGCATTCAAGGACGCGTCAATAATCGCATCTACCAACGGACTTGCCAGTCCTGCCGGGTTGAAAAGTGAAAACGCGGCAGCTTCCGATCCGTAATATTGTGGCAGTCCCGTACCAGTCCCCAAAAATGCAGCATAGGTGTCAAAGAGTAGATCATAATCGCGATCCCGCGAGCGCGCTGTGAACTGCGATCCGTCAACCTTTTCAAGTGTCGCATCTATGCCAAAGGCCTGAAGGTTCGAAATGAAATTTTCAACAACTGCCGTGGTGGTTGGTGAACTGGCTGAATTGAACAAGAAATTCAACTTGAGAAGATCACCCTGAGCATTCACACGCTTGCCATTTTCAACACCCCAACCTGCTTCTTCAAGAAGCTTGGAGGCCGCGCGCGCATTGCCACGATCCAACAAGCGCTCAGGTCGAGAGGTATGCGGAAGACGCACCTCTTGGGTTAGCATCTCTGAGGGAACCAAATCACCAAGGCTTTCCAAAAATGCCAGTTCCGCACCTTGCGGCACCCCCTTGGCCATTACAGGCGTGCCTTGGGAAAAAGATTCACGTTGCTTAAACAGCCCGTATTGAAGCGACTCGTTCGTCCACTCGAAATTAAACCCCAACGCGATGGCTTCTCGCACCCGCTTGTCTTTCAGCATGTCACTACCAAGATTGAAAACAATACCTGACGGAGTTGCAGGCGATCCGTCTGGTATTTCTTCTGTCACAACAAGACCGTTCTGCACTTTGGGAAAATCATATCCTGCGGCCCATTTCTTGGAATCGCCTTCGTTGCGAAATGCATATTCACCCGCTTTGAAGGCTTCGAAAGACGCCGTATCATCACTGAAAATCTCAAGCCTAATACGATCAAAATTGTTACGTCCCTTGTTGATAGGCAAATCATTGCCCCAATAGTCGGGATTACGCTCCAACACGATGCGGCGTGACAAATCCAAGGACTTGACCACATAGGCACCCGAGCCCGGAGGGCCATCAAGCCATGTGTCCTTGAGGTCCTTTCCAGTCTTTTCAAACCAAGCTTTTGACCACGCTGGAATCGCACCAACTTGTTCAATCATGCTCCGCCGAGAGATACCGTCCGCAAATTCGAATTTAATCGTATAGTCATCAATGACTTCGACATTTACGATACGTTTGCGGACCGCTTCAGCAAAAGAGCGCAATCCTTGGTCTAGCATCAGATTGTGTGAAAAATAGATATCGTGGGCTGTGACCGGGGTGCCGTCCGAAAACCGCGCCTCTGGCCGCATGTGAAATGTGACCCACGACTTGTCTTCGGGATATTCTAGCGTTTCGCACAAGAGGCAATAGGCTTCACTATACACATCTGCGGGTATGCTCTCATTGCTTGGGGCTTCTCCCAGCAGGCTCTCAAAGCCAAAGATCGAAAACAAATGCGCGCGGCCCTTGCCATTGTAAGGGTTCATTGAATCAAGTGATCCCACAAATGCGATCGAAATCTCACCACCCTTTGGCGCATCAGGGTTCACATAATCAAAGTGCGGATAATCTACTGGATACTTGAGATCGCCATAAAACGAATATCCGTGGCTTCTGGTGATCTTACCTTCATCAGCCCAAACCGACGTTGTCCACACCAATCCAATGCCCAACATCAAGAACGCGGTCCAGCTTGTCCATACCCTGCCTTGCGGCTTTTGGGTGGCGGCGCGGGTCTGTGGTTTTGTCATCAGGCACATCCTTTGTGTCGCTTCGGTGTTCGCCAAGGTGCGAACGTTATTTGATCGTAATCTAGGCTAATGGCGCAAGAGGCCAAGTTACAAGTTGCGAATATGTAATCTTTGGCCAGATCGCATCAAACATGCGTCAGATACGAAAAAGGCCGCCCCAAAACTGGAACGGCCCATAATCCCAACAGGGACGATATCAATTGTCGAGGCTGTCGAGATACGCAATCACGTTGACGCGCTCATCGATCTTTTTCAAACCCGCGAAACCCATTGTTGTACCTGGTGCAAACCCTTTTGGGCTGGCCAAAAAGTCATTCAGGTTCTCAGCGGTCCAATCGCCGGCCATGTCCGCCAAAACGCCGGAATAGCCAAAGCCATCTGCCGCAGCAATATCGCGATCAACAACACCATAGAGATACGGACCAACAGCATTGACGCCCTGTTCAACCTTGTGGCACGCGCTGCATTTCTTGAAAACCTTTTCACCTTTGTCGATGTCAGCAGATGCCAACAACGCTACAAGATCGATTTCTTCGGCTGGCTCATCGCCGCCAGCTTCCTCAACTTCGATCACATACGATGGATCGCCGTGTGCCTCAGCGTGATACATTTCTTCGCCAGCCCACTTGCCGAGAAGCAGGATCAGCCACGCCCCGAACAGGCCAGCAGAGATTTTGGTGATGGTCATCGTGTCGAACATGGGCTTTGGTCCACTACTTAGTATCATGCATTCTTTCCAGCGTTACTATTGCTTTCCCTTGGCGCGGGCAAGGTGTAGTTACCGCGACCAATTGCCCAACCCGCCAATAAGGCCAAGGTGCACCCCTTTTTTTACGATGGAATCTGTTCATGAACGCCCAAATCACCCCACGCATCGCCTTTCAGGGGGCCTTGGGCGCCTACAGCCACGAAGCCTGCTTGCAAGCCCACCCCGAGATGATTCCCGTGCCCTGCACCACATTCGAGGGCGTGATCCGCGCTGTTCGTGAAGGGCGCGCCGATTTGGCGATGCTGCCCGTTGAGAACACGACCTATGGGCGGGTTGCTGACATTCACCGCCTGCTGCCTGAAAGTGGGCTGCACATCATAGGCGAGGCATTCGTGCGGGTGCGCATCTCCTTGATGGCCCGTCCCGGTGTTAAACTGAGTGATGTAAAACACGTCCGCGCGCATCTGGTGCTGCTGCCCCAAGCGCGCAGTTTCCTTGATCAACATGGCATCACGTCGGAACCCGCCGCCGACAGTGCTGGCGCTGCTGCTGAATTGGCCGAACTGGCCGGGTCAACCGACGGGGTGTTGGCCAGCGAAGTCGCAGCTGACATTCATGGTTTGGAAGTTCTCGCGCGTGATATTGAGGACCTGGATCACAACACCACGCGGTTCTTGCTGATGTCACCAGACATTGACGAAACACGGCGCGGCAAAAAAATGCTGACGACTTTTGTGTTCGAAGTCCGCAACATCCCCGCCGCGCTGTATAAAGCGATGGGGGGCTTCGCGACCAACGGCATCAACATGACCAAGTTGGAAAGCTATATGGTAGGCGGGTCGTTCACCGCGACACAGTTTTATGCAGATATTGAAGGACACCCAGAGGACGCCAACGTCAAACGTGCGTTAGAAGAGTTGGGGTATTTCACGAATATGTTGGAAATTTTAGGGGTTTATCCAGCGAGTGATGGGCGCGGATGACCCTTGCTTTGCAGCGTTAAAGCGGCGAGCTTGAAACCTGAATCGCGGGATTCCCATCGGGTTTGATTTGTGATTCATCCCTATTGGGAGGATGTTTCATGTCATCAGCACTATCGTCAGAGCTGCGCACGCGGTTTCGTGA
>JBARCK010000123.1:0-29104 GCA_049794015.1 Sulfitobacter sp. | reverse complement strand
AATGTGGTTTGGTGGTGGACCTGCATCCAACAGATTACGAACTGCGCCTTGGCATCCTGCAAAGCAAAGTTGAAGTGCAACGCAAGACCTATCCCGGTCTTGAGGTCGATGATGGTGTGTTGGAATTCCTTGCGCACCGCATCACCTCGAATGTGCGTGTGCTTGAAGGCGCATTGACGCGTCTGTTCGCCTTTGCCTCGCTTGTGGGTCGTGAGATCAACATGGAATTGACTCAAGATTGTCTGGCGGATGTGCTGCGCGCCTCAGAGCGGAAAATCTCGGTTGAGGAAATTCAGCGCAAGGTCAGCGATCATTATAATATCCGTCTGTCTGATATGATTGGCCCGAAACGCCTGCGCAGCTATGCCCGGCCCCGTCAGGTGGCGATGTATCTGTGCAAACAAATGACCAGCCGTTCACTGCCCGAGATTGGCCGTCGTTTTGGCGGACGTGATCACACTACGGTCATGCACGGCGTCAAGCGCATTGAAGAACTCAAGCAATCTGACGGTCAGATCGCAGAAGATCTGGAATTGCTACGCCGCGCGCTGGAATCCTAAGCACAACCAGTGGTCATTATTCCGACAAAATGAGAGGGGCTTGCGGGCCCCTCTTGCATTTGCAGCAACAAAGCAACAAAAGTCTTGTGAAAGTGTGGGAACCGGGTAATTTGCCTGTCCCGGCTGTCCCGAGGGAGAACGCACATGAAATTCAGCATCGAACGCGCCGCATTGCTTAAGGCAGTTAGCCAAGCACAATCCGTTGTCGAGCGCCGCAACACCATTCCAATCCTCGCGAATGTGTTGATTGAAGCAGAAGGCAGCGACGTATCGTTCCGCGCGACTGATCTGGATATTGAGGTCGTCGACAAAGCGCCGGCTCAGGTTGAACGTGCAGGTGCGACAACTGTTTCCGCGACGCTGCTGCATGAGATCGTGCGCAAGTTACCTGATGGCGCTTTGATCAGCCTGACCGCGGATAGTGCCGCTGGGCGGTTGACGGTCGAGGCTGGTCGCTCCAACTTCTCGCTTGCAACGCTTCCGCGCGAAGATTTCCCGGTGATGGCATCTTCTGAATATGCGTCAAACTTTTCAGCACCAGCGCCCGTGCTGCGCCGCTTGTTTGATAAGTCCAAATTTGCCATCTCGACCGAAGAGACCCGGTATTATTTGAACGGTGTCTATATGCACATTTCAGACGCGGACGGTGGCAAGGTATTGCGTTGTGTCGCAACCGATGGTCACCGTTTGGCGCGCATTGATGCAGACATGCCCGAAGGTGCCAGCGAAATGCCCGGCGTGATTGTACCACGCAAAACCGTGGGTGAATTGCGCAAGCTGCTGGACGACGACGATATGAAAATCGCGGTCTCCGTGTCCGAAACCAAGATCCGCTTTGCAACACCTGAAATTACCCTGACGTCCAAGGTCATTGACGGCACTTTCCCTGATTACACCCGCGTTATACCGCAGGGAAACACCCGTAAAATGGAAGTTGATGCAGCAGAATTTGCCAAAGCGGTTGATCGCGTTGCCACAGTCAGTTCCGAACGTTCACGCGCGGTTAAACTGCAATTGGACGAAGATCGTTTGATCCTGTCTGTAAATGCCCCTGACAGTGGTGCCGCCGAGGAAGAATTGGTTGTTGCCTATGGTGATGAACGCTTGGAAATTGGGTTTAACGCCAAGTATCTTCTTGAGATCGCAAGCCAAGTAGACCGCGAAAACGCTGTGTTCTTGTTCAATTCATCTGGTGATCCAACTTTGATGCGCGAAGGCAACGACACATCCGCCGTCTATGTCGTCATGCCAATGCGTGTTTAATGGATCGGAATTATTGAATAATTCCGGGACGTTTTCTTTGCAAGAAAACGGTTCGTCTATATGACCGGGCTTTACCTGTCTCAACTCACGCTATCGCACTTTCGCTCGCACAAACGCGCTGTGATTGATGTTGATCCGCGCCCGGTGGCGATCCATGGCCCCAATGGGGCTGGCAAAACCAACATCCTTGAGGCCGTTTCCCTGCTGTCCCCCGGACGTGGCCTGCGCCGCTCCAGTGCCCAAGACATGACACGACGCCCCGAAGCCCTAGGGTGGAAAATTACCGGGCTGTTACATTCGATGCATCAAGTACACGAACTAGAAGTATGGTCCGAAGCTGGTGCCGCACGGCAAGTACGCATTGATGGCAAAGCAACCCCACAGACCGTACTAGGGCGCATTGCGCGGGTATTATGGCTGATCCCGTCTATGGATCGGCTTTGGATTGAGGGGGCGGACGGCAGACGGCGGTTTCTGGACCGCATGACGCTCAGCTTTCTACCAGATCACGCAGAACAATCGCTACGATACGACAAGGCCATGCGTGAACGGAACCGTTTGCTCAAGGATATGGTGCGTGAACCATCTTGGTATACTGCCTTGGAAGCAAGTATGGCTGAAACTGGGTCGGCTATCCACGCAAACAGGTTACACGCGTTACAGGCCATCAGTGATGCACAGGCGCAGGCCGAAACGGCATTCCCGGCCGCCACGCTTGATCTGATCTGTGACATGCCAACACAGGTTGATGACCTTCGTGCGGCACTTGCTGAAAATCGGATGCGTGATCTGGCTGCTGGGCGCACCCTGATCGGGCCTCACCGCGCCGACCTATATGGGGTATTCGCAGCAAAAGACGTACCTGCAAAAGATTGCTCTACCGGTGAACAAAAGGCGCTATTGGTATCGGTGATCCTAGCCAATGCGCGCGCGCTTGCTGCTGATTTTGGTGCACCGCCCCTGTTGTTGCTAGACGAAGTTGCGGCACATTTGGATGCCAATCGTCGCGCGGCGCTCTATGATGAAATTGTTGCATTAGGTGCGCAGGCTTGGATGACGGGCACCGGACAAGAGTTGTTTTCAGAACTGGGTGAGCGCGCGCAAATACTCAAAGTCACCGAAGCTGAAGGCGCATCTCAGGTTGTGTAAAACAGCGAATTAGGCAGCGGTTTCTTATCCCACTGAAACAACACAAAATCTTGTGCCAATTGCGTGACAACCGCCCCTAAAAACACTATAAATCGGACAAAAGAAGAAGGTTTGTCTAAATGTCCGAGAACGAGCAGAAACCAGAAGAATATGGTGCCAATTCCATCAAGGTTTTGAAGGGGTTAGAGGCGGTTCGCAAACGTCCCGGCATGTACATCGGTGATACCGATGATGGCTCTGGTTTGCACCATATGGTCTATGAGGTCGTGGACAACGGCATTGACGAAGCTTTGGCCGGACATGCCGATGCTGTGAACGTGAAAATCCATGACGATGGGTCCGTTTCCGTTAGCGATAATGGCCGTGGCATTCCCGTTGGCATTCACGAAGAAGAAGGTGTGTCCGCCGCCGAGGTCATCATGACCCAGCTGCACGCAGGCGGTAAATTCGACAGCAACTCATACAAGGTTTCCGGTGGCCTTCATGGTGTGGGCGTGTCCGTTGTAAACGCCTTGTCAGATTGGCTGGAACTGCGCATCTGGCGCGATGGTAAGGAACACGTGGCACGGTTTGAGGGGGGGTTCACCACCAAGTCCCTCGAAGTTGTTGGTGAGTGTGGGGATCGCACCGGAACCGAGGTCCGCTTCATGGCGTCGCTGGAAACGTTTTCTAACCGTGAATATAGCTTTGAAACCCTCGAAAAACGGCTTCGCGAATTGGCCTTTTTGAATTCCGGCGCACGTATCATTGTTGAAGATGAACGCCCTGCCGTATCGCTCCGCACTGAGCTTTATTACGAAGGCGGCGTGAAGGAGTTTGTGAAGTATTTGGACCGTTCCAAAACCTCAATCATGCCCGAGCCGATTTTTGTCACTGGCGAAAAAGACGACATCGGCGTCGAGGTCGCGATGTGGTGGAACGACAGCTACCACGAGAATGTGCTGCCGTTTACCAACAACATCCCACAGCGCGATGGTGGCACGCATATGGCGGGCTTTCGCGGCGCGCTGACCCGCACCATCAACAACTATGCACAATCCTCTGGCATCGCCAAAAAAGAAAAGATCAGCTTCACGGGCGACGATGCGCGTGAGGGTTTGACCTGTGTTTTGTCTGTCAAAGTGCCTGACCCCAAGTTCAGCTCCCAAACCAAAGACAAGCTGGTGTCCTCCGAAGTACGCCCCGCTGTTGAGGGGCTTGTCGGTGAAAAACTGGCTGAGTGGTTTGAAGAAAACCCAACCGAAGCGCGGATCGTTGTCAGCAAGATCATTGAGGCGGCCCATGCCCGCGAGGCCGCCCGCAAAGCGCGTGATCTGACGCGCCGCAAGACGGCGATGGATGTGAATTTCCTTGCTGGTAAGCTCAAGGATTGCTCCGAAAAAGACCCGTCTAAAACCGAAGTCTTCCTTGTGGAGGGTGACTCTGCTGGCGGGTCGGCGCAAACAGGACGTGACCGCCAAACGCAAGCGATCCTGCCCCTCAAAGGTAAAATCCTAAACGTCGAACGTGCGCGTTTTGACCGCATGTTGGGCAGCCAAGAGATTGGCAACCTTGTAATGGCTCTTGGCACCGGGATTGGTCGGGACGAATTTAACATCGATAAACTGCGCTATCATAAGATTGTCATCATGACCGACGCGGATGTGGATGGGGCGCATATTCGTACGCTTTTGCTGACGTTCTTTTTCCGCCAGATGCCACAGCTGATTGAACACGGTCACCTCTATATCGCGCAACCCCCACTGTACAAAGTGTCGCGCGGCAAGTCTGAGGTGTACTTGAAAGATCAAGCCGCGATGGAAGAATATCTGGTTCAGCAAGGCATCGAAGGTGCGATGTTGCGTCAAGGCAATGGCGAAGAGATCAGCGGCCAAGATTTGGCGCGCGTTGTTGATATGGCCCGCCAGATGCGCCGTGTCCTTGAGGCATTCCCAACCCATTATCCACGTCACATATTGGAACAGGCTGCGATTGCCGGTGCCTTTGTGCCCGGTGCCGTCGACGCGAACCTGCAAGGCGTCGCTGACAAAGTCGCAACGCGGCTAAACCTGATTGCCATGGAATATGAACAGGGTTGGCAAGGTCGGATAACCCAAGATCACGGCATCCGTTTGGCCCGTATTCTGCGCGGTGTCGAAGAAGTACGGACATTGGACGGCAAGATGTTGCGCTCAGGTGATGCGCGCCGTTCCGGGACGTTTACTGAACACTTGCAAGAGGTCTATGACCTGCCCGCAACCTTGGTGCGTAAGGACCGTAACCAATTGATTCACGGCCCAATGGACCTGCTAGATGCGATCCTATCCGAAGGCGAAAAGGGCCTATCCTTACAGCGCTACAAAGGCTTGGGCGAAATGAACCCGGATCAGCTTTGGGAAACCACCTTGGATCCAGATGCACGCACCCTATTGCAAGTCAAAGTCGACGACATGGCAGAAGCCGATGATCTGTTCACCAAGTTGATGGGTGACGTTGTGGAGCCGCGCCGCGAGTTCATTCAACAGAACGCGCTGAACGTCGAGAATCTGGATTTCTGATATTAAGTATTTTTAACTATGGCCTTGCCCCGGCTGCCAATTAGACTGTGGGGCTTTTTGAACGATTTGACCTGGTAAATTTAATGTTATGGCGCGATCCATTGCACTAGATTTCTATGTGCGTTGAAATACCTGCATAGAAATTGCGCGCCGCGAGAAGGGATTAAAAAGAACTGTTTTATGGATACGACTTACGATCTTACGCCGCTCCAACAGAGCATGTTTGCAAGTGCTGCTTTTACAGATCGACCGTGGCAATACGTTGAACAGATCGTGATTCACCTTCCCTTCGACACCCTGGATGTCACTGCAATGGCCCAAGCATGGTCTGATCTGACCCATGCACATCCAGCGTTGCGTCAGGTTATTTTTAGCGAACAATCTGGCATTGCAAGACAACGGGTTCATCCAACAGCGCCAATCAAACCAACCCTATATGACTGGCGCGATCTTGATCAGGCTCAATCAGATGAACAACTGCATCAGTTTCTTGATGCAGATCGGCTAGCGGGCGTTGACGCAACCAGCTTTCCATCGTTTCGGGTGAATATTTTTCACACCTCTGGAAAAGGCTCAAAACTTGTTTGGACGTTCCCACACACCTTGCTTGATGGCCGTGCGTTTGCGCCATTGTTGGACGACGTTTTCCAACGTTACACAAAAATCATCACCGAAATCGAAACGCCTGACGATCCGACCGAAAACCAAAACGTTTTTGAGACCCACTGTCGCAGGCTTTGCGACATGTCACACGACGCGGGCGAGGAGCATTTTGCAAAGATGCTTGCGGGCTGGGAAGGTTCGGATGGATTGGTTGATCCAAATGCTGAACCCGGGCGCAAGACCGAAACCTCATCGTATCTCACCAAAGAGCAAAGCACAGCGCTGGTCCAACTGGCAGACCAAGCAGGGGTTTCGCTAAGCAGTGTGATCCTTGCGGCATGGGGCGTTGTGCTGGCCCGATGCAGTGGGCAGGGTGACGTTGTTTTTGGCAACACCCGGAATGGTCGTCATTTGATGGACGGTGCAAGTGATGCTGCGGGCTGTTTTATCACAACGGTGCCAGTGCGCTTGCAGCTTAACCCAAGCTTAAGCATCGGTGATGTCTTAAATCAAATACGCGCCGAACAAATCGCCGTGCGCCCGTTTGAACAAACCCCACTTACCAGTGTTCGCAAACGGCTTGATATCCCCCCCGGGCGTCAACTATTTGATTCCGTTCTAATGTTTGATTTCGGCACTTTGGATGATCAGCTCAAGGCATTGGGCGGCGATTGGGAAAATCGCACTGTTGATCTGCTAGAAGAGGGCGATACCCCTGTTTCCGTGGCTGCCTATATGGGTGAGCAGCTAAAAGTTGTTGTTGAATACGACCCTGCACAAGTTCCAAATGGCCCGCGCCTATGTGGATATCTTACAGAGTTCTTAGGCAACCTTACGACCGTAACCGCCAAGACACCGTTGGGCGCGATATCTATCCTTGATGCGACTGAAATTCCAACCATCCAAACCTTGGCGGGGCCGAAAGATACGCATGTAGGAAACATATCAACATGCATCGACCAGTTTCAGGAAATGGCAGCACAACACCCTGATCATACCGCATTGGAACAACCCGGGTTCGCGCCAATGACATATGGTGAATTGAACACAGCTGCTCAGACGATGGCAAAACAATTGCGTGGTGTTGGTGTGGGCCCCGGTGACATTGTCGGGATATGTATGACCCGCGGTATGCCCTTTGTCACCGCCATGTTCGCCATCTGGAAAGCGGGCGCAGCCTTTGTGCCGATGGACCCCGGATATCCTGTTGAAACGTTGAATATCATTGCCCAAGACAGCGAAGCGGCGCTGGTGTTGACCGATGCTGCCGCGCCAAAGCTTGATGCAAAAACCCGGCTTGCCACTGATTTACTTGAGGGCGAAACCGATCCATTTGAGTTGGATTCTCAGCAGTTAGACCCGGATTCACTGGCCTATGTTATCTTTACCTCTGGATCGACGGGACGGCCCAAAGGTGTCATGGTCACACATGCATCACTTGCCGCCCACGCCAGTGCAATCATCCCACACTTTGGTTTGACGCCAAAGGATCGTGTCCTTCAATTTGCCGCTCTTAGCTTTGATGTCGCGTTAGAAGAAATAGTGCCAACGCTGCTTTGCGGGGCAACATTGGTCCTGCGTACCGATGAGATGGCGCAATCTGTGCCAGAATTCTTGACCCAATGCGCCGCGTTAGAGGTCACAGTCACAAACCTGCCAACAGGGTTTTGGGTCGCATTAACTGACGTCCTTGATCACCATAGTGATATCTTTCCGCCATTGGTCCGTCTTGTGATTGTCGGTGGTGAACGTGTGCCATTCTCTGCACTCAAACGCTGGCGCGCAACATTGCCTGACTTACGCTGGTTGAATGGGTATGGCCCAACCGAAACAACAATCACCTGCACCACGCACGAAGCGACGGCCCACGACCTTGAGGGCAAAAGCATCCCAATTGGACGCGCGCTGTCACATGCCAACGCCTGGGTGCTGACAAAAGACGGCGCATTGGCACCGACAGGTACTGAGGGCGAGTTGTTCATTTCGGGGCCCGCAGTTGCCAAAGGCTATATCAACGACCCCAAAAGAACCGCGCAAAGCTTTACCCAAGCGACCTTTGATCCAAGCATTGGACGCATCTATGCCACTGGGGATCGGGTGATCTGGCGCAATGAGGTGCTACATTATCTGGGTCGCATGGATCGCCAGATTAAATTGCGCGGATTTCGGATTGAACCGGGCCAAATCGAAGCGGCGCTGGAAATGCATGAAGCGGTTGAGCGCGTGCACGCGGGGCTTTATACGCCAAAGTCTGGCCAGTCTCAGCTGATTGCGTGGTATTCAGCACCTGCCGACATGACACTGCCCGCGCCCGAAATCATCAAAGAATGGGCAACCCAAACGCTGCCACCCCAGATGCGCCCCACACCTGTTCCTGTCACTGAATGGCCGCAGACACCCGGCGGCAAGATCGATGTTGTACGCCTGCCAATGCCAGCGCGAACAGAAACTGCACAAACTGATGACATGACACAAGACAGCCCTCTCACCCGTGAGGTCGCTGAGCTTTTTTCAACGATCTTGCAGCATGATGATATTGGGCCCACAACTTCGTTCTTTGACGCAGGTGGGGATTCGCTATCGCTTTTGCGGCTGATGCCGGAATTGGAAAGAGCGTTTGACGTAAAGCTCAAGCCAACTGCCCTCTACAGTGACCCAACGCCACAAGGAGTCGTGCGCGCGCTTCAAGCAGAAGATCCAGATCCTTTGGTTGTGATACCGATCCAACCAAAGGGCGATCTGCCCCCGTTGTATGGGGTTCACGTCCTGGGCGACAATGGATCGTTTTTTCGGCCCCTTGCAGCCGTTCTAGGCGATGAGCAGCCCGTCTTTGGTCTGACGGTTGGATTGTTGTCTGATAGTACACCAACGACCGTTCCTGATATCGCAAACTTTTACTTGCGCCAGATCGAACGCCATCACCCCGAAGGGCCGTTGTCGTTGATCGCGGTATCAGCAGGTAGTTATGTGACGCTGGAACTGGCGCAGCAACTGCATGATGCGGGACGTGATGTAAGTGCCTTGATCTTATTGGATGCCGAAGGGCCGGATGGGCGGCAACGCATAGGGCGCGCAGCACGTTTTGGCGTGCATCTGCGACAAATATTGCGCCACGGCTGGCCCTATATCGCCAAACAACTGGCAACACGAAGAGAAGCCCGCGCGCAAGGGGCGGCCCAAGAAAAATTACAAGCGGGAACAGTTGTACATGATCATGTCACGGCTGATGAAATCACTGATGTAACAGATTTTGTAGCCGCCAATATGCTAGCGATTGAGGCCTACACGCCACAACCGTACCCTAAGCGCTTAACAATCTATCGTGCAGGGGATGATCAATTTGATAGCAAGGAAGCGATTGAAAACGGATTAGGCTGGGCGTCGATTGCCATGGCTGATTTTGATATCACCGATGTCCCGGGTGATCATCTAGGCATCCTAGAGCCGCCAAATGTCGATACATTGGGCAGGCATATCGCAACATTGCTACAGTCAGCGCGCCAAGATCATCGCGCATGAAGCGCGCCATTTGATCCAGGCAAAAGCATCTGTACATCCGTCCAATTGACCCAGATTGCGATTGCACCCAACACCAGTACCAACGGCAAATAGATCAGGTCATGACGCATATCCCACGCGTTATGTCGACGTGCCAAAATGGCTATGAAGGGGTAATACAACAACAGCGAAACGGCCAATCCTATAACAGCGCCGAGCAGTCCAAAACTCATGACGCCAATCAAGAAACCAGCCGTTGTCAGGAATGCTTTGGTTGCGCTGACAAAGAAAAAGCCACGTGAATCGCCAGTGGCAAGTGCTGCCTGATCATAGGTCAAAGAAACAACAGTGATCATTTGGACACTGGCCAATGCCACGATGATACCACCTGCGGTCAGATAGCGGTCGTCATAGAGTGTCTGCACGATCCAAGGGCCTGCCAGCGCCAGCGTGAATATCACAGCGATCAGGACAGCCGATAGGTAATACCGCAGTCGAAACAAACGGTTGCGCGCAGTATTGTCTTCTTCGTTCAGGTGTTCGCGATACAGTGGGATCAGAATACGTGACGTAATGGTCGTGCCAAGCATGAGCGGAAAGCCTGCCAAGAACATACCAATGTTATAGATCCCTAAACCTTCAATGGTGAGAAACTTACCCAATATTGCCCTGTCACCTTGTAGAACCAACAGGCCGCAGATGGACGACAGAAATATCCAAATGCCAAAGTTCATCAACTCAGAAACAGCGCTCTTTTCCCAACGCAGGCGATTGCCATCACCAGGAAGGAATAGCCACATCAAGGTTAACCGTACCCCAGCTGTCACAACCCAACCTGCGACCAAGGACCAAACCGATTGGCTGACCAAGGCAAGCACAACCATGGCCACTATCCCGATGATCGTTGATGCCAGATCAAGTACCGTCACGCGACCGATCAACAGATGCCGGTTTGCGGTTTCAACACGCATGGGTTCAAGTGCTGCAAACAACAACGACACCGCCGCAACGGGTAACAACACTGCGATGGATGGCTGGTCATAGAAGGCGGCGGCGGGCAATGCCAAAGCACAGGCGGCAAGCCACAGAAACACACCACGCATGATCTGCAATGTCCAAGCAGTGTCGAGGAATTCAGGCTCGTCACCGCGTTTGCTTTGTAAAATCGACTGTGCGATGCCCATGTCAGAGATCAACGTGAGGCCGACCAACAACACCGTGACCAACGCCATGATCCCAAATGCCTCGGGGAACAATAGTCGCGCTAAAATCAGATTGGCAGCAAAGCGAGCGCCCTGAGAGATAAAGAACGTAAGCGCCGTCCAAGTAGAACCACGGGCCGCACGCGCCAGCATGGTCGCCCCAAAAAATCCTATCTTGGGTGTCTGTGCTTGTGGGGTGCGCTCTGACCCGTCGGACATCGGCGTGTTACTTCAAGCCATTCTTGGCGATATAAGTCGCCAAATTTAGGATCAGTTCGCCGCGCGCTGAGGCAATCGCATTTGGACCGCCCTTGGGGTCAAATGCCACGCTTAAATCAAACAAACCGGACCGTTCGCGACGACCATCTGATACACCAACAAAATACTGACCAGATGTGCGGAATTCGCCTGCTTCGGTGGCGACCAATTCTGCAAAACGGATTTCCAACCGTGCATCCGCGCGGGCATCAAACGGCCATGGTTCTGATGCGACACGACGGCCAGTCATACGCGCAAGGTTTTGGCTTAATTCCAACGCAACAGCCCGTTCCGGTGCATCCGCCCACAACACACTTTTTGAGCTTTTTAATGTGCCGTCCTCGGCTTGCGTCGTGATCTCATCTGCAGCTGCATAGCTTGGTAGGGACACATCGCGTACTTCAACCGCACCAAATGAAATCCGCACCTGTTCGGTCACTTCGGGGCTGCGTACGGCAAAGCGGTCTGCGTTACCGCAAGCGGCCAGTGTCAGGATCAAACCTATGGTCAGGATACTACGAGAAATCATCATTTTTTACCGTCCCAGCAAAAGCGAGTTAGGGTTACGTTCAATTGTCTTGGCCAGCGACGCAAGCGCATCTGCTGCTTTTTGAATATCGCGCAGGGTGTCTTGGGCAGAACGGCTTAGTTCTTCACCTTTGTTATATCCTGCGATGGTCTGGCTGGCCTGTGCAAAGAGGTCTGTCAGACGTGTCACGATCTGTGGAAGATCCTTGGCCGACACAGCAATACTGTCCGCTGCATTGCGTGCAGAGACCAACGTGCGGTTCACGTTCTCAATCGCGCCGCCTTCACGGAGTTCTTGTAAGGTATAGTTCAACTCATCCAGCGCGCGTTTAAGTGAGCCGGGCAAAGCAACTGCATCATCCGTGCCAATCACTGCATCCGCTGATTTGGTCAAAGCTGTCAATTCATTGATCAGATCATCCAATGGCAGGGCTTCTGCCTTGGCAGCCAATCCTTGAATTTGTTCGATCAATTGTGGCACACCCTCAACAGACGAGGACACCGCATTGGCGGCATTTGCCGCGCCATCTACTGCGGCCAACAAACGCTCTGCCACTTTTTCTTGTTCAAGTGTCGCGACAAGGTTTTCAACACGTACAAGCGTCGCATTCAGGGCAACTGGAATATTCTGTACGTCTTGCGACGTGATCAACCCTTTAACCTCGGCCAGCAATTCGCGCACATCTGTTGGCGTTTCACGGATATCTTCGTTGGACACCAAAACTTCGGCTGCATTCAGGAACGAGATGGCGCTGTTCATCAATTCCTCAATCGGCAGATTGTTGATCCGGCTGAACACACCTTCGACCGTTGCTGCCGCGTCAGAGGTTTCGCTTTTGGTTGTGGGCATGACGGGTAAATCATTACCTACCGCCACCAACTGCGCGGGCGGCGCGTCTTCTACCATCACAAATTCGACTTTCAGACCACCCGTCAAAAGGCTGGCTGACGCCAAACGTGCCCGTAACCCGCTGCTGACCCGTTCTTGCAAGAATTTGAATGCATTGTCTGCGGTTACATCACCTGGCAATCCCAAACGTGCGGGTTGGATAGAAAGGTTGGCGTTCAGGCGCACACGGCTGTCGCCAAATTGGTTATAGTCCACGATGCCAGATAGGGCTTCGACTTCACCAATTTTCAGGCCACTCAATTCGATCCCCGCCCCTACAGCAAGGCCTGAGATATTGTCATCAAAGATCACGCTAATCTTTAACGGCTCAACCTCTGATGCGTTAAAGACAGAATTTCGCGCGGTTTCTTTGTCCGGGAAAATCTCAAATACCGTGCCATCCTGAACTCTGCCACCACCTGATACAAAGGTGTCAAATGTGACCCCACCACCAATCAAGGTCGCCAATGAAGAAAAATCAATTTCCGCACCCGCTGGGCTGATGTTCACGCTGAAACCTGATGCATCCCAGAAACGTGTGGATTCATTCACCAGGGACCGGTGTTCTTCAAAAATGAGGGCTTCAACGATCGCAAAGTTACCGCGCGGTGCGATTTTGGCGCGCCCCACACGGCCAACTTCGATGCCTTTGTATAGGATCGGCGCATTGTCTGTCAGTTGCCCGTTGGCGACCGTGCGAAATGCAATTTCGAGACCCGATTGACCGGGGCGGATCAATGGCGGCTCAGAGGCACCTTGAAAACGATTGGAAAACGTCCCGATCTGATCATCCCATGATCCCTCGATGTGAACACCGCTAAGAACCGTACTTAGACCTGTGATACCTTGCGCAGTGACCTCTGGTTGAACGATCCAGAATACCGCGCTGCTGTCGACATAGGGTGCCACGGCTTTCTCAAGACGGATCGTTGCAGTGACTTTGCCCAACCCCTCAACAAATCCAACTTTTTCAACCCTGCCTACGGTCACATCGCGATACTTCAGCTCAGTCTCACCAGCCGATATGCCCGCACCATTTTCAAATTCGACCACAATTTCAGGCCCGCGGTCATTGTACGATTTCCACGCCACGCCAAGCGCAACAACAAGAGCCAACACCGGAATGATCCAAATGATGGAAGCACCACTTAGGAATACCTTGCGAGCAGGAGAAACAGACACCTCTGGTGGCATGTCATTCATCGCGGTCAGGACCCCCATCCTTGGCTTGAACGTCCCAAATCATCCGGGAATCAAACGCTTGTGCAGCTAGCATCGTAAAAATGACCGATAATGCGAAAAAGATACTCGCAGGACCGGGGTTGATCGACGCCAGTGACTTGAGTTGCACCAGCGCAGATAGAATCGCAACTACAAAGATATCGATCATGGACCAACGACCAATGTATTCGACCACTTCATACAGGAACTGACGCTGGTGTTTAGACGCCGCATCAATCTGTTTCACGCTGATCGCTAAAAATGCAACAGCCCAGAATTTACCCAATGGAATCACCACAGAAGCGAGCAAAATGATCGCAGCGATCCCAACGTTACCGTGATGCGCCAACTCAACCGCGCCCCCGATGATTGTACTTTCATCCACCTGATACAGTGTCTTGGTCTTGAGCATCGGGAAAACATTTGCTGGGATGTAGCAAATCAGTCCCATAACCCAATAGGCCCAGACCCGTTGCAGGCTTAACCGATCACGCGACACCAATGCATGTCCGCACCGCGTACAGGTTTGGGTGCCCAGCGGCCACGCTTTGGTACAGCGTGTACAGGCAACAACACCCATATCACGGGCGCTTACGATTTCTTGGGGTGTTCCAGCGAGTTCCATACAGACCACTTACACATAAAACTATCTTGCGCGATGATGAGCGCGACGAGGATACCAAACATCCAGAACGCAGGACCAAAACCCACTTGCGCCAGATCAGCAACTTTGACCAAGGCAACCGCGCAGCCAATCGCAAAGATCTCTGCCATAGACCAAGGGCGCATTGCCTCTGAAATACGAAATGCTTTGATCGCATGCCGTGCCGGTGGACGGTCCAGCACAACAGGGATCAGCACATATAGAGTCAACAAAACACGCGTCAGCGGGATAAAGACGATCAATGCAGCAGTTGCCAATGACAGCAAGATCATCGGCCCACCACTAAACGCCAAAGCCGCGTCCAAGATGGACACCGCGTTTTTGTTGCCCGCCGCGTCAATTGTCAGAAACGGGAACAATGCGGCCCCCAAAATCAAAAACACAACGGCCAGTGCAATTGCGATGATCCGCAGGCCCGCATTTTGGCGTGGCGCGATCAGGACCTTATGACACCGTTGGCAAACCGCGCGTTCACCATGCCCAGGGCGCTTGAGTTTGTACGCAGCATCGCATTGCGGGCAAACGATCAAATCGTCCAGCATTGGTGTTATTTCAGATGCGGCAGCAACGTTCATAAGCGCACTCTTACAGTAAGCTGAATGGAGGTGGTATCGTTATATGCAGGTCAACGAAGTTGTGTTCAATTTTCGCTCATTAGACTGCGGATATGTTTCGGATCATATCCAATTTCGCGCAATACCTTAACTGTATCGCCCCCCACAGCGCCGGGTGATTTGGGTTTTTGAGGCTGCGCGCGACCAAATTGAGGTGCCGTGGCAGATTGTAAGACCCCATCCGGAGCGTCAAAGATGCCGCGCGCCAAATTGTGGGGGTGCTGCGCCGCTTCGCTAAAGGTCAATACGGGGGCCACACAGGCGTCGGTGCCTTCAAATAGCACCGCCCAATGCTCGCGTGTCATGCCTGCAAACAGCTGTTCAAATTCGCTGCTGCGCGCATGCCATGTGGATTTATCATTTTGGTTATCGAGGTACGCAGCAGGTAATTCCAATTTTTCCAATAGGATCGCATAGAACTGCGGCTCTAGCGCACCAACTGAGATGAACTTTCCATCGCTACATGTGTAACAGCGATAGAATGGCGCTGCCCCGTCTAACCAGTTGGCCGCGCGTTTCTCACTCCATTTTCCTTGCGCGAGCATACCGTGGATCAACCCCATCATCGCCGGCACGCAGTCGACCATCGCGGCATCGACCACCTGTCCTTTGCCCGATACGGCACGTTCGATCACAGCGGATAAGATACCGAACAGCAGGAACATCGTGCCGCCACCGTAGTCCGCCACCAAATTGAGGGGCGGTACGGGCGGTTGATCACCCTGCCCCATCGCGTGCAAAGCACCCGTCAACGCCAAATAGTTGATGTCGTGGCCTGCGGTTTTAGCCCAGGGGCCGTCCTGCCCCCAACCGGTCATACGTCCGTAGATCAAGTTTTCAGGACAATCATCCGGGCCTAAACCCAGACGTTCCATCACACCGGGCCGGAACCCTTCGATCAGTATGTCACTGGCTGCGATAAGCGCGTGGGCCGCTGCGACACCTGCCTGTGACTTTAGGTTAAGCACGACTGATCGTTTTCCACGCCGATTGATATCAGTGGGGTCAGATGGCGCAGCAGTGCGATCTATTGTGGTGACCTGCGCACCCAAGTCAGCAAGCAGTTGACCAGCCAGCGGCGCAGGCCCCAATCCTGAAAATTCGACAACCTTCAGTGACGCCAGTGGTCCTTTGGTCATGCTGCCCCCGGCACCATTACGTTGCGCGCGCCCTCAACAAAGTCGTTCAATGACAAAGGCCAAACTGTACCGGGCCAACGCAGTTCCATTTCGCGTTTGCGAGGGCGATAGACAGCCGTGTAAAGCGTGCCAAACCCGGCGTTAAACGCCGTTGAATATAGCGGTGGTTTAAGGAAAGCGTTGATGAATTTCTCTTCTGGATCTTTGTGCATCCGTAATCGGTTCAGCAAATACCGCTCGCGTTCAACTGTCGCCGTAAACCGCGCATGGCTAACCCATTCGACATTTTCTTGGTGGTTGGTCGCCACAGCAGCATGTGTAATCAGCGTTGTGCGATCCGGACCCATCATTGCGGTCGAATAGTTACGTTTGCGGTCCAGCACCGTAACATTGTAGCTCATGTGCGTTGGTACGCGTTCCAGCACTTTGGTCGCTTGTTCCGTGGTTTCGCATGTCTGTAAAACATAGCGCAGGATGAGCGGCACACCAAAGCCATGGCCAACGACGCGCCGGCCGCCAAAAGTCAGCGATATAGACAGACCCGCGTCATTTACACCATCAACCAACCCCCACAACCCATCGGACGTGCCCATGACCCGACGCCCCAGCCAATTGGTGTTCAGAACCAGTTGGTCAAAAGCATCTGGGTTGTAATCATAATTTCGAACCATAACGGGTTCTTTGCCCGCCCAGATCGCTTGACTGCATCCCGATAGATAAGGCGGTGGATTATATAGGCTTAGGAAACGGGCGGCCTGATCACCGCCACCTGCCAAGGCACATAACTCATCATAAAGCGGTATCATCTCTGGCATGTGCTCGGTCAGCGCGCGGCGGCACTGCATATAAGTCGGACGCGCAGCATCACCTTCCTTGAGCCACCATTTACGGTAGTCAGGCCAGTATTCGGCGAAAAGCCCGGACCATTTAGGTCCGGGCGTTTCTTCTTGTAGGGCGCGCCAATACATTGGAGCCTTTCGGTTCTGTTAAAGGATCTTAAACGCCGGATCAGAAAGCTCTGGCCCTGCTGCCGCGGTTGGCAATGGTTTGCCGTCCACTGCTTGCTTAATGCCGTGAATCCACTTTTTCGCCCGCTCATTCAACTGGAAAGACTTGGTCATCGAACGACCACGCGTCACGAGGATGCCAATGTCGGCCCCTTCATAACGGTAGCTGTCAGGTGTCATGATCCGCAAAAAGAACGCTTCGTTTTCAGATTCAACAGCACGACGGTGATAATCAAAGCGGTCAAATACAACGCTGCCATCTTCCTTCATCTTGTAGATACCGGTTTCAGGCGATGCTGTGCAAATATCAACGCTATCTTCAGTATGCTTGATCACCATCTGTGACCAACTGTCGATCATGTCAGGATCAGCCCAGCGATCGTTCAATTCCGTGGTGTCGAGGTTGAATTTCTTTTTGGAGAATTCAAGCAAGTGGAACAAGAACAAGGGCGCATCCGCATGTGCAAAGGCCGCATGGTTCGTCATTGACGACGCACCGGTGATGCGTGGGTTCAATTCGCCCAGCCAAATATCACCTGTCTTTTTGTCGATCAAGAAATCGAGCTCAAAATAACCACGATAGCCTTCTTTGCGCAGCTGTTCACCGAACTTAAAGGTCAACTCGCGCGCCTTTTGACGAACCTTTGGTGGGAAGGCTGTCGACAAAATCTCGTTACCACACCAACCACCGCGATAGGGTGTCAGTTCTTTGAAACCAACCAATTCGGTCATTAACGGACCAACGATTGTACCTTCTTTGGTCGCACAGGCTTCGATCGCGGAACCCCGGCAATCAATCCGCTTCATGATCTTGATTTCACCTTCGCCGATGATTTCAGACTCATGGCGACGGAAGTCGGCCTCAGATTTGATAAAGAACGTGGTGTGTCCAGAGTCACCAAAGGCAGATTGCAGAACCAGATCGTGGCCAATACCAGCCTTTTCGCATGTTTCACGCAAATTTTCGTAGGATGTGACTTCGGCCAGAACGTTTGGCACAGACGGCACGCCGGCCTTGTTGCCGATGCGGACGGTTTCGATTTTGTTGTCCATTGATGTGCGCAGCTTGGCTTTTGGGAACCAAACATCGGCACCCAATTCTTTAGACAGGCGCTCCGTTTCTTCGTCAAACATCAGGAACACAAACTTGGGTTTGCCGCCGCGACGTTTGATGAAATCAATCACCTCTTTGTGCTGCAACAGATAGTTATTGATGTCTTCAATTGACTGAAATTCCGCATGCGGCTGCTCGGACGGGCAGAACACGTTTGGATGCTTGCCACCGTAACAGTCGATGTAGCAGATGTATTTGAAATTCTTGACCCATTCATCAAGGCCCAACAGGTTAAAGTTGGTGGCCGAGATAAAGTAAACCGGGTCTTCGTTCCGATGAAAGAACCGGCGGATTTCTGAGATATTCTTTAGAACTGTTGGCATATTTATGGTTCCTTCAATTTATGCAGGTGAAGACGAAAGGTGCTGGTTTTGCACCCGTTTTAATGCGTCATCGGTAAAGACGCGCAAGCCCAGATCAGGGCGGTATCCATGGATTTCACTCACGTCCAAGGCGCGCATGAAAGATAGAATTTCCTGGCTCACAACCTGACCTGGGACGAGGATTGGAAAGCCGGGTGGATAAGGGATGATAAAGCTGGCCGAAACCACCGTATCACCCGCATCCATCGCATCTTTCAGTGATCCGTTCAGCTCAAGATAATCACAGTTTTTCTCATCATAAGACAAGAAGAACGCCGTGCGAATATCGCCTTCTGACGTGATATCATCAGCGCGGAACGCTTCGTGGAAACGGCTAAAGTCAGGCAACGGCGGATAGTTTTCCATCAGGTTGGCGACGCGTTTGTCAAACGACAACCGTTCCATCCGGCTGGCATCATCAAGCAATTCATCAAGCGATTTGGCGATCTCGACCAATACCTCAATCAGATAGGCAACCGACGACCGCGTCGTGCCGATATTGGTCATGAACAACACGGTATTGCGCGAAGTTTTGTTGATCTGAATGCCATATTTATCCATCAAGATTTCATTCTTGAAGGTATCGCCGTTCCAACCTGTGCCCCCAACGGCCAGCGTCACGCGGGTGGCATCCAGAACGAAATCGTCCTTTTCCCAACAATCCCACATGTCCGTCCAGCCTTGTTGCTGATCGTAATAACTTGTCACACCGCTTTCACGGTATTCTTCGGGGATCATGTCACCTGCGGCCAGTACCTTGAAATACTTGGACAACAAGGGATGGTCTGTGATTGCCTTTCGCATCGACATCGCCGCCTCAATCTGGCGTTGGACAAACTCAAAACCTTCCAGTTCAACTTGCCGACGGCCGACATCCAAGGACGCAATGATCTGATAGTTGGGCGAGGTTGACGTATGCGTCATATACGCTTCATGGAACGACTGTTCGACCTCGCCTTTAAAGTCCTGATCGTTCACGTGGATCATCGAACCTTGGCGCAGGGATGTCAGCGTTTTATGTGTCGATTGTGTTGTATAGACCCGCACACGTGCTTTGGGTGATGGAATTAAGCGGGTATTGAGGATTGTCTCTTCATCCGCATCTTTCAACATTTCCTGCTGCGCCTCATAGGCTTTTGCATGCGCTTCTGATTTGAACTTTTCACGCAAAGTATTTGCCGCATTCATCCCCGTGCGTTGGCGATAGGTCGGATTGAACCGCGCAAAGGCAAACCATGCCTCATCCCAAAGGAAAATAAGGTCAGGTTTGATCGCCAGACATTCTTCCATCATGCGCTCAACATTATAAACCAGACCATCAAAGGTACAGTTGGTCAGCAGCAACATGCGCACCTGATCCAGCTTTCCTGCCGCCTTGAGGGCCAGCAATTGATGCTTGATCTCGCGTAGTGGCACAGCGCCATACATCGAATATTTATTCAACGGATAGCTATCGAGGTAACAAACCTGCGCGCCCGCCAGAACCATGCCGTAGTGATGCGATTTGTGGCAATCACGGTCGACCAACACGATGTCTCCGGGCCGTACCAGCGCTTGCACGACGATCTTGTTACAGGTCGATGTGCCGTTGGTCGCAAAAAAGGTTTGTTTTGAGCCAAACGCGCGACTGGCGAGTTCTTGTGCTTCTTTGATTGGGCCATGTGGTTCTAACAGAGAATCCAACCCACCAGAAGTCGCAGAGGTTTCCGCAAGGAAGATGTTGGGCCCGTAAAACGCCCCCATATCCTGAATCCAATGCGACCTTGTGATCGATTTACCGCGACTGATTGGCATCGCATGGAACACGCCTGTTGGCTGTTTGGAATATTCGACAAGCGCCGTAAAGAACGGCGATTTATTACGCGACTGCACACCACGCAGGATGTTGAGGTGCAATTCCATAAAGTCTTCTTGGTTATAGAAAACCCGACGACAAATCCCCAGATCAAGGCCGGCGATGTCTTCAACAGAGCGTTCTGTCACCAGATAGGCATCCAGTTCTGGGCGCACCTTGTCGATCATGCGGCACAATTCTGGGCCGTAGTTTTCAGGTGACAACGCGTCAATCTCTTCACGGCCACCGGCACGCGCGAGATAACGGGTCAGAATGGATTCAACCATATTCGATTTCAACGTCAGGCCCGGGCGCACAACAATGGCCTGAATATTATGATTGAACATCACCGCAATCAGCGCGTCCTCAATCGAAGGAACAACAACTGGTTCATAGATAAATTGATCTTCTGGGCGGCGCATCCGTAGAATGTTGGATTTCAGCCAGCGATCTTGCTGTTCGCTCACATTGTCGACGATCAAAACTTCAAAGTACGGCTTACTCATTGCGCGTGCTTCTGGGCTTAGCAATTCTTCGTCGTTGTGTTCCTCTTGATCCATACTATCGCGTTCCAATGGGATGGAACGACGGCGATATGCACCCGTGGTCAGCGCGCGGGTGACGCGACTAACAGCAAAAGCCAAGTCTTCGAAATTATTGTGACCAAGTTGGCGGCGCATGTGCTCAAACGCGGACATGCCGGGAAACGCCCAATAGGGTTCGATCAGGGCAAGGGACGCAAACAGATCTTCGGCCTGCGCTCTTAGGTCCTTGACCTCTTTCGCCTTTGGATCGCGTGTCAAAGCTGAGGTTACGGCGCGCAGTGCACTCCACCTGTCAGACCTCAATTGGATCGCGGACGAATAGTCGTTCATATCATGCATCAGGTCTTCTCCGCTGTGCGGGTCCACTGCTGCATGGCCTCCCCGGCTATGAAAGCCGGGGAGGAATACCTCAGTTTAACCGCTTGATGAATCGTCTGACCCGGTAAGGATACCGGGCCTTACAGGTGGGTTGGGCATGGCCGCAGCGGGTACTGCGGGAATTGGGGCTTCTGCGGTCAGGTTCGCCGTTCCGGCAGATGCGTTTGGCATTGGTTCAGTCGAAATACTTTCGGGTGCCGAAGAAAAAGGCAATGTTGCCTCTTGGCCCTTAAAGGCTGGTGGCTCTGGAATAAGCCGTGATGGCATATCGACATGCAAACCCGCGCGTGTCCCTTGATGTGGTATTTCAAGTGGGCCCAAGGTTTGCAGATAGGCATCAGTTCCGCTGTTACGGTCATAAACCGAGAAATCGGTTGAACGGTCGCGGAAAGATTTTAGAACTTGCCCCAAACCCTTCATCCCGGTCTCGCGCTGGCGGCGCACCATGGATATGTCGATTTCAATCGGGAACATGTCTTCTTGGCCAGCGGATTGGTGCAACACCATTGACGTTGGATCAACAACGCAAGATTTGCCGACGCCGCCCGCACCCAGACCGTTCACATCAATGATGTAACACTGAAACTGCGCCGCGGTTGCACGCACAATGGCCAGCTCCGCATCGCGGTCGGTTGTGCCTGTCAGAACCGGGTGCAACAGCACCTCAACCCCTTGGCTGGTCAATTGGCGCGTGGTTTCCGGGAACCACATGTCATAACATATCGACAGACCAAAACGGCCAACATCCGGCACATCGAACACACAGAATTCAGTTCCCGCTGCAATGCCCGCCTCGTAAGGCCGGAACGGAAACATCTTGGCATAGCGGCGGATGATCTCGCCTTCGGGGTTGATAACCACGGATGTGTTATACACACGCCCGTCCTCGGGGTTCTTCAAAAACATCGACCCGGGGATCAGCCAAACGCGGTGTTTGCGCGCAGCCGCTTGGAAGCTCTCAAGCGCATCATTTTCAGGGGGCAGTGCAAATTTATCCAATGGCCCAAAAGGCGCGAGTTCGGAAAACAAGACCATCTGGGTCCATGGGAAACGCGCCATCAAAATATCAAGCCGCTGGATCATTCCATCGACGTTGGATTCAAGCGCGTTAACGTACATTTGTACGCCTGCAATTGCGAAAGGTGTCATATCTGTTCACTCCGTACAGAGTGGCATTTGGTGGAGGGAGGACCACCATAAAGGCCACGTTGCACGTCCCTTACGCCCATCGGCAGGGAAGTAAAACAGGTGACTTGCAGACAACCTGAATGACCCGAATGTGGTCGATATTTATGCACAGTGCCGATCGCGATTACGCCGCAGCAGACTGACGGGTGCCGCGCGCATTGCGGCCCCTTTGCAAGAATATGACCAGCCCCAACAACAGAAGCGCAGGCAAGAACATCCAATACTTTGATGGGACATCGACCGGCTTGAGAACGCGCAGAACTTCTTGGTCCCAGTCCAATCCAGCGTCTGCCGCGACGCTGCCAAAGGCAACATCGTCGATGATCATTTTGTCACCATCTTGGCGAAATGCCAGCCCGGCTGTTTCCAGCTTTTCTTCACCAGTTGCGCCTTCAACAATCGGCAGGATCGCCACAAACTCAATCGGATCACCAAAGCTATCGCGTGCAGCAACACGGATGCGCAGGTCTTCTCCCGGTTGAGTGACTTCAGCCGCTTGTACGATCTCAGACGGTGCAACCTCATCATATGGTGGTGCAACCATGTCCATCCAAAATCCCGGACGGAACAGTGTGAACGCAATCAGCAAGAGCGCTGCGGATTCGTAAAAGCGGTTTTTGGCAAAGAACCAACCTTGGGTCGCCGCCGCAAACAGCAGCATCGCAATGGTTGCGACAATAAAGACAATAATGCCTTGGCCCCAACCCACGCCAATCAGCAAGAGTTCTGTGTTGAAGATGAATAAGAACGGCAACGCCGCAGTGCGCAGTGAGTAAAAGAACGCAACCACGCCCGTTTTGATCGGGTCACCACCAGACACGGCGGCAGCGGCAAACGATGCCAATCCCACAGGCGGTGTCACATCCGCCATGATACCAAAGTAGAACACAAAGAGGTGCACCGCGATCAGCGGCACGATCAGACCATTCTGTTGGCCCAAGGTCACAATGACCGGGGCAAGCAAGGCAGACACAACGATATAGTTCGCCGTTGTCGGCAGGCCCATCCCTAGGATCAGTGACAAGATTGCAGTCAGGAACAAAATGGCAAGGATATTACCCCCCGACAGCACCTCAACCACGTTGGCCAGCGATGCGCCAACACCTGTCTGGCTGACCACGCCCACGATGATACCCGCTGTCGCCGTGGCGATACCGATACCGATCATGTTGCGTGCACCCGTGACAAGGCCATCAACCAAGTCCATGAAGCCTTCTTTCACATCTTGCGCGAATTCACTTTCGCCCCGGAAGATCGCCATCAGCGGACGCTGTGTGATCAAGATGAAGACCATGTAGGATGTCGCCCAGAATGCCGATAGGCCAGGGGATAGACGGTCAACCATCAAGGCCCAAACCAGTACCACAATCGGCAGGATAAAGTGCAAACCTGAGCGTACTGTTGGTCCGGCAAGCGGCAGACGCGTCACAGGCGCGTTTGGATCATCCAGTTTCAGCGGCGCTTCCCTTGAAGCGACCCAAAGCAAACCTGCATACACAGCCGTCAGGAAGACAAAGATGATGTAACCAGCAGTGTCTGGGAATGCTGGGCGAATCCAGCCCATGAAGTATTTTACGGCAAAGCTAAGCACACAGATGCCTGCAATGACGAAAGCAACTGACATCAGCCATGCAACCCATGGTTTGGGTTCAACCGCGCGCGGCAGACCTTCCATGCCAGCCTTAAGTGCCTCCAAGTGCACGATGTATACAAGCGCGATGTAGGAAATGGTTGCGGGCAGGAAGGCGTGTTTGACGACTTCGGGGTACGGGATACCCACATATTCAACCATCAGAAACGCAGCGGCACCCATCACAGGTGGCATGATCTGGCCGTTCACGGATGAGGCGACTTCAACAGCGCCCGCTTTTTCAGAGCTAAAGCCAACCTTTTTCATCAATGGAATGGTAAACGTCCCCGTCGTCACCACGTTCGCGATGGATGAACCAGAAATCAAACCCGTCATCGCCGAGGACACAACAGCGGCCTTTGCAGGTCCGCCTTTCATGTGGCCCATCAAGCTGAATGCAACTTGGATAAAGTAGTTACCCGCACCCGCACGGTCCAGCAATGAACCGAACAGAACGAAGAGGAACACGAAGGATGTGGACACGCCCAACGCGATGCCGAACACACCTTCGGTGGTGATCCACTGGTGGTTCACGATTTCAGAAAGGGAGTTACCCTTGTGCGCGATAATACCCGGCATGGATGGGCCAAGCACAGTGTACATCAAGAACACAGAGGCCACGATCATTAGGGCAGGCCCAAGCGCGCGGCGCGTTGCCTCAAGCAAGATCATGATACCTATCACAGCGACGACAAAATCCTGCATGATCGGTGCGCCCACACGGGTCGAGATGTCACGGTAATATACGTATAGGTAAAGTGCTGCGATGGCACCAATGACCGCCAATGCCCATTCCCAAATTGGCATCTTATCTTTGGGTGAGCCAAGCAGAACAGTAGCGACAACACCCAGCGCTATAATTGGGATCCACCATGTCGCAGTGCCGTCTTTGGCACCTGTCATGAACAGATAGGCCAGCGCGATAGGGACAATCACCCCAAGGGCCAGCTGGAATTTGGTACGTGCCGCAGGAAATGCGGCAATACCGAGGAAAATAGCGAACGCAAGGTGGATAGAACGGGATTCAGTATCGTTAAAAACACCAAAGCCAAGGATGAATGGAAACGGTGACGCAATCCAAAGTTGGAAAAGCGACCATGCCAGTGCAACGAGCATCAGGAAGGTGCCGACGGGACCTGCGATGGCCCGGCCACCCGTGTCAGAGGACGCAACCATAGCGTCCAGTTCTTCTTGACTTAGCCCGCCGCGTCCTGCGGCTTCGGCTTCGACGGCGGCAGCTTGCTGTTGATCATTGTTGGTCATGGATCGTCCCCCTGTTGCCCTGCCTTATGGCAAGTGCACATTATTATTGTTGGGTCGGAAAATGCGCAGTGGCAAGATCGCTTGCCACTGCGCCAATCATTTAGCCTAGATTATTCAATCCAGCCTTTTTCTTTGTAGTATTTTGCAGCACCGTCATGCAGAGGTGCTGAAAGACCCGCTGCAATCATCTCTTCTTCTTTGAGATTCTCGAACGCTGGGTGCAGGCGCTTAAAGCGATCAAAGTTATCAAAGACAGCCTTAACCACCTGATAGATCGTTTCTTCGTCAACGTCAGAAGACGTCACAAATGTCGCCTTCACACCAAAGGTATTTGTTTCCGCATCAGACCCTTTGTACATGCCGCCTGGAATTGTGGCCGCCGCATAGTATGGGTTGTCTGCAATCAGTTTGTCGATTTCTGGACCCGTTACAGGAACCATAACCGCATCAACTGTTGATACCGCCTCTTGGATCGAACCATTCGGGTGACCAACAGTGTAGATGATCGCATCTACCTTGTTATCGCCCAAAGCGGCGGCTTGCTCGGCTGGCTTCAATTCAGATGCCAGTGCAAAATCATCCATTGTCCAACCCAAGGCGTCCATGACGACCTGCATTGTGGCGTACTGACCAGAACCGGGGTTACCGATGTTAACGCGCTTACCCTTGAGGTCCGCGAAAGTCTTGATGCCCGCATCTGCACGCGCGATCACAGTGAACGGCTCACCGTGCACAGAGAAAACAGCGCGTTCTTTATCGAACTTGTTGCCTTCAAATTCTGACGTACCATTGTACGCGTGATACTGCCAATCAGATTGGGCCACGCCCATATCCATATCACCCGCTTTGATCGCGTTGATGTTGGCGATAGAACCACCTGTCGAAGGCGCTGTGCACTTTAGATTATGTTCGGCTGAACCACGGTTCACCAAACGGCAGATTGACTGACCCACAACGAAATAGACGCCCGTCTGGCCGCCCGTACCGATTGTGATGAACTTTTCTTGTGCCATTGCTGTCGTGCCGGCCACCATGGCCCCCGCAACAGCAAGCATTTTAAACATCTTCATAGATATTCTCCCTTTGTTTTCTTAATGATCCCGCGCTTTCCGCGGCAACACTCGTATCTGTGTCTCGCCCACTTTTGGTAATGCTAGCTTTCAGGCGCTTATGACCTGAAGTTTCACAATGACATTGGCCAGTTGTTCACAAGATTCTAATCGTCAGGTTAGGCACGTTTGAAATTATGATCAAGCGGGCAATAATTTCACAAGATTTTTTCTGCCAAGCCTCTATTTATGTTAAGTTATTCTAGATAACACTCTTAAAAATTGCACTGTTTATTTCAGATTACGTTTAAAATATTCAACAAATTGACTGAATTTTAAGCAATTGCTTGCGTGATGCTACAATACGGGCAAACCTAGTCTGATATGATGCCCAAGTAACCTAAGAACGGATGTTTATGCCTGATCTCAATTCGCTGCACCGATTTTTCCCACTTGCAGGGGTGGTCGTCCTGGCGCTTATCTCTTTCGTTCTAATGATCGCTTGGTCAGGTTGGTTTGTCCTACCGCTCGCTTTATTTGGCGTGCTGACCGCGATGGGCTTGTACGATCTGGTGCAAACCAAACATTCGATCCTGCGTAACTATCCCGTGCTTGGTCACATGCGGTTTTTCTTTGAAGGAATCCGCCCCGAAATTCGCCAGTATCTGATTGAATCAGACCAAGATGAAGAACCCTTTAGCCGCGATGACCGCAGCCTTGTCTATCAACGCGCCAAGGGTCAGGAAGACGCCCGGCCCTTTGGCACACGCATGCGCGTCTATGATGCTGGGTATTCATGGGTCACCCATTCGGTGCAGCCCAAACATATCGAAGATTGCAATTTTCGGGTTAAAGTCGGTAATGACGCCTGCAAAAAACCTTATGAGGCATCGCTGTATAATATTTCCGCGATGAGCTTTGGTTCCCTGTCTGCGAATGCCATCCAAGCGCTGAACACAGGTGCCAAACTAGGTGGTTTTGCACATGATACGGGCGAAGGATCGGTCAGTCGATATCACAAGGCGGGAGGTGGCGATCTGATTTACCAACTCGCATCGGGCTATTTTGGCAGCCGGGCTGCGGACGGCACATTTGATCCCGAAAAATTTGCCGAAACTGCATCGCTTGATCAGATCAAGATGATCGAACTCAAGCTCAGCCAAGGGGCCAAACCGGGACACGGCGGCATGTTACCCGCATCCAAAATCAGCCCCGAAATTGCCGAGGCACGTGGCGTGCCGATGGGCAAGGATTGTGTTTCGCCGGCGTCCCATTCGGCCTTTTCCACACCGATTGAAATGATGGAGTTTCTAGGCAAACTACGTGAATTATCTGGTGGCAAACCCGTTGGTTTCAAGCTGTGCATCGGCCATCAACGTGAATTCATGTGTATGGTCAAGGCGATGCTGCAAACGGGAATCGTGCCTGATTTTATCGTCGTGGACGGCACCGAGGGTGGCACAGGGGCGGCCCCTGTTGAATTCTCGAACCACGTCGGCATGCCAATGGTTGAGGGGCTGACCTTTGTCCACAATACATTGCGCGGTGCGGGTCTGCGTGATCAGGTCAAAGTTGGGGCGGCGGGCAAGGTTGTCTCCGCCTTTGACGTGGCCCGTGCGCTGGCGATGGGTGCAGATTGGTGCAACTCTGCTCGTGGTTTCATGTTTTCAATTGGCTGCATTCAGGCACAGGCCTGCCATACCAACCATTGCCCCGTGGGCGTCGCGACCCAAGATAAAATCCGCCAACGCGCATTGGATGTGGGTCACAAAAGCGAACGCGTTGCCCGTTTTCATAAGAACACGATGGAAGCATTAGGTGAGATGACAGGCGCTGCTGGCTTGTCCCATCCCAGTGAATTCCTGCCCCGTCACCTGATGCTGCGGCAAGGTGATAAAAGCATGGTGCAGGGTGATGAGGTCTATGCCTATCTGCCAGATGGCTATTTGCTGGACGACAAAGCCATTGATTATAAAGGGAACAAGACACGCTGGGCGCGGGCGCGGGCGGAAAGTTTTACCCCGGTTGATTGAACAACAGAAACGAGTGCTGATTGGGGCGTTTTGAGATTCACTTCTCTGGGCGCCTTAAAATCCTTTCGCTTGGAGAGGCTGCCAATCAAAAACACAGCTACAACCGCTCCGAAATTCATCGTTGGGTGCAAAATTTTCCTTAAACGCAAGGCTGTCACAATTGAGGCCGCATCCTAATCTTTTTTCCCAAAGCTAAGAATGCGCGCAATGGCCAAATCAAAAGACATGCCCGCTTCAAGCCGGGCTCGCAAATCCACTAGTTCCGAGAGCGGCTTGATGGCCTCTTCTGTCGGATTGGCAATGTCGCGCGAGTTTGCAATCGCCCTGTCGACAGACGCAAGCATGTCCGCGTCCATGTTCACACTTTTGCGCAGCGCAAATAATCTTTCGGGTACGGGTGGGTGTGATTCAGAAGGAAGCAAACTGTAGGCTTCCAAATAATTCTGCAAGTTAAAGCGGCGAGCTTGAAACCTGAATCGCGGGATTCCCATCGGGTTTGATTTGTGATTCATCCCTATTGGGAGGATGTTTCATGTCATCAGCACTATCGTCAGAGCTGCGCACGCGGTTTCGTGA
>JBARCK010000122.1:0-41605 GCA_049794015.1 Sulfitobacter sp. | reverse complement strand
TCACGAAACCGCGTGCGCAGCTCTGACGATAGTGCTGATGACATGAAACATCCTCCCAATAGGGATGAATCACAAATCAAACCCGATGGGAATCCCGCGATTCAGGTTTCAAGCTCGCCGCTTTAATCAACACTTGTTCGCAGGCGCCTTCATTCAGGTCGTTTGATCCATGACCGCCGTTGCAAACAAAAAAGGCCCCGCAATCGCGAGGCCCTTGTTTGATTATTCTGCCGCTTCGGGCTGATCGCCGCTGCCGCCATCGCCGCTGTCATTCTCTGACTTAGCTTCTGATTTGGGCTGTGGCTTGCGCCGAGGCGCACGCTTGGGCTTGGGCTTGGGTTTACTTTCAGGTGTCTCAACCAAGCCACTGTCGGGCTCAGCTGCTTCGCCTTGGGTCACAAAATCAGGCAGTTGTGAAACCGTTTCAGGCTTGCGGCGCGACCTTGGCTTGGGCTTGGGTTTCTCGCCAGCTTGATCTGTGTCACGCTGGGGTGCGCCATCGGTATGCTGGCCGCCCTGCTGATTGTTTGTGTGCGGTTGGTTGTCATTATGCTGACCACCCTGATGGGGCTGACCGCCGCTGTGCTGTTCGCGCGGTTGTTGGCCACCCTCTTGAGCATAGTTATTATTGCCGTCACGTTCCTGACGCTCTTGGCGTTCGCGATCCCGTTCAATCTGACGTTCGCGGTTTTGACGCTCTTGCTCTTCGCGCTTGGCGTCCATTTCACGCTGCGCTTCGGACAACAGACGCAAATAATGTTCCGCATGTTGCTGGAAGTTTTCCATTGCAACCCGGTCATTGGACAATTGTGCATCACGCGCAAGTTGATTGTATTTCTCAATCACTTGGCTTGGCGTGCCGCGCACTTTGCCCTCTGGACCTGAACTGTCAAATACGCGGTTAACAACGTTACCGCCCTGCTGGTGCGAGCGGTTGCGGTTGTTCTTGGACCGGCCCCGTGATCTGGTAGATTTCATGTAAACTGATCAGCCTTCAAATGCTGTTATTCGTAAAAACCGAGGTGACGTAGCAGCGCCATTATTGACCCGATTGTGCGAGATGTTGGGCATAAAGCCGCGCGGGACCGCCCGAAAGCATCCACCGCTGCAACAAGGTTGAATAAACATGTAGAATCGTCCACGGCAAGGGAAAAGTGCAGTTGCGGGTATAGTTAAGGCCATTTTCGCGGCTTTATGCCGGTCTATCGGCACAAACGACACGGGGACGGCCATCCAAATCATGGGCCAGTGTGACGCGACCCCAACCAGAATCCTGAAAAATCTTGCTGACGTCTTGGCCTTGTTGCCAGCCGATTTCGACCATGACGCGACCCTTTGAGGTCAAATACCCCTGCGCTTGGGCTGCAATGATGCGGTACACCGACAACCCATCTGCGCCATCCGTTAGGGCCATTGCAGGTTCATGCAGGGCCAGTTCCGGGGCGACATCCGCCATTTCTGTCGCCGCCAGATAAGGTGGGTTGGACACAATCAAATCAAAACGGCCATCAACATTTTCGAACCAATCCGATTGTGTGATCTCTGCACGTGCCTGAACCCCGTGCAAAACCGCATTGGCACTGGCCTGCAAACACGCAGCCTCGGACAGGTCCGTGCCCACACCTGATGCATCTGGCCTCTCTGCCAGCAAGGTCACCAAGATACAGCCCGATCCCGTCCCCAGATCCAAGACGCGCCCAAAGGGTGCTGCCAAAGCCAGTTCAATCAGCGTTTCTGTTTCGGGTCTTGGGTCCAACACATCACGGCTGACTTTGAAATCTCTTCCATAAAACCCGCGACTGCCAATCAGATGTGACACGGGAACACGCACCGCGCGCAATGCGATCAGATGTTCAAACCGTTCGGCAATCTCTGGGGCGATTTCTTCGGGGGCGATCAATGTCACACGGGCCGCATCCACCGATGCCGCATGGGCCAGCAAGATACGCGCATCACGTGCCGGGTCGGGCACCCCTGCTGCCCGCAGACGCGACGCCGCCAAGGCCATCGCTTGGGCGGCGGTGGGCGCGCTCATCCGTTCATCTCGGCCAGCAATTGCGCCTGATTGTCCGCTGTCAGCGCATCAACGATCTCATCCAGTTCGCCCTGCATCACCGCATCTAAACGGTACAACGTCAGGTTAATCCGGTGGTCTGTCATACGCCCTTGCGGGAAATTGTAGGTTCTGATCCGCTCGGATCGATCCCCGGACCCAACTTGCGCCGCCCGATCGGCAGAGCGTTCACTGTCAACGCGATTGCGTTCCTGATCATAAAGCCGCGCCTTAAGCACCTGCATCGCCTTTTCACGGTTGCGGTGTTGAGATTTCTCAGACGAGGTAACCACGATCCCCGTCGGCAAATGCGTGATCCGCACCGCAGAATCAGTGGTATTGACGTGCTGCCCCCCTGCCCCCGAAGACCGCATCGTATCAATGCGAATGTCGTTCTGGTTGATTTCAATATCCACATCTTCAGCTTCGGGCAGCACCGCCACCGTGGCCGCAGAAGTATGAATGCGCCCGCCGCTTTCTGTGGTCGGGACGCGTTGAACCCGGTGCACACCGCTTTCAAACTTGAGCCGCGCAAACACATTCTGCCCGGTGATATGCGCCACAATTTCTTTCACGCCACCCAGCTCAGTCATCTGTTCTTCGATCAGATCAAAACCCCAACCACGCGCTTCTGCATAGCGTTGATACATGCGCAACAAATCTGCCGCAAACAGCGCCGCCTCATCGCCCCCTGTACCAGGGCGAATTTCCAACATCGCTGGCTTTGCATCCGCTGCATCACGCGGCAAAAGAGCCAGCTGCAAGGCATCCTCAGCTTTCGGCAGGGCCGCCTTTAACGCCGGTATTTCCTCTTGTGCCAGTTCCGCCATTTCGGGGTCAGCCAACATCGCCTTGGCCTCAGCCATATCGCTCAACAATTGCTTGTAGGCTGTGATCTGTTCAACCACGGGGCGCAGATCGGAATATTCCTTGGCGAGGGCCGCAAAATCAGCGCCATCTGATCCAGACGCCATCGACGCCTCCAGAAACTGAAAGCGCTGCGAAATTTGTTCAAGGCGGTCCATAGGGATCATATCTGCGTGTCGCTGATGCAAAGGCTTTGGTCAAGAGGCACTGCTGTGCTATACAACACTCATGATACGCTATGCCATGATCCTCTCGCTCCTTCCTGTTACCGTCTTGGCCGATGTTACATCACCTAGCGGGAAAACAGTTGATTGCTATTGTACCGACCGCAATCACAAGCGGATTGAGTTGGGTGAAACCATTTGTCTGCAAGTCGATGGACGCATGTTCATGGCGCAATGCCAGATGTCACTGAATGTGCCGATGTGGCGCGAGGTCCAGCAGGGATGCCTATCTTCCAGCCTCGAACTCAGCGAGCCACCCTTTAATCCGCTTGGCGTTTACCCCAAAATCTAACTGCCCAAAGCGCAGGCGCCCGTTGATTTCCAGATAGCGGATATCACCATCCTCAATCAGCCCGTCATAGACGCCAATGGTGGTGTAATCAGGAAAACCTATGACCAATGACCGCGTCACATAGGTGATCTGCTTTTCAGCGATCGATCCCGCGATCCGTTCTGTGCGCGGGGTACCCGCAATAATCTCATCCAACGCGTCCAACTGTCGAACACCATTACCACTCACCGCCTCACGCCAGATATAACCACGGGCAGAACTGCGCGCCTCTAACCCCGACGGATACCCCTGCTGTTGCCAGCTTTGTGGGTCAGTGGGGGCAAGCCGCACGTAAGCCGACAAACCAACCAAACCGATCAGCAAAATCAAAGCAGAAATGCGCAAAACCCTCATCTTCATCTAGCCAAATAAACTCAAAGAACGGCCCATCATCGATACGCAACGCCGGGTAAGACACACAACATTTCATACAGGATATTCGCCCCCGTCAGCGCAGTGTTGCCCGATGTGTCATAGGGGGGTGATACTTCAACCAAATCGCCCCCAACGATGTTCAACCCCTTAAGGGCACGTATCAATTCCAGCGCCTGCGGGGTGGTTAAACCACCAATCTCTGGCGTACCAGTGCCCGGCGCATAGGCCGGATCAAGGCTGTCGATATCATAGGTGACGTAAGTTGGCGCATCGCCAATATCGCGCCGTATCTCAGCGCCAAGCGTGGCAAGTGATTTACCCCACAGCTCATGTGCTGGGAACTGCTGAAACCCCCATCCTGCGGCTTCGGTGAAATCCTCAGCGGAATACCCTGTGCCACGCAGTCCAATTTGATAGGTTTTTGAGGAGTTTATCAGCGCTTCTTCATACGCGCGGCGAAACACTGTACCATGGGTTTCTCGTTCACCAAACATATCCTCGTTCACATCCGCATGGGCATCCACATGCACCAACGCAAGCGGGCCGTGCCGTTTGGCCATGGCCCGCAAAATTGGCAAGGTGATCGAATGATCCCCGCCAATGGCCAAGGGCATTGCATCATAGTTTAAGATTGCATCGTAACTCTCTGAAATAATTTTTAAACTATCACTCAGCGAAAATGTGTTGATTGCCAAATCACCAATATCAGCGACCTGTAAACTGTCAAAGGGCGCGGCCCCTGTCGCAAGGTTATAGGGCCGCAACATCGCGCTTTCACTGCGTACCTGTTTGGGGCCAAACCGCGTCCCCGACCGCCATGATGTGCCGATATCCATGGGGATGCCCAAAACAGCAACGTCCAGCCCTTTCAGATCATTCGCAGAGGGCAGGCGCATAAACGTGTTCGGCCCGGAAAACCGTGCCAGATCATTGCCGCTGATGGGTTGGTTTTTGGTGCTCATGTGGTCCTCATCCGGTGGCCCAAGAGGCTTAGGATTTCAGTCGCGACATGTGCCCCTGCAATGGCCGTCGCCCCGGTTGTGTCAAACGGTGGCGATACTTCAACGATATCACCGCCCATAATATTGATCCCCACCAAATCACGCAGCATAGATGCACATTGCGCAGATGTCAGACCGCCCCAAACAGGGGTTCCCGTGCCGGGCGCATAAGCCGGGTCCAGCGCGTCAATATCAAAGGTCAGATAGGTTGGATTATTGCCAAGCACCGATTTGATCTTTTCAACGGTCGCAATCGGCCCCTTTTCGTGCACCTCGCGCGCGTCAATCACCGTAACGCCCAGCGTATCCTCATTGGTGGTTCTGATCCCGACCTGCACAGAGGTTTTAGGGTCAACAATCCCCGATTTCACCGCCTTATAGAACATCGTCCCATGGTCAATCCGGTCCATGTCATCATCGGGCCATGTGTCGGTGTGTGCATCAAATTGCAGCAGGCTGATCGGGCCATATTTCTCTGCATAGGCCTTGAGGATTGGGAAGGTGATATAATGATCGCCGCCCAGCACAACACTGGCAGCCCCCACATCCAAGATACCCTTGATATGCGCCTGCAAAGCGGCAGGGAACTGGCTGACATGCCCATAATCAAAGGCCAGATCCCCATAATCTGCGATGGCAAATTCGCTGAGAACATCAAAATCCCAGCCATAGGGCGCATCGGGTGCTTGCAACGCGCTGGCCTCGCGAATGGCGCGTGGTCCCAGCCGCGTGCCGGGGCGATTGGTCACCGCCTGATCAAAGGGTACCCCAGTCACGGCGATATCTACGCCTGTCAGATCCTTGGTATATTTGCGCCGCAAAAACGATGTGGCCCCAGCAAAGGTCAGCTCAAAACTTGGCCCCTTTAGATCGTCGCGCGTAAACGCCATATCGATTTGTTTTGATGCATCTTCTAGGGCCATTACTTACCTCCTACAGGCTGTGCCTGTTCAACAATTCGTGCAAAAAACGACGCACCGACCGGGGCGATGTCATCGTTAAAGTTATATTCAGGATGGTGCAGGCCTGCGCTCGCACCCTGCCCTAAAAACAAATAGGCACCGGGGCGTTCTTCCAACATATAGCTGAAATCTTCGGCCCCCATTTCACGGCCCTGATCGCCAATAACATGGGCATCCCCTGCGACATCTCGGGCCACTTGCGTCGCAAACGTAGCCTTAGCCGCATCATTGATTGTCGCTGGAAACCCCACATCATAGGTCAACGCGGCCTCAACGCCGTAACTGGCGGCTTGACCCGCCACGATCTCTTCCATGCGCCGCATCACCATGGCCTGTACGTCTTTTTCAAAGGTCCGCACAGTACCGTTGATATAGGCTGTATCAGGGATCACGTTATCGGCTGACCCTGTATGAATTTGCGTCACCGACACAACCAAATCCTGCGTTGCGCGGTGATTGCGACTGACGATGGTTTGGATCGCCTGCGCAATACCGCAGGCCGCCATGACCGGATCACGGGTTTCATGAGGCATCGCGCCATGACCGCCTTTGCCATGAATATGTATATGAAACGTATCCACAGCCGCCATGATCGGCCCCGGCGTGGTGGAAAAGCTGCCTTGTTCAAGGTTTGGCATGTTATGCAGCGCATAAACCTCTGAAATATCAAACTTTTTCATCATGCCGTCTTGAACCATGACTTCGGCACCACCACCCGTTTCCTCAGCGGGTTGAAAGATCAATGCGACCCGCCCTGAGAAATTGCGGGTCTCTGCCAGATATTTTGCAGCCCCCAACAGCATCGTCGTGTGCCCATCGTGCCCACAGGCATGCATCCGGCCTGTGTGCGTGCTGGCATAATCCACCCCTGTTGCCTCAATGATCGGCAGTGCATCCATGTCGGCGCGCAGACCAATTGTCGGCCCCTCACCCTGCCCATTGATGATCGCAACCATACCTGTTTTGGCCCATCCTTCGTGCAATTCATCGACGCCAAATTCACGCAACCGCTCTGCTACAAAGGCGGCTGTTTTGTGACATTCCACGCCCAGTTCCGGGATCGTATGCAAATGCTGGCGCCATTCTTTCATCGCGGGTGCAAATGCAGCGATGCGGTTCACCACGGGCATGGGCTGGACTCCTTGGGTCATTCTTGTTTGAGGTATCTGACACTAGACAGGACCCAGCCGCAATGCCAGATACTGCCCAAAACGACGACCTGATCCATGACGCAGATGCAGGCATCGAACGCCTGCTCGAAATCATGCGCCGCTTGCGTGATCCTGAAACCGGATGTCCATGGGATATTGAACAGGATTTCAACAGCATTGCCCCCTACACAATTGAAGAAGCTTATGAAGTCGCTGACGCGATTGCCCGCAAAGATTGGCCCGAATTGGAAGGCGAATTGGGTGACCTACTGTTGCAATCCGTCTACCACACCGCAATGGGAGAAGAGCAAGGTCTGTTTAGTTTTCAATCAGTTGTGCGTAATATCTCTGACAAGATGGTGGCACGTCACCCACATGTGTTTGGCGATGAAAGCCGTGATAAATCCGCAGATCAACAGACCGCTGATTGGGAGGCGATCAAGGCCAAGGAACGCGCTGGCAAGGCCCAAGGTGGCGCATTGGACGGGGTTGCGATTGGATTGCCTGCGTTGCTGCGCGCCCTGAAACTACAAAAACGCGCCGCTCGGGTGGGGTTTGATTGGCCTTCAACCACCGATGTGATTGCTAAAATCACCGAAGAAGCAACCGAGTTGGTTGAGGCGCGCGATACCTTGACCCAAGCCGAAGTCAAAGAAGAATTCGGTGATCTGATGTTTGTGATGGCAAACCTTGGCCGTCACCTGGGCCTAGACCCAGAAGCAGCTTTGCGCGCGGCAAATGCCAAATTCACCCGCCGTTTTGAAGGTGTCGAGGCGCGGTTGGCTGCAATGGGCAAAACCCCATCACAAAGCGATCTGGCTGAAATGGATGCACTGTGGGATGCGGTAAAGGTCGAGGAACGCGCCGCAAAAGCCTCGACAGACTGACATGTCCAAGGCATCAATCCGCCGGATGTCGCGCCGCAAATCGCCCGCTCTCTTTCACTCTGTCATAACTTGCCCTATTCCTTGAAAAACACGTCGAAAGGATCCGCCACATGCCCCCCCGCAAGATCATTATTGATACAGACCCCGGTCAAGATGACGCGGTGGCGATCCTGTTGGCGCTGGCCTGCCCAGATGAATTGGAGGTCCTTGGCCTGACCTGCGTTGCAGGCAATGTGCCCCTTGATCTGACCAGCAAAAACGCCCGCATCATCTGTGAATTGGCCGGACGCACTGACATCAAAGTCTTTGCAGGCTGTGACCGCCCAATGGGGCGCGATTTGGTGACGGCTGAACATGTGCATGGCAAATCTGGCCTTGATGGTCCTGACCTGCCTGATCCTACCATGCCATTGGCAGAGGGCCATGCGGTTGATTTCATCATTGACCAGCTGCGTGAATTTGCCCCCGGCACAATCACATTATGCCCACTTGGGCCGCTGACCAACATCGCGACCGCCTTGCAAAAAGCTCCTGATATCGCGCGTCGCGTTGCCAAAATTGTGTTGATGGGTGGTGGGTATTTTGAAGGCGGCAACATCACCCCCACGGCTGAATTCAACATCTATGTCGACCCGCAAGCTGCTGATATTGTGTTTAAATCAGGCATCCCTATCGTTGTGATGCCGCTGGATGTGACGCATAAGGCCTTGGTGACCAAGCCGCGCAATGATGCGTTCCGTGCGCTGAACAGCCCCGTCGGTATTGCCGTGGCGCAAATGACTGATTTCTTTGAACGTTTTGACAAAGAGAAATACGGCTCTGCGGGCGCACCTTTACATGATCCTTGCGTCACCGCCTATCTTCTCAAACCAGAGCTTTTCACAGGCCGCCACATCAACGTTGAGATTGAAGTCCAATCAGAACTGACCATGGGCATGACCGTTGCAGATTGGTGGCGCGTCACCGACCGCGAACCCAACGCGACGTTTATGGGCGACATTGATGCGGATGGTTTTTTTGACTTGCTGACGGAACGGTTAGGTCGATTATGAGCGCTGCACTTACACTTGGCACGCCAGATCATCTGGAAAAACTGGTCACGCTGGTCACTGCATTTCACGACGAGGAAGGCATCAAATTGTCGGATGAGGCACGCCGAAATGGTCTGGCCCCATTGCTTGACGGCATCCCACATGGGGCCGCTTATCTGATCGGGCCACCGCGCGCGCCCATCGGCTATATCGTGATCACCTTTGGCTGGTCCGTTGAATTTGGCGGGTTGGATGCGATCATAGATGAGCTTTACATACGCCCCGGCGTTCGAGGTCGTGGCATCGCATCTGAGGCATTGATCGCCCTGCCCCGTGCCCTTGCAGGTGGCGGATTGCAGGCTGTGCATCTTGAGGTCGACCGCGACAATGCAGCTGCCGTAAAACTTTACCGCCGCGCGGGGTTTCGCGAACGCGACCGCTATATGTTTATGTCCAAGAAACTCTGAATGCACATTCCATTTGATAACAGCTATGCTGCTTTGCCAGACGCGTTTTTCACCCGGCTTGACCCAACCCCGGTGAAAGACCCAAAGCTGATCGCCTTTAACCATGATCTGGCACCGATTCTGGGCATTTCATCGCGTGAGATGGCGGACGCCTCACAGATCTTTGCCGGAAACGCAGTCCCCGATGGTGCAGCCCCTCTTGCCCAGCTTTATGCAGGCCATCAATTTGGGAATTATAACCCACAGCTTGGCGATGGCCGCGCGATATTGCTGGGGGAAGTCATTGATACAAAAGGCATTCGGCGCGATATCCAACTCAAGGGGTCCGGCCCGACACCCTATTCACGCATGGGCGATGGGCGCGCATGGTTGGGTCCGGTCTTGCGCGAATACGTGGTGAGTGAAGCGATGTATGCCCTTGGCATTCCTACAACCCGCGCCTTGGCAGCCGTCACCACGGGTGAGCCGATTTTTCGCGAACAGGGCGCGTTGCCCGGCGCGATCCTGACCCGCGTTGCGCGCAGCCATCTGCGCGTCGGCACCTTTCAGGTTTTTGCCCATCGCGGTGAGGTTGAGAACCTCAAAACCTTGACCAAATACGCCATTGATCGCCATTACCCTGATGCCAAAGGTCCGATGGACCTCTTGCGCGCGGTCTGCACGGCACAGGCCGATCTGATCGCCGCTTGGATGTCTGTGGGGTTCATCCACGGCGTCATGAATACCGACAATTGCAGCATCGCGGGCGAAACCATCGACTATGGCCCCTGTGCCTTTATGGATGCGTTCCATTCGGGGCGCGTGTTCAGTTCAATTGACCAACAAGGCCGATATGCCTTTGGCAATCAGCCCAATATCGCGGTGTGGAACATGGCGCAGTTGGCCACCAGTTTGCTTCAACAAATGGACAACAAAGAAGCCGCTGTTGAGGAAGCCACCGAAATAGTCCACGCCATGCCTGCGCAGGTTGAGGCTGCTTGGTTGCGCCGCTTTGCGCCCAAAGTTGGCATTACAACCCCACAATCCGCTGATGTGACGCTTATCGAAGACCTGCTGAACCTCATGCAAACTGATGGTGCCGATTTTACCAATACCTTCCGTGCCCTCGCCACGCCTGATGCACAGGATCAATTCACCAACCGCGAGGCGTTCACCCAATGGGCGACAAATTGGCAGGACCGCATCGCAGATGAACCCGACCCTGTTGCGGTTATGAACAAAACCAACCCCGTGATCATCCCCCGCAATCATCGCATTGAACAGATGATTGAGGCCGCTGCTGCGGCAGATATGGCCCCGTTCGAACGCCTGACCACAGCATTGTCGCAACCCTTTAGCGAAACGGACCCTGACCTGCACCGCCCGCCAACGCAGTCAGAAATCGTGCCGGCCACGTTTTGCGGCACGTAATCTTTGAGGGGTCTTCAAATACACAAAGTCAGGACGTGCTTCGGGGTTTGCGGTTGATCAGGTAAATCCCCGACGCCACCAACACCAACGCGCCCCAAACCGACAGCGCGACGTCTTCGGACAACAGCAGCCAGCCCAAAATCACCGAAAACACGGGTGATAGAAAGCTGAACGATGCGACCGAGGACGCTGGATAAATTGTCATCAGCCAGAACCAAACCAGAAAACCAAGGCTGGCAATACCGATAATCTGGAATGCCAATCCGGCCAGATGGATGGGCTGTAGATCACGGATCAAAGGGCCAAACAGGGGCGCGATCAGAAGCAAAATCGGTGCAGAAACGGCAACTTGAAAGATCAACTGCTGCGCAGGTGGTACTTTGGCCAAAGGCGTGATCCGCACACAAAGCACAATCCCTGCCCAACAGAACGCCGACATCAGCGCCAGTACATCACCTGTCCAACTGACTTGTCCGCCGCTGCGATCACTCAGCGCCACAACGACACCAGCCATAGCAAGCAAAAGCCCCACGATCTTAAGCCCCGTCAATCTTTCCCCCGGCAGCACAAAATGCGCGATCAGGGCCAGCCACATCGGCATGGAATAGAAAATCACCGATGCACGGCTGACGGTGGTGATATCAAGGGCGGTGAAAAGACACGTAAATTCAAAGGCAAAGAGCAGACCCGCAATGATCCCAGCACGCCACGCCGCGCGCGGCACACGCAAATTGATCCCGCGCCAACGCATCCAGATCAACAAGACAATCACCGCCCCGGCAGAGCGTAATCCCGCAGCGAATACCGGGTTAAAACCACCCGACGTTACCTTGATCACCACCTGATTAAATGCCAAATGCAGCGCAAAAGCGATCAGGGCTGCGGCACCAAATAGGTCCATTTGTGATTTGCGTTCCATGCCACCAGAAACGGCGCGCGCGCAAACGATGTCAATGCGCAAATCCGCACCGCTGAGCCATAGAACTCTATTTTCCCCTCATCAACCGGGCAAAACATGCCAAGGTGGGGTCAAGTGATTCACATGGGGGAACAAATAATGAGTTTGATGAAAACACTGGCCAAAGTGGCCATCGGTGTCGCTGTTGCCAAAGGCGCAAGTGCGATGATGAAAAAAGGTGGCAGTGGCAACGCAGCAAGCAGTGCTGGCCAATCCGGTGGATTGGGTGGTTTGCTAGGCGGATTAATGAACCAAGGCGGCGGTCAAACTGGCGGATCGCGCCCCCATGGCGGCGCGCACAGCCCAAGTGGTGGTGGTCTTGAAGATATGCTCGGCGGATTGCTTGGCGGCGGTGGTGCCGCAAAATCCGCGGCTGGCGGCATGCCCGGCGGTCTTGGTGGCTTGCTCGAACAGCTTGGTGGTGGATCCTCTGGCAGTTCAGGCGGGCTTGGCGGTTTGCTTGGTGGGCTTGCAAGTGCTGCGGGCGCTGGCGGTCTGTTGTCAGGCACCAATGAAACCCTGCACCGCCGACCAAAAACTGAATCCAGTAGCTTTGGTGCGGTCTTAAACTCACAATTTGATGCAACGCCTGAGCCCGAGATTGAACCGTCCCAAGATCAGGAAGCCGCTGCCGGGTTGATGCTGGCCGCAATGATCCAAGCCGCCAAATCAGATGGTAATTTTGATGATGCAGAGCGTGACAAACTGCTAAGCAAACTAGGTGATGTGGATGCAGAAGAAGCGGCGTTTGTGAATGCCCAGCTTAAGGCACCAGTTGATATTGATGGGTTGGTAAACCAAACGCCGAACGGAATGGGGCCGCAGATTTACGCAATGTCACTGCTGGGGATTGATCTCGATACCCAAGATGAGGCGCAGTATTTGCACAAACTCGCAACGGCCTACGGTATGAAACCTGCCGAAGTGAACGACATCCACACGCAGATGGGTGTGGCGTCGCTTTATACCTAAAATCACCAGCACAGGGGCGCGTTTTCCTTCAAGGAAAACGGACCGGAATTCTTCAAGAATTCCGGTTTGCTGCTGTCGGTGCTGCGCGGTGCAAACGAAAGATCACCCAGATCAAAAAGATCGCCAGCAACACTGGTGGCATCCATATTATGGCCAATTCGCCTGTAAACCAATCTGCCGCCGTGACCGTACGGCATGGGCCGCCTGTCGGGTTCATGCAGACACTGGACAGCAGCGCCGCAAAAATCGGCGGCACTGAGACCAGTAAAAACACGGCGACGTAAAGCAAGCCCAAGGCAAATTTGCGCATGATTTATGCTGCCGCTTGCCCGCCGGGTTTGCCACCGCCACCACCGCGACGGCGGTTGCGACCGCCACCACCGGGCTTGCCAGCACCTGCTCCGCCGCCACCGCCTTGGGGGCGACCGCCACCACCGCCGGGACGACCACCGCGGCCACGACCACGCCCGCCTTTGGGTTTGTCAGGGATTTCCATCGGCTCCCAAGCACGCCCAGAGGCCACGGGGATCGAAATGCCCATGGTTTTCTGGATCGCCTTCAATTCGCCCATCTCATCAGGGGCACAGAACGCAATCGCAGCCCCATCTTTGCCCGCGCGCGCGGTACGGCCAATGCGGTGGACATAATTGTCAGGCACATTGGGCAGATCATAGTTATAGACGTGTTTGACGTCAGGAATATCCAATCCACGTGCGGCCACATCGGTCGCCACCAGCACAGTCACCTGTCCAGATTTGAAACCCGCAATGGCGCGGTCACGCTGGCCTTGAGATTTATTGCCGTGAATAGACGCGGCATCAAAACCGGCCTTCACCAGCGTCTTCATCAGCTTTTCAGAACCATGTTTTGTGCGCCCAAACACCAGTGCACGTTCGCCTTTGTGCTTGGCCAGCAATTCCTTCAGCAGCTCGGTCTTTTCCGCCTTGGCGATGAAATGCACCTCTTGGGTGACCTTGTCCGCCGCCTTGCCCGGAGGCGAAACTTCGATGCGGATCGGGCTTTGAAGATACGTATTGGCAATCTCGTTCATCAGTTTTGGCATGGTGGCCGAGAACAACATGGTTTGGCGGTTCTTAGGAATCACAGAGGCAATCTTGCGCAGGTCATGGATAAAACCCATGTCCAGCATCTGGTCGGCTTCATCCAGCACCAAAAACGATGCCTCATCCAGACGCACCGCACGGCGGTCCATCAGGTCAAGCAGACGACCGGGCGTGGCAACCAACAGGTCAACACCGCCACCGAGTTTCTTGATCTGGGTGTTGATCGACTGACCACCCACAACCATCGCCACCTGTAGGCCAGAACCCTTGGCATAATCACGCAGGTTTACGGAAATCTGGGTCGCCAATTCACGTGTCGGTGCCAGCACCAGACCACGTACACAACGCGCATTTGGGCGGCCTTCCATGGCCATCATCTGGGCCACCAGCGGCACACCAAAAGCAGCCGTTTTACCTGTACCGGTCTGGGCAAGGCCCATCACGTCACGGCCATTCATGCCATGCGGGATCGCTTGTTTCTGGATCGGAGTTGGATCTTTCAAACCCATTTCATGCAGACGACGTACCAATTTCTTTGGCAGGTCCATCATGTCAAAATCGCTCATATTCATTCTTTCTGGGCGCGCACCAAAGGCGGCACCCTATCGTTTCGAAACACGCCACATTGGGTCGTGCTTTGCTGGGTCACGCAAAACAGATCACAGGCAGCGGCCAAATGCCGGGCGCCTGTCTGATCGCGTTTTGGCCCCACGCGTGATTTTGGGAACATCGGCGGGCCTTAAACCCGGGTACATCTGAACCCGTAGTCCAGAACCGGCACTGCTCACGCGGCAGAAGGCATCGCTTGACCCCCACATGGGGGGTGCGCCGTGATAAGTCAACCTTTGGCGCAAAAGCATATGGCGCAGGCGGGGAATTGCCGCTAAACCAAGGTCCGATTGCATCAAAGGCCTGTTCATGTCGAAATCTATCATAAAGCGATGCGAGGCCATGGGGCTGCGCATGACCGGGCAACGCCGCATTATCGCGCAGGTGATTGAGGACGCGGATGATCACCCGGATGTTGAGGAATTGTTCAAACGTGCCTCTGGTTTGGATGCGGCGATTTCAATTGCGACAGTCTATCGGACCGTAAAATTGTTCGAAGAGGCAGGTATTCTGGACAAGCTTGAATTTGGCGATGGTCGCGCGCGCTATGAAGATGCGGAACGTGAACACCACGACCATCTGATTGATATGAATTCTGGTGAAGTCATCGAATTTGTCGATGCAGAGATTGAAGCCCTGCAAGAACGCATTGCCCAAAAGCTGGGATATGAACTGCGTGGGCACCGATTAGAGCTGTACGGCGTGCCGATCAAGAAATAGTCGCTTAACTTTGGGACTTTCCAAGACGCGCCAACATCCACGGTAACAGCACACTCAGCACCAAAAGTCGGCTGATATGACAGGCCGCGACAAAACCGGGGATCACGCCCAGCACGGCACCCATGGCGATCATTGTCTCTAATCCCCCCGGCGCAAAGGCCACCAGCACATGCGCCAAAGGCATCCCCAATGCCCATGCCACAGGGGCCGCCCCCAAGGCCGCAAGCCCCACAGCGACAAGCGTAATGGTCACACCTGCCGCCAGACCACCAACAAAGCGTTTGGGAGTGACGCCAGAAAAGCGTGTGCCGATCAGCGCGCCCAACACCAGATAGGCAGGCAGGATCAACCATTCAGGCATGACGCCCGGCACGATCCCGGTCAAATGCCCCATCGCAGAGGCGACCATCCCACCCAGCAATAATGGTGCGGGTACAGCAAAGCGTTGGAAAACGAACCCCAACGCCACGGACAGAATGATCAACCCGATCACACTCACCACATCCATCGCCTGCCCTTGCGGCGCGATGCTACCGCCCAATTCGATCCCCATCGCCACAGCCGCAAACGGTACAACCAGCGTCAATGCAAGCAAGCGCACCGATTGTGTGATCGAAATCCGCGCCACGTCTGATCCGGTATCTGTCGCCATGGCGATCACAAAACTAAGATGCCCCGGCGCCGACGCCAGCAAGGCGGACCGCCTGTCAAAACCAAAGAAACGCGACAGCAATCCTTGGCACAGCACCATGATCAGCCAAATGATCAGCGCCATAAACACAAATGCCAAAGGCCAGCGCAGCATCGCGCCCAGTGCATCACTGTCAAAGCCCGCCCCAACCGCGATACCAATAACCACGAAACACGCATCGCGCAGCCGTACATCAATTGTGGTGCGCAAACCGGACAGGCTGGCAAGGCTGACGGCGATCACTGGCCCCAGCAACATGTAAACGGGCATCGACAAGGCCCATGCCAAAGCAGCGCCAATTGCGCCAACCACAAGGGTCACGGCAGTGTCTTTGGGGGATAAAGGCAGGTTTGGCCATCTCATAGGCTGGTGCTATCATCCGTCTTTCCCAAGGACCAGAGGGCCTCTTGCTCTTGTCTGACAAAACCGTCATGGCCAGAGGTATCAAATCAACCTCAAGGGCCCCAGATCATGGACAATTTACGTGGTGCCGTTCTGATGGTCCTATCCATGGCGGGCTTTGCGCTTGAGGATATGTTCATCAAATTGCTGGCCGATGCCGTGTCGGTGGGCCAAATCCTAACCATGTTGGGGATTGGTGGCTCACTGGCGTTTGGCGCGATTGTTCTGGCCAAAGGTGAAGCGTTGTTTTCACGCGATATGCTGGCAGCCCCTATTTTCCTGCGTGGTATTGGCGATCTGGTGGGCGCATTGGCCTTTGTCTCGGCCATCGTTTTGACTCCAATTTCGAGCGCGTCTGCCATTTTGCAGGCCACACCACTGGCCGTGACGCTGGGGGCTGCGCTGTTTTTAGGTGAACCTGTGGGATGGCGGCGCTGGAGCGCGATTTTTGTGGGTCTGTTCGGCGTCTTGCTGATCATCCGTCCCGGTTTGGAAAGTTTCGAAGTGTTATCGTTGTTGGCCGTGCTTGCCGTATTTGCATTGGCGCTGCGTGATCTGGCAACGCGAAGAACGCCAAAGACCATAAGCACCATGCAGCTTAGCTTTCTTGGATTTGTCGTGATCATTCCGGCGGGGATTTTGCTGATGCTGTTCACCGGATCATCCGTTGTGTCCCTAAATCGCACGGAATGGACCTATATCAGCGCGGCACTGATCATCGGCCTGTTTGCCTATTATGGTATTGTGGCCGCCATGCGGATTGGCGATGTCGGTTTTGTCACGCCATTTCGCTATGTCCGCTTGGTCATCGCCTTGGTGATCGGGGTCACCGTCTTTGGCGAATCCCCAGATGCGCTTACCTTGATTGGTGCGGCCATCATTGTGGCATCCGGCATTTACACGATCCTGCGTGAACGCAAAATGCGCCGCGCGGCCTAACCCCGTGCGGCAATATTAGGAACGAACGACCGCGCAAACCCAATTCCCTGCTGGTCACCCGGACCCAAATCAGTACTCTCACAGGTATGAAAAGAGCAAACATCACCAGCCAAAGCACATCTCAATGAGCGACGGTGTACACATTCGCCCTGCCACCACGCCCGCAGATATTGAGGCGGTACGCGTGCTGTGTTGGGCCTACCGCGATTTTTTGTTGAACCACAGCGGCACAGACCGCGACATTACCGAAACCTTTTATCCCGTGGATAAATATCAACGCCTGATGGATGGATTGGAAGCTGAACATGCCCGCCCGCAGGGCATCATGTTGTTGGCCGAAGTTGATGGCGTTGCTGTTGGATGCGGGATGACCCATGCAATTGATCCACAAACGATTGAAGTAAAACGCGTTTTTGTAAGCGAAGCCGTGCGCGGCCAACGCATTGCCGATAGGCTGTGCCGCGCATTGATGGATCAAGCGCGCAGCGATGGCTATACCCGTGTCGTGCTGGATACCTCACGCAGCCTGATCGCCGCGCAGCGATTGTATGAACGTCTGGGCTTTGAAAAATGTCCGCCCTATCAACCGATCCCAGAACACGCCCTGCCCCATCTGGTATTTTATGAGGCCCGCCTATGACCCCCGATCAGATCATCGCCCACCTAAACCTCGCGCCCCATCCAGAAGGTGGTTATTTTCGCCAATCGTGGATCGCGCAGAACGAGGGCCGCGCCACGGGCACCTGCATCTACTTTCTGCTCAAAGCCGGGCAAGGCAGCCATTGGCACCGCGTCGATGCCACTGAAATCTGGCTCTATCATGCAGGCGCGCCCCTGATGCTGTCACTCGCTGAAACAGACGCGGGGCCCGCCACCGAACACCTTTTAACGCCGGACCTAAACGCAGGTGAGCCGCAGATCATTGTGCCAGAAAATCATTGGCAAGCAGCCCGCAGCACCGGTGAGTATACCTTGGTCAGTTGCACAGTATCCCCCGGCTTCCGCTTTGAGGGGTTTACCCTTGCACCGCAAGATATGGAGATCCCCACATGAAAAGCCGCTTTTTACTCTATGCCTCAGTGTCCTTGATTGCAGCGCTCTATGTCTATGATCGCAACAACAAAGACGAAATTGTCCTGCCCGCAACAGTGTTAGAGGTCACCTCACAAGTTGCAGAAAAAGGTGGGGACACATGGCATATCCGCGCCGCCATCGACACAGGTGAGGTCATGTTAGAACCCCGCCTCTCACGTCCAGATATGGCTGTTGATGACCGTATCTGTGTGACGGAAGTTGTGCGTCAAGGGCAGCCGTCTGAATACCTTTTGGCACATGTTGAAACCTGCTAACCGCTGGTCTGGGCATCTTCAGGCGCTACTCTGACCTTATGAACCATATCGAATTCATATCGAGCCTTGATCCTGCCAAGAAAGAAGCGTTGCATTATCGCTCAAACGCCAAAGGGCTTTTACATCTCGTGGGCCATTTCGGCGCATTGGTTGTTATGGCCAGCTATATCGCGCTTCAGGCACCGCTGTGGCCGCTGATCATTCTACCCTATGGCATTGCGCTGATGTTCCTCTTTACGCTCAGCCATGAATGTACCCATGCGACGCCCTTTGCCCATCCAAAGATCAGCGCGGTGGTTGGCCATCTGGTATCCTTGCCCTTGTTGCTGCCGTTCACCTGGTTTCGCTATTTTCATTTAGCGCACCACAAACACACGAATGATCCAGACCGCGACCCCGAAATTGCAGGCCATGGGCGGCCCACGACATGGCGCGCCTATCTTATTTACCTCAGCGGTTGGGGGTATTGGTCAAGCAATGCGCGCACTCTTTGGCAAAATGCGCGCGGAAACCTGAACGCGCCCTATCTGCCTACCCGCAAACACCCGGTCATGATCCACGAAGCGCGCATCTTGTTGGCCCTCTATGGTCTGATCTTGCTATCGTTGTTCTATAGTCCGCTGGCCCTATGGATTTTTATCATCCCCGCCTTGGTAGGTCAGCCGTTTTTGCGTCTGTATTTGCTGGCGGAACATGGTCATTGCCCGCCCGTCGCCAACATGTTGGAAAACACCCGCACCACATTAACCAACCGCATCGTGCGGTTTTTTGCGTGGAACATGCCCTATCACGCTGAACATCACGCGATGCCAAATGTGCCTTTTCATGCCCTGCCCCAACTTCATCAGGACGTTGCAGCACATCTCAAATCCGTTTCAAACGGATACGGTGAGTTTACCGGCGAATATATTGGCGGATTAAGCCGCTAGTCACCCTTTGATGTCGGCACAGATACTGTGCCCCCGCCCACTGCCGCCCGCACACCTGTTGTACCGGGGCAAGACGTCGGCAAGCCACGCGCCACACGCACCGCAAGATAGGCAAAGGCCTGCGCCTCAAGCATATCCCCATCTAGGCCGACGTCCTCAATCGGGACGACCGGGCAATCAAGGCTGACTGCCAACATCTGCATCAACACCGGGTTCAACCGACCACCGCCTGTGACCAGCACGCGCGTCGGGGGGTGCGGGCAATGCTGCATCGCCTCAACCACGCCCGCCGCACACATTGCCGTCAATGTCGCTGCTGCATCGGCGTCAGACAATTCACAAACCAGCGCAATCATTTCGGCAAAATCATTTCGATCCAATGACTTGGGCGGCATACGCGCGAAATAAGGTTCTGCCAAAAACAGCTCTAACGCGCCTTGTTCGACCTGCCCTTTGGCAGCCAGCCGACCACCTTTGTCAAAGGGCTGTCCAAGGCGTGCTTGCATCAGATCATTCAATGGCGCGTTCGCCGGACCTGTATCAAAGGCGAGCAAAGCACCTTCTTGTTCTGGGCGCGCAAAGGACGGATCAACCCATGTCAGGTTCCCCACGCCGCCAAGGTTCAGAAACGCCACAGGTTCGCTCAAGCCCGCATAGCGCGCACAGGCATGATGGAAAAATGGCGCAAGCGGTGCACCCTCTCCGCCCAGTTCGACATCGGCACTGCGGAAATCCCAAACCACAGGCACACCCAAAGCATCGGCCAAAACGGCACCATCCCCTACCTGCAACGTGCCTTGCGCGCGCGGTGCATGGGCCAATGTTTGCCCATGAAAACCAATCACATCGATGTTTTTGAAATCCGCAAGCACCGCCATATGTGCCGCCTCAACGACTTCGGCGGCGCGCATCACCTCTGGTCCGGACCATTTGCCAAAGCCTGCTGCAATCACATCGCGCTCAGCCTCAGAATATTCTCTGTAAGCGCTTGATCCAAAATCTGTAATGTCGTGCCCGTCCGTGCGCACCACGGCTGCATCAACCCCGTCCAATGACGTGCCAGACATTGCGCCCAATGCGGTGACAACACCTGCCTTAGCTATGGCCCTGCTCATGTTTCTACTGGGCCTTTCCCTTTGACACCGCTGCGCCTATAGATTGCCCCGCAACTAAGGCCGAGGGCAAGCGCCATGACATATCATCCCAAGTCGGAATTCATTCGTATCATGATGGAACGCGGGTTTCTCGCGGATTGTACCGATTATCAAGGGCTGGATGAAGCGCTGCTAAAAGGTGGACAGGCGGGGTATATCGGGTTTGATGCCACGGCCAAGTCATTGCATGTCGGATCCTTGATCCAAATCATGATGATGCGCTGGCTGCAAAAGACGGGTGGCAAGCCGATCACCCTGATGGGCGGCGGGACCACCAAGGTCGGTGATCCGTCGTTTCGCGCGGATGAACGTCCGTTGTTGGACGGCCAAGCGATTGATGACAACATTGCGGGCATCAAAAAGGTGTTCAGCGCCTATTTGACCTACGGCGATGGTCCGTCAGACGCGATGATGATCAACAACGCTGAATGGCTGGACGGGTTGAACTACCTCGATTTCCTGCGCGACATCGGGCGGCATTTTTCGATCAACCGGATGCTGGCATTTGAAAGTGTTAAATCGCGGCTGGACCGCGAACAGTCTTTGTCGTTCCTCGAATTCAACTATATGATCCTGCAAGCCTATGATTTTATGGAACTTCACCGCCGTTATGGCTGCATCCTGCAAATGGGTGGTTCGGACCAATGGGGCAATATCGTCAACGGGATCGACCTGACACGTCGCGTGGTTGATGGCGAAGTTTACGGCCTGACGTCACCGCTCTTGACCACCTCGGATGGCAAAAAGATGGGCAAGTCACAGTCCGGTGCGATCTGGTTGAACCCTGACATGCTGTCGCCTTACGAGTTCTGGCAGTTCTGGCGCAACACGACGGACGCTGACGTGGGCAAATTCCTGAAACTCTACACCGAATTGCCGGTGGATGAGTGTGAGCGTTTGGGGGCCTTGGAAGGCTCCGAGATTAACACAGCCAAGGTGCGCTTGGCGAACGAGGTGACAACCCTTTTGCACGGCGCAGAGGCGGCGCAGGCCGCCGAAGCCACAGCACGCGAAGTATTTGAAAAGGGCGGCGTTGGAGATGATTTACCGACGCTGACCTTGAGCGCCGAAGACATCGGCGATGGCATTTCGATTGTGCAATTGATTGTCAAATCCGGGCTGGCAGGGTCCGGCAAAGAGGCAAAGCGTTTGATCAGCGAAAACGGCGCGCGTCTGAACGATGAACCGCTCGCAGATGCGGGCATGATGATTGATGCGGCTGCATTGGCGACACCGATCAAGTTGAGCGCAGGCAAAAAGCGTCACGCGCTGGTTCAATTGGGCTAAAACGGCGGGAAATCGCCCGCTTTGCATGATCTGCGGACGGGCTGTGCATCGCTTAACCAGATGTTCACCTTCATGGGCGCAGTTTTGCGCCCATGTTTGATACTGCTCCTGATCCTGACACGCCGCTTTTGCAAGACATTGCTTTTGCCGTTGCCCTGCGGCTGTGTGGACAAAACCCGGTTGTCTTACGCTCTGGGTTGATTGTTCTGCGACAGCGTGTGTTTGGCGTGCCGATGTTGATGCTGCCACGCGCAACCCCGCCCATCGATCTGGTCGATCAGTTACGCGATTTTGGGCTGCACCGCTTGCCCTTGATCCTATCACCCGAGCACCCCTGCACCCTGCCCGCTGCTGTGCGCCTGCGTGCGCCGCAATCGATGGCACGACTGGATTTATTTGCTGACACACAGGCTGCACGGCGCGCTTTGCATCCTAAATGGCGCAATCAACTACGGCGCGGCGAAGCTGCGGGCCTGCGTGTCGTACATGCCCCCATGAATAGCAGTGCAACGCAAAGTGTTCTCACCTTGGAAACGGCCCAAGCCAAAGCCCGTCGCTATGGCAATTGGCCTGCCGCATTGACAGCTGCTTTTGCAAAAGTTGCCCCAGATCAGACCCGGCTATTCACCGCATTCATCGGCAACACAGCCGTCGCGCATATGCTGTTTCTGCGCCATGGTCCCCGCGCGACCTATCATATCGGCCATATCTCCGCGCGCGGCAAAGAAGTTTGTGCGCATAACGTATTGTTGTGGCAAGCATCGCGTTGGTTGGCCGATCAAGGGCATACTGCAATCGATTTGGGGCTGATCACCCCCCAAACGCCCGGGCTAAATCGGTTCAAATTACGCACAGGTGCGCATTTGGTTGAAAGCGGCGGCACATGGTTGCGCTGGTGTCCTCTTGCACGAAAGCGCGCTGCATGATTAACTGAACATACGTTCATATCAGGGGAAGTGCCATGCAACTCAACACCACATCAGCCATCATCACCGGCGGCGCATCAGGTTTGGGTGAGGCAACAGCTCGGTATTTTGCCACGCAAGGCGCGCAAGTGACCCTGCTGGACCGTGACGCAACACGTGGCCCAGACGTGGCGGCAGAAATTGGCGGTCATTTCATCGAAACCGACGTGACCGATGAAACATCGGTGCAGGCCGCTGTTGATTATACCATTGAAAAAATGGGGAAAATCACCGCCACAGTAAATTGTGCGGGCATCGCTTTGGGCATCAAAACGATTGGCCGTGATGGGCCACATCCATTGGACGCTTTTCAACGCACCATCGATATCAATTTGGTTGGCAGCTTTAATGTCGCCCGGCTGGGGGCCGCCGCAATGGCGCGCAATGAACCAGAATCTGACGGTGCACGCGGCGTAATTATCAACACCGCCTCCATCGCGGCCTTTGACGGGCAAAAAGGCCAAGCGGCGTATGCTGCATCCAAAGGCGGCGTGGTCGGCATGACCCTGCCCATGGCCCGTGATTTGGCCAAAGACGGCATTCGCGTGATGACCATCGCCCCGGGCATTTTCATGACACCGATGCTGGCGGGACTGCCCGAAGACGTCCAAGCCTCACTGGCCGCAGACGTGCCCAACCCCGCACGCCTAGGGGATCCATCTGAATATGCCAGGTTGGCCGGGTTTATCGTTGAAATGGGATATTTGAACGGTGAAGTGATCCGGCTCGACGGTGCGTTGCGCATGCGCTGAGGAGATGGTGACGGAATATGAAAAGATGGCCGCGGGTGATTGGTATTGCTGCCTTGATGATCATCTAGAAGCGCTCCGCATGACTGCGCGCCACGCTATCTTTGCCCATAACAATCTGTCGCCAGATGATCGTCAGGGGCTTAGCGCGCCTTTGCAGAACCTCTTTGCACGACACGGTCGTGATTGCATGATTGAGGTGCCTTTTCACTGCTCTTACGGCTTCAACATCCACCTTGGTGACGCCGTGTATCTGAACGCGGGCTGCGTGATTCTCGATTCGGCACCAGTCAAAATTGGAAGCGGCACGATGATCGGCCCACACGTGCAACTCCTTTGCGCAGAACACCACAAAGAACGCGAAAAACGCGCACAAGGCATCGAAATTGCCAAACCTGTCACTCTGGGTGCGGATTTTTGGGTGGGTGCGGGCGCGATCATCATGCCCGGTATCAGCATCGGCGATGCGGCCATCATCGGGGCCGGTGCCGTGGTCACAAAAGACGTGGCCGCCGGGCAAAGTGTTGTGGGCGTCCCTGCCCGCCCGCTTTAGCTGCCCGCTTTTTCTTCCAAAGCCAGCCACTCTTCTTCTGCCGCGTCCAGCTTTGACTGGCGTTCGATCAAAGCGTCTGTGGCTTTTTGGAATTTCATCGGGTTGGCCGTAAACAGCTCTGGGTCGCTCATCAATTCTTGCAGCTTACCAATCTCGGCCTCAAGGCGCGCCATTTCATCGGGTAACGCTTCAAGACGGTGCTTTTCGGTAAAACTCAGGCCCGATTTGGCTGACTTTTCCTGCTTTTCTTTGGCGGCTTGTGGTTTGGACTTGGTCACGCTCTCGGAAAAGTCATCCTGCCCGCGTTGTGACAGATAATCCGTCCAACCTCCGGCATAGATCGTGGCTTTGCCGTCGCCTTCCATGGCGATGGTGGTCGCAGCGACACGGTCCAGAAAATCGCGGTCGTGGCTGACCAGAATGACAGTGCCATCGTAATTCCCCAACAACTCCTGCATCAGGTCCAGCGTTTCAACGTCCAGATCGTTGGTCGGTTCGTCCAAAACCAGCAGATTGCTTTGCCGTGCCATGATTTTGGCCAGCAGGAGCCGTGCCTTTTCACCACCTGACAAAGACCGCACAGGGGCACGGGCCTGTGCCTCGTCAAACAGGAATTCTTTAAGGTAACCAACAACATGTTTGGGATTACCCCGCACCAATACCTGGTCCGCTTTGCCGGAAACCCGCATGTCAGGATCACCTGTCAGGCTATCCCACAGCGACATATCACCGTCCAGCTGCGCACGCGCCTGATCAAACAGCGCCAGTTCTAGGTTGGTGCCGATGGTCACGGTGCCTGTGTCCGGTTCCTCGCGGCCAATCAACATGTTCAGCAATGTGGTTTTGCCCACACCATTTGGCCCCACAAGCGCAATGCGGTCGCCGCGCTGCACCTTTAGGGAAAAGTCGCTCAAGATCGCTTTATCGCCAAAGTGCTTGGTGATGTTCACCGCTTCAATCACTTTACGGCCCGATTTTGGCCCAGCCTCAAGCGCCATCGCAGCAGTGCCTTGACGCTTGATCTGAGCAGAGCGTTCAGCGCGCAATTCCTGCAAGGCGCGCACGCGGCCTTGGTTGCGTTTACGACGTGCTGAAATGCCCTCAACCGCCCAACGTGCCTCTGACTTAATCTTGCGATTAAGCTTGTGGCGCTGCATGTCTTCTTCTTCCCATTGCTGATCACGCCATGCCTCAAAACCGGCAAATCCAGTTTCTTGCCGACGTACCATTCCCCTGTCAATCCAAAGGGTTGCCCGGGTAAGTTCACGCAAAAACGCGCGGTCGTGGCTGATGATCAAAAACGCGGTACGGGTTTGTTTTAGCTCGGCCTCAAGCCAGCCAATGGCTTCGATATCCAGATGGTTCGTCGGCTCGTCCAGCAACATCAATTCAGGTTCAGACGCCATGAGGCGCGCCAATGCGGCACGACGGCGTTCACCGCCCGATGCCGTTGCAACGGGACGTGCAGGATCAAATTTCAAACCCTCGCCTGCGCGTTCGACCTTGTACATCTCGCCGGGGTCCAGACCGTGCGCCGCAAAATCGCCCAGCGTTTCAAAACCCGCCAAATCAGGATCTTGTTCCATGTAGCCCACAGAGACACCGGGGCCCGCGATCACATCACCCTTGTCCGCCTCAACCAATCCCGCCATGACCTTCATCAAGGTGGATTTGCCTGATCCGTTGCGCCCCACCAGCGCGACCCGATCACCGGGTTGGATGACCAAAGACAGGCCATCAAAAACAGGATCACCGCCAAAAGTCAGTGATATTTCATTCAGTTGTAATAGGGGTGCACGTGCCATGATTGCCAGCTATCTGTGCGGATCACCGAGGTCAATATCCCGCTGCATTATCTCGATCAAATAGCTGGGGCGGCATTAGACCAGCGCGCGCAGCAACCTTTTGCGGTTTTCCGGGATCATGCCAATCTCTAGCCCGGTAAAGACATGCATCGTGTTCAATTCATGGTCATATACCGCGTGATCGCTGACCCATCCGCCCATCAAAAGATAGGTGCGCAACAACGGGGGCATCTGCGCCATCGCGCGTTTTGCATCTGCTGTGCCCTGCGATTCAGCAGCAAAACGATAGGCATCGGGGGATTTTGCATGCGGTCGCCAGCTGTCAGGTCCAAGGTGGCGCGCTTTGAGCATCGCAAATGCATCTAGGTGGCGCGATTTGTCGGTTCCTTCAAATGAGGAACATCCAAACAGCATCTGCACGTCATACGAATCGACAAAATCCGTCAGGGCCGCCCATGCCAAGCGTACAATATCAGGGTCATGCCAATCAGGGTGTACGCAAAATCGGCCCAATTCCATCATAAGGCCGTCGTAACTGCGCAATGCGGTGAGGTCATAAAACTGCGCGGCATAGCTTTGTGATACGTCCCCACCCTGCAAGGCAAGTAAGCGATAGCAACACACAATGGTGCCGCTGGCCGTGTCCTTGATCATGACATGGGTACAGCGGTCGTCATAGCCATCCACATCAAACGGGTCAGCCACGCCAAAGCACAGGCTCCGCAATGCATGGATATCAGCGCGCTCAGCTGCGTTGTTCGCCTGCTGAACGCTATATCTACCTTTGGTAAAGGATGTCATGCCGTCGACCCTAAGCGTGGCCATAGATCACACCACACAGCGAACCAGACTGCCCTACGGCCTTAGCCGCCGAAACTGGGGCTAAAGCGGCCAATGTTGCCCAAGAGCTGGCGCAGGAAGGATTTATCCGAAACCGAAGACGACGTGACCCGGCGCGATATCTGTACCACTTCACCGCGCTCAAGCCCAAAGCGTTCGACGTTCTGGACAACACCGTTGTCTGCAAAACTGATCGCAACCACCTGGCGTTCGATTTCTTTGGATGCCAAAGGCCCGATCGAACGCTTGCGCATTTTCACATAGTAATAGCCACTGCTGTTCAACACCCCAGCGGATGTCGGCACACCAATCTTTTCAGCAACACTTTCGCGCGTGTCAGAGCCAACTTGGATTTGATCCAAATCTTCTTGGGGTGGGATATACCCATGGTTTTGGTAAATCGGCGTACAGGCCCCAAGCGCGATAAACGCGGCAAGTGCCGTCGCTTGAATTGCCCTGACGCTGATCTGGCTGATGGTGCGCATGTTGTCTGCCCTCTTGCCCTTGGAAGTGATGGCTTTTATTCCGCATACACCAATGGCACCCCCGGTATCAAGAAACTAGCTTCAAGAAACGAAAGGTGACATCAAATGTCCCGCACACCACCAACTGAAACAGCCCTGCGCGTTGCAGATCTGTCGCAAACGGCAGACAACAGCTTTGCTTTGCGCCCAGATGCCGCGAAACTTGCTGAAATCGCCACAACTTTAGATCTTTCCAGCCTGCGCAAGCTTAGCTTTGTTGGGCGCATTGTGCCGTCAGGTAATACAGATTGGAAACTAGAAGGACGATTGGGTGCAACGGTTGTTCAACCCTGCGTGATTACCTTGGAGCCTGTGACCACGCGGATTGATGCAGATATCACCCGTCAATTTGTTCACGACTACAGTGATCCTGACGAACCAGAAGCAGAAATGCCCGAGGACGAAAGCACAGAACGCCTTGGCCAGTGGATCGATCCCGCCCTTGTCATGCAAGAAGCATTGACGCTGCGGGTGCCGGATTATCCACGCAAAGACGACGTTGAACTGGGGCAAATGGTCTATACCAAACCCGGTGAAGCCCCGATGACCGATGAGGATGCGCGCCCATTTGCCGGGCTTGCAGACCTTAAGGATCAATTGAAAAAGGGCGGACACTGATGTTGTGAGGATATGTTGCAATCACGACCAAAATACCTACTTGCATCATATCGGTTTCGCAGTATTTTGCCGCCCTTACCCCAATTAAGGTTGGACATTGCGAGGCCGTGCGCCTAAAGCGACGTCACGCCCGAACGGGATGAATTTGAAACACGGTTGAGACATGGCATTTGCCTTTGCTCCTAACCCCAAAGACAAAGGCACCAGACATGGCTGTCCAGCAGAATAAAGTTTCCAAGTCGCGTCGCAACAACCGTCGCGCACATGATTCGCTCAGCGCCTCGAACCCTAACGAGTGTTCAAACTGTGGTGAGCTGAAGCGCCCACACCACATTTGTGCATCTTGCGGTCACTATGCAGACAATGAAATTGTCGCTTTGACTGAAGAGATCGACTTGGAAGATGACGCGGCTTAAGCTGCGTCACATTTCAATCCAGATCAAAAGAGGTTTTCGCAACAGATGACGGCCCCGACCGATCACAGATCCGCGAATTCCAAGCCTGTGCATTCAGGCCGCACTCTCATTTCGGTTGATGCCATGGGGGGCGATCAGGGCCCGGCAGCAGTAGTTGCCGGGTGTGCTTTGTCTGCAAAGGCGAACCGCGACATCGCATTTATTTTGCACGGTGATGAGGCACAGCTGGCCCCGCTGGTTGCAAAACGCCGTGAACTCGCGGGTATATGCGAAATACGCCACACCGCTGATGTTGTGACAATGGACGACAAGCCAAGCCAAGTGCTGCGCACAGGCAAGGACACATCCATGTGGTCGGCCATCGAATCTGTGCGCACCGGTGATGCCGCTGTGGCAGTGTCCTGTGGCAATACAGGCGCATTGATGGCGGTCTCGATGATTCGTCTTCGAAAAATTCCCGGTGTGAACCGACCCGCCATTGCCGTGCTTTATCCGTCCTCAAACCCGCAAGGCTTTAACGTTATGCTGGATGTTGGCGCGGACATACGCGCTGATGCGGATGATCTGATGCGTTATGCGTTGATGGGCATGTCTTATGCGCGCAATGGCATGGATATTGAGCGCCCGCGCGTGGGCCTGCTGAATGTGGGCACAGAAGAACACAAAGGCCGCAGTGAACTCAAAGAAGCCTATGATCTGATTCGCGATCAATCCGATATCGCAGGCTATGATTTTGTCGGCTTTGTTGAGGGCGGCGATATTTCTGGTAACCGTGCCGATGTGATCGTGACTGATGGCTTTACTGGCAACGTCGCGATCAAAACCGGTGAAGGCACCGCCAGCCTAATCGGCAATCGGCTGCGCGAAGCCTTCAATTATTCGCTGCTGTCAAAGCTGGCATCGCTGTTGTCGTATTCTTCGCTGATGCGGTTGCGCAAAAAGATTGATCCGCGCCGTGTGAACGGTGGCGTGTTTTTGGGCCTAAATGGCACAGTTGTGAAATCCCATGGGTCTGCCGACGCAACAGGGGTTTCAGCAGCCATCAAATTAGCGGCACAACTGTCGATGAACAACTTTAATGATAAACTGGCAGCACGTGTCGCTGCCGCCCTACCCGTTGAGGAACCAAGCGAATGAAAACACGCGCTGTTGTCATCGGGTGCGGCCATTATTTGCCAGCCCGTGTCGTTGAAAATGCTGAATTTGAGAAAACGCTGGAAACAGATGATGCTTGGATAAAATCCCGCAGCGGTATTGAGCGACGCCATTTTGCGGCCGAAGGTGAAACAACGTCATCCATGGCGACCTCTGCCGCACAGGCAGCCCTCAAGGATGCGGGACTGACACCAGATGATGTGGACGCCATTGTGGTCGCAACGTCGACGCCCGATCTGACATTCCCCTCAGCGGCAACCATGGTGCAGGACCAATTGGGCATGACGTCAGGTTTCGCTTTTGATGTGCAAGCCGTGTGCGCCGGTTTCGTCTATGCCCTCTCTAACGCCAATGCCCTGATCGTTTCAGGTCAGGCCAAACGTGTGCTGGTGATTGGTGCAGAAACCTTTAGCCGGATCATGGATTGGACAGATCGTTCAACCTGTGTGCTGTTTGGCGACGGCGCGGGCGCTGTATTACTTGAAGCGCGTGAAGGTGCGGGCACATCCAAAGATCAAGGCATTTTGGCGACCGATCTAAACTCTGACGGGCGTTACCGCGACTTGTTGTACGTTGATGGCGGCACCAGCACTGGCACCACCGGATATCTGCGGATGCAGGGCAATCAGGTCTTCCGCCACGCGGTTGAAAAACTGGCCGCCACGGCAACAACCGCAATGGAACGCGCAGGTGTCACTGCTGAGGATGTCGATTGGATTGTGCCCCATCAAGCCAACATTCGTATCATTCAAGGCACCGCCAAAAAGCTGAACTTGCCGATGGAACAGGTTGTCGTCACGGTTCAAGATCATGGCAACACCTCTGCGGCATCAATTCCACTGGCGCTGTCGGTGGGCCGTGCGCGCGGTGACATCAAAGACGGCGATCTGGTCGTCACCGAAGCCATCGGCGGCGGTTTGGCCTGGGGTGCTGTGGTTCTGCGCTGGTAAGCGTTTAAAAACACATCTTAATCTTCGGCGGAAACTAGTCTGTGCAAGCCATTGATATTGACTCCTAAAATCGCAACGGCCTAATGTGGTGAAAATACGTGGGGGATGGAATGTCTAACAAGACTTTGACGCGCATGGATCTAAGCGAAGCGGTGTTTCGCGAAGTCGGTCTGTCACGCAACGAAAGTGCACAGCTGGTTGAAGCTGTGTTGGATCACATGTCGGACGCACTGGTGTCAGGTGAGCAGGTCAAAATATCATCATTTGGAACGTTCTCAGTGCGTGATAAAACCGCACGCGTGGGCCGCAATCCAAAGACCGGTGAAGAGGTGCCAATCAATCCGCGCCGCGTGTTGACCTTCCGGCCTTCGCACTTGATGAAAGATCGCGTTGCAGACGGGAACAAGTCCTGATCCATGGCCAAATCGCCTGACGCTTTTCGTACCATATCTGAAGTCGCTGATTGGCTGGGCATTCAAGCTCATGTCCTGCGCTTTTGGGAAAGCAAATTCACCCAAGTCAAACCGATCAAACGTGCTGGCGGGCGGCGCTATTATCGCCCTGCTGATATGTTGCTGTTGGGTGGCATCAAACAACTGCTGCACGAGGATGGTCTGACCATCAAAGGCGTGCAAAAAATCCTGCGTGAAGAAGGCATGACATATGTTGCTGACATGTCCGAACCATTGGACGAACTGACTATGTCGCAGCTGGATGAGGCCACGCCAAAGCCATCGGAAAAACCCGCGACTGCCGTTGTCGCACCCGAAGAAGAAAAGGGTGTTGTGTTAAGCTTTGAGGGCAGCAGCGCGGCGAAAGCTGATAAAGATGAACCTCAAAGCACTGATACCAAAGAAAAAGTGGTGCCAGAAGAAACCAAAATCGATACCACTGCCGAAGCGCCAGATGCGTCACCACCAGAAGAAGACATGCCTGAAGAGCCTGCCGTTGAAGTGACACCAGAATCTGAAGTCTCAGCGCCCGAGCCTGAAACCGAAGCGGCACCTGAGCAAGCAAGCGAGCCAGAGCCTGCTGCACCAGAAGCCGAGGTGCAAGAAGCGACACCTGACGTCGAAGCGACACCTGACGTCGAAGAGACAGAGGCCGTAGCGGCCGAACCAGAAGCACCCGTTGCAGAGCCAAAGGCTGAGACCGAACCAGCACCTCAAGAGCCAGAGGCACCGGCTGCGCAAGAAGACCCCACACCAGAACCAGACAAAGAGCAGCCCGAGGCAGAGCAACCTGCCCCTGCGGCGGCCCTGCCCGCATTCCTGCGCCGCCCCTTGGCCGATCAAGATGCAAGCGCGCCAAAGCCCACAATCCCGGATGCTCCAGAACCTCAAGAAACAGAAGCTTCTAAAGCCGCGCCTGATCCAGAACCGATGCCTGAACCAGTCGCCGCGCCAGAACCTGAACCGGTGCCAGAAGTCGAGGAAAAACCAGAGCCACGCATCATTGACCTGCCCGCCTTTACCCCCGAAGCGGATTTTCCGGCTGCCCCAGCCGCGCTCAGCGCCGCCTTTCGCGCACGCAAAATCAAGCCGGATCAGATAGATCAAGCACGCACATTGCTAAAGCAACTGACCGCTTTGCGTGATTCGATGGCCGTGCGTCGCCGTGGTGTCACGCCACCACCCGCCAAAGACTGAACCAGACCATGCAAGAACGGGCAATTCCCTCTTGCACGCATGGCAAGATCGGTTATGTACCGCCCGTGACGCGTTTCGGGAAAATCATGAATCGCGAATACCCTGACGCGCTTTGCGCTTACGGGACATTCGCAATAATTATTGTTTGTGGAATTCCCCGTAACGCATTCGTCGGGCTATGGCGCAGTCTGGTAGCGCGTCCGTCTGGGGGACGGAAGGTCGCAGGTTCGAGTCCTGCTAGCCCGACCAAACATCACGCCCGCACCCTTGGGATGCGGGCGTTTGTCATTAAAAGAGGCCTTGGCGCATGAATTCTCCGGTGCACGGCGTTATCCCAAATCAGCATATTTCAGCGATGATTGCGGATGGTGAAATCACTGCCAACCCCGCTGTGATCCCTGCGCAAATCCAGCCCGCCAGCCTTGATCTGCGCCTTGGCAACGTTGCTTACCGCGTGCGCGCATCCTTCCTTGCTGGCAAAGGTGCAAAGGTCGCGGACCGTTTGACAGAGTTTGAGATGCACCGCGTAGATTTGACCGACGGTGCCGTGCTCGAAAAAGGCTGCGTCTATGTCGTGCCTTTGATGGAAAGCCTTGCCTTGCCTGCTGACCTGTCTGCGGTGGCCAACGCCAAAAGCTCGACCGGGCGCCTTGATCTATTAACCCGCACCATCACCGATGGCGGCAGCGAATTTGACCGTGTGGCCCCGGGATATCATGGCCCGCTCTACGCAGAGATTTGCCCGCGCTCATTTTCGGTTCTTGTACGCCCCGGTATGCGCCTCAACCAAATCCGGTTTGGTCGCGGCGATGCGATGTTGAATGATGCGGCTTTGCGCGCACTGCACGCTGATACACCGCTGGTGGATGGTGACGCTGTGATTGACGAAGGATTGGGTTTTTCGGTTGACCTGAAACTACCAGATACCACGCTGGTCGGCTATCGGGCAAAACCCCATACTGGCGTCATAGACCTTGATAACATTGGCTATTATGAACCTGCCCACTATTGGGAAGAAGTCCATTCCAGCAATGGCCAGATCATTCTGGACCCCGGTGCCTTCTATATTTTGGTCAGCCGCGAGGCCGTTACGATTCCGCCGCAATACGCTGCTGAAATGGCCCCTTACCTCGCGATGGTAGGTGAATTCCGTGTGCATTATGCAGGGTTCTTTGACCCCGGCTTTGGCTATGCCGATGCAGGTGGTGCAGGATCACGTGGCGTGCTTGAGGTGCGCTGTCACGAGGCACCTTTTGTGCTGGAACACGGGCAAGTGGTCGGGCGTTTGGTCTATGAACGCATGACAGAAGTGCCAACGCAGCTATACGGCGTTGGCATTGCGTCGAATTATCAGGGCCAAGGGTTGAAGCTGTCAAAGCACTTCAAGTCAGCGGCGGCTTAAAACTTCGACATCCGGCGCACGGCCTTCATGGATTGCTTGGCATTGCCTGTATCCAAACGGCGCTGCTGACGTTCCTGGCGGCGTGCTTGACGTTCTTCGCGGGTTAACTGCTGCACCGGGTTCGGGTTGCCAAAATCGTCAACCTCGCCCTGCGGCTGCTGCTGGCGACGCTTGCCCATCTTGCCTGCTTGATCAATACCCGCGCTTACGCCGCGTCTGATCAATTGGTTCATCACCTGACGGATGATCATGTTGATAATCTGGTTCATTGACTGATCCCTATTTTGCCTCACCCTGTTATATAGTACGGAATGCGGCGATTTTCAGGCGTTTTCGCACTTAATCTTCAAAAAGCTCGCTTTGCCCTTCGGTGCTTTCTTCCTCAACCTCGCCCTCACCCATGATCGGAAGCGTGCCGGGTGGTGGCCGATTTTCGAGCAATCCAGCAGAACGTAATTCTTTGAGACCCGGCAAATCACGCGCGTTCTCAAGGCCAAAGTGATCCAGAAACCCTTGCGTCACAACAAAAGTAACGGGGCGGCCCGGCGTCATCTTGCGGCGGCCAAAGCGGATCCACTCGAGTTCCAGCAATTGATCCACGGTCCCACGCGACACCGACACACCGCGAATTTCCTCAATCTCGGCACGGGTCACGGGTTGATGATAGGCAATGATCGCAAGTGTCTCAATCGCGGCCCGGCTTAACTTGCGCACCTCAACCGTTTCTTTTTGCATCAAGAATCCAAGGTCAGCAGCAGTGCGCATCGCATAGCCATCGCCAATCTTTGCCACCTGAACCCCGCGTCCATCATAGCGTTTGCGCAGGTAAACCATCGCCTCACCCGCATCACAGCCATGCGGCATCCGCGCTTCAAGTTCCTTAAGCGTGATCGGCTCAGCGGTGGCAAACAGCACCGCCTCTAACATGCGCTCTTGTTCTGCCATGGGAGGCGCTTCGAAAAGGCTTTCTTCTTGTTCTTCAATATCTTCTGACATGATCTTAATCTTTCTTACGCAACTGAATTGGGGCAAACATGCCACTTTGCCTGATTTCCAGATGGCCCTCTTTTACCAACTCCAAAGACGCCGCAAAAGTCGCGGCTGTGGCCGAACGCCGCCGTACCGGATCGGTCTCCCATCCTTCGGGCAGAAAACTCATCAAGTCACCCCATTCACCCGCATAGCGGATCAGCCCACGCATCCGCTCCAACGCCTGCTCCATGGTGAACACAGCATCGCGGTCCATCACAAAAGGGCGAAAATCATCCCGTGTACGAATGCGCGCATAACCCTGCATCAGATCCAGCAAAGTCGCCGTATAGGTCACGCGGCGGGTACGCTGGACCTCGTGGGTTTGCCCCCGCGCAAAGAAATCACGGCCCAATTGGTCACGCGCCATCAGGCGCGCAGCAACATCGCGCATGGCTTGCAAGCGTTCCAGTTGAAAGGCCAAATGCGCCGCCAGTTCTTCACCCGATGGGCCATCTTCAGTGGGGTCTGGGGGCAGTAACAAACGCGATTTCAAAAACGCCAACCACGCCGCCATCACCAGATAATCTGCCGCGAGTTCCAGCCGCAGTGCTTTCGCCTTTTCCACAAATGTCAGATATTGCCGCGCCAATTGCAGGACGGAAATTTTACGCAAATCAACTTTTTGGGTCCGACTAAGCGTCAAAAGCAGGTCAAGCGGCCCTTCAAAGCCATCGACGTCAATGATCAATGCCTCTGCTGCGACCCGTTCAGCGACGGATACGGCATCTTCTTCAAACGATGTGGTTTCAGCCATGTCCTGCCCCGCCCAAAAGCGCCTCAAGCTGGGCGTCGAGGGCGGAAATGTCAATATCATCGGGGGTTTTACGCATTTCGAGCGCACGCAGCGCACGGGCTTGCGCCGCTGTACTCATTTCACCCGCAGCTTCGGCCACTGCACGACGGTCCCCCAAAGGGGCATTGCAGTATAAAACCACGTCACACCCTGCCGCTATTGCCCCCGCCGCGTTTTCAGCGGGAGTACCTTTTAGCGCTTTCATGGAAATATCATCGGTCATGATCAGGTTATCAAAGCCGATATCATCGCGGATCACCTCCATCATCTTGGGCGACAATGTTGCAGGGGTCGGATCAATCGTACTGTAAACCAAATGCGCGGTCATCCCCATCGGCAGATCGTTCAGTGCCTTAAAGGGTGCAAAATCGATACAATCCAAATCATCACGTTGCGCATCGACACGCGGAAGGTCAAAATGGCTGTCCATCGTGGCGCGGCCATGGCCGGGCATGTGTTTGACCACAGGTAAAACGCCGCCCGCCAGCATACCATTTGCCGCCGCACAGCCCATCAAAGCAACACGCGCGGGATCACTGCCATAACAGCGGTTGCGCAGAAATTCATGGGTGGCAGGACCGGCAACATCCACCATCGGCGCACAATTGCTATCAATCCCAACGCTGCGCAATTCATGCGCGATGATGCGATATTTCAAGTACATCGCTTGCTCGGCCTGTTCCCCGGCAATGGCAACAAAATCCAGCGGCGGTAGCCATTCACGCCAATGCGGTGCACGCATGCGTTGGACGCGTCCGCCCTCTTGATCGATGGTGATCACCGCGTCGTGCCCCACAGCCGCACGCATATCCTCACACAAGGCACGCACCTGATCCGGTGTATCGATATTGCGCGCAAACAAGATAAAGCCAAATGGATTGGCATCCCGAAAAAACGCTTTTTCATCGGCGGTTAGACGATGCCCCGTCGCATCAAGGATCGTCGCCCCAAAGGGGCGCGCTTTATCACCGCCAAAGGGGCGCATCAGCGTGTTACTACTGGGATACAATCGGCGTTTTCAGCGACAAGCGCCGAACAGAACCGACGGGCTTCAGCAATGTCTTCAAAACCCATGGCCCGCAACCGGTAAAACACCCGCCCGCCGCTCGTTGCTTTTTGCACAATGCGTTGTTTGCCTTCCAAAAAGGCACCAAAACGGCCCTGCAATTGATCCCATTGCTCGCGGGCAACTTCGGGGCTGTCAAAGGCACCCAATTGCGCCAAACGGGTGCCCACAGGCAAGGATTTGGCGTCAACTTCGCCGCTGCTTGAGCTGGATGTGTTCAATGATGCCTGAACAACAACGGCCCGGGTCGCGGGACGCTTTTTGGGACGCAAGGATTGGCGCACACCCGGCGCATCAATAGCGGCTGTGACAGGCTGTTGCGCGGCTTGAACGGCGGCATTCACATCTGCCGTGATCGTCGCAACAACCTCTTCTGGCTCAACGCTCAGGTCAGAAAGCGGGGCAACACCAGCGGTCAACTGTGCCACCAAATCATCCACATTGCCAGATTCCAGTGCTGCGGCAACATCTGTCGCACGTATCTCTGGCAGGTTTTCGGGCAGCCTGTCCTGTGGCGCAGGTGCAACCATTGCGGTTGGAATAACTTGATCTTCATCGGCTAGATCGACGGCTTGGGGGGCCAGACGCAATTGATCCGCAGGACGTCCGGCACTGCCTTCGGCAGCAACAACGTTCACAGACAATCCTTGATGCTGGGCCAATTCACCACCCGGGTCAGCAGGCCGCACGCGCATTTCACCTGCGGCAGCACGCACCACCGGGATGCCACTCACGTCACGCACCAGTAATTTATATCCCCAGACACCGATGCCAACGACCAATGCCAGTGATACCGCTGCACCTGTTAGGTTTGCCAGTGTTGTCAGATGGTTAGTGCGCGGCGCAACACTAAATGATGCGCCGGAATCGGGCTGGTGGCCGCCCGCCATAGGGGAGGTTGTATAGTCTGCCATTGCTGCCTCGCTGCCCACAACGGTACTTTGCCATGCGGGTCATTCTTTGGTTTGCCTGTGACGGCGCGCGTGCGTGTTATCGCATCTCTTGCGCCGGTGTTACGCCCAGAATACCAAGACCGGCCGCAATTACAATCGCCGTGGACCGCGCAAGCGCAATTTTTGCCTGAGAGGTCGCAGGATCGTCCTCTTGAATAAAGCGCAAGGACGTATCGTCATTGCCGCGGTTCCAAAGCCCGTGCAGTTCACCTGCCAGTTCATAAAGGTAGAATGCAACGCGGTGTGGTTCATTGGTGCGCGCCGCATTTTCAACCAAGCGCGGCCATTCAGCCAGCTTTTGCAGCACCTTCAATTCGGCCTCGTGATCAAGCTTGCTCAGGTCCGCGCCTTGCAATGTCGCATCATCCACAGCGATCCCCGCATCCACAGCCTTGCGCAGAACAGATGCAACACGCGCATGGGCATATTGCACATAGAACACCGGATTTTCGCGGCTTTGCTCAAGCACTTTGTCGAAATCGAAATCCAACATCGCGTCGTTCTTGCGGGTCAACATGACAAACCGTGTCACATCAGCACCCACCTGATCCACCACATCGCGCAGGGTCACAAACGTCCCTGCCCGTTTGGACATCTTGAAGGGTTCACCGTTTTTATACAGCTTCACCAATTGCGTAAGCTTGATATCCAGCGGCACCTTGCCATCGGACAGCGCGCTGACGGCTGCTTTCATCCGTTTAACATATCCGCCATGGTCCGCGCCAAAGACATTGATCAGCGCGTCATAACCGCGTTCAACCTTGTCATTGTGATAGGCAATGTCAGGCGCAAAATAGGTCCAACTGCCATCCGATTTCTTGATCGGGCGATCCACATCGTCACCAAATTTAGTTGATCTAAACAAGGTTTGCTCGCGTGCCTCCCAGCCTTCGGGCAATTTACCCTTCGGTGGTTCCAGCGTGCCAACATAGATCAAGCCCTTGTCGTCCAGCTTTTGCAGGCAGGCTTCAATCTTGCCTGTGTCATAAAGTGATTTTTCGCTAAAGAACCGATCCATTTTGACACCCAATTGCGCAAGGTCAGCGCGGATCAGGTCCATCATCTCATCTGTGGCAAAATTGCGGATCGGGATCAGCCATTCATCCTCATGCGCATCAAGGTATTGGTCACCCACCTGATCCTTCAGCTTTTGACCAACCGGAATCAGATAATCACCGGGGTATGTCCCTTCGGGGAAATCCACATCTTGGCCATGTGCCTCAAGGTAGCGCAGGTAAACCGAACGTGACAGCGTATCGATCTGACTGCCGCCATCATTGATGACGTATTCACGCGTGACATCCCAGCCCGCATAGTCAAGCAGGCTCGCCAATGCATCCCCAAACACAGCACCCCGCGTGTGCCCCACGTGCAATGGCCCTGTCGGGTTGGCCGAGACATATTCAACGTTAACTTTTTGGCCCTGCCCCAAAGTGGCGCGGCCAAAATCAGTGCCTTGTGTGAGAATCGCCGCTGCGATGCCTTGCCACAAGGCAGGTGCCAACCGCAGGTTCAAGAACCCTGGTCCTGCAACCTCTGCTGATGTGATACGTGCATCTTGGGCCAGCAATTCAGCCAAATTTTCAGCAATATCGCGTGGCTTCATCCCTGCTGGTTTTGCCAATACCATTGCCGCATTGGTGGCCATGTCGCCATGTGATGCATCGCGCGGTGGTTCTGCCGTAATGGCATCCATATTGAGGCCAGCAGGCAATGTGCCCTGTGCAACCATCTGTTCCAGCGTGGCGATGATCAGCGTGCGAATTTCAGCAAAGAGGTTCATATCAGCGTTCCTTATTCCCCGCCCATGTATCACTTGGACAAGTGCAGTCAATCAACCGCACGCATGTGACGTCATATGGGAAATCAGGCGCTTAGATCAAACTCAGCATTTTTGAGGTAACGTGTCTGTGGATTGTCGAGGAAAAACACAGTCTCTAACGCCAGTTCCGGATTGCCCTTGGGCACCGTAACCGTATGTATTCGAACGGATTTTGGGCTGAATATCGACGCCAATGAGGCACCCGCAGACCGCAGCGCGCCACACATGCCCTGTTCAACCAGCGCAAGCGGATCATTTGGCCGGGCCGTCACAGTCACCAACGCGCCTTTGCCCGCGATCAATCCACGCCCCATTGAGCGCATGATGATGGTAAGCGCCCGCATCTGTTCAGTGATGTTGTGTGGGAATTCTAGCGGCATTAAATTTACCACCAGATGAATAGGCTCTGACCCCCACGCATCTTTGAGCAAACGCAACGTTTCTACCTGATTGCCCTGAACAGACAGCGGTTCGATACGATCAGGGCAGTCCGCCGCCAACCTGTTCAACCCTTCTGCATCGTTGTCGATTGCCACCACCCGCGCACCGCCACGCGCACATGCCAACGCCATCTCAGCGCCGGGTGATTGGCAGGCTGAAAGGATCACAACAGTGCGGTTCGTAATGGCAGAACTAAAGGACAAGGGCAGCAGACCAGAATAAGTTAACCTTCATTAACATATTCTTAATGTGAAATAAAGCGCTCTACGCCTTCATGATTAACCGCGCGTGTTCCTGGAATGCATATCTGTCCGTCATGCCCGCAATATAATCCGCCACCATACGCGCCAAGGCGGTGCGATCTTGGGCGGCTTCATCAATCTGACGTGCCCAATGGCGTGGCAACATTTGTGGATTTTCCAAGAACAGAGGAAACAAATCCTCGACCACCTGCGTGACTTCAGCGCGTTTTTCCATAACCGACGGCGCGCGGTACATGCGTTGGAAAAGGAAACGTCGAATTTCGCGCAGGTCGCGGAACATCTGATCAGAAAATCGAATGACCGGACGTCCAAGGTGGCGAATGTCAGCAGAAGACTGTGCCCCGGACTCGGCCAACAGACCCTTTGACGTTTCAATCACATCACTGACCATCACCCCAAACACACGTCGCAATGCCTCATGGCGACGTCGATAGCGATCAGTCTCTGGATACAGGTGATCCACCCGCGCATAGGCGTCACCGATCAACGGCAGTTCAGCTATTTCTTCTTCGCTAAACAATCCAGCGCGCAAACCGTCGTGCAAATCATGATTGTTATAGGCAACATCGTCAGAAAGTGCGGCCACCTGCGCCTCTGCACTGGCATGGGTGTGCAGTTCCAAATCGTGCAGCGCATTGTAACCTGATAAGGCATGGGGCAGATCGCCAGTCACCGGGCCGTTGTGCTTGGCGATGCCCTCCAAGGTTTCCCATGTCAGGTTCAGCCCATCAAATTCCGCATAATGCCGCTCTAACGAGGTAACGATCTTAATCGCCTGCGCGTTATGATCAAAGCCGCCGTAGGGTTCCATCAACGCATGAAGCGCATCCTCACCCGTGTGCCCAAACGGCGTGTGCCCCAGATCATGCGCCAATGCGACAGCTTCGGTCAGCTCGCCATTTAAGCCCAACGCACCCGAAATCGTGCGCGCCACTTGGGCAACCTCAATCGAATGGGTCAAACGGGTGCGATAATAATCGCCCTCATGCTCCACAAAAACTTGGGTTTTGTGTTTGAGCCGGCGAAACGCACTGGCGTGAATGATACGGTCCCGGTCCCGCTGAAAGCAGGATCGAAATGTGCTTTCCTCTTCCCAGACCCGCCGTCCCTTGCTGGTCATAGGATTCGAGGCAAAAGATGCGCGCATTGCGGCTGGTCCTTGTGGCCTGTCCTTGGGCTTTCTATATTGTAACCACAGCCGGATTGAAACCGACCCTGCGGAGACATGAAATGAACCTTCCCCCCAAAGTGACGACACGCGCCTTTGAACGCCTCGCTGAGATTGGTGCGGCCGGTGATGGCAAGGCATTGCGCATCGCGGTTGAGGGCGGCGGATGTTCAGGGTTTCAATATGAAATTGCGCTGGACGTGCCCGCAGACGATGATCTCATCCTTGAAGGATCAGGGCAAAAGGTCGTTGTCGACAGCGTATCCCTGCCGTTTCTCGCCAATGCTGTGATTGATTTCTCCGAAGAACTGATTGGCGCGCGCTTTGTCATTGAAAATCCAAACGCCACATCAGCTTGCGGATGTGGAACATCGTTCTCGATGTAAAACGCCTGCTCAAACGCGGTGTCTTTTTCTTCCATTCACCCTTTCAGAAATACCCGCGGGGGACGTGGCCATAAAGGCCACGGGGGGCAGAGCCCCCTCTTCCCCCTCAAATTCCCCCAGCCCGGGCAAACCCGGCAAAGAACGCCTCAAACTTATCTGTTGATTGTTCAGCACCGGCCAATACGTCATGCCCATCTGGCCCAAGATACGGTGCCACATGAG
>JBARCK010000121.1:0-3569 GCA_049794015.1 Sulfitobacter sp. | reverse complement strand
CCCAAGGATATCCAATGCAACATGACCACGGCGGCGCAGATACGAACAATACAGACCTGAAAAGCGGCTCGATCAGTCTCAGCGGCGCTGTGGGCATGGGGACGGGGGTGATGATCGGGGCAGGGATCTTTGCTTTGACTGGTCAGATCGCCCAGCTGGCAGGGCCGTATTTTGCGCTGTCATTTGTGTTGGGCGCGATCATCACATCGTTCAGTGCCTACAGCTACATCAAGATGTCGAACGCGTGGCCGTCGTCAGGTGGCGTCGCGATGATTTTGCAAAAGGCCTACGGGCCGGGTGCGATTGCTGCGGCCGCCGCTTTGCTGATGGCGCTGTCGATGGTGATTTCCGAAAGCCTTGTGGCGCGGACATTTGCGACCTATGTGCTGCGCCCGTTTGACATATCTAGCGGTCCTTTTATCCCTATTCTGGCTGTTGGCGTGATCTTGTTTGCGTTTCTTGTGAACATCTCGGGCAACAGATCAGTGGGCCTGCTGTCGATCATCATGGCTGTCGTGAAAATTGGCGGCATCGCAGTGTTTGGCATTGTTGCGCTCTGGGCGGGCGGGTTTAGTTTTCCGAATGCCAGCAACAGTGCTGTCGCGTTTGATGCGACCGGATTTGTGGCGTCGGTTGCGTTGTCGATCCTTGCATTCAAAGGCTTCACAACAATCACGAACAGCGGCGGGGAAATCTCGGACCCTCACCGCAACGTGGGGCGCACGATCATGATCGCGATTGCGATCTGTGTTGTGATCTATTTGTTGGTTGCACTGGCGGTCGGGTCAAATCTGACCATAGATCAGATCGTTGCCGCCAAAGACTATTCACTGGCTGAAGCCGCCGCACCTGCGTTTGGCCAAGCGGGGTCCTATCTCACGGTTGTTCTGGCCGCCGTTGCGACTGCATCAGGTGTTCTAGCGAGTGTTTTTGCCGTCTCGCGGATGTTGGCCATGCTGACAGATATGAAGATGATTCCGCATCGACATTTCGGGATGTCAGGACCAGTCCGTAGCCATACGTTGGTTTACACTGTTATTATGGCATCGATTTTGGCCGTGTTTTTCGACCTCAGCCGGATCGCCTCGCTCGGGGCGTTCTTTTACCTGATCATGGATATGCTGGTGCATTGGGGCGTGTTCCGGCACTTGCGGCACGAAATCGGCGCAAACGGGGTCATTTTGATGTGCGCACTGGCGTTTGACGCGGCTGTTCTTGCAGCGTTCACCACTATGAAATTAGGGTCGGACCCGATGATTGTTTTCATTGCAGCTGTCGCGATCGGAGCTGTTTTTGGGTTCCAGCGGATATATTTGAAACAATGGTACGTGGCCCCATCCGACGATAATGATCATGCCATGTAGGGCATGTGAATTGCTGACATTATTTGGCACTAATTCTACGCGGGGCGGTCTGATCGTAGCACTTGCCGTGAGTGTCCCACACCTGCTTTTGCCGATGGATTGGTCCTAACGCCTTGGATCATTCCTGTTGGACTGGCGGGACACGCGGTTTGGGGCATGCTTCATCATAGGAAGTCTCATTTCTTGACGGATGTCCCACAATGGTATGTCCCGTTCTGAATCATAATTGATGTCATATTGGCGGCGGTGCTCGTGATCAGTTGGGGCCTGTGGCCCTAACGCGGTATTTGCATTTCTGCTGATTTTGGATTACGTTTTGGGAGGTCTTGTGCCGCCACTTTTGACAATCGCACGGGCCACGTTTCTATTTTGAGAGAGGGCCGGTCAATTGAGGGATAGCGATCAGTTTTCCGCTAACATTCAACCAACCGTCGACCCGTCGGTCGAGGCACTTTCCGCGAAACGGACAATGTTTCTTGGTTTTTTGGTCAAACGGTTAGGAAACTTGGCTGAGGCAGAGGATGTCTTGCAAGAATTCTGCATCAGGGTCATGCAGCGCAAAGACCAATTGCTTGAAACAGACAAACTTACGGCGTGGCTCTATGCGGTCCTGCGCTCTACTTTAAACGATCATTACCGCAAGGTTGGGCGTGGTCGCAGGCTAAGTGCTGCTTTTGAGAATGAACAGAAAACGGTCGAAGTCAGCGAAGACGGCGCTGAGGAATTCAATCACGTTTGCCAATGTGTAGCGGGGCTCGTACCATCCATGCGCCCCGACCAAAGTGATCTCATACGTCGCTTGGATATCGAAGACGAAGACCGGCAATCAGTTGCAAATGACCTTGGCGTGTCAGTTGGGGCCTTAGGTGTGCGCCTTCACCGTGCGCGCGCAGCATTGCGCGACAGTCTGCTTGAGCACTGTGGCGGTTGTTGCAAACACGGGTTTGAAGATTGTTCTTGTTCACCTACGGGATGTGATAGCGACGCGACGCAAACCAACTGATGGGTGAAAATCTAAATACGCTATATCTGAAGCCATTGCGCATATATTCGCGGTGAACTGTCGTTAGTGATGAGAAGTTCCGAGAACTAGCAGTTTCGGTTACATTGAAAACTGGAAATTAGCCCTCTACAGCGTCGTAATTTAACATAAGTATGATTATGCGCGTAAGAACAAAATAAGAACACGGGCTAGTGGTACTCTGGTTATCACATCCCCGGCCCCCAAAACGATGTCTTCTTCCCATGAACAAACCTTAAGTCCGCAACATAGACTTCATGTGTTTCAAACGGAGCAAACGCATCAATCCTTGCGGCTAGATTTTTACACTCGCGCAAGTGGCGCGCGGCATGGGGGTAGCGTTTGACACGACCATTCTTAAGCGCAAAGTCGATCAGCCCGCGCTTCAGAAGTGTTGCGGCCAGCGGATACCGCTCTTCTAGCACTTCAGAGGCTTGTCCCAAAAGCTCGTAGTGGTTCCCGTCGATTTCGGCGGCGCGATTGGTGATTAGGGCTGCCGCCTGAGCAAATGCGGGCCATGTCATCAAGAAATGCAATGACGTTGTGAAGCTCTCAAAGCCCTTTGCATGCTCAAAAGCGTGGTCCTCCGCCGTGACGTCCTCAAAATCTGGCAGGCCAGCGAGCCATGCGCGCAGGTGGTCCGAGTTTAAGCTACGTGCAAAACAGGTCCACATGAACGCCCGGGCCGCATCCGTTTGCCCCATCGCCTGCATCACACTGATCCGGGTCGCTTCCCACTCATAAGGGATCCATCCGCGATCATCCTCGTCGGGCGCGTTAATCGCCGCCCAGGCCTCTTCAAGCCGCCCCGACGCCAGAAGTCGCTGGGCGATTTCTGCAGCACCTCTGAATGATTGACGCGCTAGATCACTTTGCTGGGCGATATAGGCGTCGGTATCGCCTTCAGCATCCGCAATCTCTTCAAGCGCCATGCGCAGCGCGTAATTCTCAGACACATCTTCGCCCAACGCGGCTATGCCAGCCCCAAGGTGCTGCAGACCCTCTGTCCCCAGCATGGGTGCCAAACCTGAAATTAATGCTGGATAGTGTCCATAGTCATCATCAGGCAAAGCCGTGAGTAACAAGTCGGCGAGTTCAATTGGATCCGGCTCGACTGCTTCAGCGAGATCAATCAGATCCTCGCAGGCCGTGTGAAACACCGATTGCACTCGGCCAGTGCTGTC
>JBARCK010000120.1:0-55838 GCA_049794015.1 Sulfitobacter sp. | reverse complement strand
TGCTAGGACCTTCGATCAGATGTTCGATGCACTGGCCGAAGTGTGCGACCTGTTCTCACCGCAAGAATGCTGGAACTACTTTTGCGAGGCTGGCTATGGATCAGGTTAAAGGCGCGAAGCTTTAATGTAAATAACTCTTCACTCAAATGACACTTAACCCAAGGCAATCTTTGGCACGCGTATTTAATCCACGGGTAGGCCGCTGGGAACAATCTTGGGCACACCGAACCTAGGATCATCAAGGCTGGTCCCAGTCAAACCATTCAAAAACGCTGCGATATCATCAATATCTGCCTCGGACAGTATTGCGCCGATGGGCGTTATGGCGCGTTGTTGGCGTGCGATTTCCGCTTTGTCTTGCAGAAGGATGAAATCAACAGGCGCTAGCCATGAAACCACTGGCAGTCCTGCATCGCTGGGTGTCCAAAGATCAAAACTACCAGCAGGATCAACATGATGGCGGATCATAGCTGGCAACGTGGCAAAGGCCCCGTTGTGGCCATAAGGCGCACTCAACGCCACATTACGCAGCATCGGCGTGCGGAAACGGTAGGCGTCATCAAGATCGTCACTTTCCCCCATTCGACCAACATCGCGTGCGATCAAATCAAAGCGGCGCGTCCTGCCAGGCCCAAAGGGCGGCACCCCAAGGGCATGGAATTTCTGATCCGAAAAAAGCGGGCCACTGTGGCAGGCCGCACATTTTCCTGTGCCAAAAAACAACGCCTTGCCGCGTTTTTGCCTTGCATCAAGAGCGCCATCATCGCCGGCCAAGAAGTGATCAAATGGACTGTCAAAGCTTTGGAATTCAACCGTCTGAAAGGCAGCAAGCGCATTGGCGATATCCACAATTGTCACATCTTCTGGCGCGTTGATGTGATCAAAGGCCGCAACGAAATGTTGCCCATATTCAGGAATACTGCGCACGCGTTTGGCGATGATCGGCCAGCCCTTGTCGATGCGGTCATAAACAGCGCCAGCGACCTCGTTTTCGCCGGTGCCGCCTGCCATTTCAGTCTCGGATGTCAGAGGGAATAGGGCTTGCGCGGCGAGCAGTGAATTCAGACCCGCTGGCAACCATTCCTCAGCCGGGGTGTTAAATCCGTTTACGTAGGTGTCTGCGCGGCTAATGCGACCGTCATGCATCAACGTATGCACATCGCGCGCGCCAAGGTTCCACAACGCCAAAGCGTTGCGCGGCACGCGGCGTTCAATCCGACTATGCCCTGCCCCACCGTGGCGGTCTTTGCCCAGACCAACGCCGCCTTCCCCAATCCCCAAGGACAACCCATCAGAGGTGCCAAATTTAGGGTGGTGACAGGTGCCACAACTGATATTCTTGTTTCCTGACAGGATTTTATCATAGAATAGAAGCTGGCCAAGGGCGGCTTGTTCTGTCGAGAAGGCGATAAAATCTTCTTTGGTCAGTGCAGGCGGCATGTCGTCAGCGACGACGGGGTGCGCGCCCATAAGCACCATAACACAAAGGACGTTGCGCCAATGAAATTTCTGTATGCTTTGGTGCTTTTTGCCACGCCAGTTTGCGCCGATATTGAAGAGGCGCGCGACATGATGGAGCGCGGCGAATTTCAGGCGGCCTATATCGAATTGTCCCCTGCCGCGCGGGCGGGCAATGCGGATGCTGAGGAATTGATCGGCATCATGTATGCGATGGGTTTGGGTGTGCCCCGCGACGATGAGCGGGCTTTTGAATGGTATCTGCGCAGCGCCATGAAGGGACATCCCGGCGCGCAATCTGGTGTGGGGTGGTATTACGAGGTTGGGCGCGGCGTGCCTGCCGTCGATCTGACGCGCGCCTATATGTGGTACACGCTGTCGGCGATTGGCGGTGATCCCGACGCCGCGATCAGCCTTGAAGAAGTGGTCAAGAAAATGACCCCAGAGATGATCAGAAAAGCGCATATTTTGGTCGATGACTATAAGGGGTGGATGTATCCGTTTCGGTAAGTGGGCAGCGCGAGGAAACCCGCGCCACCCGATCGTGATCAGTTCAAGTCTTTTGCATAATCCGCAGCCAAATCCGCCTCAGCAGTGGCAACCGCTGTGATCAGAGCATCCAGAATTTTGTCACCCCCATCTACATTGCCACGGAACCAATCTTGGACCGGTGCTGCGGCCTCAGCAAAGGCTGCTTTTTCTGCGGGTGTTGGCACATATAGATCACCGCCACCTTCAACAAATGCCTGATAGGCTTCGATGGATTTGCGCTTGGGTGAGGCGAATGTCGCCTGCTGCAACTGGCTAAAGCCATCCACAACAACGCGGCGCATATCTTCCGGCATCGCCATAAAGTTGGCGTTGCTCATCCACCACAGCGCACCCATGTAGGCGTGACCGTCCAGCGTCATGTACTGCAAACCCGCATCTGGGAACTTCATACCCATGATATCGGTAATGCCATTCTTGGACCCCTCAACAACGCCCGTCTGGAACGAGGTGAACAATTCTGGCCATGGGATCGGCGTTGGGGATGCGCCCATTGCACGGACGAGTTCCTGCGGCAGGTCGGCAACCACGGTACGAATTTTCAACCCTTCCATGTCGGACGGCGATGCCACACGGCGCTGCGTGTTGGCAAAGTTGCGCCACCCACCTGTGTTACCAATCGTCATCAAACGGATCGCGTCGCCGGATGTTTCCAACGCCATTGTGCGCATTTCACGTACAAAATCGCCTGTGAGTACGGCCTCGGCCACACGGTCATCAGACATCAGATACGGCAAATCAAGCACCTGCACATAAGGGAAGATACCCGCAGCACCACCAGAGGTTGAGATGTAGACGTCAATCGACCCTTCAGCCACACCTTCAAGGCATTCCGCGCCTGTTGCGCAAAGCTGCGTACCGATGAACAATTCCACCGCGATACGACCGTTTGAGGCCGCCTCGACGTAGTTCTTGAAGACAACCAGACCGTCATAGTCTTCGTCGTTTTCGTTGGAGTTGGCCGTGGCGCGAATGGTAAAATCCTGCGCCCATGAGGCCACCGGGGCCGCCAGCAGCGCGGCCGTCATGGCCAATGTCGCGAGTTTCTTTAGCATTTTCTTCTCCCTGTTATGGATGCTGTATTCATGTTTATGACCAATTTTTGATCACGGTGTTGGGCTTATACAAGCCGAGAAACCGATCTCGGGACCGCAGCCCAGAAATCCGGTCAGATATGGCACCGTCATCGAAATGGCGGGGACATAGGTAATGAGGAAAATCACAATGACCTCAACCGCAAGGAACGGCAGGATCGCGCGCGAAATGGTTTCGACCTTTTCGCCAGAGACCGCCGAGGCAACGAATAGAACCAATCCCATGGGAGGCGTTGCCAGCCCCACGGTGAGGTTCACGGACATGATGATGGCGAAATGTACGGGGTGCACGCCAAGATCGACAAAGATTGGGCCAAGGATCGGGCCGAGGATGATGATCGCCGGGCCTGCGTCCAAAAACATGCCGACTATGAACAGTAACAGGTTGATCAGGAACAACAGCACCAGCGGGTTTTCAGACAGTGACAGGATGTAATCAGACAGGATTTGTGGGGCATAAGACAGTGACACCACCGTCTTGAATGCAACCGCCGCGCCGACCAGCAACAGCACAGCAGATGTGGAAATGGCGGACCGTGTCAGCACCTCAATAAGGTCACGACCATTCATTGAACGCAGTACAAAAAAGCTAACCACCAGCGCATAGGCGACAGCGACGGCAGAGGCTTCGGTTGGGGTGAACACACCAATCAGGATCCCGCCAAGGATGATGATGGGGGTTTGCAGCGGGGCAACGGCCTTTTTGCAGACCAGTCTGAAATCATCAGACACACGCGCTTTGATAGCTTCAACAATGGCGTGGGCGATGGGCAGCGTGACCAAGAATATCAGCCAGCCGTTGACCTCGGTTGGCAAGAAACGCGTTACAATCCCGGAAATCGCATAGAGCAATCCGGCGATGTTAATGCGGATCAGAATAAAACTGACACGCGATTCTAGCGGCGTGATCGACTGTCCCTTGCGCACAATCCGTTCAGCCTTGGGTAGGTCATAGCGATCCGCCATCAGGCGCACCATGACCATCAGACCGACACCAACCAAAATGCCCGGTACGATCCCGGCTAGGAACAGTGCCGCAACGCTTTCGCCCATCACATAGGCATAGATAATCATGATGCCCGAGGGCGGAATGATCGGGCCAATGACCGAACTCGCCGCCGTAATGGCCGCTGCGAATTTCCGGGTATATCCGTTCTTTTCCATCGCGGGGATCAAAGTTGAACCCAGCGCAGAAGTATCTGCGACGGCAGACCCTGACAGGCCCGCAAACAGGATCGAAGACAGGATGTTCACATGCGCCAGCCCCCCGCGCAGATGCCCCATAAAGGCTTGCGAAAACTCAACCAAGCGCAGGGTGATGCCACCCCTATTCATGATCTCGCCGGCCAGCATAAAGAACGGCAGCGCCATCAATGGAAAGCTGTCCATGCCATTGTAAAGATTACGATATAGTCCGGCGACAACATTGCGTTGATCCCCTTCGAGCATGATCAGCACAAAGGGCGAGGCCAAGAGCGCAAAGATCACCGGCAGGCCAACCATGATCAAGATGAGGAATAGCGGAAGGAACCAAAGTAACATTAATCTGCCCCCGCCGCAGCACCATTGCTGGCCAAGACGGGCAAGCGATCACCATAGCCTGTGAGGGTCAAAACCTGTCGTAACAACAATTCGACGTTCACAAGGATCAGCAGATTGATACCCACCCAAAGCGACGCATATTGGTAATTATTCTGAAACTTGGCCTTACATTTGCCGATCTCAATGCCAAACGGCCAGCGTAGGGATGAGGAACAACCGCGCCCTGACAGCGTATCAAGGTGGTTGTTCAACCCTCGTTCCCACGCGATGATCAAGACCCACAGCGAAATTGCCAGTAAGACGATGCCCAACAGGCCAGCCAACACTTTGGGCAGCGCCGCTTCCAGCATATCAATCGCCACAAAACCGCCCATACGATAGGCCAGCGGTGCCATCAAACCCGTCATCCACAACATGCCAAACCGCGCGCCCTCTTCCGTCCAATTGGGCGCGTCGTTCAATACATATCGGAAAAAGACTTGCCCCAAGATCAGACAGACCATGATGGCGAGTGCGCTAACCGCAATCCATCGGCCCACGGCCAGAACCCGGCCATTCACCTGATAGAGCAGTCCAGCTGCCACCAATAGTATCTGCATCTTGTCCTCCCCCAAGGATCAACGCGGCCTCCCAACCACGCTAATCCTACTGTGTCGCAAACCGTCCTATCTGTCCTTTAAAAAACGCAAGCGGATCGCCCTCTTCGCGCATTTCGGCCCGCATCACCTGACCCAACATGATCACGTGATCGCCGCCTTCGTAAACCGCCGTCTTTGTGCATTCGAACCGCGCAAGACAGTTTTCGATTACTGGTACACCTTCGGCGTTCAATCTCAAGTCATGGTCATTCAGCGCAAAAGCATCTTTGGCCACGCCCCAACAAAGATCATCCTGATCATCGGCCAGCACGTGGATCGCGTAATCTGTGGCGTTCTCAAAATATGAAAACCTGCGCGAATTCTTGTCTGGTGACCACAGCACCAAGGGTGGTGTCAGCGATACGGATGAAAAGCTGTTGGCAGTGATCGCCGCCACCCCGTTTTGCGTCGCTGCCGTGACGATCGTAACACCAGTAGCAAAGCGCCCAAAGGCATCGCGCAAAAGCCGCGTATTACTTTCGTCCGGCACAAAGCTGCTTTTGCTATGACGATCCTGAAACGACATCACGCGACCTCATGACCCAAAGCAGCTTCATACAGTTCGAACCATGTTTGACGGTCAAGCTGCACCTTCATCGCGTCAGAGATTGTGGCGATGCGGGTCAGGTTATTGGTGCCCAACACAGGCAGAATTTTTGACGGGTGACGCAGTAGGAATGCCACAGCAACCGCCGCACGATCTACGTTTTGCTCTGCCGCGATTGCGTCCAGACGATCCGAAACCGCACCTTTACCCGTCATCAAATCACCGCCACCCAAAGGTGACCATGCCATCATCGCGTGATCATGACGTTGGTGAAATGCAATATCGCCATTGGTAAATGGCGCAATCTCGGCCAGCGAGATTTCAATCTGGTTCGTCGCCAGCTTGGTTTTCATACCTGACTGCAACAATTCCCAGTCGTAGGGGCGAAAGTTGGACACACCGACACTGCGCACTTTGCCGCTTTGCACCAGATCGTCCAGTGCAGCGCCAGTTTCATTGTGATCCATCAGCGGATCAGGGCGGTGGATCAGCAACATATCAATACGATCAATCGCCATATCACGCAACGAACAGTCGACCGAATATTCGATATGTTTGCGTGAGGTATCATAGTGTTTGACCCGCTTATCCGCATACCGTCCCGCAGGTGCTACGATGTCGCATTTCGTCACGATTTCCATCTGCGGACGCAACGCCGGGTTGGCCTTGAGGGCCGCTCCAAGCACACCCTCGGCCACATACCCGCCATAGATATCTGCCTGATCAAAGGTCGTGATACCTTGATCCAGACAGGTCTGGATTTTTGCCTCAACATGTTTTGTTGATGTGTCTGCGTCATCGGCAACACGCCACATGCCATAGACAAGGCGGCTAAAGGACAAATCGGATGTTAAGCTAACGCGTTCCATTAACGGCGTTCTCCTGCGGCTAGAGGGGTGGCGGGGGGCCGCAAAGGAACGCGGCCATATTCAGCGGGCAAAGAACAGGTTTTCATCTGTGGCAACACCCGTGCGCCAAAGTGTTTGGCCTCATCAATGTGCGGATAACCAGACAGGATAAACGCGCGGATGCCCATTTTCTGATAGGCTTCCAGCTTGCTCAATACTTGGTCTGTGGACCCCACAATCGCAGCGCCGCAGCCCGAACGTGCGCGCCCGACGCCCGTCCACATGTGTGGTTCGATATAACCATGATCATCCGCCACATCGCGGTTTTTAGCTTGGTGACTGACGCCCAATGACTTGGCATCCAACGCGCGGCCACGGATCGCAGACCCTTGTTCATCATCTAATTTGGACACGATGTAATCCGCATACTCACGTGCCTCAGCTTCGGTATCACGCACAATCACATGGGTGCGCAGCCCGTAATCCAGCGTACGGTTATATTTTTCAGCCACCGCATTTACGGCTTTCATCCGGCCTTCAAGTTCTTCGATCTTTTCCGGCCACATCAAATAGACATCACAATATTCACCGCACAGATCCAGCGCATCCGGTGAATACCCACCAAAGTACAGCAACGGCCCGCCCGTCTGATAGGGACGCACCGGATCTGTGGTCAGCCCTTTGAAATCGTAAATTTCGCCTGTGTGGTTGATCTCATCCTGCGTCCACGCCTGTTTAAGGATTTGTACAACCTCGCGCGAACGCTGATAACGATAGGGGCTTGGTTCTTTTTGACCCGGAAAATCGGACGAGATGATGTTGACCGTCAGCCGCCCTTCCAACATGTGATCCAATGTTGCCAAGGTGCGTGCCAACATGATGGGCTGCATTTCACCGCAGCGCACAGCAGCCAAAAGATTAATTTTCGACGTGATCGGCGCACAACCCGCTACAAAACTAAGGGTATCTTGGCCAACCTGATAGGACGATGGGCATAGGATATTGCGAAAGCCCTGTGCCTCAGCAGTTTTCACTATGTCTGAACAATGCGCCCAAGATGAACGCAAATCGCCTTCTGGCACGCCCAAAAACTGATAGTCATCCGAACAAAGCGCCGAAAACCAAGAGACCTCAGTAGCGTCCAAATCTGGCGATGTAATTGGAACAACGGTCATGTGATTCCCCCAAAATCGAATAGATCATTTCCTCTTGCGTAATGGTGTCCTTGATGTAAATCAATGGGGTATCAATTCTGGATGCACCAAGGGGGAGCAATATGTACGAGCGTCACGACAGCGCCGCTGCCCTGCCCATTTACGTCCAGGTCAGTGAACGTCTTATCCGCGAAATTGCCGCTGGGCGGCTCAGTGATGGTGAACGACTGCCCCCCGAGCGCCAATTGGCCGCGCAACATCAAGTGACCGTTCGCACCTTGCGTAAATCACTGAAAATACTGGAAGAAAAAGGTATTCTTGAGCGCGTCCAAGGCTCAGGAAACTATGTGCGTACCGACCCCAGCGTACAAAGCATCTATTCAATGTTTCGCATTGAATTGCTCGAAGGGGGCGGCCTGCCCACCGCAACATTCCTTGATATTTGCATCTGCGAAAAACCCGGCGATTTGCCACAGTTTGGCACATCAACACGCGGAACACGTATGCGCCGGCTGCGATTTTTGAACAAAATCCCCACCGCTGTCGAAGAAATTTGGCTGGACGCTGATAGTGGTGTTGTGAACGCGGATGACGTGTCTGACTCGCTTTATCGATACTATCAAATGAAGCTTGGGTTTTGGGTATCGCGCGCTGAAGATTACGTCAGCATCGGACATACACCTGATTGGGCACCATCCGACTTTGGCAAACTTGCAGGTGCCGCAACCGGATACATTGAGCGGCTGTCTTGGGCGCAAGACCCGCACCCGATTGAATACTCGCGCACGTGGTTTGACCCCAACATCGCGCATTATGTGCAACGACTGAAATAGGAATACAAAGATGGCGCAACGTATAAATTATGGGCTTATCGGGTGTGGTATGATGGGCCAAGAACATCTGCGCAACATCGCGCTTTTGCCTGACACCCGTGTCAGTGCGATCTTTGAACCAGATGCGGACATGGCGAAACAGGCGCTGGAACTGGCCCCGGATGCGCGCTTGGTCGACAGCATTGATGCCCTGCTGGATGTTGCTGATCTGGACTGTATCGTGATCGTCAGTCCGAATTTTCGCCACTTAGAACAGCTTGAGATGATTTCGCACAAACGGCCCCTGCCCGTCCTGGTCGAAAAGCCACTCTTCACCGATCCAGATCACGTGACACGCATTGAGGCGTTTCAGCAAAACTATCCCGCGCCAGTTTGGGTGGCGATGGAGTACCGCTATATGCCCCCCATCGCGGCCTTTTTGAAAGAAGCCGATCACGCCACGGGCGGCATCAAGATGTTGACGATCCGTGAACATCGGTTCCCGTTTCTGGAAAAGGTCGGCGATTGGAACCGTTTTAACCGAAACACTGGCGGAACCTTTGTGGAAAAATGCTGTCACTTTTTTGATCTGATGCGATTGGCGCTGGGGTCTGAACCCGTGCGCGTGATGGCATCGGGCGGCATTGATGTGAACCACCTTGATGAGGATTATGCAGGCGAGGCACCGGATATTTTTGACAACGGCTATGTCATTGTCGATTTCGCCTCGGGTGCGCGCGCGGTTCTGGAATTGTGCATGTTTGCAGATGGCGCGCGCTATCAGGAAGAGGTGTCTGCGGTCGGGCCAAAGGGCAAAATCGAAGCACTGGTGCCCGGCCCCGGTCGGTTCTGGCCCAAACATCTGGGCGCACCACCTGTGCCGCAACTGGTGATCAGCCCGCGCGCGCCAAAAGGTCCGATTTTGCGCGACATTCCCGTTGATCCCACGTTGCTAGAAGCCGGGGATCACAACGGGTCAACCTTTTATCAACATCAAGGGTTTCTTGAACTGGTGCGTGGTCAACGTGATAAGCCAGAGGTCGGATTGGATGATGGCAAAATATCCGTGATCATGGGCATGGCCGCGCAGCTTTCAATGCGCGAACACCGCGCCGTGCGGATTGATGAATTTACGGGGTAATGCCTGCGCCCTAACGATAGTGCAGGGATTGCCCGTTGTGGAAAACCTGCACCTTTTCGGGCGTGGCCGTTAACTTGATCGTTTTGCCGCGCAAGTCAGCGTGGACACCCGGCAATTTACCAATCACGCCACCATCGCCGCCTTGCGTTTCAAAATACAGCAAGGTCACCTCGCCCAAGGCTTCTGTGAAATTCACAACGCCTTCGAACAGGTGATCCTCTGTCGCCTCAACCAAATCCTCGGGACGCACGCCAACATTTACGCGCAGCCCTTTGTCAGCGTCCGTTGTGGCAACAGCGGCAATAGCCACACCGCCGCCATCAAGTTTCACAGTGGTCTGCGCGCCAGTTTTGGTGATCTCACCAGACAAAAGGTTCATTGCAGGTGAACCGATGAATTGCGCTACGAATTCGTTTTCAGGACGCTCATACAGCTGCAAAGGCGTACCCACTTGCGCGATGCCTTTGTCAGCCAGCACCACAATTCGGCTGGCAAGCGTCATGGCTTCGACTTGGTCATGCGTCACATAAATCATCGTCGATTCTGGCATCTGCTCCTTGAGCTGCGCAATCTCAATCCGGGTCGCCACGCGCAGTGCCGCATCTAGGTTCGAAAGAGGTTCATCAAACAGATAGACCTTTGGATCACGCACAATCGAACGGCCAATTGCAACCCGTTGACGTTGCCCGCCTGACAGCGCCTTGGGCAAGCGGTCGAGATATTCAGTGAGTTGTAATTTATCAGCGGCCTTCTTGATCGCGGCATCAATTTCAGCCGCTGATTTCTTGGCAAGTTTCAAGGCAAAGGCCATGTTGTCGCGCACCGTCATATGCGGATACAGCGCGTAGGATTGGAACACCATCGCGATGCCACGTTCGGACGGGGGCACGTTGTTCACCACGGCACCGTCAATTTCCAGCGTCCCGCCCGAAATTTTCTCAAGCCCCGCAATCATCCGCAACAGTGTGGATTTACCGCAACCGGATGGGCCAACAAAGACAATCAGTTCGCCGGTTTTGATGTCGAGGTTAATGTCTTTGAGAACTTCGACAGCGCCATAGGTCTTGGCAACGGACGTCAGCTTGAGATCGGCCATTATGTATCCTCTCTATCGGAATTTCGTTTGACAACGCACGCCTGCCACGGGGCAAGGCGAACTGAACTCGCTGGTGTGGCATCCACCCCACCAACACCCGAACCGATCGACATCCAACTGCCGTCTGGTATGGAACAGGTGGCCACGATTTCAGATAGGTTAAAGGCGCAAAACACCTCTTCGCCGTTGATGCTTCTGGAAAATGAAAGCACGTCCCCATCAACAGACATCTCGGTCATCTCACCTTTGGCCAACGCCATTTCTGAACCTCGCAACGCGATTGCGCGGCGATAGTGATGCAAGATTGCGGATTGATCTTGTTCCTGCTGCGCCACTGAACGCTGCAAATGATCTGTACTAACCGGCAGCCAAGGCGCGCCTGTGGTGAACCCCCCATGTTGGTTCGACGGCTCCCAAGCCATTGGACTGCGGCAGCCATCACGGCCTTTGAATTCGGGCCAAAATTCGATGCCATAGGGGTCTTGCAGGTCTTCAAACGCGATATCTGCCTCGGGCAAGCCCAGTTCCTCGCCTTGGTACAGACACGCCGATCCGCGCAGGCACATCATCATCGTGATGAACAGACGCTGCGCATCTGGTGACAGCCCCCAGCGGCTGGCATGGCGTTCCACATCATGGTTCGAAAACGCCCAACAAGCCCAGCCATCTTTGGCGACATCTGCAACTTTGGCAAAGACTTCAGCAATCCGCGCGGCGGTCGGTTGATCCTTGGCCAGCAGTTCGAACGCATAGCACATGTGCACAAAATCATCGCCGCTGGTGTATTGCCCCAACAACTCCAGCCCCAATTGTGCATCACCAACCTCGCCCACCGCAGCAGCAGCGGGGTATTCATCCAGTAGCGCGCGAAAGCGGCGCAGGAAGTCGAGGTTCTCTGGTTGGTTCTTGGAATAGATATGTTCTTGGTGATTGTAGGGATTCACCGAAGGCGCAATCGTCGCGTTGCGCTTTTCCTTTGGCAGCGCTGGATTGTCGCGCAACTGCTTGTCGGCAAAGTAAAAGTTAATGGTATCGAGGCGGAACCCATCAACACCGCGTTCCAGCCAAAACCGTGTGGCGTCCAGAAGCGCGTCTTGAACGGCAGGTGTGTGCAGATTTAAATCTGGCTGCGTGCTGAGGAAGTTGTGCAGGTAATACTGCTCGCGCCGCGCATCCCAATGCCACGCCGGGCCACCAAAAATCGACAGCCAGTTGTTGGGCGGCGTGCCATCGGGTTTGGGATCAGCCCAGACATACCAATCGGCCTTGGCATTGGTACGATCTGCGCGGCTCTGGGCAAACCACGGGTGTTGATCAGAGGAATGCGACAGCACCTCATCAATCATTACCTTGAGGCCTAAATCATGCGCAGTTGCGATCAGATCATCAAAGTCTGACAACGTGCCGAACATCGGATCAACGTCGCAATAGTCGCTGACATCATAGCCAAAGTCCTTCATCGGTGAAGTAAAGAACGGCGAAATCCAGATCGCGTCCACACCCAAGGATGCGATATAAGGCAAGCGTTGGGTGATACCGGGCAAATCACCAATGCCGTCGCCATTGCTGTCTTGAAAGCTGCGTGGATAGATTTGATAGATCACCGCACCGCGCCACCAATCTTTATCGACGGCTGTGGTTTTACTTGTTTCCAGTTTTGCGTTCATGTTCATCGTCAAGACTTTCGATTATTTGACAGAGCCAGCCAGCAGGCCGCGCACCAGATATTTTTGCATGATAAAGAAGACCGCCAGCGGCACCGCAATTGAGACAAAGGCAGAAGTCGCCAAGATTTCCCAATTGCCGCCACGTGTGCCGAGCAGTTCAACGATTTGTTTGGTCATCACTGTGGTTTCGCCCGTTGAATCAATCAGGAACACCAAGGACACCAGCAGGTCATTCCACGTCCAAAGGAATTGGAAAATCGCAAAGGATGCCAGCGCCGGGAAGGACAGCGGCAGGATAATCTTCACAAAGACTTGGAAATCCGACGCCCCATCGACCCGCGCGTTTTCGATGATATCACGGGGCAGTCCAACCATGTAATTTCGTAAGAGATAGATCGCGAGTGGCAGGCCAAACCCGGTATGGGCCAGCCAGACGCCAAGATACCCTTTGCCGATGCCGACCTCGTTATGCAGTTTCAGTAATGGGATCAGCGCCAGTTGCAGCGGCACAACCAACAGGCCAACCACAGCGGCAATCAGCAAGGCGCGGCCCGGAAAGTCCATCCACGCCAGCGCATAGGCCGCAAAAGCCGCGATCAGAATTGGAATGATCGTTGCGGGGATTGTCACGGTCAGCGTGTTGAAAAACGCCTTTGCCATGCCTTCGCGGTTCGTGGGATCAAACAGCACGTTCTTGTAGTTTTGTGTCGTGAATTCCGGCGGTGTGGTGGCAGTGACAAAAACGCGATCACCCCTGCGCCCTTCGAATTCAACGGTGTTCTCCATCCGGTAATCACCATTGGCTTGCACAGTGATTGTACCGCCATCGCGCAACTCTCCTGTGTCACCCGCGACGTAGGTGTCGATCTCGCGCGAGGATAGGCCCCATGCGGAAATTTTCGCATCACCCGGCACTTCAAACAGATTGCCCTCAATCACGTATAGCCCATCAATCAGCGCTTGTTCCTCGGGGCTTGCGGACCGCAACGTCAGGTTCTGTTCAGACGGGAACATCGAATTCCACCAGCCTGACGTCGCGATCTGGTCAGATGTGCGGAATGACGACACCAACAACCCAACTGTCGGGAAAATCCACAGCAGCACCAGAACGGCAACTGAAATGTGAACCGCCCATGTCAGGCTCGACTTTGTTCCTGCGATATTATCCATTGATCAAGCCCCCTCAGCGCATTTCTTTGCGCGCGTTATAGACGTTCCAGACAAGGATCGGCATCACCAGCAGCATGATCACCATGGCCGATGCAGACCCCACACCCCAATCATTCGCGCGGAACAATTTGTCGTACATGTAGTTGGCCAGAACTTGGGTTTCCCATTGGCCGTTGGTCATCGCAAACACGATGTCAAAGACCTTGAGAACCACGATGGTGATTGTCGTCCAGACCACTACGATGGTCGGGATGATCTGCGGCGCTTTGATCTTGAAAAATACCTGCATCGGGTTGGCCCCATCAACAATCGCCGCTTCGATGGTTTCTTCGGGAATACCGCGCAGGGCTGCGGACAGGATCACCATGGCAAAGCCGGTTTGAATCCAGACCAGCACCGCCATCAGAAAGAACGAGTTGTACAGCGGAATGGTCAGCCATTGCTGCGGCTCTTCGCCGCCAAAGAACAGGTAAAGCGCGTTCAAAACGCCAATCTGATCTTGGTCGATGGGGCGCGTGTCATAGACCAGTTTCCAGATCACAGCAGCACCAACAAAAGAGATCGCCATCGGCATAAAGATCAGGGACTTGGCGATATTACCCCACCAGATGCGGTCGGTCAGTTGTGCAGCTAACAACCCAAAGGCGGTGGAAAACGCAGGCACAATAATCAGCCAGAGAAAGTTGTTTTTCAACGCCTCCCAGAACTTGGGTTCGCCCAGCATTTGTTTATAGTTATCGAGGCCAACGTAGGTATACCCGCCACCCGGAATACGCTCTGTCAGGGACAGGCGGATCGTTTCGATCACGGGGTAGGCAAGGTAGAGGCCCAGCGCGAGCAATGCAGGGGCCAGAAACAGCCAGGGGCGGATGATGTTCGCCCGGTTGATGTTGCGCCCGGCGTTGGGGCCGCGCGCCGGAAAGAGAACTTTATCAAGCAGTTGATTGGAAAAGTAGAAATATCCAATACAGCCGCCGACACCGATAATGATGGTCATCAGACCTTGAATTGCCGGATGCATGATCCCCTCCCCGAGATGTGCGAGATGTCTGGCAACCCGAGGCGTGACCCCGGATTGCCTGTGTTCGTTAGGTGCGCTTACTTCAAAGCGTCCCAAGAGTTCTGGATTTCGGTGGCGACTTCGGTGGCATCTTTGCCGCCCGCGTAATCCACCATACCTGTCCAGAATGATCCCGCACCAACGCCGCCCGGCATCAGGTCAGACCCGTCAAAACGGAAGGTCGTCGCGCCGAGCAGGATGTCGTTCATTTTCTTGAGCGTTGGATCAGCAAATACGCTGGTATCAACACCCTTGTGTGGAGTCAGAAAGCCAGATTGCGCCATCCATGTCTCGTGGGCGACAGGCTCACGGAGCCATTCGACCAAGGCTTGCGCGCCGGGGCTGTCGTTGGTGATCGCCCAGACCGTGCCAGCGCCCAAAACCGGGGACCCTAGGTCTTTGCTTTCATAGGCTGGGAAGTAGAAGAAATCAGCATCTTCGCCAACCACTGTGCCTTCTGGGAAAAACGCAGGAATGAACGACGCCTGACGGTGCATGTAGCACTGTGGCGGTGAGCTGAACAAACCTTTGGGGCTGTCACGGAAGTCGGTTGAAGCAACCGCACCTGCACCACCTGCAACGTATTCGTCATTGCGGGCAAATGCGCCGAATTCTTCGATTGCGGCAACAACCTTGGGGTCATTGAATGGCATCTCATTGGCGACCCACGCATCGTAATCTTCCGGCGTTTGTGTCCGCAGCATCATGTCCTCAACCCAGTCGGTCGCAGGCCAACCTGTTGCGCCGCCGGACCCCAGACCGATACACCAAGGGGTGCCGCCATCCGCAACGATTTGATCGGTCAGCGCCTTGAGGTCTTCCATGGACCCCGGGATGTCATAGCCCGCGTCTTCAAAGTTCTCTGGCGAATACCAGACCAATGATTTCACATCGACCTTGTAGAAAAAGCCATAAAGCGCATCTGCGCCATCGGTGCCTTTGAATGTGCCCAGATCAACCCATGACTGGCCCGCCGCATAGTTTTCACGCACCCAATCATCCGTCCCTGCGGCCAAGGGTGTCAGGAACCCCGAGGCTGCCATGTCTGCGGCCAGACCGGGCTGCGGAAATACGGCAATATTCGGGGCAGAGCCTGCTTCGGCGTCCACGCGGATTTGCTGCTCAAAGCTGTCAGACCCGACATAGCGCACATCCGCGCCAGAACTTTCGGCAAATACGGCCAAAACCTTTTCGACCATCACCTGATCCGGGCCAAGCCATGGACCAAAGACGGTGATCTGCTCACCCGCCAAATGGCCATCGGCGCTTGCCATGCCAGCCGTCAACGCCATCGTTGCAGCACCTGCGTACAGTACTCTCTTCATCGTTTCCTCCCTAAGTGCGTTTTGCACATTCTCATTTCGCGATTCGGAAATTTCCAAAGCGCTTTGGATAAAATGAGTAATCACCAGTTGCACAGCTTGCGTCAACTAATTTTTAGAAAATTCCGCCCAGAAACTGTAAATACACCAATATTCCAACTTACTTTATGCAATTAATCCTTTGACGCGCGCGCCATGCCCCCCTAAACATAATCAATATCCAAAGCGCTTTGGCAGCAAAATATGAACTTAAAACGACTAGCTGAAACATTAAATCTATCCCAGACCACGGTCAGCAGGGCATTGAACGGCTATTCTGATGTGAGTGAAAGCACACGTGTGCGGGTGCAAAAGGCCGCTGAACAACACAATTATCGCCCCAGCATGCGCGCGACCAGTCTGGCAACCGGGCGTGCGCTGGCCATTGGCCATATCATTCCAGTCACATCGCACCACGAAATGGTCAATCCAGTCTTTGGTGACTTTATTGCGGGTGCAGGCGAAACCTATGCGGCTTTGGGCTATGACATGCTGCTAAAATTGGTGCCAGACGGGGACGAAGAGCGCGTGTACCGTGATTTAAAATCGCGCGGCACGGTGGACGGCATCATCATCCACGGCCCACGCATGGATGACAGCCGCATAACTTTGCTCAAGGAAATTGGCCTGCCCTTTGTGGTGCATGGCCGTGCATCCAATATCGCGGACGGCTACGCATGGCTTGATGTGAACAACAAAAGCGCGTTTGAGCGGGCCACAAAATTCCTACTTGATCTTGGCCACACACGTATCGCGTTGATCAATGGCCTTGAAAACATGGATTTTGCGCACCGCAGGCGCAATGGATATGTGCAGGCCCTCAAAGATCGTGAGATTACCGCTGACCCCACCCTGATGCGTAGCGAAGAAATGACCGAAGTGTATGGATACCGCACCATGCAAGATTTGTTGGCCCTGCCTGTGCCGCCCACTGCGGTTTTGACCTCATCCATGATGATCGCCATCGGTGTCCGCCGCGCGCTTGGCGATGCAGGTCTGCAAATGGGCCGCGACGTATCGGTTATCACCCATGACGATGACCTGTCCTACCTCAAGAACGGCGAAGGGGTGCCTATCTTTACCGCAACGCGATCCTCGGTGCGTGATGCGGGCCGTGAGTGCGCTGAAATGCTCCTTGAGCAGATTAAGAACCCCACACAGCCGCTTGTCACCCGATTGCTAGAGGTCGATCTGACTTTGGGCCACTCAACCGGGCCTGCCCCGATCAAAGGTTAAAAAATGGATTTTAAACGCTCTGACTTCCCGGCTGGTTTTCAGTTTGGGGCGGCGACCTCAAGCTATCAGATTGAAGGCCATTCATTTGGCGGTGCAGGCAAAACCCATTGGGACAGTTTTGCCGCAACACCGGGCAATGTCGTGCGCGGGGAAAACGGCGATGTTGGGTGTGACCACTATCACCGCTATGAGGCTGATCTTGATCTGGTCGCCGCTGCCGGGTTTGACAGCTATCGTTTTTCAACCAGTTGGGCGCGGGTTCTGCCCGAGGGTCGCGGCACACCCAATCCCGAAGGTCTGGATTTTTATGATCGTCTGACTGACGCGATGTTAGAACGTAACCTCAAGCCCTGCGCAACGCTGTATCACTGGGAATTGCCATCGCCACTTGCCGACCTTGGTGGATGGCGCAACCGTGACATCGCCGGGTGGTTTGCGGATTTCACCGAAATTATCATGGACCGCATTGGCGAGCGGATGCATTCGGTAGCACCCATCAATGAACCTTGGTGCGTGGGCTGGTTGTCGCATTTCCTTGGCCATCATGCGCCGGGTCTGCGCGACATTCGCGCCACTGCGCGCGCCATGCATCATCTGTTGCTGGCCCATGGACGTGCGATCCAAACCATGCGTGGGCTGGGCATGGACAATCTCGGGGCCGTGTTCAACATGGAATGGGCGACACCTGTTGATGACAGCGCCGAGGCGCACAAAGCTGCGGCACTTTATGATGGGTACTACAATCGCTTTTTCCTCGATGGGGTGTTCAAGGGCCACTATCCTGACAACGTGATGCAAGGGTTAGGCCCGCATATGCCAGAAGGCTGGCAAGATGATTTCCCCATAATCACCGAAAAGGTCGATTGGTGCGGAATTAACTACTACACCCGCAAGATCATTGCACCCGACGACGGCCCATGGCCCGGACATCACGAGGTCGAAGGCCCCCTGCCCAAAACCCAGATGGGATGGGAGGTATATCCCAAAGGCCTGCGTGACTTTCTGATCAGAACGGCCAAAGAGTATACTGGCGATCTGCCGCTGTATGTCACCGAAAATGGCATGGCAAATGAGGACGTATTGATTGGTGGTGCCGTGAACGATCACGCGCGCATCGATTACCTCAACCAACATCTTAGTGCTGCACAAGAAGCCATTGCAGCAGGCGTGCCGCTCAAGGGTTACATGATCTGGTCACTGATGGACAATTACGAATGGGCGTTGGGATATGAAAAACGCTTTGGCCTTGTCCATGTTGATTTTGACACTTTGGCGCGCACGCCAAAGGCATCTTATCATGCGTTAGCGACGGCTTTGGCGCGCTAAAGCTTAGGGCGTTTTTTTCACATTCAACGCCTGCAAAGTCAGCGCATCCACCCGAAGCAAAGGCAAGTTGGCTTTGCCTGACCCAGCAAACACCATCAAATCAAAGTTAAACTGCGCCGAGGTATCCACAACCGGGTTGTTCTCATCGAACCACGTTTGCGCCATGTTACCAACCCCAGCAACCAAAGGCGGATCAACCTGACCATTGGTTGAGGTTGGCGGCAGCAAACTGATGGGGAGAACGGTTTGCGGGACCACGCTTTGCAGTGCGTTTGACACCAGATTATAGGCATAGCGCGTTTCAACTTTGACCATGACAGGTTCCGACGTTAGCCCCGGACCCGGTGTCAGCAATCCGGTAAAGAACGGCGTCAGCCAGTCAACGATTTCCTGACCCTGTGTCGCATTTGGATCAAGCGGATAAGTTGGTACATCGATCAATGGGACCAACGGATCAGCAAAACGCGAAGCCGCCGTTTCAAATTCAAACGCCTTTGTGGTCTTGATTGCCAAATCAGGCGACAGATGCCGATTGCGCGCAACACGCAGCGACGCCCAACCGTTTTGCAGGGCAAACAGGTCCAGGCCATCAAAAACCACCGCGCGGGCATCATCAGTTAAGGCCGTTGCATAGGGCATATATTCTGGCAGGCCCGTCCCATCAAACGCAGGACGCCGCTTGTAACGCCACCGGACGGCCCCAGTTTTAGGATCGGCAGATCCTGCCACCTGTTCTGGCTCATAGTGATCATCGTCGATTAACACCTTGGCGAATGGCAGGATATAATCGGCATCGGTACCAGCGACTTTAAAGGCCTGCGGGCTGACCTCCACTTCTGCCTTTCCTGTGCCGTCACCAGAGGACAGCAGGATCATTTCAAAGTCGAATTCAACAGGTGGTACTTGGGGTTCCATCACCAGCATATTGGTCACCGGATCAGCCCATGCCTGATAGGCCGCCGCAACCGCGCTGACCGTTTGGGTCAGTGCATCGACGGCATCTCGGGCATTTGCCACATCTGGATTGGCGGCTTTGGTGGTCCCATTGATGGCCCGCAGATAGGTTTCCAAATCACGCGAGACCGCCGGATAAATAGCTATGAACTGTGCAAGTGCATTGTACAGCGCCAGTTGCAGGGCTGTCGCGTCACTGTTGACGCTGTCATGATCGCCCTGATGGTTAAAGATCACATTGGCGAAAACTGAATCCTGTGCGGCCCGGTTCAAGAGATACGAGAATTCATAGTTCCACATCTTAATTTCAGTGGGTGTTGCTGTGGACGGATCGGGGTGCGCCGCTTTGCCAGATTGCATCACCACTGTTGCCGGGGTCGGCAGTGCACGCAGGGCAACAGGCACGTTCATTTCACCACCTGTCGCAGTGACATCAACATCAATTGCGCCTGTCACCAGCGTGATCCAGCGCGATTGTTGATACTCTTTGATACCCGGAACGCCATGGATATCGAATTCCACATGGGTTAGCGAATAGTCCAATTCCAACCCAACAAAGGGTTGCTGTTCTGCCGCGCGGGACGTGACAAGAAAGGCCAAGGTGCTGTCAGTGACGCCAGCCTCAGATTGCAACGGAATTTTCGCCGTCGACAGCGCGAGGTTTTTGTTTTCTTGTCCAGATGCCACTTGTTCTGTGGATCCGTTCAATTGCGCAACCGGCTGACCATAGAGGCGCGGTGCCAGCACACCGGGTTCCAATGCAGGTGTGTAATGCGCATCTGTCACGGGCAAAACAGCGACACAGGTCAAAGTGTTGGCGTTGGACAATTGTTGCAACAAAGACTGGTTTAATTTCTCGACCGCAGCCGTTTTCAGTCCAGCGTCGCCCCCTTCAAGAACAGACAAAGCCGTCGATGAAATCGCTTTGGCAAGCAGTTTTTTCTGGTTCAACAACCGCGTGAGATAGCCAAGCGATACAGGATCGACAGGTGTTTCGCCACCTTGCTCAGTCTCTGACAGGCCCAGCAAACGATCAAGCTGAAACAAGGGTGTTGAGTAACTGGGGGCAAGAATATCATCAATGGCGGTCAGGCATTCAGCCAGCCAAACATTAGGATCAACACTGTTAAAGGTCGTTTTGACAGTGCCCTCAATTGGATAGGGACTGCCGGTTTGGTATCGCTTCACCTCGGGGGCAATGGTTTGCAATTGGCTGGCAATCGGTTCTGGCGCGAAGTAGCTGGGCGTGTTTTTCACATCGAATTGAATGCCTTTGCCACCCACAGCCTTGGCCATCCGCAGCGCCCATAGCGTCGGCGTGCGCGCGGTATTTGGGGCCGTCGGGTCAGGCGCACCTGTGCCTAGGCGCAGATGCCAATCATCCCCAACAAATACCTTTTCAAAGTCAGCCGCGAACTCTGTCAGGGCAACAGGGTATTTCGGTTTCTCAATCGGATCATCCCCGTCAGATGCGTCATCATCCTGTGGTGTTTTCAACGCGCCATCAATGGGAATGGTTGAACTGGCGCTGATACCACCACGCAATGCGCGCAGGTCAGGATCAACCAATTCAGGTTGGCGGGTGAATTGCATTTCCACACCCAAGCGCAAAATGTCTTGTGCAGGATCAACCTGTGTAACATCCACATCAAACGCAATCATCTCATCCGCCGGGGCATTGTGTGCAGCGGCCGCCGCCCGCGCAGATAAATAGGCAATCGCATCACAGATAAAGCTAAGGACCTGATCGCGCTGCGCAGATGTCAGCACCTGCTCAGGCTTGGCCAACAAGCGGTTGAGCAGTGACATCGTCACAACTGGCCCAGTCAGACCCTGCACACCTGCATTGGTATAATCTTGGGTAAGCTGGAAATAGACCTCTTGAAATTTACCCAGATCAGCATGGGCATTACGCTGCCAGATTGGCAGATCATCGCCCACACGTACCGCTGTCAGTGCCGCGGCTGATGGTGCGCGTTCTGGCTCATAAGGTGACGTGTCAAAGATCAGAGAAAATTCAAGAACAGGGGCACCCGCAACACCGCCATAACGATAGGAACGCGTCGTGCTGGGCCATGCATCAACAGGCATCAAACGGTCCGTGTAATAAATTGGGATCGCCAAATTGCCATAAGGAGCCTTTGCTGTCGCTGTGACGTGGTTGAACGGATTGGGAATGCGGTTGCCGAACAAATCTTGCCAATCCAGCGCGGCTTGCATCTGGGTCCCGACACCTTTGTAGGGGCTCAGAGAGACATCCGGCAAGCCTGTTTTGCCTGTGGGGGGCACGGTCGCATTGACCTTGGCCTTTGCCCCGTACCCGAACCCTTGATCGTAGGTCAGTGCGCTGTCCTCACCAACTGACTGCAACCGCGTCATGGTCTTGCGTGCAGCAGCAGCGGGTGCATCCGCGTCTGGTTTGGTCTTGTCCTTTGGGCCAAAGGACGCGGTGTCACGGCTGCCTGAAAAGAACGGCGTTTCGACAATACGCGCGGTGGCCAGTTGATAGAGTTGTGACAGAGTGGCCTGCGTATAAGTCGCGATTTCAGCCGCTGTCGGCGCGTCAGGCAGCTTTTTGGGCGGCGCAGTACGGGCGCGTTCCATGTACAGGGCGGTATTGCCCGGCCCAAGATTGGGCGTGGCCTCCATCGCAACTGGGTCAATTTTTAGTGTTGATGCCGCGAACAATCCTGCGACGTCACGTGCAGCAAAGGCAACGGCGGGCACATCAATGCCGTAATAATCGGCTATTCGTTGCAACGTCTTACCCGGTCCAGCATCCCCCACAACATAGATAAAGTCCGGCACCCGGTAGACCGACAACGCCTCGCCTGTGATACCGGGGTTCCATGCTTCGATCTGCGCAGCAGTCAGCGCGGTTGCCGCCCCAACTGAGAAATATTCTGCAATGATTTGCGCGGCCGGCGTGGAGGATGCCGCCTGTTCTGGTGTGATCTGCCGCGACAATCCAGACATCGCAATCTGTTTGCCCGTTGTCAGTTCTACGTCCGTGTTCGACATGGCAAGCCCTGCCAAATCAATGCCATATCCTACGGCAATACCCGCCGCTGTTGCGTCATCCACAATGGGGTGGCTGGTCGCAGGGTCAGACACGCCAGCAAGGGCGATTACTGAAGTTTGGGGATCAATTGGGCTGGTTGTGACCACCGCGTTAACTGCGTTGAAAAACCGCTCGCCCCGTTCCAATACAGGGTCACGTGCAAGGGTCACCACCAAGGTAATTTCAGCCATGCCGCTGTCATCAAACAGCGATGGCGGGAATCCGGTGCCTTCGTTCAGCAGTTGATAGAACAGATAGGTGCCAGATGTATTCACCGTGGATAATTCCCACAACAGCTTGATGAATTCAGCAGGTTTATTGGCAATTCCGGTAGGTGGTTCTGGGTCTTCGGCCAACATAGCATTCATCAATGCAGCATCGCGCGGTGGGTTGGTTTCGGTCGAAAGATTGGATTGCACGATATAAGACAGGAATTCATCTGGTGCGCGGCTGGTCAGTCCCTTTGCACCATTGTTGATGTCGAGATAGGTCAGGTACAGACCCGAAATCATATCCTCCCCTCCCGTCGCCATCGCGCTCAGCAAGCGCTCCAGCAAAACAGATTGGCCGGGGTTCGGGCCGATGATTTCATAGGAAAACGGCGCAAGGGCACGTGCGGGTGATCCAGAATTGCCCGTGCTTTTTGGTGTCACGTCATTGCCAAAAGGGGTCTGCGGTGACAGATCCGCGTCCTGTGCCAACTGCTTGATCTTGAAATCAATCCGCGTGGCCAGACAATAATCGGGAATGTCGCTAAAGCTGGTTTTAGAGGTCGCGGGATCCGTCGTGCCAAGGCGCGGCACCATCACGGGCAGATAAGGTTCAAGTGCGGTGAATTCATCCAAATGCGTGGCAAGGCTGGCTTGGGATTCTACCACCGCAGCGGTCAATGCTGTGGACAGATCAAACAGCATTGGTCGCGCCTGTGGGCCATCCGACCCACTGGCATCCGTGATCGCAATTGGCGGCATTGTGTCCGCTGACAGGTTATCCACATCTGACGTCTGCCATGGCACATAGTTGGTGATGCCAAAGCTGCGCGGTTGCAAATTCGTTCCGGGTGTCGCCTTGAGCAAGGTGATATCAGGCATGAAGCCATCGGCCTTGGCCGAGGTCACCATTTGCGCCAGAGTATCAGCCTGACGCTTGATATCGAAACTGATCGTGGATCCACCACCCAATTTCAGCCAGTCATATGCACTACCTGTAGGGCGCTCCAACTTGACCATATAGGTCGCGGTATCACGTGACGCCAAGGGCACCTGCTGGCCCGTCAACTGATACGCCCCATATCCCGTTTGCGTCCCCGTCCAATGCGGCGCGCCATACATGAACCCCGTTACAGGCAAGGCCAGTCCCGGTGCCACAGGCAAACGCATCCCGTGCATCATATAGCGTGACGCCATACCCGCCGTCTGACCCAGCGTGCCCGTAGACAAGATCGCAGGCCAAATCGCGGACTGCTCTATGGCGACAAGTTTCGGCACTGCAAAATGTAAGGTCGGATCAACCTTGAACAAACCTGCAAGGTTCAGGTTTTCAGGTGTCAGGAAGCTGGTTTTAGGAACATGCAGCGCGTCCAGCAAGGCCAGAACCGTATCACCGTCTTTGGTGATCACATTGACACGCGGGATCGTCATGACAACAGCGGTGGACAGCAGCCCTTGCATGGATTGAATGGCGGTTTGTGCGGCAAGTGCATCAATTGTCATGCCTAGACCATCAGCGATATCAACAAAGCTGTCGCCTGCTTGGGTTAGGTATGGTGTGGCACCTGTATCAACCGGATTTGGCACCAAAATGCCTGCCATGATCAGATTGTTCTGTGCCTTGTTGGTCAGGATCAGCGTGTCAGCCGTATCCGCATAGCGCGCGGCGATCGACGTAACGCTATCGCCTTTTTGAACCATATAACCAACATCTGCGAAGGACAGCGTCAGGCCTGCGTTCATCGGATAAGACATGTTGGCGGATATCAACGCTGTGGGCGTCAGTTGACGTGGTAGCGCGAGGTTTGCCCAATCTAGAATTTCCATCAACGATGTCGTGGTTGTCAGCGGATAAGGATAATCATCATACCGATCAATCGCGGCCTGAACCAATTGACGTGCCAGCAGAATAAAGTAGTCCGCAAAGATCGATGCGGCCATGGGTTCGGTTGTGTTTACAGCAGCCATCGTAGCCGGGTTTTGCGTGCCCGTTTCATTGGCAACATGCGCGGCAACCTCGTTAAAGATGCGCCGCAATTCGGCCTGATAGGCGGTATCCGTGGTCACATATTCCGCGAAATCAATGGTGACGTCACCCGTGGTGTTCACATCCGGCACAGTCATCGATAAAAAATCAATCGCCGGAAAGATGGCAGAGCCTTTGCCAAGCGCGTCTTGGCGGGCTTGTGACAAGGTTTGATCGGCACCTGACACAGTCACTTCAAAATTGTTCCCGATGAACGCCAAAACCTGTTCCGCCGTAAAGGGTGCGTTGGTTGGGTCAGAGAGGGCTTTCAATATTCCTTCCAAATGGGGGCGCGACACAGCGTCCGATGATCCCATGCCCCTCATTTCCGGCGCGGGTGCAACACTTGCGATGATCCACGGCAGGAATGCCTCACTTAACTTGCCAAAGGATGTGTTGCCACCCGGATCGCTTGGCCCGTCACCCGTGGACGCAACTGGCGCATCCATCGCAAAGAGCAACACCAATCCGCCCTCTTGGGCGTCATAATCGGCACCTTCTGCACCCAGCACCGTGGTCTGCACAACGGCCGTGATTTCCAACGACGGTTTCGCAGTAACCGACATCGCCCTGAGATGCGCGTGGCCGCGATCAGGTTCCATCACAAAGGCATGATCTTGCAGCCCATGTTCAAACAACGTGCGCGGCACAGGTGGCGTGCGGCTTTCGACAAAGGCACCATCGGGACCAAAATCAAGCGAGGCAGCGTTCATCATCATGCTGGCGTCTTCCAACATATTCGTGAGCGGTGGTGCCACCGCATCCCACGGCGCTTGGCTGTCTTCGCCAACGGTAAGTTCGACTTTGATCTCAGCGGCGAATGAGAAACTGATGGTGATGGAAAACAGCCATAGGTCGATTTTCAGACTGACACTGACCTGCACGGACGCTGCCAGAACCATCGGGATTTTGCGGAAAGATTCATAGGTGATTTGTACATAGACCACGATACGCAAGTTCACGTCGGCCTTGATGATCACGAAATCGACTGAGCCGTATAATTCTCCGATCAGACCTAAGGTGCCTGATATTTTGAAGTAATAATCGCCCTGCACTTCGCCCGGTTTGCCCGGTACACCGTCATAGGGGTGCCATGCAGCTAAGGTGCCTTCAATAATGCCAAAAACTGTGATGGCGAACCCGGCTTTCAGGATGCCGTAGTCGATCTTTTTACCGACCCCAACTTGCAGGCCCAGCCCAAAGACGATGACCGGATCAAACGTGCCAAGCGTGGTGGGCGGCAGACCCGGTGCGGTAGCATTGGACAGCTTGCCAAAATAAAAGCCCCCTGCCCCCAGCACAGGAATACCGCCGATAATGGCCTGCACCATAAACGAGCGGCTGAAATCCATATTGGCAGGGAAGCCAAAGTCGATTTTGAAATCACCATTTGTGTAAATCTCAATCCCGATGGTGGGCAATGTGATGCTGACAGCACCAAAATTGAGGTTCCGCAACACGCTGGGCAGCGTGAATTCGATAGAATAGCGACCAATGTCATCGGTCACACGTTCATAGAGAACATCAATGGCCAGACCGGCCAGCACCTTCATCTTGTCGCCGTTCAGCGCCAAACGTAAACCCGCCAAATTCGGATCACTAAAGGCAATCATTAAATCAACGGCATAAACATCCGTTTTACCAACGCGCAGCAGCCCAAAATGCAAGGCAGCCAACCACCCTGCGGAAGGGTCGTAATAGGGCTGACCGGGCTTTTGAGTGCTTGGATCAAACGGTAGCTTATCCCCATCAGAAGAGGGCAAATCCGACATCGCTTTGATCACCGCTTGGGTGGTTTTGAAATTGCCAGTGCCGCCAATTGCGACACGTTGGCCCAGCGCCATAAGGTTCAGGTTAAAATACGCATTGCCACGTCCCGGCACCTTGGGCATGTCTTTGACATCTTGGCCGTCGCTTTCAGGTTTAAACAGGTTTGAATCTGACAGCCCCGGCACAGAACATGAGCCATCAATCGCAATCGTCGTTTTGCCGTTCACTTGTTTAAAGCTCAAGCCGTTGATGGACATAAAGCCCAGATGGATCGGGGATGGCAGGCTGTAAGACGCTGTAACCGGGTTCTTTTTCTTTTGCGGATCGCTGCCCAGATAGAACGCAATCGACAGCCCATCGAGCGAGATTTTATCAAGGACATTCCATGGGGATGGGAGGGTGAAATAGGGGTCCGCAATCATCTCAACCAAAGCGGTGATCAGCCCGCCAACGGTCCACCCTTTCATCGAAAAGGTCACCGTTTCTTTGTCAAAGGAATACTCGGCCTTAAAGCCTTTCCACGCCAACCACAGCACTTTGCTGTCTTTGCCTTCTGCCGTAGCTTGCAGCATTTCCGGGGTCATCGGCATGCGGATGCGTTTCACATCGTCCTTGGCCGGGCCAAAGCGATACCCAATTTCGACCTCAAGGCCAATCGCCTCAATCGTGACAGTACCGATAACGGAACCCGAAAAGTTGGTGCCATCATAACTGACGCCCACCTTGGCTTCGGTATCGATGATAAAATCTGGCGTGACCTCAAAATTCCACTGTACTGTCGCGGCAACACTGTAGGTGGATTTAGGTGTCGCTTGGAGCGTTGAAGTCAGGACAAAACCGTTCCTGCGTGCCACATGCCCCACCGGGCGGACGGGACTGCGCCACGTGCCGGCATGATGTGGTGCACTGGCCCCGCGCGCAGGTCGCGTCAGCGCCAATGGGGCGTTTCTGTTTGCAGATGCACTGCTGGGCGTGCTCGGAATTGCGGCTTTGACAGCAAGCTCTTGGATCGACAAATCGCCGGGCAGGAAGTCAGGGAAATCATAGCTGCCAAAGAACTGATTGATCATATCTGACAGTTCAAGCGGCTGTGCCAATGCCGCCTCGAGGCGCCACATCGGTGGTTCCAAGCTACCATCATAATCAATCAACACATGCGCAGCGACAGGCCCGACAATGATCATACCATCAATCGACGCGGTGTAGACGGTTTTGCCGTTTTGCGCATCGGTTCGGTTCGGCGTATGTGCACCCAGATTGAATTCCATGCCGACCACTTGGATCAACGGTTGACCATCTGGACCTTTCACAAACGGCACGTCAATTTCGGCATCAACCGTGAACCCCAGTGCATAGGATTTTTCAGACGGACGCACCGCCACGGATATGTCAGAGAACGATACCGCAATGCCTTGGGGCATGCCAATTGTCCCGCCCGACACTTTTTGCAACACATCATCCATCGATGCCGTGCCGTTAAAGGACCCCTCGAAATTTAACTCCGTATCAATTGAGACATGAAACGTGCCTCCGGGTTCACCAGACGGGGTTCGAAACACCTCGGGGAACAAGATGAAATCACCCTGAAGCAAGCCATAAGAACTGTAGGATTTGCCAACCTTGCTTAAGGTCCATTGCAGTTCGAAACTTTGTAATGCGAATTCCTGATCCGCCACCGGATCGCGAAACAGCGGGATGGGTACGTCATTTACACTGCCCAAAACCGCAGAAAGCGACCCCAACCCAATCGTGGGTTTTAGCGGGCCATTGACAGAAAACCCCTTGAGCTGGATCGCCGCAAGATATTGCTGCAAAACAGGCGGAACGAGGTCAAAGTAACTGCTCGCCTCTCCTCCACTCATTAGGGTGATAATTGCGGCGGGGGTGATCGGCCTATCAGTATCCGCTGGCCCCAGCGAAAATTGATAGTTGCGCGCGGTCTTGTCCACTGACGCCTGTAGCGCGGCGGCAACGGGCCTACTGCCATCACTTGCTTCAAGTTCAAGTTTGGTTCCAAAATAAAACAGCGCGGTCTGTACCGCGACATCTGTAGGCTGATCAGCGTTTTGCGTTGGCTCCTCATCGGCTGCCACAGGTTCGAAAACCGTTTTCACCTCCATCCCCAAATGTGGATCAACCACGTGGATAAAGAATATCTTTAGATCAACGCCGCCTTTCATCATCGCGTGCAGCATCATGTCGGGGAACAGAATTTTGTCGTTGTCCGCTTTGTCCAGAACCACGGACCCCGCGATGATCAAATCTGTAGCGACCGTTGGCAAATTGGTGACCAATTGAAACAGCGGGCGCGCGGCGGCTGGTACCGCTAGATTACCATACAGGTTTTGCCCGGCAGTCATCGCGATCTGAGCATCACCCGCTTGCCACGCAAAAATCTGATCTACACTGGCATAGTAAAATCGCTGCTGGTCCACACTAAGCAAGACAAAAGGCCAAGACGTTGGAGACATGTAGGGAAATTGGTCGGCCAATTGCCACCCTTGCGGGATAACATCAATGCCCAACTTTGGTGTAGTATCGGTGCCTTTACCTGCGATGATCGTCGCCTTTGTACCCGCTTCGGGCGCATCCAAAAATTTCAGCGCCACATCGGAAACAGTGAATGCGTCACCTGCAACGGGCGATACATTGGCGCGATCATAGGTCACCGATAACCCTGTGTCGGCGTCCGTCAGGCGAAACGCGGCCTTGATCGATGCTGTGAAATCATCAGGGGCAACCAGCCCGGCCCCGGTCCAAAACGCATCATTTAAAATGACAGGTCCGGCAGGTGCATTCGCAAATGCATCACGGAGTTTTTGAACAGCGTTATCAGCCATGAGGTATCTCCAATTCAAACATCTGCGACAATGGGAAGGTGGTCACTGGTGCTGCGGATCAATCCGTAGTTCCACCAGTTGCGGAACGATTGCAGCACACCTGCCCGGTATGCCGGGGCCACATCAGGGGCCAAAGTGAAGGGTGCTACATTTGTTTCGTTACGCACGACCACAGCGCCAAGAGGTGCGTTCAAGGCGGGTGGCGGCGGGTTGTAATAGGCCAGTGTCCGATACGGTGATCCGGTTAATGCATTCATCACTGTGACGTCCTGCATCGGCCCGCCCGCCGCACCAGCGCCGCCATATCGGGCAAAAATATTGTCGATGGCATAGGTGTTGTTCACATAGTTTGAACCGATGAACCCGTATCCGGGATAAAACTGCGCCTCGCCGTTTGTCGAATAATATTGCGCGCCATACCAACTGGTCAGATGGGTGGCATAATATCCGTCATACATGCTGCCTGCGGGATTTGCGCCCGCGGGCGGTGGCGGTGGTGCGCCCAATCGGTTGATTCCAATTGCGTAATTCGCCGGGGCGGCTGTCATGTTGGTGTAATGTGCATTCAACGTGCGCACATCATCATCGTACATAAGGTTTAGGTTGAAATCCCCGACCACGACACGCGCTTCATTGGCCGCAATGTTGTCCACGATTTGCGCGGTTTCGCTTAATTGATCCATATATTGCCCTGCCAAATAGGCGTTAGCTGGGGCGTGAATGGCAAAAACGTTCAAGGTGCGGCGAAACCCACCTGCCCCGTTGAGTTCCGCAAACCGCACCCAATAAGGATGGCGCCCAAAAAATGGCACAGGCGCACCTGCATTTGCATGCCCAGTGTGATAGGTGAAATCGCGCGCAGTTGCGGCCATTTCATTTTCATTCTCCCCGGCGTTTGGCGCATTTCGCGGGATCAAGCGGTTGGGCAAAGCCGCATCAAAGGGGGCTGCATACCCCTGTGGCACCATAGGAAATTCCACCGCAGGCCCATTACCACCGGGCCATTGATATGGGCCGCAGAACGACAGGTTTTCGGAATCATAAAAAACCGCAACACCTTCGGTTGGACCTGCATAAAGCGGGGGCACCAACATCCAATTGTCGTTGTCAAACCGTTCGCGAATTTCGTCTAACAGGCGTATAGCAGCCCGTTGGCCATTGTACGAAACCAACCTGTTTCGATTGGTCCTTCCGCTTTCCAACTCGACCACAGCAATGATGGATGGGTCCGCTTGCTCAAAAATATCGAGCATGAAATTCAAGCGATCCTGTGATGCGACGGCTTGTGAAATCGTGGTATGGTTTTGGCGAACACGACTGGGATTTGCGATCTTGTTGATCGAAAAGTTCTCAACGTTCCAATACAATATCCGGGTCATTTGCCGCCCTCCGTGCCGTCAGACACGTGACGATACCCCGGGCCATCCAACGCCTGCTCAAGCGCCTTTTGCTTTTTGGCATCCTTTTGCTGAACATAGGCGGCGTACCACCCAAGACTGCCATTTCCGCTGGGATCGCCAAACAGGAAAAAGTTGATAGGGTCTTTTGGCAATTTCAAAATACCCAGAAAAGACAGCGCAATATTGTTGAGGCGCAGCACAAACGCAGGTTTCTGTTGCGGTATCACCGCCTCGCGGCGCAGCAACAATGACCCAATTGCAAGCTTTAGAACCCCTTGGATCGAAAACAGCTTGGCCCCCGGTGATGCACCCGGTAATTGCAATCCGGTATAGACAGCTGTGTCGCGTGCGTTCGGCCCGGTTTGTGGCGACCATGCCAGCAAAATGCGCGACGTAAACCCAGCGCCTGCCACCAAAGCACCGGGCGAGCCCATATTGACCTTATAGGTGATCCCGTACCACGGGCCAGAAATCGCTTTGACCTTGGGAATGACCGATACGGGCAGATACCCAAAATCAACAGGCCGCTTGTCTTCGGCCCCAATGATGAAGCCATCGACTTCCAATGCAAGGTCACTGAACAGGCTGTTGTCACGCGCCTTACTGGCACCACCATCCAAGGCCAGTTTGCCTGTGTCGAACACATAAGTCACAGCATTTGGCGCATCAACCGGAGAGGACAATGACATCTCAAGCCCCGAGAATGACAGGCCATTCGGGGGGGATGTGACGGGTGCGCCGTCTTCTAAACCAAAGGACAAAAGATCAGCATCTGCCGTCCGTTCCCCGTCTTTCATCACGCCCATTGTGGTAAATTCAAAGGTGCCCCACATTAAGAAACGACTGCGAATGGTGCCATCGCCACCACTGGAAACCGTATTGAAAACAACCCGTTGTATCGGCACGGCTTGCAACGCATTGCTGGCTGTTTCAAAGACCGTCGTGTTGTTTTGCTCAAACACATAGACGGCTGTTTCGCCTTGCCGCTGATAACTGCCACGCAGAACGACGGCGGCAGCGGGCAATTGGGCTGGACCGGAATAGGCATGCGCCACGGGCGACAAGAACATCTGATCCATGGTCAGTTGAATACGGCTTCGGAAATCAACCAATGCCGCGTTTTCAAACAGCGCCTGTAATTGCAGAACCGTAAAATTATATTCGCCCTGCACCGGGACAGGCACAGGCATTTCCGGGTTGCCGCCTTGGGCCACGTTTTGCTGATAGGTTGGCAGTTGATAATCAACCAAACCAAACAAGCTGCTGGGTGTTTGCATCGTGACAGTGTCGCCATCCACACTGACCCGGCTGGCGGTTGCGCCAAAATGATGCGCCTCAAAGCGTGAAAAATCGATGCCTGCGGTCAGCCCTTTGATCTGATCAGGAAAGCCTGACGGATCAACTGTTGCGCGCAAAACAATAAAGCCTTGCCAGTTCGGATCCTGCGCGATCTTGGCGAAATTCTTATAAAGCGCGTTGCCTTGCTGTGCCTGATCAATGCCAGCCTGCACATAGCTTTGCAGATAGGATGACACGCCCGCCAATGCGATCTGGCTGTCGGTGCTGGCCCCGGTGGCAAGTGAGAAATCTTTAACGCCCACCCATTTACTGGGGTTTTTGATCCGGTCCATCAAGGTGCCGTCGCAGTATTTCATGATCAGGATATTATTAAACGAAGTCGCATTTGGGGACGCGCCAACAGCCGCTGTCATGCGCCAATCTGCAATCACCACATCACGGTTGAACACCGCATCACCAGCGGGCGGTTTTGGTTCTTTGGATGGAACGGGCGTGCCCAATGCGCCGGGGTTCACCACAACCGCCATCAATTGATTGGTTTGGAAGAGGTCCTGCAACGGTGCCTCAAGAAATTCAAAGCTGAACTCCACATCCGGCCCCGGTGTTCCAGTTGTCTTTTTTGGTGTGGATTTAGCGAGTACAATTTTGTCATACATTGCCTCGCCGCCACTTGTGGCATCGCCCAGTTCTACCTCAGCGTAAAGGCCTTGCGGCGTCGTCGCCTGATGCACATTGTCGGAATTGACAGCCAGCGTCAGATCACGCCGCGCCTTGCGTTGGGCGTGTAGTTTTGCCGTGGAATGATGGCCAAGTAGACGCTTGCGTTCGGCGGATAGAATTTGGCTTTCAAACGCGCCCAACATCTCTGTTGGAAAGCTCTCATTCGTGCCACTTAATCCCGCATACGGTAATATGGGGATCAGCAGTTGTTCTTGATCCGCAGGCAGTTGCGCGATGGCCGAGGGTGTCGGCAAGGGCGGTAAAAGCGCGCCATCTGTCGCCTGTGCCGCCCCTTTAGGCGGTGCATAAAGCGGGTTTCCCTGCGGTTGCGCCAGATAAGAAGCGTGACCAGTGGCACCATTCAAAACCGCACCCCACGCGGTACACAGGTCTTTGTTCAATAGGTTTTTCGGCACACTTTCGGATGGATTTTCAAGGCTGCTTTCAGGGAAGGGAAAGATCGGTGCATAGGCCCGCATCCCGGGCTGAAACCGTATCTGATCAAAGGATGCGCCGTCATTGTATGAGGTCAGGAGGATGTTCTCTGACCCAAACAATCCCGGCAGGACCAAAATGTCGTCACCCGCGACCTTGCCACTAAGCGCGTAATCCCCGGCCAAAGTCATCGATACGATAACTTTGCCTTCTTCAATGCTGTCGCTGCGGACCTGCAAGACCAAAGCCGCACTATAGGGATTGGGTTCATTGTCCGAGGACACATTACTCAATGGCACTAAATCCAACGCCAAACCTCGGGTGTCGCGATACCAGCTTTTGAGTGGGGCAGACGACGTCAACCCAAAGAGCGTGCGGTATTTGCCTTTGATTGGATCAGACAGCGGCGGCACAGCGTTGTAGAAATCAAGCGGATCATAGGCCCCGGCATAGGGAAGCGGTGGCAGATTGTCCCCCGTCGCGATTGCCGGATACGCCTGCCGTTGCACGGTATTCGTATCAGCGTCAAAATAGGAAAACTGAAACCCCGTTTCGAAATAGGCCAAGGCACCCGGCCCACCGCTGCGCGACATCGTGCCTTGGTTCAGGAAACACCCAGCATATTGGCCGTAAAACGGCACATAGACATCGCCCAGAATATCCGGGGCGTTGTTGCCAATTTGGGTGTTGAAATCAATCTGCCCATTGCTTTGATTGCGCAGCCTTAGACCCTTTTCAGTCATGCTGATCGCGACTCCCTTTGGTACGCTCAGGGTCAATTGCCCGGCTGGGCAGTTAAAGTTGTCACTGGTGTTGGTGCTGAATTGTTGTTCGATAAAGGTAATCGCCGTATGAGTTGGCACGCCAAACTCTGGCCCTTCTCCCGTGAGCAACCAAAGGGCAGCAGCCCCAGCGAAATTATTGTTATTTCCGCCAAATTCAGTGTTCAACCACGCCTGAACGCGCGCAGCATATGCATCTGCTGCTGCTGTATCTGCCAGCGTTGGCCCAATGGCGGCAAACAGGTAATGCCCGGCATTAAAGCTGTCTTCTAGACTGATGTTTTCCGGGATCGGGGTTGCACCACAATAGATAAACGCCACCCAACCCGGTGCACCGCTGCTTGCTTCAAGAACAAACAGTTTGCTTTCAAACATCTGCTGAAATTGAGGATCATCTGCCATATTGGCCCCCTGAATACGTCAGGGCCGCGTGACAGGATGTTAGGACGTGGCCCGGTCGTCCGGTTCTTCTTTGCCAAGATCGGGCAGTTCCCATTCGGCAATTGCCGCACTGATCTGGGTTGGCGGTGTCGTTCTGTTTGAATAGGTCGCGTGCAGAACCAACATGCCCGGCGCGCTGCGCGTCGGAATACTGAGTTGGATTTCGGCCTGCTGATCTATTTTCACATCCCCCGCGATGATGTCGCTCGGATATATCTGTGTGGGTGACAATTGCGTGGCGGTCATGCTGGCCAATACCTGAATGCCAGATCGAAACGACATCTCGGCAATATTGGCCGCTGAATTGCGTACAGTTGTCAGAGCGACCAGATCGCTGGTCAACACCCGCACGTAATCGCCCACCACGGGCAATCCCTTGGCGGCCCAGGTCGTGACCTGTCCGCGCAATTGATGTGAGCCTTCGCTGTCCGTCGCCAATGCGTCGATTGTCACAGCTGAAAATTGCGGTGCATTTTCCAATTCCAACCGGATACACCCTTTGGCCGCAGCACCACCCGCAGCGACATTGAGGTCCAGATGTGGATCGGCAAACGTCATCATTTTGCGATGGATCAGGGTTTCGTTCAGAAATACATCCACCACCGCCTGCCCGCGCGTGGCATCGGCCTTGGCGGTTACTTTCAACGGCCCCGAGGTCAGCCCATCGGCCCGCAATCCATCGAAGTTCGCCAAAAGCTCCGCTGCCGTTAACTGGCGCGGGCCTGCCGATACATGATCGGTGCGTAAATCGAAGAGCGTCTTGTTTGCCACGTTCTTTCCGTTCGTTTCGCGCGCTTAGTATATGACAATTAAGGTCATATTGCGCCTTGGGTATGTCGATATACCCCCCCGGTCGTCTAGCAAAAAAGAATGTAGGTTGGAAAAGCGCCATGCGTCAATTCCTTTCGAACAAAGCTGTATCCACCCGGTCGCAACACGCGCGACCGGGTAAATCATGTTCTTAATGGCAGGTAGGCTTATGCGCCGCTGTCGAGTGGCCAGTGTGCAATACGTGCGGTAAACGGCACTGTGCTGGTTGATGACTTGATCACCAAGCTAGCAATGACTGAGCCTTCTTGTGTCGCTGTTGGGGGGCTCATGGTAAATGTGCCACCTTTTTCGATCGTGATTTCCCCAGCAACAAGGTCGAAAGGAATTGTGATTGTCTCTGCCAGTTGCATCATTGTGCCGCTCCACAATGTCAACGAGCCATACACCACAGACACGTTCGCAACATTGCGCGCTTCACCAGATACAACCGTATCGAGCGATACAAGTGGCGTGATTGGATAGCTAAATTTAAGAGGACCAGACGTGAGAGCAGCAGCCGTAGGGACAGCATATACAGACATAATAATATTCCATTTATAAAATTGTGTTGTTCAAAAATCGAACCAAGAGAAATAGATAAATGTAGTTTTGCTTAAATAGCAGTGCCATCTTACCGCGAATTCAATCTCAATCAAGGGTTATGCTGTGTAAAAATGAAAACGGCTATTTTTAGCATGCCCATAAAGGCATCTGGTCGATTGTGAGGCCACTTGGCGATCACGTTTGAGACTGAATTTGTAGCTTTATTAAGGTTTCGATCCTTTGAACTGTGCAGATTATGCCAGAATCATCCTCGCCCATGGCCCCCGTGTTGACCTTGTAGGTGTCAGTATTTCTTCTTTACTGTCGTGCTTTTCTGATTATGTATAGACATAATATTCAATCTGCATCACCGGGGATGATCATGACAACACTCCACGCAAAGAACGCATTGCTGCCCACAGGTTGGGCTTCGAATGTGACGCTGACCTTGTCAGATGGACGGATTGAAAAAATTATAGACGGCCCTGAAATTACAAACGGCCCTGCTGAAACATCGGTAGATATCCTACTGCCCGCCCCTAGCAACCTTCACAGCCATGCATTTCAACGCGCCATGGCTGGGCTGACTGAACGGCGCGGCGCAGATAAAACCGACAGCTTTTGGACATGGCGGCAGTTGATGTTCCGGTTTTTGGATCAACTCACACCAGACGATATTCAGGCAATCACCGCGCAAGTTCAGATGGAGATGTTAGAGGCCGGATATGCCGCATCCGTTGAATTCCACTACCTGCATCATCGACCCGGCGGCAGCAGGTATGACGACGTGGGCGAATTGGCAGCCCGCATTGGCGCAGCGGCAGAACAGACAGGCATCGGCCTCACGCTTTTGCCCGTTCTCTATCAGCAAGGCGGCGTTGATGGGCGTCCTCTTGGGCCCGGACAGATCAGATTTGGCAATGATATAGACGGCTATATGCAGCTCATGGACGCCGCGCAGCAGATCGTGACGGACCTGCCGGATGATGCACAGCTTGGCATCGCGCCCCATTCGCTGCGCGCGGTCACACCAGACGCCCTAAAGCACGTGCAGCAGTTTCAAGGGCCGATCCACATGCATCTGGCGGAACAGATCGCTGAAGTGGATGAAATAAAAGCCGCTTATGGGGCCCGCCCTGTGACCTGGGCTTTGGATCATTTGGACATAGATGCGCGCTGGTGCCTGATCCATTGCACTCAGATGACCACGGTTGAAACACGTGGCCTTGCTGGTACAGGGGCTGTGGCGGGCCTGTGCCCCTTGACCGAGGGGTCACTGGGCGACGGGATATTTAAGGGAAGCGATTGGACAGAAGCACATGGCCGTTGGGGCATTGGATCGGACAGCAACATCTTGATCTCACTCACCCAAGAATTACGTGCACTCGAATATTCGCAGCGCTTGATCACCCATAATCGCGCAGTCATGGCCACGTCAGAAAAATCCACAGGGCGTGTGTTGTTTGAAGGGGCCTGTCAGGGGAGTGCACAGGCGGCAGGACGGCAGTCTGGCACAATTGAAGTTGGCATGTGGGCAGATCTGGTTGCCCTAAATGGGGATGCGATAGATTTTATCGGACGGCAGGGCGATCGTATTTTGGACACATGGATATTCGCCGGAACCGATGCACAGGTGCGTGATGTCTGGGCAGCTGGACGGCATGTTGTCAAAGACGGGCACCACATCGCGCGACCTGCAATAACCGATGCCTATCGCAGCACGATGATGCGGTTGCGCGATGTGATGTAGAAACGTTTAGATACCAGATCAGCCTTGATGCTGCGCGCGCACATATTCCATCACAGCGCCACGCACCGACATTTCGCCACGATCCCGCGCCGCATTAATAACCGCCAGCACATCGTCCAAATTGCAACGGCGCAACAGGCTTTTGACCGGACCAATTGAGGCGGGTCGCATCGACAATTGGCGAAACCCGATGGCGGCAAAACACAATGCCTCAACAGGACGACCCGCGTCTTCACCACAGAACGACAGTGATGTATTGGTCTCTTGGCAGCGTTTTACGATCCCTTCAAGGAACGTCAAGTAACTGACGTTCAACGTATCATAGCGCCGCCGCACTCGTTCATTTTCGCGGTCAGCCGCAAAAAAGAACTGCTTTAAATCATTGCCACCAATGGACAAAAATTCAACCTCTTCAAAGAACTTCTGCGGTGCAAAGGCTAGGCTGGGTGTCTCCAACATCGCCCCAACTTCGATCTTTGAAGGCAAAACATGACCCAGGCGTTCTTCGCGCGCAAGTGTCTTGTCCATTTCGGCACGGGCGGCCCGGAATTCCTCGAATTGCGCGACAAAGGGAAACATCACCGTCAAAGGGCGGCCATTCGCAGCCCGGATCAACGCCTGCAACTGCATGCGCATCACGCCGGGTTTGTCCAACCCAACACGGATCGCGCGCCACCCCAGCGCTGGGTTTGGTTCATCATTGGGCTTCATATAGGGCAGTACTTTGTCTGACCCAATATCGAGGGTGCGAAACACCACACGCTTGCCCTGTGCCGCGTCCAGAACCCTTGCATAAAGCGCTGATAATTCAGAGCGTTTGGGCATCTTGTTGCGCACCAAGAACTGCAATTCAGTGCGGAAAAGCCCAACACCTTCGGCCCCTGAATTCACCAAGGACGGCAAATCAGCCATCAATCCGGCATTCATATCCATGCCAATCACAGCACCACATTTGGCCTGTGCAGGTTGGTCACGGATCGATGCATAGCGTTCTTGTGCGGCGGCCTGCATCGCGATTTTGTCACGAAAGGCTGTGGCAACCGCGTCTTCGGGACGCAGATGCACAATGCCCTGTTCGCCGTCCACCATGATATGGTCGCCGTTCACCGCATCATTAGTGATACGCCCGACATGCACCAACAACGGGATCGCCAAAGCGCGCGCAATAATTGCCGCGTGCGATCCAACAGAGCCACCTTCAAGTACAATACCACGCAGCTTGCGGCCATAATCCAACAGTTCCGCCGGGCCGATGTTGCGCGCGACCAAAATCGGGTTCACGGGCATTTCAGCGCCAGTATCACTGCCCTGCCCGGTCAGGATCCGAAGCAGTCGGTTGGACAGATCATCCAGATCGCTTAAGCGTTCACGCAGATAGGCATCTGACTGGCCGTTCATGCGTGCGCGCGCCGTAGATTGTTCTTTTTCAACAGCAGCCTCGGCACTCAGGCCGCTTGAAATGCTGTCCAACATGCGCCGCATCCAGCCTTTGGAATTGGCAAACATTCGGTAGGCTTCGATCACCTCGCGCTGTTCTTTGTCGTTCCCGGCCATGGTTAACATCTGGTCCACACCGATGCGCAATTGCTCAACAGCCGCTTCCAGCCGGACGGCCTCGACCTCTGGATCATCGGCAATTGGGTTGGACACAACGACACGTGGTTCATGCAACCAGACATTGCCCTCTGCAACGCCTTCTTGGCCGACAGTACCGCGCGACAGCACCGGTTGAGAGTGGCGCGCCGACATTGCAGCACCCTCACCAACAAAGACGCCAAGCTCGGTCATTTCAGCCAAAACCATCGCGACAACTTCGAGGGCATAGACCTCATCCGCTGTAAATTCGCGCGCGATTTTAGATTGCGCGACCAATACGCCCAAGGTTTCGCCAATACGCTGGATCGGAACGCCCAGGAAACTTGAATAAATTTCTTCGCCGGTTTCGGGCATAAACCGGAAACCGGGGGATTGGGGCGCATCAGAGGTGTTGATAACCTGGCCCCGTTTGGCGACACGGCCCACCAGCCCCTCACCCAGTTTCATGCGGGTTTCGTGCACGGATTCTTTGTTCAGACCTTCGGTGGCACAAAGTTCCAGCGTCTTTTCATCGCGAAACAGATAGATCGAACACACTTCACAGCCCATCGACGTAGCGATCAGACTTGTGATTTTATCCAGCCGCTCTTGGCCCGCATCGTTGCTGGCCATCGCATCACGCAAACGGCCCAGCAATTTGCGGCTTTCAGTTTCAAAGCTCTCAGCCATACCCGCGCCCCCCGCTTGAACGTCAATAACAGCTTAGACCATACTCGCCGCACAAGCGAAACGGGAAACGCATCTTATCCGCCAAAGGTCGAAAATTAGGCCGCTTTGTCCAATTCAAAGGCATCATGAAGCGCCTGCACAGCCAGTTCCATATACTTACGATCAATCAGCACACTGATTTTGATCTCAGATGTGGTGATGACCTTGATGTTGATGCCTTCGTCTGACAGCACTTTAAACATCTTGGCGGCAACACCTGTATGACTGCGCATGCCAATGCCAACAACGCTGACCTTCGCAACGTCTGTATCCGCGATCAGTTCATCAAAATTGATCACCTCATCGGCCTTGGCCTGTTCCATGGCTTTTTCGGCGCGCATGACCTGATCGACGGGGCAAGACCACGTCATATCGGTGCGCCCTTCTTCGGCAATGTTCTGCACGATCATGTCGACGTTCACACCACCTTCGCTGAGGGCGGTAAAGATGCTTGCGGCAATGCCGGGACGGTCTGCAACCGACACCAGCGTCATTTTGGCTTCATCGCGGCTGAATGCGACCCCAGCGACTACATTGCTTTCCATGATTTCCTCCTCATCACAAACGAGCGTACCAGCATCGTCTGATTGTTCTTCAAAACTGCTGAGCACGCGCAGCTTAACCTTATAGCGCATCGCCAATTCAACAGAGCGCGTTTGCAAGACCTTAGCCCCAAGGGACGCCAGTTCCAGCATTTCCTCAAAGGCAATTTTATCCAGCTTGCGCGCCTTTGATTCGACACGCGGGTCGGTGGTGTAAACACCATCCACATCCGTATAAATATCGCAGCGTTCTGCGCCAAAGGCTGCTGCAAACGCAACGGCAGTTGTGTCTGATCCACCACGACCTAACGTGGTGATGCGACCCTCGGGGCTAACCCCCTGAAAGCCTGCGACGACAGCCACTTTCATGCCCTCAGCAAATTTGTCGCTGATGTTTTTGGGTGGAATATCCTCAATACGCGCGGACGCATGGGCGGATGTGGTCATCACCGGCACTTGCCACCCTTGCCAAGACCGTGCAGGCACGTCCATTTCCTGCAAGGTCAGGGCCATCAAACCCGCGGTGACGTTTTCGCCGCTGGACACAACCGCATCATATTCGCGCGCGTCATACATGGGTGATGTTTCACCAACCCAGCCTACCAACTCATTGGTTTTGCCTGACATGGCCGACACGATGACAATCACGTCATAGCCTTTGGCCACCTCAACGCCCACACGTTTGGCGGCGCGGCGGATACGGTCCAATGTGGCTACAGATGTGCCACCAAATTTCATCACCAGAACAGGCATAGGTCCCTCAGCACTCGGTTCGGGCGCGGTTTACGCGTAAGGCTCCGTAAGGGCAAGACCAGCCTCTTCACATTCACCCTTTTTCAAATACCGAAAAACCAATTGGGGAACCCAATTGAATAAAATCAAATGGCGGGCTTGCCCGCCCCATCTAGAACATTGGGCAAATCATCCGCCTCACTCGACAATAATCACTTGCCCAGTGATCGCGCCCTCGACGCTTTTTGCATAGGCGCGGCCAACGCGCAGGGACGACACCGGATCATGGCCGGGAAACCATGCACCATATCGCGGCGCGGATACCTCTAACATTCCGGGGCTGACCACATTCAGGCGCAAACCACGCGGCATTTCGATGGCCGCCCCCACAACAAAACCACCCAATGCGCCATTGGCCGCAGCGGCCCCCGCCCCCATGCGAATGGGATCACGATCCAAAACACCGCTGGTGAGGGTAAATGATCCCCCGTCTGCGATCTTATCCATGCCTGACAACACCAAATTGACTTGGCCCATCACCTTGTTGCGCAAACCAAGCATAAAACGGGTTTCATCAAATTCGGCCAGTGGTCCAAAATGAACCTCACCCGCTGTCGACACAACGGCGTCAACCTGCCCGACCTTCTTATACATCGCATCGACTGACGTACGATCCGCCATATCAACCAAGACATCACCTTTGGTTCTGCCCGCTTTGATGATGTCGTGGCGTCCCCCCAATTCTTGGCAAACGGTTTTGCCGATGTCGCCCTCGGCCCCTATGACAATGATCTTCATGTTCGCCTCCAGAAATCTTGCAGCATTGGTGACGTATTCAGCGTCAAACAATGCGATTAATACGCATGCGCCTTTCCATCCCAAGTCTCAAAACAACCCGTTGTTTCGATATTCAGGGCCGCAAAACGTTGCGCCAATCCGTTTACGGCTTCGTCAGTGGTGATTTCAGCCGTTTCGCCGCCCATGTCGGTCTGCACCCATCCGGGATGATAAATCCCAACGGCAATGCCTTCGGGTTTCAGATCAGTCGCAAGATTGCGGCCCAAATTCAGCGCCGCAGCCTTTGAAGCGCGATAAATATAACTGCCACCCGGCGCGCGCGTTTGCGAGGCCATCTGCGAAGAGATAATCGCGATCTTTGCCGCCTTTGCGCGCCGCAGGTTTGGCAACAACGCCTGAATGCTCAAGAACACGCCAGTCACATTGGTCGCAAAACTCTGCGCCCACAGATCAGCGCCATAGCCCGTGTCCAGGTCATCGCCTTTGTCGAGGTAGACGCCCGCGTTGCAGACCAACAAATCAATAGGCTGATCGCCAAGCGCCTCAGCCATTTCCGTATGACTGGCAGGACGGGTCACATCCAACTGGATTTGCGCTGCAACTGAGCGACCTGTGCCAATCACCTCTTGGCCTTGTGCCATATAATGGGCCGCAAGTCCGGCACCGATGCCGCGTGAGGCACCTGTAATCAAAATGGTCATAGCATGTCCTTTGTATATTCAGCTTAATTTTTGTCTGGGGCGAAAGGGCAGCGGCAGCAGGGGCACACCATCTTCGATCAAACTGCGTGCTTGATCGGGACGCGCTTCGCCGTAAATCGCGCGCTCTGGCACGTCACCCAGATGCATTGCACGGGCCTGATTGGTGAAATCTTTACCAACATAATCTGACGTTTCTTCGACCTTTTTGCGCAGTTCAGCGACGGCAGCTTCAATGTCGGTTTCTGACCCTTTTGGCGTTTTCAGAACCGGCACCGGGGCAGGTTCATTTGGCACCGGTTCAATTTGGGTTGGCGCAGTTGCGGATTTTGAGATCACGCGCGGTGCCATGATTGCTTTTTTGACGTCACCAGACCCGCAGACGCTACAATTCAGATGCCCGGCCGCTGACAAAGCATCAAAAGCAGCGGCAGAGTGAAACCAGCTGTCAAAGTCATGACCGTTGCCACATTTGAGCGCGTAATGGATCATCGGATTATCTGCATTCCTTTGGTGACCCTTATGAAATGGGGCGCAATCTGCTTCAGGTCAAGCGGCAGGTTTGCGCGGTCTGGGATCAAAGTCGAGGATCATCCGTGTCAATTCGGCTTCTTGCACCATTCTAGCAGCGCGTTTGCGCGACACCCAGCGGCGTCGACGCTGTCCCCGTTCAGGGAATTTCTTTGCCAGTGATTTCACGGCAATTGGATAGAGCATTGCAAGGCAAGACAAGTCATCCATGCTGCCCACATCTTTGGCATAAGAATAAACACCCAAACAGGGGCCATCTGCCTTGCCCGTCACGCCGGCCTCTTCCCAGGCTTCTTGTTGGGCAGATTCAGCCGGGGTTTTCCCGTGCATTGGCCAACCTTTGGGAACAATCCAACGTTTTGAGCCGCGCGAAGTGACCAGCAAGATTTGCACCTTGCCGCGTTTGATCCGGTAGCAGAGTGCTGCAAATTGCGTGCGCACATCACCTTTACGCGCGCCGTGCAGCGATATCGGCAGTTGTTTGATCATCATTGTCTGCTCTTTGGGGTCGTTGCCCGTTACATACACATCATATCGCGCGCCGATCCTAAACGCCAGATCGCTGCATTACTCTTGTAGCGGCCCAAACCTTAACGGATACTGCGCAGGATGAGAATTATTGCCGCCTTTTTTGCCGCGCTGTTTGGCGCGAACATGCTGATCGCAGAACCTGCGCCCATCACAGTCTTTGCGGCTGCGAGCCTGCGCACTGCTATGGATGTGGTTGTGCAGGGTTATGATGGGCCTGTGCACCTGTCCTATGGCGGGTCCGGCACTATGGCACGGCAAGTCGCGGCGGGTGCGCCGGCGGATGTTGTGATCCTTGCCAATATCGAATGGATGGATTGGATCGACAACCAAGTTGACCTCATCCCGGGATCTCGTGTCGATCTGATTGCCAATCAATTGGTTTTGATTGGCCCCGCTTCTAAGGACGTGCACCACCCCGATGTAACTGATCTTATTTCCCTGCTTGGCCCTGATGGCAGGCTAGCTATGGGCCAACGCGACGCTGTACCCGCCGGGATTTATGCCCAAGAATGGCTGGAGCACACGAACAAGTGGGACAGCATCAAGGACAGGCTTGCGGAAACCGACAATGTGCGCGCGGCCCTTGCATTGGTCGCGCGTGGTCAGGCCCCTATCGGAATTGTATATGCCAGTGATGTTGTGGCTGACCCGGCAGTGCGTATTCTTGCGCAAATCCCCGACAACACTCACAGCCCCATTGTCTATCCTGCTGCTGCCTTGACGGCGCGGGGGCAGGTTTTCTTGAAAACCCTCATGACGCCAATTGCGCAAGATACCTTTGTCGCCCACGGCTTTTTCCCGGTGTCGAAATGACAGCCGATGCCGCCGCATGGGAGGCCTTGCGCCTATCGCTTTGGGTGGCGTGTTGGGCAATTGTTCTGGCGGTTCCGCTGGCCCTATGGGTCGCGTGGATATTGGCGCGCAAAGAGTTCTGGGGGAAATCATTGCTCAACGCGCTGGTGCATTTGCCGCTGGTGTTGCCGCCCGTCGTCACGGGTTATGTTCTGTTGATCCTGTTTGGCCGCACCGCCCCTTTGGGTCAGGCATTAGAAGCCATCGGTTTGCGCCTTGCCTTTCATTGGTCCGGCGCCGTGCTGGCCGCGATCATCATGAGCTTTCCATTGATGGTGCGGGCCATGCGCTTGGCGATAGAGGCTGTGGACTCAAAGCTAGAGGATGCTGCCGCAACCTTGGGTGCGCCGCGCACGGCGGTCTTTGCCCGTGTCACCTTGCCGTTGATTGCCCCCGGTATTCTGGCCGGCGCGGTCATGGGGTTTGCCAAAGCCATGGGTGAATTTGGCGCCACGATTACCTTTGTTGCCAACATCCCCGGTCAGACCCAAACCCTGCCCGGTGCGATCTGGACAGCTCTGCAAATTCCGGGCGCTGAAGGTCAGGTTGTCGCCATGGTGCTGATGGCCTGCGCGGTGGCAATTGGTGCGGTCCTTTTGTCCGAAGCGCTTGCCCGACGTGTGGCGAAAAGGATCGCAGGCGCATGACATTAGATGTGCATATCAAACATCGTTTTGCTAATTTCACGTTGGATATCGCGTTTCAGGCCGGGCCGGGCATCACCGCAATCTTTGGGCGTTCGGGGGCCGGAAAAACCACTGTGATCAATGCGGTTGCCGGTTTGTTACGCCCTGACGCAGGGCATGTGCGATTAGAAGGATCCGTGTTGACGGATACGGCCACATCCGTGTTCATCCCCCCTGCCCAGCGTCACCTTGGGTATGTGTTCCAAGACGCCCGTCTGTTCCCGCATCTATCTGTTGAGGGCAACCTGACCTTTGGTGCGCGCTATGCCGCGCCAAACAGCGTGGGTGCCGCATTTGGCGATGTGGTGACCCTGCTGGGTTTGGAAAATCTGCTGGGCCGCGCACCAAATACCTTGTCGGGGGGCGAAAAACAGCGCGTTGCATTGGGCCGTGCGCTGCTGGCCAAACCGCGCATGTTGTTGATGGATGAACCACTTGCCAATCTGGATGGTCCGCGCAAACAAGAAATCCTGCCCTACCTAGAACGTCTACGCGACGGACCGATGCGCCTGCCGATCCTTTATGTGAGCCACGCCGTAGACGAGGTCGCGCGTCTGGCGGACACTTTGGTGTTGATCCAAGAGGGCTGCGTGCGGGCGCAGGGCCCCCTGTTTGACGTGATGGCAGACCCTGCCGCGGTGCCGCTGCTTGGCGTGCGCGAGGCCGGGGCAGTGATTGAGGCAAACGTAGAAAGCCATGCTGAGGATGGTATTTCCACCTTAGCCATCAGTGCCGGAAAACTGGAATTGCCCGGCGTGCACGCCGACGTTGGTACGCGCGTGCGTCTGCGGGTTCTGGCGCAGGATGTTATTCTGTCGCTCGATCGCCCTGATGGGCTGTCATCGGTCAATGTGTTGCCCGTGGTGATCGAAGGTGTGCACCCCGGTGATGGCCCGGGTGCGGCGATTGCATTGCGGGCTGGCGATGATCGATTGCTGGCGCGGATTACGGCGCGCGCGGTCAAAGATATGCACCTGCACGCTGGCATGCATTGTTATGCAATCCTCAAGGCCACGACCGTCGCGCCGGGCAGCATTGGACGATAGGACTAGCGCGCGACGGGAGTGCGCCCCATTTTATCGCGCAACCGTTCTAGCAAATCCTCGTGTGGCACATCACCCTCAATCGCCAAACGCCGAAGCCCAAAATGCACATGCGCCATGTCTTGATAATAACTGGTGTAGGCATAATTCGTCGCGGCCCCAGCCACCGCCCCCAGAACCGGCACGGCTTGGGCTGCCAACTTTTGCCCCAGAACCACGGCCAAGCGGGGGGCAACTTTGGCAATCACTGCCTGCATAGCGCGTCCTGACAGGGCGATGCGGGCTGACAGGAAACCCAAATCAGCGCCATCATCCCCCGACAACGGACCTGCGGCAGAAAACACATGAACGCAGTCAAATTGTACGTTTTCAGCATCCGCATCAAACCCGTGTTCAACCGCAACACCCTGAATGACCCGCAACAGCAATGTTGTCGTCACAGGCAATTCGGCCAATGCCGTCGGCAGGCCACCCGCACCGCCCGCAGCCCCCATTGCAGCACTTGCCGCTTGGTTCAGCCAGTTTTTTTGGTCCGGCACCATTTTGCGGCTTGAATGTGCAGCCTTCATTGCGTGGTTTAACGCTTTGACGGTGGCCGCTTCTAAATTGCGGCGCACAGGTGCGGGAAGACGGTCGATCAAGCCATCGGCCTGCCCACCAATCAGGTTCAGCACATTGATGCCAACCCCGCCTGCTTGTTTATAGCGCTTGGCGATTTCATCCAAACGCGCCTCAACGTCTATGGCGGTGGGAAGATTGCTTTCGATATGCATGAACGGCCCCTCTTTGCACCTAATGTGGGTAAGGCGCGCGTAATTTCAATCCTGCCAACGCATGACGTCACCTGCAACACCGTCCCAAGCACCTTCAGAAATGGCGCGCCCCAGTACCCTTTCGGGATTGGTCGGCGGGGGCATCACAACATTTGGCAGCACATAAAATCCATAGCGGCCATAATAGGGCGCATCGCCAACCAACATCACACGCGTCCACCCCAAAGGGCCTGCATGATCAAGGCTTTGTTCGATCAAGGCGCGCCCTAACCCTTCGCCTTGGCGCGTGGGGTGAACCGCGACCGGACCCAGCAACAGGGCCGCATCATCACCAATGCGCACAGGCCAATACCGGATCGCACCTGCCAAAATGCCCGCATCATCACGCGCCACATGGGAAAGCCCAACGACAGGCGGCACACCTTCGCGCAAACGATAGGATGACAATGCCTCGCGCCCCGGCGCAAAGCAGGTGTCATACAGTGCTTCGACTTCCCAATGGTCTGCGGTGGTTTCTGGGCTTAGGTGGTACAAGGCATCGGCTCCGGGCCTCGAATTGCGGTGGCATTGCCCCTAACATGCCGTTAGCCATGGGGCAAACGAGATAGGATATTTCACCCATGTTTTACCGCCCCGCTGATGGCCACCCCCTGCCGCACAACCCGTTTAACGCAATCATCACGCCCCGCCCCATTGGCTGGATATCCACGCGTGATGCACAGGGGCGTGACAACCTATCCCCCTATTCTTTCTTTAACGGCGTCGCCTATACGCCACCGCAAGTCATGTTCGCCTCAACCGGGGCCAAACAGGACGCGGGGGATACCAAGGACAACGTGGCCAACATCCGCGAAACCGGCGTGTTTTGTGTCAATGTCGTGGAATATGCCGCACGGGACGCGATGAATATGACCTCTGCGGGATTGCCACGCGGCACCGATGAATTCGTCGCAGCGGGTGTTGAAAAAGCGAGCTGCGACATGATCGATTGTGCGCGCGTGGCCAACGCGCCTGCATCCCTCGAATGCCGTATGACACAAATCGTCAAGATTGAAGGTGAGAGTAACTTTGTGGTTTTCGGAGAGGTGATCGGCGTGCATCTGCGTGATGATTGTATCGTGGATGGACGCTTTGATGTGACACAGTTCACACCTCTGTCACGCATGGGCTATCGCGACTACACAGCCGTTCGCGAGGTGTTTGAGATGGTAAGGCCGGATGATTGAGTCACGGCGTTCTATTCAGTTACCAATAAATCATTCAACACACGTCCGGCGCGCGTAACATCAGCCAGCGAATAACGATCAAGTGTGGCAAAGAATGCCTCTTGGGCTTGTGCCAAGGGGTCCCTTAACCCGCAGGCAGGCAAGATAAGGCAGGATGTGTCTGTCCCAAAGCACTCTACAACTGGTGAGTCTCGCTTCATCGCACGAACAACGGCACCAATGCAGATATCAGGTGCAGGACGAGCAAGGACAAGGCCGCCACTGCGCCCCCTTTCAGAGAGGACAAAGCCCTCTCGAACAAGTTGTGTTGCGACCTTTGATAGGTGGTTCTCAGACAGGCCATAGGTCGTGGCAATCTCAGAGGTTGGCACCCGTGCTGGCGCGCGCACGGCCAACATCATCAAAACGCGCAAGGCGTAATCCGTAAATTTATCCAACTGCATGTATTATATTTAGCATTTACAATACGCATTTAAAAGCGATAGATAATACGCATCCATAATACCTATTAAAGGAACCCCCCCCATGAACCTGTCTGACGCAATTCTCTGGCCGGGAACAAAAGTCTGCGAACATCTGGGAATAGACCCCAAAGCCGATGCAGGATTGATCCGCTGGCTGGTCAACACACTTGTTTATCTTGTATTAAGTTTGATCGTTGTTTGGATCATTGCTGTATGACACTACCGCCCCGCATTGGCGTCACTGAGGACCAAATCGACCGTGTTGTATCGCAGTTCTACGCCCGCGTGCGTGTTCATCCTGCCCTTGGTCCAATTTTTGCGGCCCATGTCACAGATTGGACGCCCCATGAGGATAAGATCGGTCGGTTCTGGCGCAATGCGTTGCTGTATCAGCGCTGCTATGATGGCAATCCGATGCAGGTGCATATGTCCGCAGGCAACGTCAAAGCCCAACATTTTCCAGTCTGGCTTTCGCTCTTTGACGCTGTGTTAACAGAAGAATTACCCGCGCCCTTGGCGCAGGCTTGGTCGGCGCTGGCGCATCGTATTGGGCGTGGTTTGAGTTATGGGCTGCCGAACGCAGATACCACGAACGGCATACCAAATTTGGGTTAAAACACGGCCCGCAAGCGGCGCTTAATGCCCGCCCAAAACGCCTGTGCGCACGTCGTAATCCACGGCCAATTCGTAATCTGGATCATCGTCGCTATCGACCATCAAGTGACCTGCTTTGGTCAGCAAACGATGGCAATCGCGGCTGAGGTGCCGCAGTTGCAAACGCTTGCCTGCGTCCTCGTATTTGCCTGCAATCGCCTCAATCGCTTGAAGGGCTGACTGATCGACAACGCGGCTGTCGGCAAAATCAACAATCACCACGTCGGGGTCTTCTTCGACGTTAAACAATTCGGCAAAGCCATCAGAGGATCCAAAGAACAAAGGCCCGTGAATTTCATAAACCTTGGCACCCTTTTCAGTGCTTGAGTCGCGCGTGGTGGCGTGAATGCGCCGCGCGTTGTTCCATGCATAGGCAAGGGCAGACACAATCACACCAACCACAACAGCCACGGCCAAATCTTCATAGACCGTCACAACCGTCACCAGCAGGATCACAAAGGCATCGGTCAGGGGTACTTTGCGCAGGATCGTCAGGCTGTTCCATGCGAATGTGCCGATCACCACCATGAACATCACGCCGACCAATGCGGCGAGTGGGATCAGTTCAATCACCGATGATCCGACCAGAATGAACAACAACAAGAACACCGCCGCCGCGATACCAGCAACGCGCGTGCGCCCCCCTGATTTCACGTTGATCATCGACTGACCAATCATTGCGCAACCGCCCATACCGCCAAAGAAACCCGTAACCGTATTGGACACGCCTTGGGCAATACATTCTTGTGATGCACCGCCACGGGTGCCCGTCATGTCGCTGACAAGGTTTAGGGTCAGCAGTGATTCAATCAGGCCAATCGCAGCAAGGATCACCGCATAGGGCAAAATGATCCACAATGTCTCAAGCGTGAAGGGCGCAAGGGCAGTGCCATAGAGGCCGAGACCCTCACCAAAAGGGTTATGCAGCGACGGGAAGCTTCCGCTGATTGACGCCAAATCGCCCACGCGCGGCACATCCATGCCCGTGAAAATCACCACGGCAGCAACAATACCGATGCCTGCCAAAGGGGCCGGGATGAATTTGGTGATGCGCGGCATCACCCAGATGATCGCCATCGTCGCGGCCACCAACGCCAGCATCAGATAAAGTGGTGTGCCAGACAACCATTCGCCCCCGGACATGCCGTGGCCCGTATCGACCATCGTGCCGGGCACCTTAAATTGGCTCATCTGTGCAAGGAAAATCACGATAGCGAGGCCATTCACAAAGCCCAACATCACCGGATGCGGCACCAGTCGGATAAACTTGCCCCATTGCATCACGCCCGCAAAAATCTGGATCGCCCCCATCAAAACCACTGTGGCAAACAGATATTCAACACCGTGCTGCGCGACCAAGGCCACCATGACCACGGCCAAAGCACCCGTAGCACCAGAAATCATGCCCGGACGGCCACCTATCAATGCGGTGATCAGACCGACGATAAATGCGGCGTAAAGACCGACTAACGGATGCACACCCGCGACAAACGCAAAAGCCACCGCTTCGGGCACCAGCGCCAGCGCCACGGTCAGGCCAGAGAGCAATTCAATCCGCAAGCGGCCAACACTGAACCCGTCTTCGGGCATCCAGCGCAAGTCAGTGACATTCAGGTTCTTGGCGAAATTGTGCAGCGTGGCGCGCGGCATAGGGGCATCCTTTGTCGGAACGAATAGGGAAACGTCCGGTGTTTCCACCAGCTTTAAAGGGCCTCCTAGTGCAGTTTTTCAAAGATGGAAAGGCTTTGGCAGGAGGAGGTGAAAGACGTCTGGGCAATCCGACACAGGTTGCTACCTTATGGGGAAATCGACAGGTGGGGAATCATGGCGCATATCCGGACGTATAAAGAGGTGTTGGAACTTGAGCCGACGGAGGCTGAGCAGCAGCTTATTGAGTGCGCCAAGGCGGGGGAGGTGTGCGTTCTAAACGGCGGTCAGTTACCAAGCTTAGACCAGCACCGCGAATGCGAAATCCGTGCAGACATTCTGCGCTACATCTTAATGGGCGGCTCAGATGAATGCCTAATCGAGAGTAAGCGCATCAGGCTCGAAGGGGCTTTCATTTCAGGCGTTTTAAATGTCGCCTATGCGAATACTTCGGCTTTTGTAAGTTTGATCGCATGCAAATTTCAGCGTTCAGTCTATCTACACCAATCGAAATTTAACATGCTGAACTTGAGTGAAAGCAATTTGCCGGGCCTGTCTGCCGAGGCCATCAGGGTTGCGCACAACCTCATCTTGAATGAGGCGGCTGTAACTGGAAAAATTGATATCAGCAGCTCAACAATTGGTGGTCAGCTGTCTCTTGTTGGCGCACAACTTCAGGCAGAAGAAGGGTATGCACTTAATGCCCATAGCGCCCAAATCAGTGGCGGTATTTTCTTCCACCCAATGACGCCACAAGCACAAAAAGAGGTACTGAAGGTCTTTGACGCAAAAGGTGGAATCAACCTGACAGCCGCAACAGTTGGTCATTTTTACGCCGAAAGCGTTACGGTAAAAGCAAACAGCGACGCCAACGCAGTGGGTGCCATCAACTTGACGGTGAATGGTATCGCGCGACTTAATAACTGCGAGATGACCGGACCGGTAGACTTCACAGGCGCTAAAATCACAGGCGATCTCTCCTGCAAAGGCTCAACATTCGACACACCAAATAGCGATGCCTTCATCGCCCGACGGATGCAAGTCGCGCAGTCCTTTATCTGGCGCAAGGACGCAAACGCCACAGGTTCGGTCATCCTTGACGGTGCGCATGTGGCGGAGTTGGATGATAACCCAAGCAGTTGGCCCGGCAAGGACCAGCTTAGCCTTGATGGTTTTACCTATAACCGGATCACCGAATACACCAAGTATGATGCCGCCAGACGGCAATGGTTGCGTGACGGGAGCCTTGTGGGCGGCAAATTCTTTCCCCAGCCCTATACCCAATACGCCAAATTCCTGCGTGACACGGGCCATGATGCACAAGCGCGCCAAGTCTTGCTGACCCGTGAACGGATGGTGCGCTATTATCAGCGGCCCGAGTTCAATCCGTTGCACCGCGCGTGGCGGTATTTCTGGGACGGGCTGCAACTGGTTGTTGTTGGTCATGGTCATGCGCCGTTCTGGTCGCTGGGCTGGTTGGCGCTGTTGATATTCTTGGCAACGATCCCTGCGCATCATGCGTGGGAAGAAGGATCTTTCGCGCCCAACTCAGGTCCGATCATTGTCTCTGAGGGGTGGCAAAACCTGCACACGACCGAGGGAAACCCCGCCAAAGTGTGGAGCGGTGATGCTGCGCAAACGGGCTGGTCCCCACCGGAAACAGATACAACAGATTGGGACCAAGACACATTCGATGAGGCATGGAAAAGCGTTGCACCGGGGCGTGATTGGGAGACCTTTAACCGCTATGCATATGGTGCCGATATCGTGATCCCATTGATCAACTTTGGCCAAACAGAGGCTTGGGCACCCTCCACCACACGCGGCCCATGGGGTTGGCATCTGTGGTGGCTTAGGTGGGTGTTTACCGTCTTTGGCTGGATCGTCACCGCCTTGGGCGCGGCAGCGATCACCGGCATCATCCGCCGCGACTAAATATCAAAGGTTGCAATCATCCTTGGCCCCTTGCAGGGTCCGGCCTGAAAAAAACGCGAAGGGCACCCCATGACCAGCACCAAAATCGCCGTGATCGGCGGATCAGGGATTTATGACATTGACGGGTTAGAGGGGGCCGAATGGATCACTGTTGAAACCCCATGGGGGGCACCATCAGATGCGATTTTATGCGGTACGTTGAACGGTGTGGAAATGGCATTTTTACCCCGCCACGGGCGCGGCCATGTCCATTCACCCACAACCGTTCCTTACCGCGCCAACATTGATGCGCTCAAGCGGTTGGGGTGCACGGATGTGATTTCGGTTTCGGCCTGTGGTTCTTTTCGCGATGAAATGGCACCGGGCGATTTTGTGATTGTTGATCAGTTCATTGACCGCACATTTGCGCGGGAAAAGTCATTCTTTGGCACCGGATGCGTGGCGCATGTGTCAGTCGCCCATCCAACCTGTCCGCGTCTAAGTGATGCCTGTGAAATTGCCGCTAAGGACGCAGGCATCAACGTGCATCGGGGTGGCACATATCTGGCAATGGAAGGTCCGCAGTTTTCGACATTGGCGGAGTCCAAGATGTACCGGGAAAGCTGGGGCGCGGATGTGATTGGCATGACCAATATGCCCGAGGCCAAATTGGCGCGTGAGGCCGAGCTTTGTTATGCTTCTGTCGCGATGATCACCGATTATGACAGCTGGCATCCTGACCACGGTGAAGTCGATGTGACACAGATCATTGCGACCTTAATGGGCAATGCCGACAAGGGCCGTGAGCTGGTTGCGCGCCTGCCCGATCTGCTTGGCGCGACCCGCGTGCCTTGCCCACATGGCTGTGATCGCGCATTGGAATATGCGATTTTGACCCAGCCTGACGCGCGTGATCCTGCGATTATGGCAAAGCTGGATGCGGTTGCGGGGCGGGTTATTTAAGGATCGTGCGGATGAGAGGGCTGACGGTATTTAAGAAAGGGTGAAATTGGGAATGATGCACGTCATTTTCGATGTTGCGCCCAAGCCGCGATGCTGTCTTTGATTAACTCTCTGACATTTGGAGTATGATGATGCCCTTTGATCTTTGGCTGACCTTTGTTGCCGCCACTGCCGCGATGATGTTGATCCCCGGCCCTACTGTGATGCTTGTGCTGAGTTATGCGCTTAGCAAAGGGCGGTCTGTTGCGGTGGCGTCTGCTGGCGGCGTGGCTTTGGGTGACTTTATCGCGATGAGCGCGTCCCTCGCCGGGCTAGGTGCCTTGGTGCTGACCTCGGCCACATTGTTCACTGCCCTCAAATGGGTGGGTGCGGCTTATTTGGTTTGGTTGGGTATTAAGCTTATCCGCTCTGCCCCGTCCAAAGGGATGGCCGTGCCACGTGCAGACGTAAGCGCAAAACATGTGTTTCGCCATGCGGCGGTAGTGACGGCGTTGAACCCCAAAGCCATCGCGTTCTTTATCGCCTTTGTGCCGCAGTTCATTCGACCAGAGGCCCCCTTGGCCCCGCAATTCGCGATCCTTATTGTCACCTTTGTCACCATGGGCGGGCTGAATGCATTGCTCTATGCCCTGCTCGCGGACCGTTTGCGCCAAGTTATTGGGCGGCCATCGGTCATCACTTGGATCACGCGCGGCGGCGGTGTCGCGCTGATCAGCATGGGCGTTTTGACCGCCACTCTTAGAAGGACCACACAGTGAAACAAGTTCAAGACTACATCCGCACGATTGTTGATTTCCCCCACGAAGGGATCATGTTTCGCGATGTGACCACGTTGTTTGCCGATCCGCGCGGGTTCCGCATGGCGATTGATCAGATGCTGCATCCCTATGCGGGCATCGACATCGACAAAGTTGTTGGCCTTGAGGCGCGCGGGTTTATCCTTGGCGGGGCGATTGCGCACCAATTGTCGGTTGGGTTTGTGCCGATCCGCAAAAAGGGCAAGCTGCCCGGACGCACGATTTCGCAAGACTATACCTTAGAATACGGTGAGGCGATTGTGGAAATTCACGACGACGCCATTCAACCGGGTGAAAAGGTGCTGGTAGTTGATGATCTATTGGCGACGGGTGGCACAGCTGAGGCGGGGATCAAATTGATCGAACGTCTGGGCGGTGAGATTGTATCCTGTTCATTCATCATTGATTTGCCGGAACTGGGTGGGCGCAAGCGGTTGGAAAAGATGGGTATGGAAGTGAATGCGCTGTGTGCTTTTGAGGGGTTGTGATGTAGCGAGACCTGGTGTTGGTCCAGTGTGAAGACTTGACCCTTACTTCTGAGCATCCGTTCTAGGGAACTCTATTTCAAATTATTGCGACATTTTCCATCGTATCTTAAAAAGAGTGCTGATGACAATTTACGATACGAAAATCGTAGACGCTATTTGGAACGTTGATAGCCTCAACGAAGTGCATTTGTTACTTACAGACCATTTAGATTGGAATGAAAACGTCGATGAGCATCTTGCTATGCTGCAAGATAAATTAAACGTATATATTTCATTTATTGAATCTGGGGAAATTTTGGTAAGCTATCCTAATTCTGTTGGCAGTAAACTCATAATAGACATTCGCTTTAAATACCTGCTGAGCCTCCCCCTTTGCAGTGGTCCGCCCCTATAGTTAGGAAAGCGGAGGACCAAGAATGGCGATTAAGAGACCCAAGCCCGAAGAGATTGTCGTGA
>JBARCK010000119.1:0-2015 GCA_049794015.1 Sulfitobacter sp. | reverse complement strand
CTGATTTGCCAGATAACACTTTGTAGAAAGCTGACTCCCCCGAACTGCCAGGCTTAAAATTACGGGTCGTCAGGTCGTCATCCTCAAGCTCAACGTTGGCTAAAGCTTTTGCGTAGCCAGCAACAGGCACAGTCGATCCATGCATTTTAGCTAGACTTGGATACACATCTCGCAGATGACGCATGAATGCCCGAAAGGCGTTAGTTTTCGGCAAAATACCGCTCTTACGGGAAGTTTCGGCCCAAGCATTCGGCCATTTGTCACGGACGGCTGCAAAGTAATTATCGACGTTGTCTGCAATCCCAAAGTCATCTCGTTCAAGAAACAGATTGCGGAACGGTACCCTATTCAGATTATCGCCGAAGACTGGCTCAGGCTCCTTTCCATCGAGGAGCATATTTCTGTCAGCAAATGGATCGCGTGAGATCAAATCTGTCAAGGCTTCAACGAAGGCTGCCTGCGTGATTGTTTCACCAGTTCGGCCTGGTGTTACATATCCTAACCGTTTGATGCGCCTGTAAAACGGACTGCTCTCTAAGGTGTCTAACGCAACTGCTATTTTATGGCAGGTTTTAAAGGGGCTACGAACATTAGACAAATCTTCTAGCTCATAAACTAGGCTCTTGCTAACCTTGGTTTGAGCAAGGTTCACAGTTGCGAAAATTTGCGCTTGGACGGATATGTCTGCACCAACAAAAATTGATACGTTCAGATCGAAGTCTGCACCACCGATGTCGAACGTGCCATCTTCGTCATAAAAGCCTGCCAACCGATGCTGACCATCTAGGACCTTGGCTATTTTACTAAACGGGATGTCTTTTCCATCCCCAGTGTCGCTATCGACCTGCGAGGCAGACAAAATCATTTCTCCCTTTTCTGGGTCGTAAGAGACGCAGCTTTCGTCAACCGCGATGATGACTGCCGTTGGAAACGTTGGGTCCGGTGAAAGGATATACTCCCTAATCTTTTTGACCCGAGCCCTATTTATGGGCCGCTGTACTCCGAGGTAACGTTCAATGTCGCGCTCGTCGTTAACCAGACGCCTGACATCACTAAACGCAATCGAGGCCAACTCGTGCGCTGGAAGGCACGCTGAGAAAAATGTGCCTTTTTTTTGTGTTAATTCAATCACCCGGAACGGGCCAACCTGCTCTTTGGTCATGATCCCTGGTTCCTTCTCGCCGCATAGGCATCCGCAAAATCTTTTGTTTCTTCCTGTTGAGCTCGCTCAAATCGATTCTTTGGTGTCGTTTCCCACAAAATGACTGAGTACCAGATCAAGAGAGACGCAAAATATACTATAAAACCTTTGCCGGTGAGAAATAGTGCCATGTAGGTTTGCGGAAATCCGGTTGGGTCAGACTTGGCTGAACCGTAGGCCAACAAGGTAAGTATAAGAATAACGACCGAGGATAGAAAAACTCCCTGCATCCCCCGCATGTGATTTCTCAGGTCTTCGCTCCGAAGTTTCAAATCGCCTTCGTTCAGTTGCTTTATGAGATCGAAAACGACGTAAAGAACTGGAGCAAGGAACGCAGCGGAATAGACAAACATTTCAGCGATTGTAAAGCTGGTCAGTACCTCCAACTGGAGCTGCCCGGCGATATCGCCTTGGCTCGAGTCTGGCCTGCTTAACAGAATGCCGCCGATAACTGGCGACGTTGAAACTAACCAAAGAAAGAATGCTTTCCAAAATGCTGACCAGTGAGCGGATCTCGGGTAGTTCCAGATGAAATACATTGCAGGCGTTGAGAGCGCCAAGAAAGGAGTTAAACTAACAAGAATTCCTATCATAAAATCAACCCATTGCGCCCGCTGTACCGTGGTTAGGAATTTCGCTGAATGCAAGCACTGATTGAACCATCATAAGCATACCTTGAGCATCAGTTGTGCCCATCTTGCGCTCCCAACCCTCATATCCTGTCTTGGTAGGCTTTCCACATCTGCTCTATGAGTTGGCCTTGCGTGATGCCGAGGCGAACTGCAACCTCAGGACTTACGGATTAAGGACCACT
>JBARCK010000118.1:0-2467 GCA_049794015.1 Sulfitobacter sp. | reverse complement strand
CCTCCGATCACGCCAACAACTCCGGGTGTGACCCAGACTGAGAAACTGTTGATCGATACCGGTAGTCAGGCATCGGCAGGCACGCAGGCCGGCAGTGTTGGTCAGGCGATCCGCAACGCGTATCAGTTGGTTCAAGGTCCGCAGGTGTCGCAAAATGGCGTGTTCTTCTCATCTCGCAACGATCCTAGTCAGGTGCGCGATGTTGATTTTTGGTTCTCAGTTGGCGGTAATAAATTTACAGGCATAGCCGAAGGTAACGGCTATGATCTGAGCATGGGTGTGCAGGCTTCGTTCACTCCTAGCCTGACAGCTGGTGTTGCGCTGTCGTATAACAACCTCGAACTGATCAGCACCGCAGGTAAGTTAGAAGTCGAAGGCCTGATTGCTGGCCCTTATTTCAACTACACAGCTGGGGCGTTGACCTTTAACGGGTATGCGCTTTATGGCGAAACCGATTACGATCTGAATGGTGCCACTGCCGAAGGTGATCGCTTGATCTATGGTCTTACGGCATCAATGCAAATCGACCGCGCAAGCATGTCGATTTCGCCCTATGTGTCCGTGTCCGGGTATAGCGAATCTATCGGAGCCCTTGGCGCGGCACCTGCCAAAGATGTCGATCAAGCATCCCTTGGGCTTGGTGCTCGGATTGATTTCACGTCTGTGCAAAACATGAATCCATACCTCGTGGTTGGTGTCGACGCATGGCAGTTTGATGATGGCCTAACCACCACATCCGAAATCACCCCCCGCATTGGCGCAGGTGTTCAGATGCCAGTGGGCAATGGGTCGGTTTCAATCGACTTTTCAGCAGCCGAGGTTGCCAAGGATCTGACACAAGTAAACGTCGGTATTCGGTATAACCTGAAGTTCTAAGACGGAATCAAGTTTCGTGATGTAAGGGCCAAACCGGGTGATCGGTTTGGCCCTTTTTCGTGGGTTTACTACGAGGTATTACACCAATGGGTTGTGCCTGAGACAGGCGTGATTTTAAGCTATCTGGTGGCCAAGTGCCTAAAGGTACTAATTGAGGTGATGTAAATGGTGCAATCTGACATTTGGAACGATGACCTTTTAGGGTTTGAGGCGCGGGGCGATGCGTTCACCAATTTGGTGACCTCGATCAACGACCATCGCACGATTTCGATTGAGGCCGGGTATGGGCGCGGCAAAACGTTCTTTCGCGAGCGTTGGGCGAGGCAGTTGGAAGCGGCTGGCGAATGTGTCGTTCAGATAGACGCGCGATTGTCGGATCATTCGGGTGATCCGGTTGTGACGTTTTTGGGGGCGTTGCTGGGGTTGGTGCCTGAGAAGGACACGAAAAAGCGCGAGGCGGTTTATTCGGCGGGCAAGAAGATTTTGGTCGCTGGTGGCAAGGCGGTTGCCAAGGCTGCATTGCGTGAAGGTTTTGACGAATTGGCGGATGCAGTTGCGCCTGCGGAGGACGAAGAAAGCACGCTGCATGACATTGCCGAAGCCGCCGGGCAGGATTTATCAAAGGCGGCGGGAGAGTTGATTGCATCACAGCTTTCCGCAGAAAAAGCCCGACTTGAGCTGAACGCGCAGCTAAAGGCGCTGCATGCGCAGATTACCGAAGGCCGCGATACGGATCGGATCATCATTCTGATAGATGAGTTGGATCGCTGTCATCCTGACTACGCGATTGCACTGCTTGAGGCGATGAAGCTGGTGTTTGATCAGGATGGGTTTGTTTTTGTACTGATGGTGAACACCGATTACCTAGAGAGGATTGCGCAGCATAGATTTGGTAAGCAGGTTGAGGGGGAATTATACCTCGATAAGTTTGTGGATTTGCGACTGAAGTTGGTGACGAATGAAGAGGCTCTTTCGAAGGCGGTTGAGGTGATGGCGTCAAATTTACCATTGAAGATCCCGTTTGGAGATCATGAAGAATTTAGCTTGGAAAGAACGGCAAGCTTAGCGGCGCAACTTGCGCCTAGAATTGGCCATTCGATGAGGCAGATTGAACGCATTTTAAAACGCGTCGAGATGGCTTTGCGCATTTATAAAGATCGACCGATTGATGCGCCACTCTTGGTTTGGCTCGCATTTCATCAAAATAGTACGCAAGTGGACAAAGAAAATCATACCATATTTCTCGGGCGGGCAAGTCTTTCTCATAAAAATCTGTTTGAAGGAAAAGATATAGATGCCAATGATCCTGTAGGAATGTCGTTTCATAATGTTATTGCAACTGAACTCGTAATTCTGGCGTTTGAAAAAGAGTTTCCCGAGCTTCTATTTGTCCGGGAAAATCTTTTCCGTGCTCACCCTAGGATGGATGACAAACATTCATTGGGAGCAACCTACAATTACCTGATTTCCCAATACATCCCCGACCACCAAGCCATGCTTGACGCCGTACACATACTCCAAGTCGATCCCTAACCCAGCTTGCCTTTCCCCCACACCCAAGCTATACGCGCCCTGTCTAAGGGGCGGATAC
>JBARCK010000117.1:0-3103 GCA_049794015.1 Sulfitobacter sp. | reverse complement strand
CTGTTAAGCGGCAAGGCTCAAAACGGACCCCTGCCCTATCTATTGGCACTGATTGTTCGTGGATCATTTAACACTATTACTAATTGTGTTAAATGCGTGCGATTAAAGTGAGCAAAAGCTGCCGTTTACTGCGCCGCGCTTGAACTCACTGCTACGCACAACATGCTTGCAACCGGCATCCCAAAGCATAGGTCTAAGCTTCGTGTGACATCGTAAACCCTACGCTTTCGTTGGCTCCAATTCTAGCTCAGGCACGGCGATCCGATTGCCAGCCTCAACCTCTATTTCAGCACTCGATGCGCTTTCGAATGTTTCAAGTGAAGCAGATAAGACCACCTTCCTCTTGTTCCTACCAATCCAAACGTACACATCGTACTTCCCACCGTACTGTGTCTCAACGCGCTTTAACTCTCGACTGCTGCCATTTTCGACTACGCTGATGGATACTTCAGCAAACGGCACGCTTTTGTTGGGATTATTAGCAATCGCGACCTCGCCTACAAAGCGACAATCGAAGAAAACGCGGACAAGCAAGACAAGCGTCGATATTGCAACCGCAGACATTGCAATCGAAATACTTGCACCCCACACTAGAAAATCTAATGGATTAGGCACACTCACTAGAAAATACCCAAACACAACCGCCGCGACAGTCGACATCGCAAATACAGGGAATAGCACATTCTTCTTGCCTCTGTATTTTGGAACCTGCAATGCGCCAAGCCAAAGGCCCACAAGCCCTGAAAGACCAATTATTATGAACTTTCCAATATCAGTATTCTGATCAAATGGACTTGGAAACGCAATAAAAACGCTACCAGCTGCAACGGCAGCATTGGCTAAAATGTTCCACTCTCTTCCATTATTCAACCATTTATCACGACTTGGCTGGAAGCTTAGGTCTCCAATACTGTATGCTTCCGGAAGAATTACGTGAATATCGAATTCTGAAATAGTCCGTGAGTCCCCTAGAATAGACTTGTGTGTGACGAAATTGGGATAGCTCAAGTCTACCTGAAATATTGCCCTGTCCGCCTGTACTGCAGCATACACGTCGAGTGCACCTCTTACTTTAAAGGTCAACTCACTTGCCTGCGAAGCAAATACTGCAGACACCATCGAATGCGTATCTCCCGTTGCAAGTAGGGTGATTTCAGTCGTGTCTGACTTCTCAAAGTAGGCCCCGTTAGAGAAACTGAAAGGAAACATTATGAGCAAATGACGAGAGGTAGTCGCCCCAGTAACCGATGAATCATCAATGCGAACTGTGACATCAACAGTGCCACGCCCACCGAGCTCCAACAGTAGGGAGTTTGCGGATACCGGCCCCAGGAAAAGAAGCATTGCAAATATTGATAGAAGCAGCCTCACCCTTAAACCCACGCCTTAAACTCCGAAACTTGCACGAAATGCTGGATAGGTCATGGCTCCAAGAAAACCGACATTGGACATGATAGAGATTGTCGAAAGCAAGTCTGAGAAACGCGTATACCGTGAGTTCCGTTGATAGACTTTTGCTTGTACCAACGCCCCATAATCACTTCCGTGATCATCCATAAATCCGTCATCAACATACCGGCGAGCAAAAAATTGGAAAAATATTTGAGAATACCATGCGCCCAAAAGCGCAACAATTCCGATCAAATATATCTGCCAGACAAGGTCCAGATAGTCGAAAGCTCTTGGGTCATCCGGAACCACATACGCAGAAAAAAATGTTGCGAAGATGATCAAAACAAGTGATCGGGCCTGCGTGAATTGGCCTGTCTGAATGACTGCACGGGCATCAAATTCCATAGTATCTCTCGTGGTGCTTACAACTTTCAGAAAGAATGAACTGAGGACCGCCTCAACGCAAGATGGCAAATGAGTTAGGATCACAACAGAAAGCCGACTTACGAAACGCCCACTAATAATTTCATGTAGTGTTGTTCGTTACGGGAGGTGTACACAAAAATTTTCCATAGAACTTAGAGCGTCGAGATCGCACGCTTGCGTCTGGCCTCATTTTCATCAAGGACTTTCTGCAAATCTGGATTAATTGGTACAGTCGGCGCTGGCAGATCTACAAGATGACGCCATCTCTTATCTAATCCGGAAAGCGAGACCTCATCTGTCACGCCCCGTTTCGTCTGGGCCTTCAACAGGATTTCGAGTTCCGGCGACACTGGCTTGCCTTCCATAACACGCTTTGTTGCCCAAAGCGTGACATCGACAAGCTCCAGACCAGCACTCTCATCTCCGGGCTGAAACCTCGGTGGGACTTCCGGCATATTGGTCATGTTCATTTCCGGCATACCGGGCCCCATGCTTTGCTTATGTCCGCGCATCTTTCGATACAATCCTGCGAGTTCGTCTTGCGCTTTGTTGAACTCTGTCTGCCGATCAACAGTGATAGCACGAACCTTTCTTGATTGGTGGATCGCTTGATCAGCTATTGATTGAAGAACTTGCTGAAATCCAACGAGGTTTGGGGAGATTTGAAGGGCGCTGTCCTTGTTTCCTGCCTCATAACCAATCTCAAATGGATGCGCCGCCGCCCATTTCAATCCACCGGACACCAAGTCACGCGATCTAGCGTCAGGCAAGGTGTCGATCCGCTCAAGCAGAGTTGCATAAACTTCCTGAAGTAGTTCCCTAGCCCGAGCGGCGCTGGTCTCTTTTCGCGCCTTCCATGCTTTTTCAGCAGTCTCTCGATCAAACAAATGGGCCACTTTGAAGAGAAGCATGTAACGCAGGGGCGTCCAATAATGCTCCCATGAGATCGCATCGTTTAAGCCTGCGTCAAATACTTGATCGAAGAAAGTAATGATGGCGTGATCTGGTTTAGAAACCTTGAAGAGCGAAAACCGAACGTCTTTCTTTGTACTAAACTTCGCCAAATCGAGCGCGATTTCTGAGAGCCGAGCGACTCCTAGCTGGTTAGCGTGTAAGCGGTCCACACCAAGCCTATGCCGAAGGCGCTTCAACAGGGGTTCGGCTAGGACATCCAAATTTACCCGACATGTAATGACGCCATAATAAAGGATCGGCTGATCATCATCGAAAAGGTTTTGTCCGGTGTTTCCGCTCTCATCGACGAAGCAATACATTGTATACATTC
>JBARCK010000116.1:0-2176 GCA_049794015.1 Sulfitobacter sp. | reverse complement strand
GGTTTGGTGGAAATTGCTGCACCGCTGAAATTCCTGTGCTGCGCGCGCGAGCAAATGCTGCGTGAGCAATAGCCGCACGTGCATAAAGCCTCTTTGTCCACCCTCTGTGAGTTCAGGCGCAGTGCGGCGAACGGCTGCGATTGCTCGAACCGGCCACTCGTGTTCTGCGCGGCGAAGGTGCAAGAAGAGCCCAGACTACCGAATGCTGCGGGTTGCACGAACGTCGGCTTTATCGCTCACGGCCAAAAGTGCACCTGCTAGATGCCGAATTCTGGACACTTGAGATATTAGACATTTTCGGCCCTGCTCGTTAGCAATTTGAACGCCATTTCCTCAAGCTCTGCATTGCTCAGGAATATTTCGGCTACCTTGTTGAGAACGTCGGGGTGCTCCTTAACCTGCTCCAACAGTGTCGCGGATTTGGTCCAGTTCTCACTGGCCTCCCCAATCAAATCGCTTGCATGAGCAATGGTATCGGAATGCAAATGTTCATTGGCTTCGATTAGAAAATCTCGGTATATTCGCCTAAACAAACCACCTCCCGTTCCTGCTCGTTCCATCAGTGATCCCATTAAGGCAAGTTGAACCGGGGCGTCTTCAACGGTATCTTTCCAAGAAGGGATGAGCTTAGCGGCCTTGCGAATGCCTGAAGCCCCAAAGTTTTTGATTGGTGGTGTCAAATAGGACGTGGCATTGGTTGAAATCGCCTTTCTTAGAACTTTCGGCCAATCGATTTCTCCGGTCGGCGCTTTCAACGTCCATGTCAGAGCATTGGATGACATTGGCCCCTTCCAAAGTCGCCCTTCTTCGAACCGATCTCTTGCGGTTTTAAGGTCACTGCCCTGCTGGGCCGTATCAATCACAAATATCTGATCCTCGTCATAGCCATGCGCGGCCACGTAGTGCCCAGCAAAGTGGAAGTCTGCCGAAAAATAATCCAAAAAATAGCAATCTAACTTCACCCCAACGGGGACTCCGGCATCAATAAACGAAGCAAGGTTATCCCAAGCCTTCTTTCTTGATCTGGTCTGTCGGTACTCCACTTCAATACCGAGGTTCTGTGTCAGGTGTTTAGTAATTTCCTCCGGCTTTGTTCGGCCCCCGATAAAAGGAGCAGGCATGTTTTTAAAATCAAACACACCAAAGGCGAGTCCCGATCCCAATCCAAAAAGCATAGGCTCACTGAGTGAAAGCCCCGCATGTTTTAACAGGTTTCCTGTTGCAACCGTTTCGCAATGGTCTCCAATGAATGGCCTGAAATTGGGCACTCTGGTCATATCATAACTCTCCGTTTTGGATCTTTGACACAGCAACTTTCAGCCAAGCGATTTCGGCCCCGATGCTATGTTTGGTTTGATCAAAGATCAGTTGCGCTGAGAGCGGCAATTCTGGTTGTTTGGCCTCAACATCGGTTAACCGCGCTAACTCAAATTCGAGGAATGTGCATCGCTTGTTGAGGCACATAATTGTTTTGCTTGCCCCCAAAAAATCCATACCACTGAGCGCAATCTTGAAACGCGGGTCATGTTCACGGGTTTCAGAAAGGCTTTGTTCAGTGGCGTGTTTCATTGTTGAGCCGCCACTGACCGTTAGTGAGTACACCTTCCCACGGGGCCCTTTTGTTTCTTTTTCAAGGTCGTCCTCGACATCGATGAAACCGCGTTTTTCAAGCTTCTTAAGCACTACGTAGATTGAGGATGAACTGACACCAGCCCAGGTCTCAATGCCTCTATCGGCAACAGTTTGTCGTAACCTATAACCGTTTACGCGAGGCATCTCACTGATCAGCAGAAGAAGTACAAACTCAGCATTGTTTATCTTATAGTCCATATATGGAGTATAAGGATATGGCGACGCATATTTCAAGAGAAACTTAGCGGTCTATAATTTGGTTGCTTCTCGTAAGCGGCCACTCATGTATGCTGATCTAATGGTAACTAAGTCCCGCAGACTGTGAGTCCACACAGCCCCAGATTTTGCACCTGCAGCGAATGTCCGGAGAGCGGGTTGCGACCGCAGCATCTGGGCTGGTCGCTGGATGTCTCCTTTGGGCCGTTCATGTTGGCACATGCGCCCCGGCATGTTACCAACGTGCTGCAGTGCGGAGGGTGGCAGAGAGCCCAAGTACAGCTTTCCGCGTCGCAATTCCCGTTAGCTTTTGACGTCCTTCGCCGGA
>JBARCK010000115.1:0-16834 GCA_049794015.1 Sulfitobacter sp. | reverse complement strand
CCCATCAGAACTTCAACCTGCCGCAACTTCACGACAATCTCTTCGGGCTTGGGTCTCTTAATCGCCATTCTTGGTCCTCCGCTTTCCTAACTATAGGGGCGGACCACTGCAAAGGGGGAGGCTCAGTGATATCCAATCGGGTGGTATTTTCCGAATTAAAGTGACCCGATCACCACCCCCATCCGTCAACACTTCGAGCAGCTTTTGAGGTGCTAGATCAATGGCAATCCCGGGTCTGCCTGAAAAAACGGTCGCAATTGGAAATAAAGATTCGCTAAGTGAAATACCCCCACCAGCTACACGAGGGAAATCTGATACGCGTTGTAAGCGCAGCGGGGTCCGACGCCATCTTCTGTACTCCTCAAGCTGGGCTGGAGTAACCTCAAGCGCCTCTGCCAAGCGCTCTAACATCGCGGGGTTTGCCGTATTCAAATCCACCAGACCGCCCGCATCCTGCAACTGCATCTGCCCTTCCTGACCGCGCCATGACACAGCCAACAATGCATCAGTCGCCATTGGCGTTTCTGCATCCCCATAGGCTTGCACGGCCAGTTCCAACAAAGACGCGCGCGCAAAAGCATCGTCAACAACCAGACGATCGGTTCGGGTTTCTGATAAACGGCTGATGGTACGACTGCTCGCTATTGCAAACAGCAATGCGATAATGCTGAGTGTGGACAAGACCACAATCAACGCAAAACCCCGACGCTTATTGTCCAACCCATTCATGGACCTCAATCTGCCGCTGAGCCTATTACAATGCAATCGCTTTCGCTTCCTCATCTGACTTTGCTGCACGTGCTTGGCTATAGCTTGATCTTTTTGATCGCAAATGGATCAATGACTTGGCCTGCGCTTGTACTAGGACTGCTTTTGATATGGATCAGCGTAATCGACGCAGACCGTTTTGAAATACCTGACATGGCGGCGCTTCTTTTGGCTCTGAGTGGATTTGTTTTGCTCTGGGGCCAACCAACTATCATTTTACTGGATCGCATAATAGGCAGCGTCGTTTGGCCTCTGCTGTTTTGGGCCATTGCCTATGGCTATCTGCGCGCCCGTGGTTTTCACGGATTAGGATTTGGTGATGTAAAACTGATGTGCGGGATAGGTCTGTGGTGCGGGTTTATCGATACCATCAACGTGGTGATTGCCGCATCTCTGGGCGGGATCATTGTCCTTGGGGTACAGGCATTGCTCAAACGTCCGGCACTCCAATCACTTGGCCAATCCATGGTTGCATTCGGTCCCTTTCTTTGCCTTTCTGCATGGACGATTTGGCTTGTCGGAGGACCAATATGAAACCCAAAAACCCAAACTGGACAAAGCAAAGTGGTATCACCATTCTTGAGGTGCTGATCGTATTGGCGATCATTGCTATGATTGCTGCTGTTGTTGGGCCTCGATTGATTGGTTATCTGGGCCGCGCCAAATCCGAGACTGCCTCGCTTCAAATCGATCAAATCGGAAATGCACTACAGCTGTTTTATATCGACACAGGTCGCTACCCAACCGATGCAGAAGGGTTGAATGTTTTGGTCAATGCCCCGCCCGGTGATGGCAGTTGGCAAGGTCCCTATCTGGAAAAAGAGGATGGCCTGACTGACCCGTGGAACCGGGCATATATATAGTGAACCGGATCAAAGTGATCGCCCTGGCGTATCCTCGCTGGGACGTGATGGTCAGCGGGGCGGCGATGGAGAAGATCAGGATTTAGGTCTATAAATGCGAACGTATTTAAAAGCCGATCAGAAGAAGAACCCGCCGTGATTGCTAAATTGATGCGCGCAAGTGATGCGCGTCTGTCAAGGTTGGACAAACAGCGGCGAAGGATTAGCGATGATGGGCTTTTCTATTGCTTTACTCCAGACTGATAGCCAACTGGTATCGGATCAAAACTACTTAATCTGCGGTGCGATCACATAACTGAGTGACGCAATAACATCCCACGTATGCAACGCAGGTACATTTGCCATATCCAAAGTGGCGTGCATTTCCGTTAAAGAAATATTGAGCTGGCGGTTTTTCATCTCTCTTAGGTTTTCGGCTTTTTGGTGTTCTATCAGACCTGCATGCTCAAGTCGGGTAAGCGAGTTTTCAAATGACAAATCATGGGCCGGATACATTGCCTCTAATGTGTTAATGTGTTCATCCAACTTGGCCGCCGCATCGTGTTGAGATGCCGACCCCCGCCCTTCAATGAAGGTGCCCCGCGAAAATTCATCAAACAAAATCCCAATCTCGCGCACCACGTCAATTGGATGATCTGCCACATGGACAAAGTTCAAGAGGACATTCGGGGGGTTCAGCGTAGAACGCAAACTGCTCGTTTGCTCGGGATACCGCGGCCCGCCTTTTAGATCATTTAGGCGTTCAGACGCGGGTTGGCTAAATGAATCGTCTTGCTCAAACAGGATCACGACAGTTTTTGAAACCGTATACCAAAGTGTCGAAAAACTAAGACGCTCAATAGGGAATGACTGCCAATCATATCGCCATATTTCGCGCATGGAATGACGGTTCAACTCAACAAGCTCAGAATTTTTAACCCTAAACCCATGCTCCTTGCAAAACGCCAAAATTTTCTGTCCCCGTCGACCGACAATGGCGTCAGGCTTGAACATCATCAGCGCTGTATTTTTATACCACTGCTGCGCCTGATCACCCAATCGGCTCTCTATTTCTTTGCTGCATTCATAAATGTACAAATCATTGAGATACGGATCATCCTGACCAACAGCCGTCTTAACGGAGCTTGAAAATGCGCCCAAGGACACCATCGTTTCACTAACTTGCATCTTATTCCCAAGCCTCCCTGTTAAGATTGTAGCAACCGTCGAAATACCTCAACACGGGGCTGTGCCAATGGTATGCTCATGCGGAAACATGTCGAAATGTGATCGCCATTATCACCTCTCCAAAAGAAGTGCTTTTTGCCGATGACGCCTTTTTCGTAAAAGTAATCATACACATCCTCACAATCTTCTTTTGGCCAAACCAAGTATGGAAGTGAGGATTCCAAACCGATGCCGGGTGGGACATCTAAACCTTCAAGCAATGCAGAAAGGTCATGTTTCACCGCTGCTATTCTTTGCCGCAAACCAAGGGTTAAGTCAGCGCAATGTAATACCCTTTTGCCAATCCGATAGGACAACGAGGACACTGACATCGGCACCAGTGCATCACGTAATATCCGCGTGGCATCAGAGGATGCAATAGCATAGCCCAGTCGAACGCCGCCCAGCCAATACCCCTTTGATATCCCGCGCAGAACGATCAGATTATCGCGGTCTTTCACCAACCGGGCCATACTGTGCGAAGGCGGCAGGTAATTGCCATATGCTTCGTCGATAATCACCAAAGCACCGACAGCATCAGCAGTATCCAACAACGCGTTCAGATGTGCATCGCTTACCAGTTCGCCCATCAAATTGGGTCTTTCAATATGGACAAGTGCGGGTTTGATCCTCGAAATGTTTTCAAGGTCATCATTGCCCATTTCGCGGCTATGACGGGATCGGCATTGCGCCCCGTTTTGAGCCAGCCAATGCGGTAAATCCGGATAGACATCACCAATCATATATCCGCCGCCACGTTTTGAAATGCGTGACAGGGCATAAAGCAAGGTATTGATACCTGCGCCTGCCGTAAGTTGAAAATCCTCTGGCGAAAGGCCCAAATGATGCGCTGCCGCAGGTTTAAGGGCTGTCTGACCAAAAGGGTCATCCAAAAAGTACGATTGCACATAGGGCAGACCCTGGTTGAGTTCTTGGCTTAACTCATCTTTAACAATCCCCGTCACATCTTGCGTCAAGAACTGCTGTTCATCGCAGGTCCACGCAAGGTTCAGCCCTGACAGGGTATCGTTGGATGCCGCAACATCTTCATAGCTGGTGACGGCCAAAACCATGTTACGCCCCTACCGACGCAAGGTCGGTTGAATGCCAAGTTGCCAGCATCGCCTCGCGTTCTGCTTGGGTCCATGATCCGTGTTCGAATGTATACTCTGTGTCGCATAGAAAGTCTGTGCCTTGGGCGACAATGACCACATCCCCAACCCGCTGATACGCTGGTGATCCTTTGCGAAAGAACGTATCCTTTTCACTCACAATCGCGTCCGCGCCAAAGATGGTTTGCAACTCACCCATCAAATTCTCGATCAAAGGTCTGTCGCCATCTGCATAAAGCCACCTCACACGCCCTGCCCCGCCCATTTCGACGTTGTGACGTTTCATCAATGCATCAATCTGCGCGCCGTATTCTGAGTGATCAGACGTTTCGACCAGCCCATGATCGGAATGTGCGATTACACAATGACCCGTTTGAACCCATCGCCGTGCCAAACCATCCAACCCGGCAAGGACGTCACGCACATGCTCGTCGTACCCGTGTTTATGAATGTGGCGGTCAATATCAACGAAACACCAAATCAAGTTGCCACCAATGGGACCGTCAAGCGCGTGACCGATTGCATGCTCTACCTGCCCTACGATGCCCGAGGCGGTGACCTTACCAGTGTGCGTATAAAACCGATGTCCCCGCACCAAAGATGCACCATTCAACAGCATGTTGCGCCAAGGGCCGGGATAATCTTCCCAATCGCCCAGCACGGCACACGCCGCATATCCCAGATCAGTCGCATCGGTAAAAATGGTCGCAAGCTGTGGTGCATTCAACGCGCCTTGATACTCAAAAATATTGACCATCTCACGTGGCCCCATGCGAAATACCACGCCCGGTATGCCATGGTCGTCAACCGATGCCCCGGTGAGGGCGCTCAGCCAAGCCGTGGACGAGGTCGATGGGAAAACCGAAACCGCCTGTTCAAGCGTGACATCAGGCCAAGCAGATTGCGCATGAGTGTAGTCAATCCCATCCACGGCTAGCACAATGATGTTGCGACGCTGACCTGATTTACATTCCTGATCTATCTGATCAGCAAGGTACTTTCTAAAATCGCGGATACTATGCATCATCACGGCTCCGAACATGCATCAACCAGCGTGACAGATTGATGATCCGTGATCGCATCAACCACCTCATTCGCCCAAGCCGCGATATCATTCAAAATACCGTTGTTCGAATAGGGTTTTGCCGCAGAATATTGAAACGCAATCAGACCCTCGGCAGGGGCACCGATGACTGCCAAACGCACCTCAATACTGCCATCGGACTTGTAGGGGTGAAACCCCTTATCAAGATCAAGCGCCCCCGGTTCAAAATCACTTTGGCCATTTATCCCCGGGTTTTTCCACCGCCGAACCATGCCCCGTTGAAACAAATTCCGATAAAGTTCGGGGCCGTCACGTTCGGGATCAAACGCAGGCACCCGCGCGTCAATAACCGATGACACATGTCGGGTGATCACCCCATCATAGCTGGTGATCCCAAATCGATCACCTACGACATCGACGTCAACAACCGGATTCGGCCCCATCGATAAATCCAAGAATCCCGCCTCTGCAAGCGCCACAAGTTTACGTGTGGCGGCCAAACTGGTGCCATTCGACATACGGGTGTAAAGTCGATGGTGGTTCACCAAGTAATCGGCATGTGATTGCGCCTGAAGGCCACCGTAATCAAGGACCGCCGCATAGACCGCCCTTAGATCACGCCAAACCCCATCTGTCGCCGCCTTTAGCGGATTGCGCATATTGCCTTGTGCAGAAAACAGATTGTCACGCCTGATATGTGCAACCGTCTTTTCGTGCCAATCAGATCCGGGCGACGCGTTTTCTGCGCGCACCGGATAAAACACGTCTTTCCAACAAAAACGATGCAGGTTGGGGTCGGTTTGGTCCTGCTGAGGCTGGGCTGCTGCAAAACGATCAAGAGCATTGTGCACTGGATGCATCAACGCTTCGATGGCATCATTTTCGTCAAGCGTGCTGGATGACAGATGCGCCTCATAGGCAGGTGTCACGGCCTCAATAAGATAGGCCGCGAACCGAGGGCCAAGCAAAGTTCTATAATAGACATACGCCATTTCCAGCACGACCAACGGAAATATATCGCGACTATAATCAAGCTGTTTTACAGTTGAATTGGACACCACACATGCCACGCCAACAGTATTACGCAGGTGTTGAACGGCCTCCAGTGTTAGAAATTGCCCTTGATGTTCTTTGCGCGCATGATCAACGCCAGACCCCGTCGCAGCCTTGTCATTCTCGCCTCTACTTTGGACGGGCAAACCGCTTCGGCTTAGTCCCACAATGACTTTTGGTTCTTGGCCAGATGCATAATATTTCAGAGTGTCTTCTGCGACTTTGACAAAACGCCCGCCCCTGCCCTCGGTCAAGCTGATGATACTATCAACGCCCGCCAAGCCAAGACCTAGAACCGCAACTTCTGATCCGGGGGCGATAACACTGGTGCTTAGCTTTTCTTTCGTCGGATAAATATACGGGACAAACTTGGCCGTTTTCAGTGTGTTGCTGGCTTGCGCTAGGGTTGCGGCCCTTGATCCTTTAGGGGCGTGAACTGGCGCATGTCCAGTAACCAGCAAAACGCGATCCGCAGGATGAGACCCCGATCGTGTGACCAAGCAAAAGCGATCTCCATCCATTTCAACAATGTCCGTCACGTCCTCAGGAATTGTCGTGAAAACCACATTCGGCGCAGCCTCTAACAGTGCTTTGTACCTCTCAAATGCTGCGCTTAGCGCTTCACCATGAATGGCGCGCGATGGCATCTCCATAGGCTCCAGAACATACTTGGCATCACCCGTTTTCTCAAATTCAACACGGCTCCATTCATACAAAGTTGGCCGATCACCCTGCTTCAAGAGCTTTGCCGCAGGCTGGTTCGTTTGATCAGCAGCAAATGCAATCTGGCTTGAGACACGGTTCATTTGTCCCGTCGCACATTGCTTGGCACTTTGCGTGGCACCCGCCCCAAATTCACCAGAGCGTTCGAAAACCAACACCTCTATGTGATCGGCGCAATCCAATGTCGGCAACATCGCCGCCAGACGTTCCAAGGCGTATGTCCCACGTGGTCCGCAACCAACAATCGCAATCGAAAATGACTTGGCCCTTTGATGTTTCATGTCGCATCCATTTGGGGGCCAGGACACATTGGTTTCATCCCACTTCATCTAAGGAAGGGCGGACATGCGTAACACCTGCGCTCGCCTCAAATGCGCTTGCGACCTGAAACATCGTGATCTCATCGAACAATTTACACACAACCTGCATCCCAAAAGGCAGGCCGCTTTGGGAAAACCCGATTGGGATCGTAAGTGCAGGGTTACCTGTCACGCTGAACGGTGGCGCATTGATCGCTGTGGCAATTGATGGGGGCGGCCAATCGAATGGGAAATCCGAAATCAATGACGCGGGCGCAACATTGGTGGCGGTGATAAGAGCGTCATATCCTTTGTCGAAAACCTGCGCGTTAAAGGAAACCGTCAGTTCACGCCGCAGCCTTTGCGCCTGAATATAGTCAGCCGCCGACAATCCTGCGGCCGCGGCAATGCGTTGATAGGTATAACGCCCGAAATCCTGCGGGCGCGACTTTAAATCGGCCTCATGAATGGCATAAGCTTCGGCAAGCATGATAACCCGTTGGCAGGCTTTGAATTGATCAAAATCGGGCAATTGTATGCGCTCCACAATCGCACCAAGCGAAACGTACCTTTCAGCCGCACTTTCCATCGCATCAACCAATTCTTGCGATCTGTCAGGCACATCATCATAGAGGTTGCGCGCCAGCGCGATCCGCATTCCCTTGACAGATTTACCAATTGCTTGCGCATAGTTCTTTTGCGGTAATGACAAGCTGCTGGGGTCTTTTTTGTCGAACCCTGCAATGACGTTCATGGTCAACGCCGCATCTTGAACCGTCCATGACACAGGCCCGCAATGATCAAGCGAATAAGATAGCGGGAAAACCCCGCGGCGCGAAACCAAACCATAGGTTGGCTTTAGACCAACCACACCACAGTGGCTTGCCGGGGACCGTATTGACCCCCCAGTGTCAGACCCAAGCGCCACACGCACCATTCCGGCACCCACCGCAACCCCCGATCCAGAGGATGATCCGCCAGTGAAGTGCTTAACGTTCCACGGATTGCGCGCCGTTTCGAAAGGCAGCGTTTCATCGGGGCCCCCAAGAGCAAATTCATGGGTGTTCAGCTTTCCAACAAGGACACCGCCACCGGTGTTGATCAGATCAACAGCATGGGCGTCTTCCTTGGGCACATGATCCAGCATCAGTCTTGAGTTACAGGTCGTCGCGATCCCTGCTGTGTTGTAAATATCCTTTAGGCCATAAGGGATGCCCTGCAGCGGACCTTTGTCGACACCCGTTTTAAATTCCTCATCCGCCTGCGCGGCCCTGCGCAAAGCGTGTTCGTCCGTCACCAAGATAAAGGCCTGCACTTTCGGATTTAGCTTTTCGATGCGTGCCAAGGTGTATTCAGTCAGCGCAACAGACGACAAGGCACCGCTGCGCAACTTTTGTCCCAACTCTGCAACAGAAAGCAGGTGAAGTTGATCAGTCGTCATAACGCAAGAATGCCTCTGGTACGAAAAAGCTGGCAGGTTCGCTTTCTGCTGATCGGTTTGGGCGCAAATGTCCTAGCTGTTTATGGATCTCGCTAAAACCGTGCAGCGTGCCCAATTTCAGGTCATCAGGCACAATCAATCCGGCACGTTTACATGCGGATTCAAACATCGACTTGTCATCCCCCATCTATTATCCCCCGTCGAAATTTAGCGTTAATGACGTCGCCTGTGGCCCCAAAACAATCTGCTTTTCCAGATGACAATTGGCCAAGGCATTCATTGTTAAATTATGAAAGAGCAAGTGAATGATCTAAACTGTAGAAACGGCGCAAGACTGCGATACTGATAGAGCATGAAAGCGGACATATTCAGCAGTCATGGGCATATTTTCTGGACTTGAAACAGCTTCAAGTTCACCTGCCCAATTTTGATCGATATCATACATTCCATTCTCACAAACACTCAGCGCAAAACTACACGTTAAGCTTGCAGTGGCCTATCAATTCTGTCAAGCTTTTGAAAATTGACAAGCGAATTTATGGTGCTTTTTAGGTATCCTATACGCTATTTGTTCAATAAAATATGACGATTATCAAACCATGCGGAGGGTTTCAATATGTCCGAGAGCGCAATTGCAAATTCAACCAAGGATACTCTTACCAACTCAGGCGTGCGCCCGATAACTCAAGACGAAGTAGACCATTTTCGCAAAAATGGCTGGGTGATCTTGAGGCAATTCATGGCCCCCTCATCGGTCGAACAGATCAAAGAACGCGCGATGCAACGCATGGGCGCAGACCCGCAAACCGTCACGCGGCTTTCTCCTGATCAGCGGATTGAAAACGAATATAATTGGTATGCCCGTTGGGACGGCCCTTCACATGCAGATGATTGGATAAAGTCATTTAGCCATTCCAACAGCACGGGCAGCATGGCGGCCGCTGCGACCAAACTATCGGGCAGCGCCATCAGGTTCTATTTCGATCACATCTTTACCAAACGCCCCGCTTCAAAAAGCGGCGGACCTACTCCGTGGCACCAAGATTTACCGCATCACCCGCTGGACCGACAAGGCGGGTTGACCATGTGGACACCGCTTGTCGATTGCCCCGCAGAAATGGGGACCATGCGGTTCTTGAATGGCTCGCACAAGGCTGGGATTTTTGGGCGTTTCCTAAACCGAAGTGATGGCGTGAGCCTGGTGGATGAATACCCTGACGTCCTAAACGACTTCGAAGTGTCTGATCCGCTTGATATGAAAGTCGGGGATACAACTGTTCACAATTTGGCTGTCATTCATCACGCGCCTGAAAACCTGACCGACAAACCACGTTGGGTGTATGCCTGCCAATGGCTGCCCATCAAAGCACGTTTTACCGGTGCACCCAACCACCGTACTGATGGCTTGAACATGCCGATTGACCAGCCCTTGGATCATCCGATGTTTCCGGTGATTGAAGTGGGGAATTAAGGCGAGGGATTTGCGATTGCTGACACCACTCCAAATGCCCAACCTTTGCAGAAAGCAAACCTTGCATGCCAGCAGAGATTGTACTCAAGCCAAAACCACGATCAGTAGATACGGATCGCGAAGACCCCGATTTTCGTGACCTCACCCGCGTTCCGCTAAAATCAGAAACCTACCGACGCGAAGTGTACTTTCGCGAAGGTTTGGACCTTTTTCATTCGATCTTTGGCCAAAATGCACTGCAAACGGCATCACACACAGCCCTGCTTGTCATTAAGCCTGACGGGATATGCGGCAACAAAACTCCGATGGTTTTGGATTTCCTTGATGCACACGGATTTGAATGTATCGCGTCCTGCGAAATCGATATGTCAGAAAAGGTATGGCGCGAATTGTGGCGCTATCAGCTGACGTCAGCAACTTTTGACAGGCTCGCAATCAACGATCATCTGTTTAAGGAACCGTCACTTTTTCTTTTGCTCAAGGATAAAGTGCCAACATCTAACATTCCTACGTCCGTCCGTCTTAGCCGCCTCAAAGGCGCATCTAATATGCTGGATCAATCACCAGATTGCTTGCGTCGCATTGTGGGGCAAGCCAACCGGATATTAAGTTGCATTCACGTCGCTGACGAACCCGCCGATATTATTCGCGAATGTGCACTGCTGTTGCCGCGCCACCAGCAAACGACGGTGTTGAGCGCCTTGAAAACGGAGGCCCTCACACAGCCTTCACAGGCCAGCATCAACGCAGCGCTAAAGTTGGGCAAGGACCAAAAACGGACGTTCGAACTTTCTTTGGCTTGTGAACGGCTGGCGCGTACTTTGGTTGGCATTGATACTCCTGGCGCATTCAAAGCGCAGCAGATGATCACGCAAGCAACTGAAAATCAGAAAATCTCATTTCGCGAGTTGCGTGATTGCCTTGCCGAAAGTGGTGCCCAATTTGATGAATGGGATCTGATTATCGTCGGTTCTTATTCGATGGTGTATGATGAACCTGGACACCCCAAACTTATCGGGAATCCGCCTGCCGATGCGTGGGACACGCCTGTTTAGCGTTATCCATCATAGGCGCGGCCAGCCGTGTCGCGATACCAAGTCCTAAGCAGATGGCGTTGACTGTCGTGGTTGTCCTGATCAGAAAATGCCTCGCGAGAATGAGCCATATTTAGATTGTTAATGAACTGCATCTGATCGCTTTTCAACGAAAACTGGACGCTGAAATCATCAATGGCCAAGACCTGTTCTAGCGTGTCCAAGGCTTCGCTCAGCATGTCGTCCATTTTAAGGCCCAGTAAGTCATATCCATTGCGCACCAAATTTGGTGTCAGCCGGGCGGCCAACCCACCGTCCGAAAAGTCAAACATTGGCACACGCATGACTTTTGGGGCTGTCGCGGCATGTTCTGCCTGACGATCATAGAACATCGGCTCAAACAGGCGTTCCAACAGGGGGCGATGATGCAAAAGCATATGGTTGAAAACGGTGTTCAGGCTACACACTCGACTTGCCCCCCCCTTTTCAGCCTGACGTATACAGTACAGCCCGACATGTTTGGGCAGCAAAGTGCCAAAGGCATTGTCCGTGTGAAAGGACAATTCACGGTTGGTCGTGGAACCGCGCACGCCGTACCCCGCAGGGCGGCGCGTATCACGCACATCATAAATCATGGTGCCATCCCATTTGGTCGCGACAACCCGATCAAACGCGTTGCCCATCAGCCAAAAAAGCGACTTGATTTCATCCAACGTACATCCGGCCGTATCAATCCCGTTCACGACGGCAATGCCCGAACCTTGCTCCAGATGATCACGGATTGATGTCAGAAATATGCGCGTTTTCTGAAGTGTGTGACGGTTTCCGTCTTCTAACAGGGTCGGCAAAGGACGCGCGCGCAACACGTTTAGCGCCGCAAAAAGCTCCCCCTGAACGGCGCTGTCCATATCAATGTTCAAGCACGATCTATCAAAAGTATCGCGTGTCCAACATTGACTGGTTTGTATTACCAGATCACGTTTTGCACCCGGCTCAAATGATGCACTTAGGTCCAAAACATCTTCAGCCTGAATATCGGAAATTTTCGTCATACCATCCCCACACACGCGTGCCCCAACTCACGACAAACCTACACCAAAAAGCAAGCCATCTAAAAGAAAAATTCCCGCGTGAAGTGTAGGTTTTAGTGTACCATTGGAAAGAGGATATAGCCGCAAACATGGCGAGTTCACGCTTTGCGCGCCTTGTAATGCACTAACATGCTCCGTAAAACGGCGTATATAACAAATGGAGTTTTCAATGTCGAAAATCGAAAAAGTTCGCGCACGTGAAGTGCTCGATAGTCGTGGCAATCCAACGGTACAAGCAGATGTTCTTTTGGACTGTGGCAGCATTGGTTCTGCTATTGTCCCGTCAGGTGCCTCGACCGGAGAAAATGAAGCCGTTGAATTGCGCGATGGTGGCGAACGCTATCTTGGCAAAGGTGTTCTGACGGCGGTCAACGCTGTGAACACAGAAATTGCTGCCGAGATTGTTGGGCGCGACGCCTCCAACCAACGTGGTGTTGACGAAGCGATGATTGCGCTTGATGGCACTGAAAATAAATCCCGTATGGGAGCAAATTCAATTCTTGCCGTGTCCCTTGCCCTCGCAAAGGCAGCCGCAGCAAGCTATCGTATGCCACTTTACCAATATGTTGGCGGCTCAAACGTGCGCGTCATGCCAGCACCAGGCATGAACATCATTAACGGCGGCGCACACGCAGATAACCCAATGGATTTTCAGGAATTCATGGTCATGCCGATCAGCGCGACATCAATGGCTGAATCCATCAGAATGGGTGCTGAGGTTTTCCACACATTGCGCAAAGAACTATCCGCCGCGGGTCACCAGACCAACGTCGGTGACGAAGGTGGCTTTGCCCCGAATGTTGCCAATGCCCGCGAAGCGATGGATTTCATCATGCGCGCGATAGAAAAAGCGGGCTACAAACCCGGCGTCGATCTGGCATTTGTACTTGATCCGGCACCTTCTGAATTCTGGAAAGACGGCGCGTATCACTATGAAGGTGAAGGCCTTGTACGCAGCGTAGAAGAGCATGTCGCCTACCTTGGCGAATTGGTGCGCGACTATCCGATCATCTCAATCGAAGATCCATGCGCTGAATTTGACCGCGCAGGCTGGCAGTCAATTACAAAAGATCTTGGTTCACAAATCCAGCTTACGGGTGACGATAATTTCTGTACCAACATCAACTTGCTGAATGATGGCATCGCAAACGGGATCGCGAACTCTGTTCTGGTTAAAATCAACCAGATCGGCACACTGACCGAAAGCTTGGATGTGGTCGAACGGGCGCACAAGGCTGGGTACACTGTCGTTATGTCCCACCGCTCTGGCGAAACTGAAGATACAACCGTTGCTGACCTTGCTGTTGCAACAGGGTGTGGCCAGATCAAAACCGGGTCGCTGTCACGTTCAGACCGGACTGCAAAATACAACCGCTTGATCAACATCGAAGAAGAACTTGGCGGTCGCGCGATCTATGGCGACCAGCACTTCCTAAGCTCTTTGAAGTGGTCAAAGTAACTACAAAATAACGTCTGGGCGCGTAGGTAATATCTGCGCGCCCGCATTTTATGCACTGCCAGCCTTCAGCACGGCGCTCAGTTGGCTTTCATCGATCATTGGCTGCGCCTCCCAGCCGCGCTGTGTCACAAATTCCCTCAGACCCATCACTTTGGCTTTTGCATCTGGCATGTCGGGATCATCTGAGAACAACCCAATCACCTGATCCACAGACAAGGCACTGCCAAAATGGGGTAATATATTCGCAGCATAGGCCGGAAACGAATATCGATTTTCAGAATTGTTAAGTTCAAACACCTCGACATGGTCACCATGGGATCGAAACGCGATCTGCGGACCAAATTGCGCCAATGTATCTGCTGATCCTAGGTCGGTGTCAGGCACAAGCGTCTTACAGCTTTCGCAAAAAGCACCACCCCGCAACCTATGTTCCACCCACAAAAATATCTGCCTGGATAGCGTCAGGATACGCTGTGCATAGGCGTAAGATTTTTGTGGATCTCCGTCTGTGATACCTTGCCGCATGCTAAGATAGTACTGCGCGGCATTTTCCGGACCATAGAGTCCCGGAACGTTGCAAAACCAATCTGGCGGCAACGCTTGTAGCTGGCTGATCCGCCATTTCACAACGGGGTTTGTTGCGCCGAAACCAGTCAGCAGTGCATCAATGGACCAGTCCAACATATTTTGCGCGCAAAACACAACAGAGTTCCAATCCTTTTGCTCGACCAGCCCCCGCAAATCTAACTGAAGGGCCAGTGCCTCGTGGCGGCTTCGGTTGTACTTTTGCCACTGAATGGCATCCAGCGTCACGCGGCGCTGGAACATGCGCAAATCGGCCTCTCCGAATACTGGCATAGCAGTGAATAGCCGATGTATCAGTCGCCGTTCATAGTCAGTAAAGCCTTTGGCGCTCTGATAAAGATCAGCCTCAGATGTGCCCAAAATGTTCAGCCTGTCCAGCAAGCCATGCAACGCGTCCGGCGTCATGATGAACGTATCACAAATGATAGAGCCAAGCGTCGTGACGATGTTACCAGTCTCTGACACCCCTGCCCGTTCGCGGGATGTGATCAGCACAACGTCAATATCAGAAGCCGTGTTCCCAAGTCCCTCAACGAGGGACCCACAGACAAACACAACCTCGCCCGATTGCGGTTCAAGGGATGTTTGTAGGTGCGTGTGTAAGTCGGCCAACGTAAAGTCGGCCTTGGCTAAAAAGCCTTCAATATCCATGAGAAAGCCGCCTTTGTTTTATCTCAGGATAAAGCGACCTAAGCAGCAAGTGCAGATGATAATTCTTCTTCTTCGACATTCAAAAGGCGCGCAGCGCGCGGCACGATCTTTTTGCCAATCACCCGATCCCTGACAGCCTTTTTTGACTTACCGCGAATATGCCCAAACTGTTCAGCGATCATGAATTCATCGTCGCCGTCCTCAAACACATAAGGAACCGCAACCGCATCGCGAAAGTGATTGCGCGCCTCCCCAAGAAGGGTCTCGTCCCGCGTAATCAGCCATTCAACGAAATCCCACGCCAGCTTAGAATGTCGGGATTCATCGACCACGATGGTTTTCAACACGCTCTTGATGCCTTCATCCGCTGTTAGTTCCATGCCTTCGGCAGCATAAGCAAGAGAGATGGTTTCGCTCACGCAGCCTTCGGAAATTGCGGATTCAAGCATCGCTGATGTTGTTGTGTTGGCACTAAAAATACCATCAAGGTTCAATGGGCCCGGGCTAACCGGGCGGTTTAGAAATTTTGAAGCGACCCCGAAACACAAGGTCGCGTGATGCACTTCTTCTTTCATCGCTTGGATGGAAGAATACAGTAATTCCGGCGGCGCACCTAGGCTCATCAGATCAAGCGTGAAGCGGGCAAAAGAAGCCACAGAAGCATGTTCCCCCAGACCACTTTCGATCCAAGCTTCGCCAATATACGTGCGTTCAGCGTCGTTCATGATATTACCCGTACCTATTGGAATTAGATGGAGAGTTCGGGAATGTCCGCACACCAAGCACTGTCATCTGACAGTTCCGCAAGGCGTGCTTCACCATCAATCGTGAGTGGGCGACCGTGAACATCAAGCGCAATTCTATCTGCCAATTCACGGCCATTAAACTCAGGCAGCAACGCAGTGCTTGCAGCACCTAAGCCAAGGATGCTCGACAAGTCAGCAAAACGCGGATTGTCTTTGAACACCTTGGCCTGATCCATCGCCGCCGCCGGATTGCCCGCAGCGAGATGAAGTTGCGCCAAGCGTGCAGCCGATGTTGTATCCTTTGGGCATTTCTTGGAAGCACTTGTATAGGCTTCGATCGCATCTTTGTTGCGACCCGCCAAAACCAGCGCATTCCCCAGCAAGGTAAACGAACTTACAACTTCGTCAGATGTGGTTTCCTGCATCGCGTAATCCGGTGCCTTTGCGGCAAGTTGAACCGCACGATCAAGCGCTTTCTCGGGTTGGTTCTGACCAATCGATGTCAAAATCAAACGTGCCCATGCATCGTAATTCTTTTCATCCAACTGAATTGCCAGCTCAAATTGTTCTGCCGCATCAGTTTTGTACCCGGCATGGTGCAAGACACGCCCACGGGCCAACGCCCCTTGAGAGCAGTCTTCGCCAACATATTTTAGATCATTTTGCAGCGCCTTGAACATGCGTTCTGCGATATCTTTTGTCTGTTCCAGGTTTTTCATTGAACAATCCCCCTTAGTCAAATTTCTAACTGTGACGGCAGTAACTATAGGTAGAACTTATCATAAATTAGATTTTTCAAGAAGCTAAAATTATATGACGCTATATTCATAGAAATTAGAATTACATTATAGACGATACTAAATACCTGATACTCCAACACCAAATATTTTCTAAGATGATCTATTTCGTTGCAATAAAATTGTTAAAATACGGACGTTTGGCCGGCGAATATCTATGGTCGTATCACAAGTATTTTCTAAGGCACAAAGATGAACTTCGCCATGTTGATGTGTACTACCCAAGGGGGATTTTTGTGGCCTTCATAACTTCTCTCATATGGCGAATCATCTAAGATCGATAGCGTAAAGATCACATGAGTATGATCCCACCGACCTACTTACTTCCGTACATTCAACACGACAGAAAGATGAAGCAGTCCACACATGACGCCACTCTCGACGTTATGTAAAATCAACAAAATGCCCGCATTTCATGATCTATAGACATTTTCCACGCAGAAAGCATTACGCGCGCCGCCCCACCACATCACACCTTTGGACAGGCCGT
>JBARCK010000114.1:0-42481 GCA_049794015.1 Sulfitobacter sp. | reverse complement strand
GGCCATTCTTGGGCCGATCAGGGCTGGATGTCCAAGCGCGAAGCGCTGCACAAAATAGATCAACCGATTTCGATCTATGAGGTCCATCTGGGATCGTGGAAGCGCGTTCCAGAAGAAGGCAACAGACCGCTTTCATATCATGAGCACGCCGAGCAATTGGTGAAATATGCCAAGGATATGGGCTTTACCCATCTCGAACTGATGCCGATCTCGGAGTTTCCGTTTGACGGATCATGGGGCTATCAACCCGTTGGCCTTTATGCACCGACCATTCGCCACGGAACCCTTGAAGAGTTCCGCGCTTTTGTTGAGGCTTGCCATGCCGCCGATCTTGGGCTGATCCTTGACTGGGTTCCCGGACACTTTCCCGAGGATCAACACGGATTGGGAAAATTCGACGGTACACCGCTCTATGAACATGCGGATCGCAAAGAAGGCTTCCATCCGGACTGGAACACGCTGGTCTATAACTATGGCCGGACGGAAGTGCAGAACTTCCTCATCGCCAACGCGAAATTCTGGTTCGAGGAGTATCACATCGACGGGCTGCGCGTGGATGCGGTGGCGTCGATGCTGTACCGCGATTATTCGCGCAAAGACGGCGAATGGGTGCCTAACAAAGACGGCGGCCGCGAAAACCTTGAGGCGATAGCGTTCATGCAGCGCACCAATACGGTTGCGTATGGTGAAATGCCCGGCATCATGACAATTGCCGAAGAATCCACCGCATTTCCCGGCGTGAGTGGTCCGGCAGACAGCGGCGGGCTTGGTTTTGGCTACAAGTGGAATATGGGCTGGATGAACGATACTTTGTCCTACATGGGCGAGGATCCGATCAATCGCAAATATCACCATCACAAGATGACATTTGGCTTGCATTACGCTTTCTCGGAAAATTTTGTGCTGCCAATCAGTCATGACGAAGTGGTGCATGGCAAAGGCTCAATGATCGACAAAATGCCGGGTGATGGATTAGAAAAGTTTGCCAACCTGCGTGCTTATTATGGGTTTATGTGGGGACATCCGGGCAAGAAATTGCTGTTTATGGGCTGCGAATTTGCGCAAGGCGTAGAGTGGAACCATGATGCATCGCTGGATTGGCATCTGCTTGAGAATGATCTGCACAGTGGCACACAGCGGTTGGTACGAGACCTTAACACGCTGTATCGGAACACACCGGGGCTGCATGAACTTGACTGCAAACCCGAAGGGTTCGAATGGATCGAAGAAGGTGCCGCAGAAGAATCTGTTTTGGCATGGGTGCGTTGGGGTGCCAAAGGGACACCACCGGTTCTGGTGGTGAGCAACTTTACCCCGGTTGAGCGCAATGCACGTCGCATTGGCGTGCCCAAAGCCGGCACTTGGATCGAAGTGTTGAACACTGACGCAGGTATTTACGGCGGCGCAGATCGTGGAAATATGGGATCGGCCACCAGCGAACAAGTCGCCGCTTCAGGGCGTGCGCATTCGATATCGCTGACGTTGCCACCACTTTCGACATTGTTTTTCGAGCTAAAAAGGGACGGAAAATAACGACCACGGGTATTGATTAACGGGAGGAACTAAGATGAATCGAGAGTCTCAACGGCTTGCACAACAATCAATGGCTTTTGTCTTGGCGGGAGGACGCGGCAGTCGATTGTATGAGCTGACAGACATACGTGCGAAACCCGCGATGTATTTTGGCGGCAAAAGCCGGATCATCGATTTTCCTCTGTCCAACGCGGTTAATTCTGGCATCCGGCGCATTGGCGTTGCGACGCAGTACAAAGCTCATTCGCTGATCCGCCATCTGCAACGCGGGTGGAGTTTCTTTCGCGCGGAACGCAATGAGTCGCTGGATATTTTACCTGCCTCGCAACAGCTTGATAATGAAAACTGGTACAAGGGTACGGCCGACGCGGTCACCCAAAACGAGGACATCATCAAGGGCTATGGCCCAAAGTATGTGCTGATCCTTGCGGGTGACCATATCTACAAGCAAGACTATTCCCTGATGATCCAGCAGCACGTCGAAAGCGGCGCGGATGTTACCATCGGCTGTATCGAAGTGCCGCGTGAAGAGGCCAAAGGCTTTGGCGTGATGAAGGTCGATACATCTGACCGTATTCTTGAGTTTGTTGAAAAACCTGCGGAACCGCCGACGATGCCGGGCAGCGATGACACCTCATTGGCCAGCATGGGCATTTATGTGTTTGAGACTGAATATCTGTTCAAGCTGTTGGCCGAATGTGCTGCTGAGCCGGGATATGGGCATGATTTTGGCGGCGATGTGATCCCCAAAATCGTCAAAGAAGGCAAAGCGGTCGCGCACCCCTTTAGCCGTTCCTGTGTGCGTTCGGGGCTCGAAGAAAAAGCTTATTGGCGTGATGTTGGGACGGTTGATGCTTTTTGGCAGGCGAATGTCGATTTGACGGACTTCAAACCCGAATTGGACCTATACGACAACAGCTGGCCAATCTGGACCTATTCTGAATTGACCGCCCCGGCCAAGTTCATCCACAACGAAGAGGGCAGGCGCGGCCATGCGGTGTCCTCAATGGTGTCGGGGGGGTGTATTATCTCTGGTTCTACGCTTGAGCGGTGTTTGATGTTTACTGGCGTGCGCACCCATTCGTTCTCACAACTCGAAGGGGTTGTGGCGATGCCCTATGCTGAAATTCAGCGCAAGGCGCAGCTTAAGAATGTGGTGATTGATCGTGGCGTTGTGATCCCAAGCGGGTTGATCGTTGGGCAAGACCCCGAATTGGACGCAAAGCGGTTCCGCCGTTCGGCCAATGGCGTCTGTTTGATCACCCAACCGATGATCGAAAAGCTGGATTTGTGATGTGAATATACTCTTTGTCGCCTCTGAATGCGCACCTTTTATCAAGACCGGTGGTTTGGCAGATGTCATCGGTGCGGTGCCAAAAGTGCTGTCTGGTGCTGGGCCAAGTGTTCGGGTGATGATCCCGGCCTATCCGGCCTTGGCCGCGCATGTTGCGGCGGGAAAGTCGGTGTATCACTTTGACGAATTGTTTGGAGGGGCTGCGCAGATTGTCGAAGTGTCTGCTGACGGGATCGATCTGTTGTTGCTGGACGCACCGCATCTTTTTGACCGGCAAGGCAGCATTTACCTGGGTCCAGATGGTATGGATTGGTCGGACAATGATCGGCGTTTCGCGGCCCTTTCTTTTGCGGGGGCAACCGTCGCCTTGGAAGGTGTGGGTGGCTGGCTGCCCGACGTGGTCAACGCGCATGACTGGCAGGCAGGGTTATTGCCCGCCTATCTGCGCCAAGACGGCAGGCCACATCCCCCGGTGGTCACGACCATTCACAATATCGCATTTCAAGGCGTGTTTGATGCCACTCGATTGGCGAGCCTTGGATTGAAATCAGAAATGTTCACGCCAGATGGCGTCGAATATTTCGGCAAAATCAGCTTTCTCAAAGCTGGCCTTGCTTTGTCGGATGCGATCACCACAGTGAGCCCCAGTTATGCCAGTGAGTTGCTGACGCCTGAGTTTGGCATGGGGCTTGAAGGATTGTTGCAAGCCCGTCGCAGCGATCTGCATGGTATACTCAACGGTATTGATCTTGATGTCTGGGACCCTGACACCGACCCGCATCTGCACACAACTTATTCTGCGCGTACCCTCAAGCGTAAGGCGGCCAACAAGGCCGAGGTTGAAGCACGTTTTGGGCTGACAAAAGGTGATGGTCCCCTGTTTTGCGTCATCAGTCGTCTGACCTCGCAAAAAGGTTTGGACATGCTGCTGGATTGCCTGCCGGACCTTGTGGCACAGGGCGGAAAACTGGCGCTTTTGGGTACAGGTGACAAAGAGTTGGAGCGCGCTTTTGTTGCGGCTTCCAACCGCCATGCCGGGTCCGTTGGCGTGATCATCGGCTATGATGAAGCCCTGTCGCATTTGATACAAGGTGGCTCTGACGCGATTTTGATCCCCTCGCGGTTTGAACCCTGCGGTCTGACACAGCTATATGGTTTGCGCTATGGCACGTTGCCAGTTGTGGCGCGCACAGGTGGTCTGGCGGATACGGTGATTGACGCAAATGAGGCCGCTTTAGCGACGGATTGCGCCACCGGTTTTCAGTTTGCCCCAATCAACGCAACGATGTTTGGTCAAGCCATCACGCGCACTTGCGATACCTATCGACAGCCAAAAATCTGGGCCAGCATGATGCGCCGCGCCATGCGTCATCCGGTGGGGTGGGATGAATCTGCTGCCGCCTACCAAACGGTCTATGCCGCACTGATTGATGCGCGCGATTAAGGACTTACGTGATGAGTGATCTTCGAATTTCAGGCGGTACGCCGAACCGTCTTGGTGCGCATCATGATGGTGAGGGCGTCAACTTTGCGGTGTTTTCTGAACATGCCTCAGCGATAGAGCTGTGCTTGTTCTCGGATGATGGCGAGACCGAAACCAAACGGATTAAACTGCCCGAACGCACGGGACCAGTCTGGCATGGTTATATCACGGGTCTCCCTGTTGGCACCCTTTATGGCTACCGCGCGCATGGTGATTACGCGCCGGAACGCGGCCATCGTTTTAACCCCAACAAGCTGTTGGTTGATCCTTATACCCGCGAATATCATGGGGTCTGGCAAAACGATCCTGCGATTTTAGGCTATGATGCTACATCATCGGGCGAAGACCTGTCTTTTGACAGAACAGACAGCGCGCCTTTTATGCCAAAGTCGGTTGTGTCTGACCCAGCCTTATTTGAGCCGATGACGCGTGATCTAGCCAAATCCACGGCACCTGACCTGATCTATGAGGCCCATGTCAAAGGTGCGACCCAAACCAACATGGCCGTTCCCGAGGCGGTGCGGGGCACCTACGAGGGGCTGTCGAGCCCAGCCATGATTGAGCACCTGCATGATCTAGGTGTCGGCATGATCGAACTGCTGCCAGTGCACGGGTTTATTGATGATGGGTTCCTTTTGGAACGCGGGCTAACCAATTATTGGGGCTACAATTCAATCGGGTTCTTTGCTGTTGAGCCACGCTATTTTGGCCCCGGCGGGTTGGCCGGTTTCCGTCAGATGGTCAAAGACTTTCATGCGGCTAACATCGAGGTCATTCTTGACGTCGTTTACAACCATACCGCTGAAGGTGATCAGCGGGGGCCAACCCTGTCGTTCAGAGGGTTGGATAATGCATCATATTATCGACTGAGCGCCGGACAACCGCGTTATTACGTCAATGATACCGGTTGTGGGAACACATTGAATGTGTCGCATCCCTATGTGTTGCGCATGGTTTTGGATAGTCTGCGGTTCTGGGTCGAATGTATGGGCGTGGACGGGTTTCGGTTTGACCTTGCCACCACTTTGGGGCGCGAACCGCATGGGTTTGACCGCTCTGGCAGTTTCTTTGATGCGCTACGCCAAGACCCTGTTCTATCTCAAGCGCGTATGATTGCAGAACCATGGGATATTGGGCCGGGCGGCTATCAGCTGGGTGGTTTCCCACATGAATTTGCCGAATGGAACGATACCTACCGCGATACGGTCAGGCGGTATTGGCGCGGTGACACGCATAGTGCACAAGAACTGGCTGCGCGCTTGCTTGGCTCTGCGGACAAGTTTGATCAGGTCGGGCGGCGCAGTACATCTTCGGTCAATCTACTGTCCAGCCATGATGGTTTCACGCTTGCCGATACAACGCGATTTTCCCGGCGACACAACGAAGCAAACACCGAAGGAAACCGCGACGGGCACCACTCGAATTATAGTGACAATTGCGGTCAAGAAGGCGCGACAACGGACCCCGAAATTCAACAGATACGGATGCGGCGGCAACGCAATATGTTGGCCACGCTGTTCTTGTCTCAGGGCACGCCGATGCTCCTGGCGGGCGATGAATTTTCGAACTCTCAAGAGGGTAATAACAACGCCTATTGTCAGGACAATGAGATTGGCTGGCTGAATTGGGATCAGGCCGATACGGCATTGCAGACATTTGTCGCCGCGTTATCAGCATTTCGCCGCGCGCATCCGGCTTTGCGTCAAACGCGGTTTTTGCACGGTGCCAAACGGCCAAGTGACGGCTTGCTTGATGTTGAGTGGAATGATTTTTCTGGGGGCCCGTTGCAATGGCGTGATCCGGGCATGTCAAATTTCTGCCTGACACTGCGCTGTTCAGCAGAAACGCCAACCTATGAACCCAATGACGATGTCGTGTTCATCGCATTCAATCGCATGGATGAAACGCTTGAGGTGCGCTTGCCAAAGGCACCATCAGGCAAGCAATGGCAGCGTGGTATTGATACCAGCGATGTGGTCCACGGCGCGATAAAAAAGGGTGAGGCACCTGTTGCTGGCTTGTCTGTTGCGACCTTTGTTTTGACGTCTGACGAGGCAGGGCAATGACGGCTGACGCGAAACTCGCGGCCCTTGCCAAACGCGCGGGAATTCTGCCCAGTTATGTGGATATGCAAGGTGTAGAGCGGATCACATCACCTCAAACACAGCGCGCTTTGCTTGCAGCTATTGGCTTTGACGTGGCCACGGACGCAGATGTTCAGGCAAGTCTGACATCGTATGACGCCGAAACTGCGAAACGCACCGTGCCCGAAGAGGTGATCGTTGAAAGCGCAAACGCGCAAACGCTGGATTTCGGTGCGGGCGTCGCATGGAAATTACGAAGCGATGACGGCATTGACGAAGTCACAAGTGGGATTGCGCAAAGTGCCATCGAACTGCCACCGCTCAAATCGGGTGTGTATGAATTGAGCGTGGGTTCTGGGGCGGATGCGCAAATGGTGCGTGTTGTCGCAGCACCGCACCGCCTAACAAGCGTTGAGACTTTGACAGGGATGCCGCGGCTTTGGGGGATCAACTTGGCGCTCTATGGGCTGCGCTCCAAGCGGAATTCAGGGCTTGGCGATTTTGAAGACCTTGCAGGGGTTGCCGAAATTGCAGGCGCGCACGGTGCGGCGTTTGTGGGTGTTAATCCAATTCATAACATGGGGTTCTCTGACGTCTCTATCAGTCCTTATTCGCCGTCACATCGCGGGTTTTTGAACACATCACATATCGCGCTCGATGCCATTCCGGGCCTTGAAAAGTCACCTCACGCAAAGCAGGTTTTGGCCCGTGAGGCGATATCGATTATTGAATTACGCGGCGATACAGAAGTCCCTCACGTATCGCACAAGGCTTTACATAACCGCCTGCTGACCGCCCTTTTTGACGTGTTCAAAGATGCAGCCACCAAAGAGCTGCAAGTGCAGCTTGATACATTCCGCACACAAGGCGGTGCCGAGCTTGAGACTTTTGCGAAGTTTGAAACACTAAGCGAAGAGAACGGGCCCGACTGGCGTAAATGGGGTGGCGCAAAAACGCCAGCCGATCCAACAAGAATTGAGTTTCATATCTGGTTGCAATGGGTCGCTGATTGCCAGTTGAACACCATTCAACAGCGCGCCAAAGCGGCAGACCTGTCATTGGGGTTATACCTTGATTTGGCGGTGGGGCCGCGCAGAAATGGTGCTGAAAGTTGGTGTGAACAGGCCTCTATTGCACAAGGCGTTTCGATTGGCGCACCCCCAGATCACCTAAGCCCTGAAGGTCAAAACTGGGACCTTGCCGCCTTTTCACCACGCAAATTGCAGCAGCAAAACTATCGTCCTTTTCGTCGTATTCTGGCGCAGATCATGCGCCATGCTGGCGTCGTGCGGATTGATCATGTTTTGGGGTTGAACCGCAGCTTTCTGATCCCCGATGATGGCAGCCCCGGCGGCTATGTTACGCAACCCTTTGATGCGCTAATGGCTGTGATCAAGATTGAGGCCGAACGCCACAACTGTGCTGTGATTGGTGAAGACTTGGGCCTGGTTCCCAAAGGTTTCCGCGCGGCCATGCAGGAACACGGGTTCTATGGCTATTCTGTGCTGCAATATGAAAAAGACGAAGATGGCGCATTTACGGATCCGGCAAAGGGGCGTGCACAGGTTCTGTCGTGCTTTTCGACACATGATACGCCGACACTCAAAGGATATGAGACTGGAACCGACATCGGATGGTGGCAACGTCTGGGTTGGATTGCCAGCAAGGGCGCAACAGCCGCACGCAAAGAGCGCCGCAAGGACATTGCTGCCCTCAAGAAAATGTCCGGCACCACATCGGATTTTGCAAGCTCGGTGCACGCAATATTAGCGCGCTCACCTGCGAAAATGGTCAGTGTTCAGCTGGATGATATTTTGGGGTTAAGCGAGGCGCAGAACCTGCCTGGCACAATTGATGCGCACCCCAATTGGCGCAGGAAATACGACATCAGCCTTGATCAACTCGCGCAATTTGGAGGCCTGAAACAGCTTGGCACCATTATGGCGCAGGCACGCAATACTCACATGGAGGACGCTCTACATGACATTTCAAACAGTTAAAACGAAACCAATCGAAGGTCAGAAGCCCGGCACGTCAGGTTTGCGCAAAAAAACCCGTACCTTCATGGAACCGCATTTCTTGGAGAACTTTGTTCAATCCGTGTTTGACGCGATTGGCGGTGGTGACGGCAAAAGTTTTGTTGTTGGTGGCGACGGGCGTTATTTCAACAAGGCCGCAATTCAGACAATTCTCAAAATCGCAGCAGCAAATGGCGCGGGCGAGGTCATCATTGGGCAAAACGGGCTGTTGTCGACACCGGCGGCGTCACATCTAATCAGGCTGAACAAGGCTGATGGTGGGTTTATCTTGTCAGCTAGCCACAATCCGGGTGGCATAGACGAAGACTTTGGCCTGAAATTCAACGCAGCCAATGGTGGCCCCGCGCCCGAAGGCCTTACCGATTTGATGTTTCAAGCGACGTTAGAAATGTCAGAATACCATATCGCAGATTTCCCGGATGTTGATCTGAGCGAGGTTGGGCAAACCAGCCGAGGCGACATGCAGATCGAAATTGTAGATCCTGTAGAAAGCTATCAGGCGTTGATGGAATCTTTGTTTGATTTTTCAGCAATCCGCGCACTTTTTGCCGGTGGATTCACGATGTCATTCGATGCAATGCACGCGGTTACCGGGCCCTATGCTACGGCCATTCTTGAAGACGCATTGGGGGCACCCAAGGGAACCGTTGTGAACGGCATTCCGCTTGAGGATTTTGGCAAAGGCCATCCCGATCCAAACCCTATCTGGGCAAAAACCTTGATGGATTTGATGATGTCCGATGCCTCACCTGATTTGGGCGCAGCGTCAGATGGCGATGGGGATCGCAATATGATCGTGGGGCGCGGTGCCTACGTCACGCCGTCTGACAGTTTGGCTATTTTGGCTGCAAATGCACATCTGGCTCCGGCTTATTCGCAGGGTATTGCAGGTATCGCGCGTTCAATGCCAACAAGTGCCGCAAGCGATCGCGTTGCTGCCGATCTTGGTATCCCTGCGTTTGAAACACCGACCGGGTGGAAATTTTTTGGCAATCTGCTGGATGCCGGAAAAGTCACGATTTGCGGTGAAGAAAGTGCAGGCACCGGGTCAGATCACGTGCGCGAAAAAGACGGTCTTTGGGCGGTTCTGCTTTGGTTGAATATTCTTGCGGTGCAAAAGGTGTCGGTTGCTGAAATACTTGAACAGCACTGGCGCAAATTTGGCCGTGATTATTATTCCCGACATGATTTTGAGGCAATTGCCAGCGACAAGGCAAATGCCTTGATGGCAAATCTGCGTGGCAGTCTAGCTGATCTTACTGGACAATCCTTTGCTGGGCTGACCGTCGCCTCAGCAGATGAATTTTCCTACCATGATCCGGTGGATGGATCGCAAAGCAACCAGCAAGGTGTGCGGGTGTTTTTTGAAGGCGGGAGCCGTGCGGTATATCGGCTGTCCGGCACAGGAACAGAAGGGGCAACGCTGCGGCTGTACCTCGAACAATATATGTCACCAGAAGGTGAACATGATATTGATCCACAAAAGGCATTGGTACAGGTACGAGATGCCGCTCAAGCCCTGTGTCAGATGGAAGCGTTCATTGGGCGTGATACGCCAGATGTCATGACCTGAATAGCCTAGTGAAGTGCGGCAAGATATCGCCGCACTTCAAGCTGATTTTGATTTTCTCGTGAGCAGTTTCGATATCACGATTTCTGCTACGACAAGGTTGATTACCCATGCCCCGACCATAAGAAATTCGCGCATTGGGCCCGTCGCTTCGCTGCCAATGCTGATGATCCAGGTAATACCCAATATGGTCTGTGTGGATGCGCCTTGGCCGATTGCATAGGCGCGCACCATCGCAGCGCTGTGTTGAAAAAAGTTTCGAGACCTGATCGCAAACACGGCCCAGATGATCAGCCCAAACATCAAGGAGCCAAGAACAATGCGCACCGAGTACAGCAGATTTCCCTGCAAGCTTTGTGGGAAGGTGTAAAAATGCGTCATCCACAAACCGGTAGCCGCGGACAGACATCCAGCGACGACGACGCAGCGGCCAAGGACGCGGTGCAGGGCACGGTGTTTGCGCCTTATGCTTGGTAAGAATTGCAATGTACCGATGATGCAGAACACAAAGCTGGCTAGGACGTGAACTGAAATGGGTAATGGATTGGACAAGGCTCTGATGTTCTCAGGCGCAATTGCCGGGCCGCCCACAAGTTCAAGGAAGCGTATCAATCCACCAAATGACGGAATGAACGAATACACAAAGAGCAGGGAAAGGACGCCCCATTCTGATTTGCTAAGCGATTTCATAAGATGGATTCTTGACCATGTCGGCGCGCCCAAAAGGCGGTGCTTGCGTGACCTGCACATGACCCAAGGTGGACAGGCTGTAGGTCAATTTCGGTGAGATTGCAGTTGAGCAGCCAAGTGATGCCTTGATCTTCGGAAATGGCCCATGTTCGCCAACGCAGTTGGATAAGCGCCCCAAAAAAGGAGGGCCTTGTCATACAGACAAAGATCATTCCACCCGGTTTGAGGACGCGAAACATCTCGCTTAACGCAAGCTGAGGATCAGACAGATGTTCAAGGATATGCGCGGCCATTACGACATCAAATGATTGATCATCATAAGGTAGCGAAAGGACATTGGCCTGTTTGAGGTGCGGCTGTATTCCTGCCTCTTGCAGTAATGCACCGGCAGAAACCAACATTTTTGCAGACATATCAATCCCATGAAACTGGGCTGATCGCGGCAAAATACTGTTTAGCGCGATGGACAGGCTTCCATTGCCGATACCGCAATCGAGAACCCATGCATCTGGCCCATGATGGTCCAGCATTGCCGAAATGCCAGACGCCTTTAACGGCTTTCGATATGCCGTTTCAAGTTGCAGGCGTCGCGTGATGCGACCCCAACTCTCTGACAGAGCATCATAGCGGCTCGTCAACTCTTGCGGGGTGCGAGGCCGCCTATTGATGAGAACTTCCCAAGAACCAATTTGTTGAACCATCATGGGAATTGATTTCACCAACGAGGGATTGTGACCCATTTTTGCTTTGCCAGTTTTCATGGTGCACCGCTTACCTGTTTTAAGAAACCCGATGGCACCTGTCTAAACCGTGCAACATGAATACGAAATTGCGCATCCATCTAGTTTTGCTATACGTAAATAATGGAGTGGAAAAGATCAGCCTTTGATTGGAACCAAGCACGCGCCTTCCTTGTGACCGCCGAAGAAGGATCGCTGTCTGCGGCCGCGCGTGCGTTGGGGTTGACGCAACCAACGCTTAGTCGGCAGGTTGCGGGCCTTGAGGAATCGCTGGGTGTTACGTTGTTTGAACGCACGCCGCGCGCGCTTCTTCTGACACGGGCAGGTGCCGAACTGCTCGCTCATTTTCGCAGCATGGGCGACGCGGCAAATAGCATTTCAATGACCGCGACAGGCCAATCCCAAGCGGTGACAGGCCATGTGTTAATTTCAGCGACCAATCTCATGGCGACGTTTTTTTTGCCCCCCATCCTTAAGAAATTGCGTACCACTGCGCCTGACTTGCAAATTGAGGTCATCGCATCAAATGACATAAGCGATTTGCGCCGCCGCGAGGCCGACATTGCCATTCGTCATGCGCGCCCAACAGACGCAAACCTTTATGCCAAGCGCCTGCGTGACACCAATGCGCATCTTTTTGCGTCATCGGATTACCTTGACAAAGTGGGTCGCCCACAGACGATCGCTGATCTTGAAAAGCTACAATTTGTTGGTTTTGACCGACCTGAGCAAAGGTTAAGCCTGATGGCATCACGCGGCGTTAACCTGACGACTGCCAATTTTAATTTTTCCACGTCGAGCGCAACACTTGCATTAGAGCTTATGCGTCAAGGATTTGGAATTGGTATTCTTCCTGTTGATATTGGTGCGGCCTATCCAGAACTGGAAAATCCCTTTGCAGATTTCAAAGAAATAAGCATCGAAACGTGGATCGTCGCCCACCGTGAGTTGAGAACAAATCTGGGTATCCGATTGGTTTTTGATCTATTGGCCGAGGGGATTGGACGCGGCCCCTGAACTTATGTTCAACGCCCTTTGACAAGCCCGCCGATTTGCAGAATGCACTCAAGAACCTCGTCAGTTCCTATGTCGCTGCGCAACGCACAAAACACAAAGGGCCGCCCACCGCGCATCTTTTCGCAGTCCTGTTTCATCACATCCAATGAGGCACCAACGTGCGGGGCAAGATCGGTTTTGTTGATCACCAAAACGTCTGACTTTGTCAGCGCAGGCCCGCCCTTGCGCGGTATGTCTTCTCCGGCAGCCACATCAATTACATAGATCGTCACATCGGCCAGTTCTGGGCTGAAGGTCGCAGACAGATTGTCACCTCCGCTTTCGATCAGCACGATATCAAGATCAGCGTGGCGCGCGCGCATCTGCGCAATCGCGGCGAGGTTGATCGACGCATCTTCACGAATGGCGGTGTGGGGGCACCCGCCTGTTTCCACGCCGATGATGCGGTCTTGTGGCAAGATCTGCATCCGCATCAACGCTTCTGCATCTTCTTGGGTATAGATGTCATTGGTGATCACACCGATCGAGAAATCTGACTGCAACGCGCGGGCAAGGCAGGCTGTTAGCGTCGTCTTGCCAGCCCCGACAGGGCCACCGATTCCGATACGTAAGGGTCCATTAAGTTTGGTCACGAGCGAAATATCCTTGGTTGTAGCGTTTCGTGTTGCATGGCAGCGATGTCAGAAAGGAAGGCAGTGCTGCTTAGATCATCAAGCGTGGCACCCTCTGTTTCTTTTGCAATCTGATCGCAAAGCGGAATGAGAGCCGCGAGAACCCTTTGCCCTTCGGTTTGGCCCAAAGGAACAGCGCGCACCGCGGCGGACACCAGATTGCTGGCAAAGGCGTGAAGGTAGAGGGCTGCTGTCAGGTCGACATCCAATTGGTTCTGCGAGGCTGCGGTTCCGACCGCAACAGGATAGCAATATGTGGCCTCATCTCCGCCCCAGATTGCAGCCGTCGTTTGAGTAAAGGCGTGTCCTTGAAGCTGTGTTTCACGGACACGTTCGTTTGAGGCGGAAACTGCGAAAGCCGTTTGGTTTATGTCGTCCAACGCAGCAGAAGAAGCGCAGGCATAGGCTGCGCGCAATAGGATGCAATCGTTGCGACCGCTGCCATAATTCAGCACACCAAGCAGCCATTTTTGCAGGTCATCGGCGCTGGCGATCATGCCGTGTTGGATCGCTGTTTCCAGCCCGTGCGAATAGGCAAACGCCCCAACTGGAAAGGCAGGCGACAGCCATTGAGCAAGGGTCAAAACGTCGCTTTTAGTGCTCATGTGCGGTAGCGACATGTTCATGCGAATGCGTGCGGCCATGGCCATATGCCCCACCTTCCGGGGTGAAAGGCGCGGTAACGGGCTCAACATCTGCTCCGAGGTGTTCAAGCATGTGACCGATGACCGGATCAGCTTGGATCAATAGATGATCCTCGTTGATCTGGCACGGCGTATGGCGGTTTCCGACATGCCACGCCAGCCGCACGAGGTCTGCGCCGGACACCTTATACAAGGCTTCAACACCGGCAGTAATTTGGACCAACACACCTGTATCAAGCTCAAGTGCGTCGCCGTCATCCAGCGACGTGGTCTGTGCCAGATCAACGATAAATGGCTCGCCCGTTACCATCGTCAGACGTTTGCGACGCAAGAACCGTTCGGTGTAGTCCAACTCGCAGGGTGTTGCAGGACCGGTCCAATGCCCCTTGCGGTGCAGGGTTTGGGCGATGGGAAGGTGTGTCATAGCGTCCTCTCAGAACATGAAATAGCGCTGCGCCATCGGCAGCACGTCAGCGGGTTGGCAGGTCAGCAGAATGCCATCTGCACGCACCTCGTAGGTCTCGGGATGCACATCGATTTGCGGCAGGGCATTGTTCAGGACCATGTCCGTCTTGCCGATATTACGGGTGTTTTTGACGGCGATAGTTTGTTTGGCAAGGCCAAGGTCTGCGCCAATATTAGCCTCATGCGCAGCACCAGAAACAAAGCTAACGGAAGTGTGCCGCAGGGCACTGCCGTAGGCGCCAAACATTGAACGGCTATAGACAGGTTGCGGGGTGGGGATGGATGCATTCGGGTCGCCCATTTGCGCCATGACGATGCTGCCCGCCATCAAGACCATTTCAGGTTTTACGCCAAAGAACGCCGGATTCCACAACACCAGATCAGCGCGTTTGCCTACCGAAATATCACCAATGACGTGACTGACCCCTTGGGCAATGGCTGGATTGATCGTGTATTTCGCGATGTAACGCCGGACGCGCATATTGTCGTTGTCGCCGGTTTCCTCGGGCAATGCACCACGTTGTTTCTTCATCTTATCCGCCGTTTGCCACGTGCGAATAAGCACTTCACCCACACGACCCATAGCTTGTGAATCGGACGCGATGATTGAAAACGCGCCTATGTCGTGCAGGATGTCTTCTGCTGCAATTGTCTCACGACGAATACGCGACTCTGCAAAGGCGATGTCTTCGGGAATGGATTTATCAAGGTGGTGACACACCATGAGCATGTCGAGGTGTTCCTCAAGCGTGTTCACTGTGAAAGGCCGGGTCGGGTTGGTGGAAGACGGCAGTACATTCGCATCGCCGCAAATCTTGATGATGTCGGGGGCATGGCCACCGCCCGCACCTTCGGTGTGAAACGCATGGATTGTGCGACCCTTCATCGCGGCAACGGTGTGTTCAACAAAGCCGCTTTCATTCAGGGTGTCGGTATGGATCATCACCTGAACGTCCATGTCGTCCGCCACCGAGAGGCAGCAATCGATGGCAGCGGGGGTGGTTCCCCAATCCTCATGAAGTTTCAGGGCACATGCCCCGGCATTAACCATTTCGACCAATGCCTCTGGCTGGCTCGCATTGCCTTTGCCGGACAGACCGATGTTCATCGCAATGCCGTCGAATGATTGCAACATCCGCCCAATATGCCAGGGCCCCGGCGTGCATGTGGTGGCAAGCGTGCCATGGGCCGGACCAGTGCCGCCGCCAAAACATGTGGTAACACCGGAATGCAGCGAGTCTGTCATTTGCTGAGGACAGATAAAGTGGATGTGGCTGTCCATGCCGCCAGCCGTTAGAATACGACCCTCACCGGCAATCACCTCGGTGCCGGGGCCGATGATAATATCAACGCCAGACTGCGTGTCAGGATTGCCCGCCTTGCCGATGGCGTGGATCAACCCATCTTTCAGCGCGACATCTGCTTTGTAGATACCAGAGTGATCCACAATCAGCGCGTTTGTAATCACGGTATCCACAGCACCGCCCGCGCGGGTGATTTGGGATTGGCCCATTCCGTCACGGATGGTTTTTCCGCCGCCAAATTTCACCTCTTCACCATAGGTGGTCAGGTCACGTTCAACCTCGATGATCAGATCGGTGTCAGCAAGGCGCAGCTTGTCGCCCGTTGTCGGGCCATACATCGCAGCATATTGCGCGCGGGGGATTTGGGTGGGCATTATAGGTCCCCCATAACTTGACCATTAAAACCGAACACCCGTCGCGCCCCGCCAATTGGGATCAACTGTACTTCGCGGCGCTGGCCGGGTTCAAAACGCACGGCTGTGCCCGATGCGATGTCTAGCCGCAGACCACGCGCGGCATTACGGTCGAATTCGAGTGCGGGGTTGGTTTCGGCAAAATGATAGTGACTGCCGACTTGCACGGGTCGGTCGCCAGTGTTGGCGACCATCATCGTGATCGCCGTCGCCCCAGCGTTCAAAGTCAGCGTCCCACTTTGGGGCAACAGTTCACCGGGGATCATCTGCGGCTCCAAGCGATCAAGGCTGCGGCACCGATCACCAGCAACCCAGCGGCCAGTGGCATCCAGTTTGGGTCGCTCAGATGGTGGTGCATATGTGTACTTTCATGCGCGGCAGCGGCTGAGGCCAGAAAGAAAGGGAGGAAGCTGTATAAAATCGATTTCATGTCGGGTTCTCCTAAAGGTCAGCGAATTGGGTTGTGGACGGTGACCAGTTTGGTCCCATCGGGAAAGGTGGCTTCGACCTGCACCTCATGGATCATCTCAGCGATGCCTTGCATGCATTGATCGCGGGTGATGACATGGCCGCCAGCCTCCATCATGTCCGCGACAGAACGACCGTCACGCGCACCTTCAACAACCGCATCCGTGATCAGCGCAATTGCTTCGGGGTGGTTTAGTTTGACGCCACGTGCCAGCCGTTTTCGAGCCACTTCGGCAGCCATAGCGATCAGCAGTTTGTCTTTTTCGCGGGGGGTCAGTTGCATGGATTACAGCCTCCAGGACGTGGGTAAGGTGTTCTGTGTCAGATGGTTCAGGATAGGGACCAGATTGCGACGTAACTCAAAGCTGTCGGTCGCAAGTTGGCGGATCACCAGCATATCTTTGCCCAATTGGCTTGCCCCCGCGGTTTGGGGCAACAGTGCGCGTATTGGGTTCAAATGTTTGTCGACATCTGGTGCAACCATTACGACGCTTGCCATTGCACCAGCCCCATTTGCGGTCGCGGGCTGTGCCAGATGGGCCGTGGCGTCACCGTGCAAATCCATCCCGTCGATATACAGCGGACGACCTTGCCGGGTGATCCTGATCCGGTCTTGAAACATCACGTCGCGCAAAACTTCGGGCATGGCCGCGCGGCCAAAGACCATAGGTTCAACCATCAACAGACGGGCACCTGCGGCCAGATCAATGTTTAGACGGCGGCGCAACGCGCAACGCTCAAACAGGATCAACTCTTGCGGTAGCCAGTTCAGGATGGCCCCACCTTGCACACAAACATCCGTCGTGACGCGGCCAATCTCACCTCTTTGGGCGCGGTAGGCCCGTTCAGCGGCTTGAGTGGTGATTGTCAGGGCAGCCCCGGTTTGAACATCTATATTAAGCGCAAATTGATCGCCGCCGGTAATGCCACCAGCTGTGTTAACTAAAATCGCCTCGGCATCTGGCCTGTGGGTTTGCGGGAATACCAGCTTGAGCGAACCTGACTGGCGCAGGTCACGCAGGCGGGTTTTGCCCTGCGCATCGCCATAGACAGACAGCTTTGCCATGCCCAAAGCACGCGGTTGAGCCATGTCCGCCTGCGGCAGATCGATATGCAGTGATTGGTTGATAACAGGCCCCAGCAGTCTTGGTATTGCCTGTAATTCGATCACGTTGAGGTGCGAAGTGGCAGGGATTCGGCCCTAAACGCCCCGTGAAATCGAACAAGTGATCAATTTGGCGGCAATTGCATTAAGGCATGCATAGAATTTAGGCATTTGCGTATGATTGTTGATTTAGTCCAGTGACTGAATTGCCCCCGTCGCTGCGACGCAGCAACGATAGCGCACCCCAGCCGCCAATACAGTGCGGCTTTTAATCGGGGTGTGTGACGACCGGATGAATTGGACCTCAGACCAGCCGCCACACGGATTGCAACATTTTAGTTGCAGGGAGTAGCTAACCGCCCGGCCTTGCGAGAGCAAGATGCGGCTGGTTTCCCTGCAAGGAGATATCACATGAAAACGACGACTGCTCTTGTCACTGCCCTTGCCACTCTCACGGCCCTGCCTGCTATGGCTGCGGATTGCCCGATCAAAGTGGGTGTGTTGCATTCACTATCTGGCACAATGGCGATTTCTGAAACCACGCTGAAAGACACCATGCTGACGCTGATCGACCAGCAAAATGCCAAAGGTGGTGTCTTGGGGTGTCAGCTTGAAGCAGTGGTCGTTGACCCGGCCTCTGACTGGCCGCTGTTTGCTGAAAAGGCGCGTGAATTGCTGACAGTGCAAGAGGTCGATGTGATCTTTGGCAACTGGACGTCCGTATCACGCAAATCAGTTCTGCCTGTCATTGAAGAACTGAACGGTCTGCTGTTCTACCCGGTTCAATATGAGGGCGAAGAAAGCTCCAAAAACGTATTTTACACAGGTGCTGCGCCAAACCAGCAGGCAATCCCTGCGACTGATTACTTCCTTGAGGAACTCGGCATCGAGAAATTTGCGTTGCTTGGCACGGATTATGTCTACCCGCGTACGACCAACAATATTCTTGAGGCATATCTCAAGTCCAAGGACATCGCGGACGGCGATATCTTTGTGAACTACACACCCTTTGGTCATTCTGATTGGTCCAAGATCGTTGCGGATGTTGTTGCGCTGGGGGCGGACGGCAAAAAGGTCGGCGTGATTTCAACCATCAACGGTGACGCAAACATCGGCTTTTACAAAGAACTGTCAGCGGCTGGTATTTCCGCAGATGATATTCCGGTTGTGGCCTTTTCAGTGGGTGAAGAAGAACTGTCAGGTTTGGACACCAGCAACCTTGTTGGTCACCTCGCAGCATGGAATTATTTTCAATCTGCCGACACACCGGCCAATGCCGAATGGATCGCCGCATGGAAAGAGCGCATGGGTGAAGAGCGTGTGACCAATGACCCGATGGAGGCGCACTATATCGGCTTTAACATGTGGGTGAACGCAGTAACGGACGCGGGAAGTGCCGAAGTTGATGCGGTGCGCACGGCGATGTACGGGCAGGAATTCCCGAACCTGACCGGTGGTACAGCCGTCATGTTGCCCAACCACCACCTGTCTAAACCGGTTCTGATTGGTGAAATCACTGCTGAAGGTCAGTTTGATATCATCAGCCAAACCAGCGAAGTACCCGGTGATGCATGGACCGATTTCCTGCCAGAATCCGCCAAACTGACGTCAGATTGGAAGGACTTGGGCTGTGGTATGTACAACACCGAAACCAAGACCTGTGTGCAAACACTGTCCAACTACTGATCGACATAGCGAGGGCACGTTTCGACGTGCCCTCCACCTCTGATTTCCCGGAATTATATTATGAAGACCTTGCTGCTGGCAGTTTGCTTTGTGCTGTCCCTGACCCAGTTGTCCACTGCGCAGACAACACCCGTTCAGGATCTGTTACAAAATCAACGCGCGCTGATCGAGAAAAGTTCGCGCCGCACAATTGGTCCTGCGATTGACGCCTTGGTGGCCAGCGGATTGCCGCAGATGCAAAATGTGCTGGAAGTCTGGCAGGCCAAAGAGATGTGGCAACGCAAGGCCGATGGGCTGTTTTTTAGTGCGACCAAGAACGTTGATGGCACCTATACATTGCAAGACTTTGATCAGGGAACAGATGTCGGCACTGCGGCCTCAACTGATCTGAAACAGCTCAAACCCAACAGCGGTGTGCGGGCAATGATCGCAACCGCATTGGTGCAATTTCAACTCTCCGACGCTGATCCCACCAAACGCGCAGATGCGTTGGACTCGATTACGCGTGACCCAGAGGCTGCGTTGCTTGCACCACTGCGGGCCTCGATTGAGGGTGAAACAGACGCAGATATCCTTGCGCGCAAGACTCGTTTGGAACGGTTGATGAGCATGGCCTATGACGCCGATGTGCCCACCCGGGTCGCTGCGATACAGGATATGTCAGGCGATTTGGGTGTCGACTTTCGCGCGACACTGAATCCGATCCTAAGCACCACGCGCGTCATCTCTCAAACGCCACCTGACGCGAATATCGCGCAAGAGGTGATTGCGGGCAGTGACGCGTTAACGCGCGACGCGGCCTATGCCTTGCTGGTTGCGGCGGGTGATGCACCTGCAAGGATCACGGCGGATGCGCGCGATGCAGCACTTGAGGCAAACATTGAAGGGGGTCGGATTGCCGATTTTTCAGTCGCGCAATTGTCTACGGAAGGCGCTCGTGACAAAGCATATAATGCGCTTGTCGAACGTGGCTTGGCCGCCCCTATGCTGACGCAGGCGGATATCGACGCAAGCCTCGCCAAGTACCGTTTCTTTGACATCTACACAGAAACATCACCGCAGGTCACGGCAGCTGCCGAAGCCGCACTTGCTGCCTCTGAGGCTCGTGTCGCAATCAGTCAAGCTGCTGATCTGGGGCTGGATGCTTTATCTCTTGCATCGATCTATTTCCTTGCCGCGATCGGCCTTGCCATCACCTTTGGCGTGATGGGTGTGATCAACATGGCGCATGGTGAATTTATCATGATGGGGGCTTATACCGGATATGTCGTGCAGCTGTTTGTGCCCAACCACACAGCTTCAATTCTGATTGCCGTTCCTTTGGCTTTTGCTGTGACATTTGCTGCGGGTGTCGCGCTGGAACGTCTTGTTGTACGTTGGCTGTACCACCGCCCACTTGAAACGCTTCTGGCAACTTTTGGTGTGTCCATCGCCCTGCAACAGCTGGCAAAGAACATTTTTGGCACCCAAGCCCGCCCGCTGACCTCGCCGGCATGGCTAGACGGTGCTTGGGTTATCAATGATGTCGTGTCGATCAGCTATATCCGTATTGCAATCTTTATCCTCGCACTGCTGTTCTTAGGGCTGTTCCTCTTTATCATGAAGCGAACGCGGCTGGGTCTCGAAACCCGGGCGGCCACGCAGAACCCGAGGATGGCGGCAAGTATGGGGATCAACCCGGACCGTGTGAACATGCTGACCTTTGGACTTGGTTCTGGCATCGCTGGGATCGCGGGTGTCGCCATCGGGTTGTTCGCCAAAGTGACATCCGAGATGGGCAGCGACTATATCGTGCAAAGCTTTATGACCGTGGTTGTCGGCGGTGTTGGCAACATCTGGGGCACGCTGGCAGGGGCGGCGATGATTGGCGGGTTCCAAAAGGGTGTCGAGTTCCTGAACCCCTCCAACACACTGGCCGCACAAACCTATATGATCATCTTTATCATCATCTTCATTCAGTTCCGGCCAAGGGGCATCATCGCCCTCAAAGGCCGCGCGGCGGGGGATTGAGACTATGCACAAATCCTTTATTGCGCGCAATCCATCGGTCCTGATCTTTATTGCAATACTGGCGTTGTTCACGTTGGTCGTGACCGTGCTTTCCGAAGGCTTTGGCATCGGCCTTATCTCAACCAGTTTTGTCAAAGTCTTGGGTAAAACCCTGTGTCTGTGCCTGATCGCCATCGCGATGGACCTCATCTGGGGCTACACAGGTATCTTGTCACTGGGTCACTTCGCGTTCTTCGGCCTTGGCGGCTATATGATCGGCATGTGGCTGATGTATGAACGCACACGCCAGATTGTCGTGAACTCACTCTCTGAGGGGGTATTGCCACCGACACCAGAAGAGATCAGCGCAGGCATCGGCAACCAGATATTTGGCGTTGTGGGCAGCAGTGACTTTCCGCTGATCTGGGCAGTTGCCGACAGTCTGGTTTTGCAATTGGCCTTTGTGGTGTTGGTCCCCGGCATTCTTGCACTGGTGTTTGGTTGGTTGGCGTTTCGCAGCCGCGTGACGGGCGTGTATCTGTCGATCCTGACCCAAGCCATGACACTTGGCCTATCGCTGTATCTGTTCCAGAACGCCAGTGGATTGCGCGGCAACAACGGCTTGTCGGGCTTGCAAAATCTGCCTGGTGTCACGGCCCCGCAATCGGTTGTGTCGCTGTGGTTCTTCTGGGCCTCAGCGCTGGCCCTTGGGCTAGGTTACCTGCTGGTCGCATGGGTTGTTTCGGGCAAATTCGGTTCCGTCATTCGCGGCATTCGTGACAACGAAGCGCGTGTTCGGTTCCTTGGCTATTCGGTCGAGACCTATAAGCTTGCGGTGTTCACCTTGACCGCTTGTATCTCGGGCATCGCGGGTGCGCTTTATTATCCGCAGGCGGGGATCATCAATCCGGCAGAAGTCGCCCCCATCGCGTCGATCTACCTTGCCGTTTGGGTGGCGATTGGTGGGCGTGGCAGATTGTATGGTGCCGTGATCGGCACGGCTTTCGTCAGCCTTGTCTCAAGTTGGTTCACAGGCGGCCAAGCGCCTGATGTTCCTTTAGGGTTTTACACAGTCAAATGGGTGGATTGGTGGCTTGTTCTGCTTGGCCTCAGCTTTGTCTTTGTCACGCTCTACGCGCCAAATGGCATTGGCGGATTGATCGATCTGGTTAAGCGCAAGCGCAAGGGAACGGATGTATGAGCACGCTTCTTGAAGTTTCGGGTGTCACCGTCAGCTTTGATGGGTTTCGAGCAATCAATAACCTGTCGTTCCAGATTGCAGATGCAGAATTGCGTGCTGTCATTGGACCCAACGGCGCGGGCAAGACCACTTTTATGGACATCGTTACTGGCAAAACACGGCCCGATGAGGGGCATATCCTGTGGGGGAAAAAGAGCTTGTCCCTGATCGGGATGTCCGAGGCCAAGATCGCGCAAGCGGGCATTGGGCGGAAGTTTCAAAAACCAACAGTGTTCGAAGAACAGACGGTGCAGGAAAATCTGATGATGGCCCTGCGCAAAGACCGCGCACCCTTGGCTGTCTTGTTTTTCAAACCCACCACATCGGATTTTGCCCGTGTTGAAGATCTTGCTGAACAGATTGGCCTCAGCGAGGCGCTGTTGCGCGTATCAGGAGAGTTGAGCCATGGGCAAAAACAATGGCTGGAAATCGGTATGTTGCTGGCGCAAGAACCGCAACTTTTATTGGTCGATGAACCCGCCGCGGGCATGACACCGGCCGAGCGCGAAAAGACCACTGCGATCCTTGTGGAGGCTGCCAAGACCCGTGCGGTGGTGGTGGTCGAACACGATATGGAGTTCGTGAGGCGTCTTAACTGCAAGGTCACTGTGCTGCACGAAGGCGCGGTTCTGGCGGAAGGATCGTTGGATCACGTCACCAAAAATCAAGACGTCATCGACGTCTATCTGGGGCGTTAAGATATGTTGGACATAAATGATCTCACCCTGCATTACGGCAATTCGCAAATCCTTTATGGTATCTCGATGCATGCCAAGTTGGGTGAAGTGACATGCGTGATGGGCACCAATGGTGTCGGCAAAACCAGTCTGCTGAGGGCGATTTCCGGTGCACATCCACGATCCGGCGGGGACGTTACCTTTGACGGTAAGGCCTTGGGTAAAATCGGCGCTCATGAGATGGTCCAGGCTGGGGTCGGCTATGTCCCACAGGGGCGCGATATCTTTCCATTGCTAAGCGTGCGCGAGAACCTTGAAACGGGGTTTTCCTGTCTACCAAAGTCGGAACATTTCATCCCGGATGATATTTTTGAATTGTTCCCCGTCCTCAAAGAAATGGCGCATCGTCGGGGCGGTGATCTGTCGGGCGGACAGCAGCAGCAACTGGCCATTGCACGTGCGCTGATCACCAAACCAAAACTGTTGCTCTTGGATGAACCCACAGAAGGCATCCAACCCAACATCATTCAACACATCGGAAAAGTCATAAACCTGCTGCGAGAACGTGGCGATATGGCGATTGTATTGGTGGAACAATACTTTGATTTTGCATTCGATTTAGCAGATCAGATTATCGTTCTGAGGCGCGGCGAAGTCATTGAGAATATTCTCAAGAATGACGCCAAACGTGAAGACGTTTTAGCCATCGTGTCAGTCTGATGCATCGACAGCTAAACGTGCTTGCTGACGATCGTGTGTATCATAAACCGCAGATGTCACTGTGCCCAAGTTAAGAACACGCTGTTCATCGAATATCACAAGCTTGCTGCATTCAGCCCGGACCGCCCCATTGCCCTCACGCATCCCAAACACAGCTTTTGAATTTGGGATGCCTAGGGTATGCAGAGGCAACGTGGCGCGGTGATGTAGCTTATCAATCCCTTAGAAAACGGATGGCAGCCACAGCGAAACAGCAGGTACATAGGTTACCAAGATAAGCGCACCAAGGATCGCGATATAGAAGGGCCAAATCGATTTCAGGGCTTCTTCGATCTTGATTTTACCGACGGCACAACCGACGAACAGGCAGGTTCCGACAGGCGGGGTGCATAGGCCCAGACCGAGGTTCATCAGCATCATGATGCCAAACTGCGTTGGATCCATGCCCAAGCCTTTGGCGATGGGCAAAAAGATCGGTGTGCAGATCAGGATCAGGGCTGCCATATCCATGATCATACCAAGGATCAGTAGGATCACGTTGATCATCAGCAAAATAATGATCGGATTGTCCGAGATCAGCACCAGTGTGTTGCTCAGGCGTTCGGGCACTTGATAAAGCGCCAAGAGATAGGCGAACGAGCTGGCGAAGGCGATCAGTATCATGACCATTGCAGTCGTGCGTACGGTTCCTGTGATCGCGATGATAAAGGATTTCCATGTTAGGCTGCGGTAATAAAAGGTCGTCAACAAGATCGCATAGATCGCACCAAAGGCACCAGATTCTGTTACCGTGAACAGGCCGGACAGGGTGCCACCCACAATAATCACAGCTGTGAAAAAACCGGGAACGGCGTCAGCCGCAGTGCGCCCAACTGTCCCCCAACCGGGGAAAGGCTCGGACGGATAATTGTGTTTGACCGACAGGATATAGGCCGCAATCGCAAGGCTGATACACATGATGATGCCGGGCACCACACCCGCAAGAAACAGCTTGGACACGGAAATACCGCCCCCTGCTGCCACTGCAAAGATGATCATGTTGTGGCTCGGGGGGATAACAACACCCGCAATTGAAGATGTCACAGTGACGTTCACCGCAAAATCAGGACGGTAACCGCGTTCTTTCATGACCGGCACAAGGATCGACCCCAGTGCCGAAATGTCTGCGACGGCGGACCCGGAAATGCCGCCAAACAGCATGCTTGAGAAGATGTTGACCATGGCAAGGCCACCTTTGAGGTGGCCAACAAGGGCTGAGGCAAGCTTGACCAGACGGATCGCGATACCGCCGTGCAGCATGATCTCGCCTGCCAGAACAAAGAACGGAATGGCCAGCAAAGAAAAGACGGAAACCCCAGCGGTCGCGCGCTGGAAAGTAATGAGCATTGGAAAGCCCTCGAACCAAAAGGCAGAGGCGGCGGCGATGCCCATTGCAAAAGCAACCGGTACGCCGATAACGATGCCCGCGCCAAAGACGAGCAATAAAATCATCAAGCCCATCTTAAGACTCCTGCACTGTAAAGGTGGGGGACCATGTTCGATAGGTCAGGATACGGATGACGCCGCGCGATCCGGCGTGCACTACGATCAAGCCCCCGCATAGCGTAATCGCCAAAGTGCGGAAGCTCTCGGGAATTCCAAGCATTGGCAAAAACGAGTCCCAGCCAAACTTCATCAACTCTGTGCCAGCAAGAAACATAATTGCGCCAAACGCGGCGAGGATAAAGTCGATCAAAACAATGATGATTTTCTGAAAGGGAATCGGCAAAGCATCGCGAAATAAGGAGACACCTAGGTGGGTGTCGTCACGTACGCCCGCAGCGGCGCCTAGAAAAGCAATGTAACAAATGAGCATTAGGGCAAGTTGTTCGACCCATGTGGGGGTTACGTTCAAGACGTAGCGACCAAAGACCAACCATCCGAATGTGACGATCAGAACAACAAGAGCGGCGGATGCAATAAACATAGTGAGCCATTGAACGGCTGCGAGTAAAGTTTCGCACCAGTAAAGCAGGTTTTTTTGTCTGCTCATTTTGCATCGCCTTTTGAAATAATGGTGATAAAGCGGCCCTCGCCGTTAATGGCGAGGGCCGTCAAAGGTCTTGCGACTTATTCCGCGTTGCGGATCATGTTGACCAGATCGGCCAAGTCAGGGTTGTCCGCGAGGAACTTGTCATAGACAGGTGCCATTGCTTCTTGGAATGGACCTTTGTCTGCGATGGTGTTCACTTCTGTGCCGCCCGCTTTTACGGTCTCCATAGAAGCCGCTTCGCGCTTTTGCCACAGTTCGCGCTGCAAGTTTGCGCTGGAACGGCCGGCTTCCTTCACGATGGTCTGCTGCTCAGGTGTCAGGCTGTCGTATGTCTTTTTAGACATGCACAGGCACTCGGGAATGATCAAGTGCTCGGTCAGTGAGTAGTACTTGGCGACCTCAAAGTGGTTTGTGGATTCGTAGGATGGCGGGTTGTTTTCCGCACCGTCCACAACACCAGTCTGGATTGACTGATACACTTCTGCAAAGGCCATCGGTGTCGCGTTGCCGTCCATAGACGCAACCATTTGAACGAACAGATCGTTGTTCATCACGCGAATTTTCAGACCTTCAACATCTGCTGGCGTGTTGATTGGGCGCACAGAGTTGTAGAACGAGCGTGCGCCGGCATCATACCAACCCAAAGGCTCAACGCCACGTGCGCGCATGCCTTCAGAGATTGCTTCGCCTACGTCACCGTCCATCAGTTTGTACATGTCGGGGATGCTGGCAAAGATGAACGGCAAGGAAACAACGTTGGCTTCTGGCACGGATGTTCCAAACGGTCCAAGGCTGAATTCACCAAAGTCGAGCACGCCAAGGCGAAGCTGCTCAATCGCGTCAGGCTGACTGCCTAGAACGCCGTTGTGAAAAGTTTTTGCTGTCAGTTCGCCGCCAGTGCGTTCTGCTACTTCATCGGCAAAGGCTTCCATAGCGATAGAAACTGGATAATCTTCGACGTGGATGTTCCAGCCGCGTAGCTCTTTTGCGGTGACTGATGTTGCCGCGAGGGCAAGGCAGCTGCCAAGCAAGGCGCTGCGGAGTGTGAATGATTTAGTCATGTGATCCTCCCAGATACAATTTGTGGTTAGGGGACTGGCCCATACTTGGGTTATAGGCGATCCACCAACAGGTATACTAGTATTAAATACGACAGCAGAAGTCAATTATACTGTCGTCTGTTTCGAACCCGCCTGTTATGCGGGCTTGGCTTAGACAGTTCCGCGGTGCGGTCTGTCATTCGTTTTGTTGAAAATCATACCATCCAACAATTCCGCAAGTTCAGGGCGAACTGCCGGACCATTAGAAATTGCTACAACAATTTGGCTTCCGTCTGCGCGCAAAACAAATGTACCGGGCTCTGCAAAGTTGCTGTCGGCCTCTTGGGGGGACAGTGGTTCAGTCACATAAACGCCCAATGTTGCCATCTGATCTTGGGTCAGGCCATATCCCAAATCAAAACCCCAGCCGAATTCTTGTTGGTCTGCTTTCGCCTTTTCAAGCGAATCTGCGGACACAACGACGACGTCGAAACCAGCTTCTGCCCAATCGCCGCGCATCTCGTTTAAGATGTTGAGGTACTTCTTGCACCGCGGGCAGTGTTTGCCCCGGTATACAACAAGAAGGGTCCAATTTTCTTTTGGGCCACCAACGGTAATTTTGCCGCCATCAACTTTTGGAAACGTCATTGGATGCAGGATGCTACCGGGGATCGGTTTGGGCGTGGGCATTGAAGGCTCCTCTCAAGGGTAGATTCGGAAAGATTATAGGCGTGTCACGATCTACGCTACTAGCATACCAGATACATATCCAGTATGAATTGTGGCGCTATGGTCGATTGTGAACGGCTATTCTATCGTACCTTATCATAACAGGAGAACCTGATGCTTTCACTTCGCAGGCTAGACAATGACGATGTTGCCCTCATGGTAGCAGGTGCCAAGGCAAAAGCCGAAGAAATTGGTGTGCCGATGTGCATCGCAGTTACGGACGAAAGCTGCAATTTGTTGGCGTTTTTGCGGATGGATGGCGGCAAGGTTCCCAGCATCACGATAGCGATCGATAAAGGCTATACCGCTGCCGGTACGCGCAAGCCGACCCATGATCTGGCCGAGGCCAGCATGCCGGGAAATCCGGTTTTTGGACTGACGTCCACGGTCGGGGGGCGCATGGTGGTGATTGCTGGTGGGCTGCCTGTTTTTGTACAGGATCAAGTTATTGGTGCCATTGGTGTGAGTTCCGGCACCCCCGCGCAGGATTTGGCCGTTGCAGAGGCTGGAATTGCAGCATTGGGAAAATTGTGATCAGGGCGATCACCGCAATGTCTCGCCCTGTCTATCTTAGCTCTTGAGGTCTTTGAAGTAGTCAAAGATTTCAGGAACGTTCCCTTGGCTCATGCCGGCATCAATGGCCGCCAAAAGGTTGTTTGAAGTGCCCTCAGCGATCTCTGAACGCGTGCCCAAATCTTCGACCATCTTAAGGAAATACCCAAGGTCTTTGCTGGCGTTGGCAATCGAAAACCCTAAATCGCTGACCCCATCCACCGCATATTTTTTGCAAAAGCCCATAAACGGGGAGTTTGACGGTCCTGCGGACATGATGTCGTAGAGTTGTTGACGATCAACGCCAGCGTGCTGTGCAACTGCAAAAGCCTGACTCATGGCGCTAACGGTTGTCATGCCCATGAAGTTGTTGATCAATTTAGTGGTGTGCCCAGCCCCCAACGCACCGAGGTAGAACACGTTTTCGCCCAGAATGTTCAGAACAGGTGCGACTTTGTCGAAAACATCTTTGTCTCCTGACGCCATGATGTTGAGCAAGCCGTCTTTTGCGTGCGCTGGTGTCCGGCCAAGCGGCGCGTCGACCATGCCTGCACCTTTGGCAGCAAGGTCCGCACCGATTTTGCGCGTTGAGGCTGGAATGGACGTCCCAAAATCGATGACAACAGCACCTTCTTTGATCCCAGCTAGGATACCATCATCGCCGTAGATCAGACCCTCAACCACATCCGACGTTGTCACGCAAAGCATGATAATATCGCATTCAGCGGCCATTTCTTTGCCTGTTGCAGCAGTGCGTGCGCCCCGTGATACGGCTGCGGCAACCGCTTCCTGACTTCGGTTCATGACCACGGGTTCGATCCCGTTTATTTGTAGGCATTCGACCATATTGCCGCCCATGAGGCCTAAGCCAACGAAACCAATTACGGGATTTGTCATGTCACTACTCCTAAGCGTGGGACGGGTTCTTTGATGCAGACGTTAGATCATGATCGACTAGTATACCAGACTTAACGCAACAAAAAGGAATGGAATTTTTACGCAACAAATATCGTGCGAAATACTTGGTTTGATCAGGTCTGTGCCAGCCCAAACCAACGACGTATCACGCGCATTTACTCAGCCCTCGTGACCTGCACGCCATTTGGCAAAACGCGTCGATGTTTCCGGGTTGGTCGGTGGATACAAGCCTCTGATTGAGGCACCGCTCTTAACTTGCTCAAGGACAAAGGTCTCAAACAGTTCCATTTCGATGCTTTCCAATGCGATTTCATCCGCAAGGTGACGTGGAATGATCATCACACCGTCGCCGTCACCCAGAACGATGTCACCAGGATACACGGCAACGCCACCACAAGCGATTGGCAATCCGATGTCGACAGCATGATGTTTGGTCAGGTTTGTCGGTGCCGATGGTTTTGCGGCAAACACAGGCATATCCAAAGCCGCCGCGCCAGCCGCGTCGCGGATGCCACCATCTGTGACCACACCCGCACCGCCCCGCATTTCTAAACGCGTCAACAAAATGCTGCCCGCTGATGCCGCAGATGCATCGCCTCTGCAATCCATAACCAACACGGCGTTTTCAGGACATTCTTCAATCGAAACGCGTTGTGGATGATCTGGTTCGCGAAAAGCGTCCATTGGGTCTGTGTCTGGGCGAGCAGGGATATAGCGCAGCGTATACGCGGGGCCGACCATTGTACGTGTTTTGCTGCCAAGTGCAGCAACGCCTTGAACATAGGCATTTTGATAGCCCCTTTTATACAGCAAGGTTGCAACTGTGGCTGTGCTGGCACCTTTGAGATGCCGCAGTGTGTCAGTCTTCAAGTTGATCTTATCTGCGGTAAGGGGATTGGGCATTGAGCGGTCCTTAGCTTTGGCGCAATATTGGCGCGACGGGCACCAATGCGCCGCGCGCCATGACAACTTTGCCAGACAACTGACATGCAGCGGCAATGCACTGCGGCACTGAAATGCCGTCTTTCAATCCTGCAAAAATGGCGGCGTTAAAACTGTCACCTGCCGCCGTTGTGTCGATGACATTGGCAATGTGCGGCACGTTGATTGTACCGTCGCCATCAGGGCTGTGATGATAAATGGTATCGGCGCCATTCTTGACAACAACGGTGCTGGCCCCGACAGACAGATAGCGTTGCGCCGTGGCTTTCGGATCGGCGTCACCAAACCATGCGGCTTCGTCTTCAAACGAAGGTAAAAGGATGTCGGAAACGCCAGCCCCCTCCATCGTCACCTTCAACATAGTGTCACTATCTTCCCACAGCCGTGGCCGGAGATTTGGATCAAATGCGATTTGTTTTCCCGCAGCGCGTCCCGCACGCAAGACGGACAAAAGAGTATCGCGGCCTTTGGCATCCAAGATCGCAAGAGTGATGCCGGAAAAGTAAATCAAGTCGTGATCGTCAATCGCCTGTTCAAGCGCGGTGCGGTTTGATGCCAAGCTACGCGCCGCAGATTGCCCCCTCCAATAGGAAAAACTGCGTTCGCCGTTTTCAAGCGAGATCAGGTAAAGACCAACAGTTTTATCCGCGACGACAACCCCGTATTGATCATTTATGCCAGCGTCCTTGATCGTTGAACGCAACTGTTCAGAGATAGTATCCGTGCCCAGACCTGTGAAAAACGACACAGCAATCTCAGGGTTGATACGTCTAAGGTACCACGCGGTATTGAATGTATCCCCCGCAAACCCAAGCCGAAAAACGCCAGCCTCATCTTGCGGTGAAAGTTCCGCCATGCATTCCCCGATTGATAGGATCTTCATCAATGCGGCCTACAAAAAATCATCGCGGCGTGGCGTAAAGCAATCGACCAAAGTACCCGGTTCCAAGCAGACGCAGCCGTGGGGCAAGTCGCTTGGGATGATAAAGCTATCGCCGGGTCCGACCTCGCGTTGTGCGTCGCCTAAAGTAAAACGAAACCGACCCGACTTGACGTATGTCGATTGCACATGACGATGATTGTGCAGTGCGCCAATCGCCCCTTGGCACGAAAAGCGAAAGGCGACGACCATCATGTCGGGATGCTCAGACAACACCTGTCTCGTCACGTTTTCACCGCTTGGCACTACTGGAAAACTTGTCATGTCGAACCCTTTGTTCTGCGTTTAGCTAAACAGCATGCCGCCATTGAGGTCGATATTGGTGCCAGTGATAAAGGCACTGTCGTCGCATGCAAGAAAGAGTACGAGGTTTGCAGCATCATCCACATGGCCCTGACGTTTCAGCGGTGCATTTGCTTCAAAACCGCGACGTCCTGCATCAGGTGTGTGGATGTTATGAAAATCAGTGTCGATCATACCGGGGCAGAGGGCATTGACGCGGATTTCGGGTCCAACTTCTTTGGCCAAACCACGGGTCATCGTCATCACGGCACCTTTAGACGTCGCATAGGCAACTGCGCCGGGCCCACCGCCATCACGGCCTGCTTGGCTCGCGAGGTTCACAATCGCGCCCGTTTTCATATGAGCAAGACAGGCTTTGGTCATCATGAAGGTGCTGGTGAGGTTCAGGGTCATCACCGCATTCCAGTGCTCAAGCTCCATCTCGGAAATCTTCTTGCGCGCAATCAACCCACCCGCGTTGTTGACAAGCACGTCAATGCTGCCAAATGCTTCCAAGGTTTTTGCGATCAACGAGTCGACATCCGCTTGATTGTTGAGGTCACCCTGTACCGCGATGGCCTTGCCGCCCGCCGCTTTGATTTGTTCTACAGTTGCATCCGCACCCGCAGAACTGGCAAAATAATTGATCGCAACATTGGCACCTTCAGCGGCAAGTTTAACAGCAACGGCGCTACCGATATCACGACCACCGCCTGTCACTATGGCTGTTTTCCCGTTAAGTTTCATTGCAATTCTCCTCGTTGTTTATATTCGGACTCTGCCGTTTGTGGCTCAGGTCTTTGCGCGCTTTTTGTCACGATCCTGAATGTGGTTTTATCTGGTTTGTTCGTTCGTGGTCAGCGTCATAGCTTTGGTCGTTCAGCGTAGAATCGACAATTTCATAAACTAGCATACTAGTTAAAATTCTGGCATACCAGTCAGAAATTCGCTAGAAGGATGGCAAGGGGCCTGTCTTTCGATCTGTGACCTATGTATGTCGACGTCGAAAAGACCACGACGACACGCCTTCACGTTTTGAGAAACGTCCAAGGATTTGACGACCATCTTTTGAGGAGATGATTATATGCCTAATTCGGCCCGAATAACTGAACGACGGACCAGTGTTGATGAGGTCTTTGACTATCTCAACGATCAGATCGTTTCTTTAGGGTTGCTCCCCGGTGATAAGATTTCCGAAGCCGACATAGCCGCGCAATTTGGCATTTCGCGACAGCCTGTTCGAGATGCCTTTAGCCGTCTTGCAAACCTTGATTTGTTATTGATCCGCCCGCAGCGCGCCACCGAGGTCAAAAGGTTTTCGATGCGTGCGATTGAGAAGTCGCGCTTTGTCCGTGCCGCCATTGAAAAAGAAGTTCTGCGCCGCGCGGCGGCAAACTGCGACTTGGCTGGTGCTGCGCGACTTGATGCAGCGATCAAAGATCAGGAAAAGGCAATTCAAGACCGTGATGTGGATGGTTTTGGTCCACTTGACTATGCGTTTCACCAAACAATTTGTGAAATTGCCGAGGTCGATTTTGCTTTTGACGTCATCATGACGGAAAAAGCCAAAGTGGATAGGCTTTGTCGGCTTGCTCTCTCCAAAGAACAGCGTTTGCCGGAACTCGTGATGGACCACCAGCGTATTGCGGATGCAATCAAAGCTCATGACGCAGACCTCGCGGTCGAGGTTGGTATGTTTCATCTATCCCGATTGGATGAAACGATCGAAACAATAACGGCGTCCAACGCCAATTACTTTGAAGCATTCGACAAGTAGATGATGAGAGTCTGTGCATCTTGTGTGCACTTGGCGGACTGGGTCCGGGTAAGATCAAAGATACAGGCCTTGGTTAGAATTCCAAGACTGCGAAGCGAAACACACACCCGTTGTTGGCGAAACCTCATAACGTTCTGATAGGGGCCGCGACAGTCAGGTAAGGTCTGCCGCAACCACCAGAATTCCCCAATTGAATGTAGACCCCAGAACCGCGTGGGGCCAAAGAGGTGCCACCATGTCGAAGGGCTCCGGCGGCCTCACTAACGGCAATTTCCTTTGTTAAGGTCATCACGATATGATCGGGAAGGTCCGGCTAGGCCATTTGGTGCGGTAATTCTCAGTCACATCGGGTGCGCCTTGTGTTGCATCGTGATTTTGCCCTGCACTGATGACAGCTTGGGCGCAGTATTTGTGATAGATGTCATTTCGACGACCTTTTGTTCAGTTTGAACGGTCAGGCGGGCATCTGCGCGCCGACGCCAATGCGGTTCCACAGGTTCATCGCGCCAATAGCCACGCTTAGCGTCGCCAGTTCCTGCTCACTTAACTCTGCATGGGCCGCTTTGTAGACTTCATCTGAAACACCTGTCCCGGCCAACAATGTGAGAGCTTCGGCCCATGACAATGCGGCCCGCTCTCGTGCGTCAAAGGCGCTGGTTTCATGCCAGACAGGCAGCAGGTTAATCAGGTTCTGTTCGACACCATCATCAATAGCTTCTTTGACATGCATGCCGACGCAATACGCACACCCGTTTATCTGGGAAACCCTGATCTTAACAAGATGTATAAGGCGCGCGTCCGCGCCTGATGCAGCGATCGCAGCGTTGAGCGCCAGCAGAGTTTCGTAGAGTTTTGGAGTATCTTTTACGATGTTGAAACGCATGGTCATTGGTGTAATCCTTATCGTGGATAAAAGTTGTAGACGAATCATGGATAGATTATATCGACGATTAGTCAACGCAAAAGCAAAGTGCGGAACTGACGGCATAAGGAGCTATTTAAATGCGGCGTCTGGGAGATGGAGTTGAAGCGGCTTTGCATTGCGCCGCCATTCTGGCGGCATTGCCAACAGGAAAGGTCCTGTCCGGCAGGGACTTGGCGGGGCTGCATGGTATTTCAGAAAGCTATCTGCTCAAGCATCTGCGCGCACTGACAGCTGCTGATGTGACCGAGGCGGTTCCCGGCCCAAGAGGCGGTTATCGGCTGACACGACCAGCCAAAGACATCTCTATGTTAGACGTGGTTGAGGCCATCGATGGTAAGGGTCCTACCTATGTCTGCCGTGAAATCCGGCAAAAGGGCGAGGTCACGACAAACGCCAGCTGCGCCTATGAAAAGGATTGTTTTATCAAGCGCCGAATGCTGAATGCTGAAGCACTGTGGCGCGATGCACTGCGCTCTCAGACGTTGCAAGACTTGCTTGACGATGGCGTTGTTGAAATTGGGGATCACAACAAAGAGGCGGTTGCGGAATTCTTAATCGATAAACAGAGATAGGTATCGTATGAAGAATGTGCTGCCAAACGAACATCGCTTTATGACAGACCGCAGGGATTAACAGGTGAGATTATGTGCATCTGTTTGTTGTATGTTTCCTATTTTGGAAGGATGACGGGGGGTCTAACGTGTTTTCCCAAGTTTGGGTGGCGTATTTATAATCCCGCTAAGGTGCCAGTTTCAAAGGCGGTCAATCGAGTGGTTGATTTTTCGCCTGTCTTTTCGAATGTTCAAAGTGACGGCAGCCACCCCTTTTTGTGTCAAAGACTAGCGGGCACATTGATGAATTTGCAGGTACGCCAGAACTTAGCTTCATCCGAAAAACCATCACATGTGATATTTGACGAATTGATATTGGTGGCTTCAAGGTGTGGTCATACCAGCCAGCGCCTGATCCCACAGTCTTGCTGATTGTGGTCTAGAGGCACTGTTTTCCCAGTAGGTTTGCAGCGACTTGTAACGTACAGGGTTATGCATACCGACGACTTTGGCCACGTCGCAATAAGGCAGCACAGTCAGGTTTTCGCGGGCGACCTCATGACCAGATTGAGCGATGTAAAGCGCAACAGCCCGTGTCAAAACACCGGGTCCTGTTTTGGACCATGTCATCTCAACCCCACGCTGCAACAGCGCAGTTCGCACCAGATTTGCAGCATGTTTCACCGCTGGATGCCCGGCAGCAGAAGCCATGACGTTATTGCCAAGCGCCCCACCAAGGGCTTCTCTATAAAGGATCAACCCGCGCCCGGTTTGGGTGATTTTTGCCAGATCATCATATAGCACATCATCTGCATCCGCCCACACCCCGCCATAATGCGACAACAGGCATAGCCGAAGTAAATCGGATTCCTCAGCCGGGTTATGGGCAAGTGTAAATGCGCGCAGCCACTCTGGTGCAAATTTTTCGCGCAAGAAATGCACAGCATCACGACGCGACATCATGCGGTGCTCGAATCCGGGAATTCGCCAACTGGCGCTCATACTCTCAATGCTGTCGGGGCGATTTTCTTGGTCCCAATATTGAAAAATCAGGTTCGGGATTGTGCTTGTTGAAGAGGAGGATCGTTTGCTCTTAGCGCGCCACGCATCAATCAAGCGGATGGCAGGGATGGACGATTGATGGCGCTTGCGCACCCAATCGTCCAGACTTTGGTAGGGGCCGTTGTTAGCGCGTGCTTGGGTTTCAAAATCCAATTCCATGGCCATCATACCGGGCAGGCCGCCACGATGAAGCGGCAAGGGGCCTTCAGCACCGGGGTTGCCGATCTGCGCAAATATTTTCGGGAGATCGTCCAAATCGGCCAGGTTAAAGATCATCTTGGCTAAGATGCGGCGATACTGATCCATCGGTTGCCCATTTTTACGCATTTTAGCGTAGGTGTTGGTGGCGCCAATCAGATCGTTACCAAAGCCCTGAATCATCAACTGGTGCGCGTGCAATATGTGGCTTGGCAGTTGATCTTTGAGGTTTGCAATATCCGCAGTCACGTCGTCCAGCTGCCCTAGTTTTGAACGCCACGTTACATTCAGCCCGATCAATGCTTGAGCACTCGGCCAGCGCCGCAGGCAAAGGCGCAAGTACCGCAATCCAAGACGGAATTGGTAGGTCCCCAACAAGGCAGTAACAAGCTTGCGTGCATCCTCTGGGGTGTCACGTCGCGGACCGCTCTGACGGATCATTGCAAGCGCTTGGGTATAGTTATGGGTGCGCAGTAACATCAGGGTCGTCAGCTCATTGCTAAGCGCGTGGTCAACCTTGTCGTGGATCGTATCCAAAATCTGTTGCTGCATCTTAACATCAGCTTTGTGCGCATAGGCTCCAAACAAATGGCGCAGCACCCAAGGGTTGAGGGGATCAGCGATCAAGGCTTGCTCAAGACAGATTTCTTCTTTGTCTAACTGACCCGAACTTCGGTAGGCTTGGATCAGAGTGATACACACTTTGATATCTGTTTCTTGCCCGGTGTTCAGCAATTCCAATTCAGTGATTGCATCTTGTACATCGCCCTTGGCAAACAGCGTGCAGGCAAGGGCATAGCGGATGGCCGAGGTATCCTTTGCTTTGCTCAGAATCTGTTGAAACAGATCACGTGCCAGCCCTGCGCCGCCGGGTAATTTGGCGAGTGCCGTTAGGTGCCGCGCCAATGGAGGCTGATCAAAATGTTTTGTACACAGTAGTTTCAGCGCGATGGCCGCTTTGTCCAAATCACCCAGTTTCAGTCTGGTTTCGGCCTCTAACAGCCACAAAATTGGAATGTCACAGTGCGGATCATGCGCCAATGCTGAGTTTAGGTAGGCAGCCGCACCTATATGATCATCTTGCTTTTGCGCGATTTGAGCCAATTTTATCGCTGGCCAATGATTGTCTGGAAATGCCCTTGCCGCACCTTCCAGCACTGTCATTGCATCGGTGATATGCCCTTCTGCACCCAAGATTTCAGCCTCCAGCAACTGAAGCTCAAGGATGTCACCGTTTGTTAGAGTTTGCGCGTCGTCTAAATGTGTACGTGCCACGCCCAAATCACCAGCACGCACAGCTGTCCGTCCTTTGTGAAAATACGCAATCCAAGCTGCTGGCGCTGCTGCCATTTCTACCAAACCTTTAAATGTAAAACCTGATTGTGATTGTGTCGTTTTGCGCAACCAAAAATGTTCATCGTTCTGAATTCCAAATCTTATGGGGAACGATCACCAGTTGCCATCCAAACTTTCAATAGAGTCTCCGGCAAACTAGGGCCGGTTGAAAGGGGGGTGAACCATTTTGGCTACTTCTATCCTGTCTGTCGATCTTGAAGCGATCCTTACCGAGAGTGCCGCACCACTAAAGCCCGTCCTCGTTCGGCTGTCTCTGTTTACATCTGCTGGCAATTCTGCATGCTTTGAACATTCAGCCTAACGAAGGGATCGACCAAGTGAAACAGCTTTTAAAGTCCGCTATCTTATTGTCGATTTCTATGGTGCCTGCGTTTGCACAAGACACGCCAAGACCAGCAAAGGTGTTCACCCTTCAGGAACAAACCTCAGAAATTGTGCGGCGTTACCCCGGTATTGTGTTGCCATCCCAAGAGGTTGAACTGTCGTTCCGGGTCAGTGGCAATCTGATCGAACTGCCCATTCGTGGGTCCATGCAAGTTAAAGCAGGCGATGTTATCGGCCAAGTTGATGTCCGTGATTTCGAAGCGCAGGTCGCTCAATTACAAAGCCAAAAAGATCAGGCGGATGCGCAACTGTCGGCGCTCAAGACAGGGGCACGGCCACAAGAAATTTCTGCACTTGAAGCGGCCGTTGATGCCGCACAGGCGCAGGTGGATCAGGCGGCTGACAAGGTTGAGCGGGGGCGCAGCCTTGCAGAACGCGGCACAATTTCACGCGTGACCTTGGAAGCTGACGAAGCCGCATTGCGTGTGGCCGAGGCGCAGTTGCGTGCAGAAAAGGAAAGCCTGGCCATTGGTCGTGCGGGTGGGCGCCCAGAAGAAATTGATGCATCAGAGGCTGCCATTCGGGGCATCGATGCACAGATTGACGTTATAAAGAACAACATTGCTGATGCCACCCTACGCGCCCCTTTTGATGGTGTGATTGCGCGCCGTGACGTTGAGAATTTCACCAATATTCAGGCTGGTCAAAGCATCGCTTTATTGCAGGCTTTGTCGGTCATTCACGTGTCTTTTGATGTGCCAGCGCCAGACGTCACCGCCTTGGCTGCCAATGGGCCTGACAACATCAAGAACGCAGTGCGGCTTGATGCGCTTCCGGGGCAGTTGTTCAGTGCGGAAACCGTTGAGTTTTCGGTGCAGGCAGATACCGCCACGCAGACCTATCGTGGTCGTGTCGCTGTTATAGTTCCGGAAGAAGCGCTGATTTTGCCGGGCATGGTGGGCACGGTGATCTCATCTGCTGCTGCACCCCAATCTAAACTGGCAGTTCCTCTGTCCGCCGTCGCCGCCAATACGGACAGTTCGCCGAAAGTCTGGATCGTTGATGAAGCAGGTGTTGTGTCGGAACGATCCGTCGTGCTGGGCGAAGTCTCTGGCGCGTTTGTGAATGTGAGCGAAGGCTTGGCACCCGGAGAGGTCATCGTCGCGGCGGGGGTACATGCCCTGACACCGGGGATGATCATTCGACCTGTTTCTAAGATCGGGGGATAAGCCATGGATTTGGCCCGTTTCGCCATTGAAAAGCGACTGATCTCTGCCGTTGCATCGATTTTAATCTTGCTGGCAGGGTATTTCGCCTACACGGCCTTGCCCCGATTTGAAGACCCAGAGTTTATCATTCGGCAAGCACAGATCATTACCCCATACCCCGGTGCCAGCGCTGAAGAAGTGGCGCAAGAAGTCACCGAAGTCGTTGAAAATGCCTTGCAGCAATTGCAGGGCGTGGAAGAAGTGCGTTCTGTATCCTCTCCCGGTCTCAGCAACGTGTCGGTGGAATTCACCATTGCCTCGACCAAAGACTATGACGCGCTTTATCAACGCTTTGCGCAAATGCGCGCCAAGGTGGATGACGCTCAAGGTAACCTTCCGCCCAATGCATTAACCTCCATTGTCTATGATGACTTTGGCGACGTGTTTGCACTTTATTTTGCCGTGCTTGGTGATGGCTATACCTTGGCGGAACTGCACGAATACGCCAAGGATTTGCAACGCGATCTGGTGACCGTCGATGGGGTTTCCAAAATTACCCTTTCCGGCGTGCAAGAAGAAATCATCTATGTCGAATACGCGCCCGCGCGTTTGATTGAATTGGGCCTTGCGCCGACGCAGGTTGCAGACATTCTGAAAGGACAAAACCTGGTCTCGCCGGCGGGTTCCATTGTCGCAGGCCAGACCCGGCTGACGTTGCGCCCACAATCTGCTGTTGATTCAATCGAGGCCATCGGCGCACAATTGATCACCAATCCGCAAACTGGCGTGTCCTTTCGCCTGTCAGACATCGCCACGATTTTCCGAGGTCTCGAAGACCCGGCAGCAACCTCGCTTTACCGCGATGGTCAACCAGCCATTGGTATCGGCGTTTCAAACACCATCGGCGGCAACGTGGTGAACATGGGCGAAGCCGTAAAAGAACGCATGGCGCAGCTGATTTCAGAGCGTCCCATTGGCATGGACGTTGTGGCGATCTCTGATCAGTCCTTTAGCGTAAAGGCTTCAGTTAATGACTTTGTGATGAATGTTGTGATCGCACTGGTGATCGTTGTTGGCACCTTGCTGATCTTCATGGGGCTGCGGTCTGGTCTGTTGATGGGCGGAATCCTGTTGATCACCGTGGCGGGTACCTTGATGGGCATGTACCTTTATGGATTGGACATGCAGCGCATCTCACTGGGCGCGCTGATCATCGCGCTGGGGATGCTTGTTGATAATGCGATTGTTGTTGTGGAGGGCACGTTGGTCCGTGTGCAAAACGGCGAGGAACCGGCGGCTGCCAGCATGGCTGTCGTCAATCAAACCAAATGGCCGCTGCTGGGCGGTACTGTTGTTGGCTTTCTGGCGTTTTCACCTATTGGATTTTCACCTGACAACACCGGCGAATATGCAGGGAGCCTGTTCTGGACCATCGCCATTGCTTTGCTGTTCTCATGGCTGGTCGCGATCTGGCTGACCCCTTATTTCTGTACGCTGATGCTGAAAAAGGGCAAGGTTGAGGCCAAGGCTGAAAACATCATCCTGCGCGGATATCGCCGTCTTCTGAAGCTGGCAATCAATGTCCGCATCATCACAATTCTCATTGTCTTGGCGCTCTTTGGGTCTGCGCTGGCAATGTTTGGTCAAGTGCCCGCTGGCTTCTTTCCCTCCTCAACCCGCAACCAGTTTGTGGTTGATTATTTCTTGCCGCAGGGCACAGACATCAAACAGACAAATCAAGACTTGCTGCGCATCGAAGAATTTGCGCGCACTCTTGACGGGGTGACGGGCACCAACCTGAGTGTCGGGGGCGGGCACACACGTTTTATGCTGACCTATGAAAGTGAAGATGCCAGCCCGTCATATGGGCAGGTGTTGGTCGATGTGGAGGATTATCGCCAGATCGAAGGGCTACGCACCGCGTTGCAGGGTTGGATCAACGGCGAATTCCCAAATTCTGCCGCTAAGGTTTGGAAGTTCGTATTGGGTCCCGGTGGCGGCTCCAAGATCGAGGCGCGCTTTAGTGGCCCTGATGCATCTGTTCTGCGCCAACTGTCCCAGCAGGCTAAACAGATCATGGCTGAAAACGGTGCCATTGCGATCAAAGACAATTGGCGCGAACAGATACAGGTGATCCGCCCTGTCATCAACGAGGCAAGCGCGCGGCGATTGGGCCTGACACAAGGCGAGATTTCCAACGCGCTTTATACCCATCTGAGCGGTGCAAACATTGGGACGTTTCGTGAAGGTGACGCACAGCGCCCTATCGTCATGCGCCCCGTTGAAAGCGCGCGCAATGAGGTCGGCGCATTGCGTGACATTCAAGTGTTCTCTCAGGTAATCGGGGGCTACCTGCCGATTTCGCAAGTGGTGGATCGGTTTGATCTGGTGTTTGAAGCGGGCAATTTGCGCCGCATCGACCGCAAGCTGACGATTACAGCCCAATCAGACAATGCGCCCGGTGTTTTATCAGGCGAATTGTTTGACGCGGTTCGTGCGCCCATCGAGGCGATTGACCTGCCGCCGGGTTATGCGTTTGAGTGGAAGGGTGAGTTTGGCAATTCAGCCGAGGCCAACGCAGGTCTTGCGGCCACCATGCCGCTTGGGATTGGCGCGATGATCCTAATCGTGATCTTTTTGTTCAATGCCGTGCGCCAACCGCTGATCATCTGGTTAACGGTCCCCTTGGCCTTGATCGGGGTGATCTGGGGTCTTGCGCTGACCAAAACACCGTTAGAGTTCATGGCGATCCTAGGTGTGCTGTCCTTGATCGGTATGATGATTAAGAACGCCATTGTTTTACTGGATGAAACCGACAGTCAAATCGCTGATGGGAAGGCGCGGATGCAAGCGGTGATGGATGCTGCGGTAACCCGTGTGCGGCCTGTATCCCTAGGCGTTTTGACAACCGTATTGGGTGTGGTGCCTTTGCTCTGGGATCCGTTTTTTAAATCCCTCGCAGTTGTGATCATCGCCGGTCTCAGCTTTGCGACGGTCCTGACGCTTATTGTGGTTCCGGTGTTGTACACGCTGTTCTTCCGGGTGAAGGCGGATGAAGTTCCTGCTGCTTCCGAATAAGAACCTTGTTTCATTGCAATATTGTCAAAGCGCGACGCTTTGTTTGAGGCACCAAAGGTGAGGGATTGCGCCTATGTCGCTCCACCAAAATGTTGTGTCTGTGCGACCGATATATTCGCTCAACACGCTGATAAATATATAAGGTTCTAAATGGCTGTGCACGCAGTATCGAGCTATGCAGCCTGGGTTTGAGTTCGCTGCACATCAGGGTCAACGGGCAAATCTTGTCCAAAGTGAGATTGCGGCCGCCCAACCGGACCATGTAGGCAGTGCTATTTGAATAGCCCCTAGATTTGTAGACGCCTTGCTTGGTAATTTTGGAAGCCAGGAGACAGTAATGTCAGGGATTAGATTTACGGATGACTTCAAACATGACGCGGTCACACATGTTGTAGACCGGGGCTATTCAGTTGCGGCGGTTTCGGAGCGAATGAGGTTCAGCACAAAGTCGCTCTACACTTGGAAGGCCCAGTTCTCGATGCCGCGCGAGCAGATCACCGAAGCCACGGAACAGGCCGCAGGGATCAGAAGGTTGAAGAAGGAATTGGCCCGCGTGTCTGAGGAACGCGACATTCTAAAAAAGGCCACCGTCGCGCCGACCGGCAGTTTGGACCTGTCACGGTTTGATGCCGCTCCTTTGATAGCATTTACTGCAACAAAGGAGACTGATTATGCGCTGCCCGGCAGGGTCATGCAAAGCATGATCCCGAGAGGGGACTGAAACGTACGGACGAA
>JBARCK010000113.1:0-1709 GCA_049794015.1 Sulfitobacter sp. | reverse complement strand
ATATGGTGCATAAGCACAGGATATGACGATAACATGGCACAGCACTTCCTCCTTTCAGCAGCATCACGCACCCTTAGCCTTCGCAGCATCTACAAAGCTGGCGAAGCGGCGGCGTATCAAGTGTTCTGTGAAATGCGCTGGCCTGAGACGGATGGCGAGGCGGTTTGCCCGTGCTGCGGCTTTGATGAGGCGTACAAAATCACCACGCGCCGCAAGTTCAAGTGCAAGGCGTGTCACCACCAGTTTAGAGTTACGTCCGGCACAATCTTTGCATCGCGCAAGATGGATTTTGTGGACCTGTTGGCCGCGATCTGTATCATCGTGAACGCATCCAAAGGCGTGAGCATGGTTCAACTGAGCCGCGATCTGGACTGCCAGTACAAGACAGCCTTCGTGTTGGCCCACAAGCTGCGCGAAGCGATGGCTCAGGAAGTTCACACCGGCGAAGTTCTGGAAGGCCATGTTGAAATCGACGGCGCATTCTTCGGTGGTCATATCCGTCCTGAGAACGCCAAGAAGGACCGCAAGGACCGTCGCTTGAAGCAGCACCAGACAGGCAAGCGCCGCGTTGTTATCGCCATGCGTGAGCGTGAAGGCCGCACGTTGCCATTCGTCGGCATGTCCGAAGGTGAAGGCGTTGCGCTGGCAAACGAGAATGTATCCCGCATGTCCACCATGTCAGCGGATGAGGCGTCACACTGGGATGAGTTGCACATGGGTTGGAGCGTTGACCGCGTGAACCACTCCGAGATTTACAGCGACCACGGCAAGCACACCAATATGGTGGAAAGCTTCTTTAGCCGCCTGCGCAACATGGTTCGCGGACAGCACCACCATGTGTCACCGCAGTACCTGCACCAGTACGCGAACCACGCGGCATGGTTGGAAGATAACCGCCGCACTGACAACGGCACGCTGGCGAAGATCGTTGTGTCTAACGCGATGGAAGCGCCAGTGTCGCGGAACTGGAAGGGCTACTGGCAGCGGGCGGCGTGAAAAGGGGGCCGAAGCCCCCTAATCCATATTAGATTTTTGCGAATTTCTTACCGGTATTTATCTCGCTAATCCGGCCAATGTTCACGTCGAAATCAGCGGCTATGCGGCTTTGCATTTCCCCGTCTTTCAACCGCTTCTTGATGATTGCTGCGTCATTCGCCGTTAGCTTCTTGCTCGGTTCGCGGTTACTCTTTGTCATATAACGTCTCCAAATTGGAGCCGACACAGGGTTGACAAAAAAGACGACTATTGGGATAAACCAGTTGTTAAAGCAGTCTTTCGCCCTGTATCGGCGTTTGATTTAAGCCACGAAACCCTGCAAGGTTTCGTGGCTTTCTACTTTGTAAACGCAATATATTGATTCGGCAACCCTCGCCCCTGTCAATACCCCATTGTCCGCACCAAAGCGGCCCGTACAGTGGATATTTGCTTTTTGGCTGGGTGGGTACTTCATATTTAAATGTGACCACCTGTAGGGCCTCTCAGCCTGAGTTCGGGTTTTTCGGAGCTATCCTCCACAGCCCGTACATCCGCCCATCATGCACCACCAACCCCCGCTTCTTTAGCTTGGTAAGCGCATAGGCGCTGTACTGGTGCGCCCTAGCAAACGTGAGTTCCGGTCTTTGCAGCGCAATGCACTTCGATGCGTTACGCGCCGTCTGTGGCCCGTTTTGCAGCGCCTGCAACGCCAGATGCGCCATGACGCCCTTGCC
>JBARCK010000112.1:0-6296 GCA_049794015.1 Sulfitobacter sp. | reverse complement strand
GCATGCCATCTGGTAGAGTTCGGCGGCGCGGGCTTCGTCCTGACCCACGCCAATACCATTCTGGTACATAATGCCGAGATTGGAGCAGCCAGCTATATTACCGACGGTGCATGCCACCTGGTAGAGTTCGGCGGCGCGGGCTTCGTCCTGACCCACGCCAACACCATTCTGGTACATAATGCCGAGATTGGAGCAGCTAGTTGCATCACCCTTGTCGCATGCTTTGGCCCAAAGCAAAGAGGCTTCAGCTGGTTTGATTTCTTGGATCGCGAAGGCCGTGTTAGCACATTCTATGGTTATTCCGCCTAAACACGCTTTTCCAAGAAACTCTAGTTTTTTTAGTTCGTCGTTAGTTAGTCTGGCAACATGTGTACAGGCACTGGATGGAAACGCAGAACAGAGAAATTCATCTAGAGGGATACCACCTTCTTCATTCATAGTAAGTAGCGGTTGTCCCACCCAGGTACCGATTAGAACAAAAATAGCTCCGACGAGCGCAAGCGCTCGCCCAGGAGCTTCGTTAAGGTCCCGCCAATTTCGTAGGCTTGCCGATAACCGGTATGGCCATGCTGAAAGGCAGTAACCCCATGCCCAGATGCTGGTCAGGAAGGTCGAGTAAAAGAAAAGTGAGTAGACCGAGAAAATGGCAATCATCTCGATCAAAGACGTGGTTGGGGCATCGCTAACCCAAAGGAATACCTTAATACCAAAATAGATAATAATACCACTTACTGCTGCGTCCACGATCAGGATTGCTAGCTGTCCGATAGGGTTGCGAATGCGTTCGAACAGTTTGAGCAGCCATCTCGTTTCATAGAGCGAAAGATAGTCAGGAATGATGTTTATGGCGGCTCCCAAAAGCAGGGCTTGAGTCAAGCTGAGACTTGTGTCGGCGCGGAGCGAAATTAGTCCAAGTATAGGGTCAAACAGCACCCAAAGTGCTATTACTGCGACAAATGAGGCGAGAGTAGATCGTGCGAAGCATCGAATGCTCAAATGGTTTTCACCAAATATTCTATCGAACGCGTTGCAGAACTGAGCAAACCACGTGCTCTCATAGCTACCTTCTAGCCAGAGAGTCAGAGCGGCTTTTTTGTCTGGAGGCAGATCGGACGTAGCAAATGCGGTCACGTGGTAAAAAGCGAAAGCTGCACTCACAGACCAAAAAATGTAAGGCCAATCTTCTAGAAAATTTAATAAATCCAAATGCTTACCTATAAGAAATACATGGCCGCGGCGAAACCTCCAAATGGCTGGAAGTATTGTTGCCTTGAGTTTCGTATTTTTTTTATGGAGCGCTAGAGTGTCTAGGGTCAGGACCCATTAACTGATTGCGGTTGTCGAGTTGTCATGATTCACGATCCCTAGTTTTAGGGGGATATCATGAGCAACCTTTATTGGCTGAGTGAGGCGCAAATGGAGCGTCTTCGGCCCTTCTTTCCAAAGAGCCGAGGTCGGGCACGCGTTGATGACCGGCGGGTTCTGAGTGGTATTATCTTCATAAACCGCAATGGGTTAAGGTGGTGTGACGCACCGGCCGAGTATGGCTCTCCAAAGACGCTGTATAATCGCTGGAAGCGTTGGAGTGACATGGGTGTGTTTGCTCGGATCATGATGGGACTGGCTGAGCAGGCTCCCGACAACAAGACCATCTCGATTGATGCCACCTACCTCAAAGCACATCGTACGGCATCCAGCCTGCGGTTAAAAAAGGGGGGAAAGGACGCCTGATCGGACAGACCAAGGGCGGCATGAACACAAAGCTGCATGCGGTTACAGATACCAGCGGCCGTCCGGTCCGCTTGTTTATCACCGCAGGGCAAGTCAGCGATTACACTGGAGCTGCCGCCTTAATGAACGGCTTGCCGGAGGCTGAATGGCTCCTCGCCGACAGAGGATATGATGCCGACTGGTTCCGCGAAACCCTTATAGACAAGGGCACAAAGCCCTGCATTCCTGGACGCAAGTCGCGCAAGAAAACCGTCAAGTACGACAAGCGCCGCTACAAAAGGCGCAACCGTATCGAAAGAATGTTCGGCAGGCTCAAAGATTGGAGGCGCGTCGCAACTCGCTACGACAGATCACCAACCGTCTTCCTCTCCGCCATCGCACTCGCTGCAACCGTTATTTTCTGGTTATGAGTCCTGACCCTAAGGTTTCGCCCACCGACGTGGATTCACGATTTCTGAAATGCTTGACGGGATGGACATGTACAAGCGCATCACGGCAGGTCTGCAATGTGACCGTTACCCGCGAGGATATGCGTTGGTAAGTCAAGCGCCGCAGCGATGCTTAACTTGTCGCCGGGAAAGTTCTCCGAACTTGTCCAAAATGGAGCAATGCCCAAGCCCCGTTGCGTTGGTTCCCGACGTCTTTGGTTGGTCAATGAACTCTATACTTGCGCAGCGGCGCTCCCGTCCCAAGATGAAGACGACACTTGGGATGATCTTTAATGGCTCGTCGTACCAAACGTGAATTTCCGGGCGTTACCGCATACTTCGACCGCCATCAAAAGCGGCGGTTCCGGTTCCGTAGGAAGGGGTTTTCAACTGAAATCTATGGTGAGTACGGGTCTAATGGTTTTCGGAGAAACTACGAGCGGGCTGTATAGGGCTACCGATCACAGGAAATTGGTGCACCGGCTACCAAGCGCGGTACCATAAATGCGCTGATCGTTTCGTATTATAAGAGCCCCGACTTCATTTCGCTAAGCGATAGCACCAAATCAACATACCGCCGAGAGATAGAGCGGTTGCGCAACGACCACGGGCACCGATTGGTAATGCAAATGAAACGTCAGCATGTCGTGAAATTGCTAGAGCCCCTCACTGATCGCCCATCGGCACGGAACAATCGCCTGAGAATGCTTCGAATGTTACTAAATCATGCGATTGAAATCGGGTGGCGCACAGACAATCCAACGACTGCCGTCAAAAAGATGCGCACTGGATCACAGGGCTTTCACACATGGAGTGAGGATGAGCTTCACGCATTCTTTGAGCATCATGAGCTTGGGTCGATTGCGCACACGGCGGTTACATTGATGCTCTATACGGCTTGCTCTCGCGTGGATGCTGTACGGCTCGGATGGCAGAACATTACCGGCTCTCGCCTTCAATATCGCAGGCAAAAAACAGAACGATTTTCAGATGTCGTCGTAGATATCCCAATCCATCCAGACTTACAGCAAGTGCTGGACAGCTTGCCACGGTCTCAAATGACGTTTCTTGAAGCCTCTGGAGGGCGTTCACGTTATCCGAACGGCTTGGGCAATGCCATGCGCAAATGGTGCAATGCAGCCGATCTGCCCGACTGCACGTCACATGGTCTCAGAAAGGCGTGTGCGACGCGTTTAGCGGAAGCTGGAGCGTCAGAGCGCGAAATCATGGCTTGGACGGGGCACACATCACCTCAGATGGTGCAAATTTATGCTGGCAAGGCACGACGCGGCCTAATGGCCGATGAGGGTTACGCCAAACTGCGCAAGAACGAAACGGGTTCAAGAATTGACGAACCCAACAGTAAAGGTTCAACAAAATGAACGAAAACCGATTTAAAAACAGCGACTTAGGTGGTTGTGGAACGTCACGAACCTTTGACTCTTTTGGAAACCATAACTTCAGGAAACAAGAAAATCACGTCATTCAATTCTGACCCAAACGTCAAGCATTTCTAACCCAAAATGCCTCGGCACCTTCATCCGGCAGAAACTAACGCAGTCTATTCGATCCCAACGGCTCCGAAGGTCGTTCCTGTCCATCGCATCAGCGCGGCGCATCGCCTTCGAACAAAAAGTGGCTTGAACGAGCATTTGGTGCGACATCTAAGCGAGACAGGTCCATATTGCATCTCCCAAGGTTTCAGTAGTGAAGACGCTTCCAGAGATTTGGGACAAAATCGAGAAGGCGTTGTGGAACCCGGTTTCGCTGCTGGACATAAGCTAGCGCGTCCGCCACCTCCATTTTTCCATGAGAACGGCTTCCGCCAAATCCGTGTAGAATGAGGTGAACGAGAATTTTGTACCGCTTGTCTTGACCCTCGCACCAAACACATTCCGGCTCAGGCCCGTAGTCTCGCTCGAATGGAAGATATGCAGATTGTAGTTTTTCGTAATCATCGCTCGCGTCACCGGACACCGTCAAGTGAATGACTTTGTGAACCCATTGCGCGGTTACATTCTCTTCATGAGCTCGAAATTTTGCCACGACACTGCGATGGTTGCCGACAGTCACATATAGCTCTCCGCCGATCTCGAAGAGAATCCACTTCTCCAAGTCGGTCGCATGTAGTTCGGGATCATCGTAGTATTCAGGTTTGGTTTCCAGAACGTCGAGTTTAGTCTTGATCCGCTTCCCGCCGCCAAGAAACTGAAGCCACGTCATACCTTGGTTGTATCTGGCATGATCAGTGCCAACAATTTTTTGGGGGTTGATGATTGCGCCTTCCTCTTCGACCCACTCTACCACAAAAGGTAAAACTTCACTGAGGTTGAAAGCCTCAATTTTATTGTTGGCCCAGTCACCAGCGCTTTCCAACCACTTCCTGCCTGTAGGTGTCGTGACTTCTTCTTTCAGGAAACGGTCCCAGTTCACTCCTGCTCTCCTCTATGTGGCTTAAAGTTTTGCAAAAACAGTAGTTAGCACCAGAGGCGCAAATCCATAAGTTTCTACCCCTAGCGTCCAGCAAGCATTGTTTTCCAATTCTCCATTCCCATATGGACAGAATGGAACTTACATACCCCATCAACCTTAATGGATTTGAAGATAACGCCACCAGCGGGGACGTTTTGACCCGCTACGGTGAATACCTAGGAACCTGGGCGTTTGTCACCGACGAAGACAACGAAACCGGTGTGTTTCATTTTACTGTTCATGACGCAAGAGAACCTATGTTCTCTGAAGGAGTTGGTGTCCTGAGTAGTGGGATGCTGACAGGCATGGCTATGAGTAAGTTGTGCAGCTCCATTCGTGATTGGCATGAGGACTCAATCTGACTTCGTTAAATTGCCTCCAAACTTCCGTCTGATTACTCAGCAAGCCTTAGCAAAAGAAACGCAAGTGCTGCACCAGCGACCATCGCTCCTGCTGATGAATTCCCTGATTTAAGGTCATCTTTCGATACAACCTTTACGCCTTCTTTTTTCGCCAACTGCACCTGCATCTTGTCGGCTTCTGAGGTCAGTTCGCCAATGGAACAGCCCAACACACGGCATGCTGCGCGAATATCTTCTATTTGGAAGTGAGCTTGGCCGCGCATTATTCGTGACCAAGTACCCGTTGCGATACCCGATTTTTGAAAGAATTCTTGCTGTTGAATTTCTTGTTGTTTTCCACGCTGAGACATCAAGGTGCAAAGGATCATCGAGTATGTAGTCGTATCGCTTGACATATTTCATATTTCTCCATATTGGATAAATATCGCAATTACGCGAAGTTCTCATTAAGGAGTGTAACATGAGCAATTTGAGATTTGTAGCAGAATCGCCATCCTTACCTAACCATGAAGCAGCCATTTTGAACAAAAGAAGAGCTGTTGATGTCATTTGAGTACAACCTTCAACCGGGCGCACAGATTGTAACCTGCATGGGCAGTTATGAGCATCAATCAGTTGTGAGTGACCGTAGATGCCCTTTGGGAAAGCCGATGCTGATATCGGCAACTGCGCGAACCGGCACGGTGCAAGAAGAGCCCTATGATACTGTCGTTAAAGGTAGGCGGACTGGATATGCGCCTCGACAATCTGTGTTGCCTGTAGACGTGGTGCTTGCCAACGCCCGATCAGTAATTGGTAAATGGCGGTACGATGTCGTGTTGCGGAATTGTGAAGGCTTTGCGAATTGGGCAGGCGGGCTTGAGATGTCGTCACGTCAGGTCAAGGGAACGGTCGCTGGTGCAGCAATTTTTGCTGTAGCTACAAAACTGATCTCGGAAAACCCAAGTCTGGGTAAGTATGCGTTTTGGATGGCTATTGGTGGCTCAATTGGACTTGCGGGTACTCAGGTTCTTAAAAATCGCACTTGAAACGTGGCCCAGTATTGAGGCGCAGAGGCGATAATGAGGTCGTGAAAGATATTGTCCTGTAAGCATAATTCAGTGCGAGTCAGCAGAGTTCTCTTTTTCCCGATACCAAGCAGAGCGCTGTCCATTCATCTCAAAGTACCGAAGCTCGGTAAGCGTCCGGTCTGACTGCTCTGCCGCGCATAGAGTGTGAACGATAGTGTCCGCTTTGGATAGCGGACACTATGGGGCAGCGAATGGCACGTCGAACGAAGCGGCTTTGGACGGATGAGGAGAAG
>JBARCK010000111.1:0-3640 GCA_049794015.1 Sulfitobacter sp. | reverse complement strand
GGACCCCCGTGGGATATTTTGGGCCAAAAAGAAGGCGAACGTGGTGCAAATCGATAAAGCCGTGATTGAAGACAACGGGCATGTTTTGCGGATTCGCGTTGGTGGTTAAGATGAAAACGACATCGTTTGAAGACAGCCCTAACCAAGGCTGACGCGTGGTGCACGTAGATCATGCTGGTTAGCGAACTTAGAATAGAATGCCTGTCAACCAATCAGCCTCGTTTTAGCGCAACCGAATAATCTGTCCCACGGCAATAAGATTCGGGTTTGTGATTTCGGGATTCAAAGACCTGATCGTTGCTAGGTTGACGCCCGTTACGCCCATGATCTTGCTCAGCGTATCGCCCGAAGCCACGGTCCAAAAGTGTGGTTGATCTACAAGAGTACTGACCTGAGAACTATCAGTTTCATCACCGCCTTGTGTACCTCCACCCCCGGCACCGCTTGCTTGGCGCTCTGCCCACCACGGCATAACATCAAAGCACGGGCATGCCTTTTTGTTGGGTGCGTTGGTTTTTTCGATAAGATCGCGGTGGCCCATTACGCTGACCCCGCCATCACCCGCAGGATGCAAGCGCATGAACATTGAAATACCTTTGGCCAATGTGTTTTTCTGCGCACTGGTCATATTGTCTTCGGGTCGATTGGCAGCATCAACACCGCCCACCAAGGAAACCCCAAAACTGCGCCCGTTCCAGCCATTTCCGCAGCCACCGACATGCGCTCCTTGTCGCCCAATAGGACGAGTCACCGCGCCCATATCACTATCCAACCAAGTGCCATCGCGTTTGATAATCGCATTGTAGCCGCAGCCATTAAAGCCACGATTACGATGCATTTGGTCTATATCGTGATCGTCAAAATTCTGGTCAGGCCTGGTTGCAGTAACATGTACGATCAAGTGATCATACCGCGCGAGGCGTGGATCGGGTGTGGGCGAATTCTGGAACATCAATGTCTCCATCTCAAATGATTTAAAAAGTTATTTTCACGAATACCGTGAACTTGGGCAGAGAATTATACCATAACTTGAGAGATCTGTGAATTCGCCTTCCAAGCCGCTTCAATCCCTCTATAATTTCTCAGGCCAATATCGAGTGGAAAATCTCATGAAGCTGCAAGACCTAGACGTGATCATCACCAGCCCACCAGCCCCCGGTTGGGGTGGTCGCTATTGGATATTGGTCAAACTGACGACGGACACCGGGATTGTCGGATGGGGCGAATGCTATGCGTCCTCTATAGGGCCAAAGGCCATGACCGCCGTGATCGAAGATGTATTTACGCGACACATGCAGGATGAGAACCCAGAAAACATCGAATTGATGTTTCGCCGGGCCTATTCATCTGGGTTTACACAGCGCCCAGACCTAAGCGTGATGGGCGCATTTTCGGGGCTAGAAATCGCGTGTTGGGATATCTTGGGCAAAGATCGTGACCGACCCGTTTATGCGCTGCTGGGGGGCAAAATGAACGACCGGGTGCGCGCCTATACGTATCTCTACCCCCTGCCCCATCATGATATGAGCGCCTTTTGGACATCGCCCGAAATGGCTGCGGAATCTGCCGCTGATTGCGTCGCGCGCGGATATACGGCGGTAAAATTTGACCCTGCTGGTCCCTATACAGCGCGCGGCGGGCACATGCCGGCGATGTCGGATATCACGCAATCCGTGGCATTCTGCAAAGCCATCCGAGAGGCGGTTGGCGACAAGGCAGACTTGCTGTTTGGCACCCATGGTCAGTTTTCAACCGCAGGCGCGATCCGATTGGGGCAAGCGATTGAACCCTACAGTCCGCTGTGGTTCGAAGAGCCGATCCCACCAGACGCGGTCGAAGAAATGGCCAAGGTCGCCCGGGCCGTGCGCATTCCGATTGCGACAGGCGAGCGCCTGACCACTAAGGCTGAGTTTGCCCCGGTGCTGCGGTCAGGTGCTGCCACGATATTGCAACCCGCCTTGGGCCGTGCTGGTGGTATTTGGGAGATGAAGAAGGTCGCCGCGATGGCTGAAGTCTATAATGCGCAGATGGCACCTCATTTGTACGCAGGCCCGGTAGAATGGGCGGCGAACGTGCATTTGGCGGTGTCGATCCCGAACATCCTGATGGCAGAATGTATCGAAACACCGTTCCATGATCAGTTGATCAAAGGATCCATTCGGGTTGAGGATGGATTTATCAACGCCCCAACAGCCCCCGGTTTGGGTATTGATGTGGACGAAGCACTGGCGCGCGCCAATCCGCTAAGCAATGATCATCTGCATTTGGAAATGCAGGAAGCGCCCTGCGATTATGTGAACGGCAATGCGTTTGAAGGTGGCGCGCCGTCCATCAAAGACTGAGGGTGGAGGGAGCCTCCACCTTACGTAAGGTGGGCGCGTGGCCCACCCTTTTCATTAGGTTCGCGAGGCTTCAAAGGCAGCCCAAGCCGCCTCAAATTCAGCAAAGTCGATCTGCTTACCTTTGACTGCGTCAAACACAACATTTTCGGACTTGAACAATTGCGCGATGGCCGCCTCAAGTCTTGGCACCACATCATCCGGGATCACAACAGCGCCATGACGATCGGCATGAACCAAAGCACCGGGGGTGACGGTCATGCCGAAAATCCGTACCGGTTGGCCATAGTCCACAACATGCACAAACCCGTGGCTGGGACCAATGGACCCTGCGACCACCGGAAAGCCATCCGGCAAATCACCAAGGTCGCGCATCACGCCATCGGTCAACGCACCGTTTAACCCAAACGCCTTGTGAATATTGGTGTTCACCTCGCCCCAATAGGCCCCAATCGCATTTGGCACATCCATGTCCTGCACCACCGCGATGCCGGGGCGCGGCCCTTCGGACATATACTTGTAGTACGCCATACGCCGCGCTTTGATCACCTCGGGTGCCTCGGACGGTGGGTTCACCGCTTGAATGCGGGCAGTGCGGGCATAGCCCACCATCGCCTCGCCCTGTGCAGAACAGACCATCGTCCCACGCGTGAAATCGTTAAATCCACGCTTGCCCTGAGCCACCTCGATGGCGTTGCACACCGTTGGTGTGTCGACCCGTTTGAGCAGATCATGCAAGCCGTCGTTCATGCGCGTTTCGCAGCAATTGCCGCGCCCTCGGACACGGAGGTAAGCTTGGCAAAGGCAATCTCTGGATCAACCGCACCGAACCCGGCAAATGTGCCAAAGCCGCAATCGCTGCCTGCAATCACGCGGTCTGCATCGACGATGCCCGTGAACCGTTCAATGCGTTGCGCAACCACTTCAGGGTGCTCCACAAAGTTAGTCGTTGTATCGACCACCCCCGGCACCAGAATTTTATCGTCAGGAATGTCACCTTTGCGGTCCCTGAACACGGTCCATTCGTGGGCATGACGCGGGTTTGAGGTTTCAAACAAGACATAACGCGTTTTGGTCGACATCAGTGTGTCAAAGACCTTGTCCATGCCAATGTCGCACACATGCGGACCCTCGTAATTGCCCCAGCAGATGTGAATGCGCACCTTATCTTGCGGCACATTTTGCAGCGCATGGTTCAGCGCCTCAACGTGGGAATTGGCAATTTTCAGGAACTCGGCGTCTGACAGGTCGTTGAACAACATGTGCCGCGACAGAGCAAGGTCGGGGCAATCAAGTTGCAA
>JBARCK010000110.1:0-9763 GCA_049794015.1 Sulfitobacter sp. | reverse complement strand
AGAAACGGACAATCCAACAACGCCGCTTGCAACATCAAAAACAAGCAGCATAATCAATCACACAAACGAGCCAGAGCCTCCAATGCTCAAGCCGCTCTGATGTCCCATTTTATATGACGACGGACAGCGCTTTCGGCAGGAATGCATGGTTTTGCTTTTGTCGAAACGTAACCGTTAGGAAGAACGCCAATCCAAGGGAAATACCCAAAGCCAGTCAATGACAAAGACCAAACCGGCATTCCCAAACCCAACAAGTGGAGATCCAAGAACCGGACTTGCCAATGACCAGACATTCCCAGCGATCATGACGGCAAGTTGCACCACAAAACTTGATTAAATCAGGTTTTCCACTGATTTACCCAAGTAATATCAACATGTTATATCCACCGAAACAACGGTCAGCACTCAACACAGCTGAACACCCAAAAACCAACTTGAGCGCGGAAGAAAATCGAAAAACTTTCGTGACGAAACTTTTTAGGAAAACTTCCGGGGTCGGCCAATGGACTGCGGACGATCAGAACCACATGGATTGGGCACCAACTTGTCGGAATCCAAACCAACTAAGAAACCAGTAGGGACAACTATCGCTTCAGCCGAAGAAGATATCAATAAAACGAGAAGGTGTTTCACAGCTGAAGCCAATACCTATCAGACTTTTGCCTGATGACGAAAGACCGCCTACAAGGCGAAGCCCAACAACGTTTCAAGACTGTTGCCAGTGTCACTTCGAGTTCGTGACACAAAGTGCCAAGCTATCTCAGAGCCAAAACTGGCCACGAAAAATCTGCTCCTTTTCAACTGTGGGTTCCGGCCAACCTTCGTTCGAGATATGATTTTCAGAATAAATGGATGCGTGAGCTTTCAGCAATTTAAATAGTTAGCTCAACATTGATGATATTGGTAAGATTGCTCAAGTCGTCCCCGAAGAGGTACTAATTATGGGTCTTGTGATTTTGGGTTTGCTGATCTCGGCGATCAGCTACTTTGACTTGGAAGCTGTGCCTGACTTTCTTGCGAGAAAAATTAGCGCTGCATTGACAGCAGTGCTGCAAAGGATTTTCGCTTCAGGAGGTTGGCTATCTAAGCTCGTTACTGTCGGCTTTGGTTACACAATATTGATTTCAATCCTATCAGAGGCTGTATATGGTTATGATATCATAACGGTCCTTTTTGAGGGTGGATACAGCTTTGCGGAAAGTTTCGTTCAAAAAGTGCTCCTAACCGTGTTCTACATATTCTTCGATGGAGCGATTGTTGCTCTCCTGGTTGTATGTGTCCTGCTCACTATTTGGCTTGTGATGGTTCCCATTTCGATTCTAATGAAACTACTATCTGCACCGCCAAAAGGGTTTGTCGCAACATTTGGCCTAGCCCTCGCCGCACTTGGAGTCGCGACTCAAATTTTATAGCTTGGGTTACGGTTGAGAAATCATGACCGAACCACCTCAGAGCCATTTCCGCGCAGCGTTGACTACTAAGCTCCCGTGAAGAGCGGTCAACAATCGAGGCTAGATTCGTACCAATCAAATCGGGTTTCTTAAAACTAACTATAGTGTGGTTTTGTTTTCACAGGCTTTAGGGTCGCCTCCGAGGTTCGAAATTTCCGCATTCAGTGTTGCCTCGTTAGCAAACTTCAAATTGAAGGTAACAATTGGAGTGCCATCTGCTCGAGGCGGAATTGCAGCGGAGATCAGCGAGAGGATAACTCGATGGGCATTCTCAATCGTATCTGCCCGGTAAAGTGCGCTTTCAGCTACACATTTCATCAGTGCAGTCTTCTGTGTCGTCAATATGGGACCTAGTACTGCTTCCTCATCAAAGTTTGCATTTCGACTGATTACGTAAGTGTCATCCTGACCAAGAGGCGAAAAATTGTTCAGGATTTCGAGGGGAGGCAAAGTTCCAGAGATTGAAATAGTTCCAGTCTCGGGGACAGGTTGTCCAATTCCACTTAAGCTACCCCATTTGAAGGTCGTGAAGTCAACCCCAATCTGTGCGACCGACGTCCATTGGAGCATCATTGCAGCGTTGTTCTCTTTGCCAAATGTTGTGTTCTCGCGAACGGCGACAGCCGTATTTCGTGAGAATATCTCCGTAACTTCAATACGACTGACAATCTTTGGTGCGGAAACATTGGCGAAACTATCGACCACGACATTTTCTTTGAAATGCTCGGAAATGAAGAATCCAATTCCACTACCCACTATGATCGCCAGCACCATGATTAAAACACGGCCCATATGATACCTCCCAAAAACACGACTCTAGGCTGTTCCCCCTCCATGTCAATGATTACAAGGCACAGCTTGAAAACCTGAAAAGTCGATGGATAGCAGGTACTTCACGATGCAGGGCACCCGATCTTAGCAGACAAAACAACTAGTAACTTTAGGTCGTTCGCAAACAGAACGGCTTTGACGATTTTCTCAATCACTTCTCGAAAGTTAACAACGGCAAAGGCGCAGCGATTTCACACAAAATCCGCACCCAGCCTGCTCAAACATTACGCAACGAAGATCAAAACCGCTCCAAGATGATTGATCCGCCCTCCATAAACGTACTTTCTGCAGAGAAGTTCCTCTCATAATTTTCTTCAAGAAAATTCTGACAAAAACTTCGCTGGGAAAATTCGGCAACCAAATACTCAAAACAACTTGAGTTGGCCATGCTCTTCTTGGGCTTTGGTCCATTCCTCGGATTTCGCTGCATGATTGAGCCACAGGGTGACCAACTGCTGTAGGGTTTCAAAGGCCTCAAACTGGTCCATCAGCATGAAATGGCTGCGATACCCAGTGGTTGTTACTGGCAAAGGCTGATCCGCACGGAGTTCAATGTGATGATACCCCGTATTGAGGAAATTCTTAGTGACGGAAACGGTGATGCAGATGTCATGCCAAGTGAAATCAATGATCTCAATGTCACCTGGCATGAGGTGATATTAGAGGGTTAGACCACATCATTCGGCAAATTCCACGGATGTGATTTGAACTCCCCAACGCAACTGGGAACGCTGCGGTTGAGGCAAATACTTAAGTTCCTCGACGCGCCAGCAGTTGGACCAGCTTTGACCTGCTGGGATTATCCGGTCCGAATTCAAATACTGGTAAGCAGATCGGCTCGAGTGGTTTGGCAAGAACCCTTCGAGTTCAAATCCAAATTGTTCGATCCTACGGGTATCACCGTTGCGGATAACAACTGAAATTTCACCATCCATACATCCATTGGGAGGCCCCATCGCTGATATGCTCAGGTCTTGCACATCATCGACCAGTTTACTCTCCCCATACTTGTAGAGGGCAGCCAGCATGCAGAACCAAAAGATGATCCAGCGAGGGTTACGAAGGCCAGCCCCCATGAGGGCCAGCCCAAGCAGGATAAACAATCCAGCAATCAAGCCAATAACAAGGGCCATTCAGCGAACTTCGCCCGCGTAGTTGTTGAGTACCGATCCTTTTCCGTATTGGGCCTCCAACTGTCGCACAGCAGCGGTGGAATTGGATGCGGTGGTTTGTACCTTGGTGGTCTGGCCGTTTGACAATCTCACGGTGGCTTCATAGGTTTTCATCGGTTACTCCTCAGGATGATAGCTATTCTCAGCTATGGCGATCCCAATGGGAGAGCGACCGTTTTGTGATCCAGCAGGTTATTGAAAAGGCTCAGCCAAACTCAGTTTTCAAAACACAGATTGGCAACGATCTACTTGATCAGAACAACCAATCTATGCGCTTGGATTGAGCATCACAGGTCTCGCAGCGATATGCGTCATAACAACTGTGGAGCACCCACTGTTGTGTATCAGCGTCCCAACAGGCCCAAGCATCCCTAAGGATATCAACGGAACCGCAACTTGGGCACCTAGGTTTGGGCATCTGATCCGGTTCCACCATTAGTATTCATCCGCCAGCATGATCGTGAGCACCCGACGCGTTTTGGTTAGCTCAGCGGGGTCATCGGAACCCATTGAATAATCATTATTGTAGAGGTCCAGTTTCCAAAACAGCTTATGGCCGTGGAACTCGAAAGCACCGAAGTCATGCTCACCGTGTGGGTCAATATGCTCGGTGAAATCTTCAAACTGGGCAACCAGCTGCGCCAGTTGTTCCGGTGGAATTGCAAGCTGTTTCAGCAGATGATCCAAGCCAGCGGTGATCACTCTGATCCCAGGCACGTTTGGATCGCCACGACGAAATTGGTCATTTTGCTGGGCAATCTGTTGAACCGTTGGTGACACCATGTGGACCTTCAAACTGTTGCGGTCCTTCGCAGTTATGGCGATATGGATCAAAGAGCGACTAAGAAATCTGGCGGCCAGCATCCTGCAAGCAAAACTTGGAGATTGCAGAAACACATTTCCCTATGCCCCCAGTCTGGGTGGAAAGGGATGGATCAACCTGCAATGTCAGAGTAAACTTTTTCGTAAGCTGGGATGCACTCCTGAGGCTAAACCATAGATTTGGGATTTTATTGTGTTCACGGTCTTTCCACCATCCAAATCAAAACCCAAGGGTTTTTCAACCCCGTTTGCACTCGAGAAGGACAACTGGAACGACTACTCGTTTCAAACTCAGTACCACTTGTATGCTCAGCCACGCGAAATGGAATCTGATGACCCTGAGTACCTAGGCCCAGTTAAGATACTCAGACTCAATCAAACGAAATCGGATGGCCTGCAAATCTCCGAGAACTTCGAGAAGCTTGGTCCGGAATTTGCCTCTGTTGGAGATTCTTTAGACTACTATCAGAGGCTTAATTTAATCTCGAGTGAATTAAGAGATAGCGCTCTCGTGGCGCTGCGTGACGTCGTTTACGCCCCGGAAATTCGACCGGATTTTGAACATCAAGACGGTTGGCGCATTTCCCTATTTAGAGACAACAATGATATCGACGGTTATTTGAACGATGCTAGGGCAATTCTAACTGGAAACTTCACTGAACTTGCTGACATGGGTTTGAATCTTGGCTTCAAACCAGGTGGCTGGAATGCTTCGTTTGAGGTCCAGTTTGATGCTCCGCGATTGCGGCCTATGATGCCGCGACGACGTCGGCGCAGCATTAGCAGAACGAAGGAATCCGAACTTCCACGTCGGTGTGCCGTTCTCGTTGGAAGAAACGGGTCGGGGAAAAGCACACTACTTTCGAGGCTCGCCCGTGTGGCATACGCTTCGCCAGACGAGCGACTGGAACAAGATCTCCAAGGAATCGGGTTAATCGATCCAATTGGCATCGGATTTATGCGCATTATTACTGTATCTTACAGTGCGTTTGATAGTTTTGTTGTTCCTGGAATTTACGAGGCTGACCTTGAACAAATTGCAAAGGATGTGCAGCGAGGAGAAGGCAGGTTCATCTTCTGCGGACTGCGAGACATCGCAAAAGAAGTTCGCGAGGAATTAGAAGCTGCAAGGTCAGGCAACACCACTGACGCAAAAGTGCGACTGAGCACTGAGGACAGGAAACCATCCACTCACCTGAAGCCTTTGGGCGATCTTGCCACCGAATTCGGGCAACTGTGCGAACAAATCGAAGATCGAGAGCTTTGGGACGAATTCGAAGATGCGATGGCTCCAATCCTCAACGACCCTTCTTATCAAGACCTAGAAAAAGTATCAGTGGAAGCTCTTGTAGGTGAAAACCCTGCTGAAGAATTCTTGAGTTGGAGTACCGGGCACAAAATCTCTGCCCACGTGATTGCTTCAATTGTTGCTCACGCAGTCGACAAGTCTCTAGTTCTGTTCGACGAGCCCGAGACCCATCTCCACCCCCCGTTAGCGGCGGCGTTGATGCATGGGGTCCGAATTGCACTCGAAAACTCAAACGCATTTGCTGTCATCGCCACGCACTCTCCGGTCGTGCTACAAGAAACGTTGGCTAGGCACGTTCGGGTTATCTCACGCGTAGGTTCGTCGTTCGATATTTCCCAGCCCGATATGGAGACATTTGGAGAAAACACAGGCGTTCTCACTTATGATACTTTCGGGTTAACTTCCACGGCGACCGACTTCCATCAAATTCTCGACCAGCTCACAGAGCTAGGTGCGAACGTTGATGAAATTGACTCATTGTTTGAGCCAGGACTCAGCGGGCAAGCACGAGCATACGTGATGTGCCGCTTGATTGAGCGAGATGGGTAGTTTCGATGAAAAACCTTACAATGCCGTCTCGAGACACTGATAGAGATGATCTCGAAGAGAATATTCACACATACGTCTACAATGGTCAGGTTCGAGGCTACGAACCGACGGGCACCGAAATTGATCGTGCGATAGAACTTTACGACCACTACGATGAGGTCGGGGGACGCGTTGACAACGAGTTGAAGGCCGACGATCTCGATCCGGCCTTAGTGAATTCTGTGAAAGCAGCTTTTTCAAAGACTTATTCCCTTCGGCCTCTCGCTCACCTCCGAGAACATCTGTTTCGAGGTGTAGATGATTGCCCAATTTGTGGAATTGATCCGCCAACACAACTCGACCATTTTCTTCCGAAGTCGAGTTTTGGTGTGCTGGCGATCTATTCACGAAACCTCGTGCCGGTATGTGCATCCTGCAATCACACTAAGAGCTCCGATGTACCGGCCAACCCCAACGAAGAGTTTGTTCACGCCTATTTCGACATAGTTCCTGACACCGATTTCTTGGAAGCCAACATAAACTTAGCCGCTGACGGATTGGATGTCGAATTTGAGTTCATTCACCACCCAGACATGCCCGAACAACTGCGCGAACGGTTGACACACCAATTCGAAAGCCTGGGGCTGGAACAACGATATCGAAGAGAAATCAACGTCTACGTCGGCGGCCATGCGACCTCATTCCACACGTTGTTCGATATTGGTGGTTCTGCTGCGATCAAGGCTTGGCTTGAAGCTCAGTCCGTACAAGAAGCCCGTCGGTTTCATAGAAACGATTGGCGTGCGGTCGTATTTCGCAGTCTGGGGAACCACGACGACTTTTGTGATGGTGGGTTTGCGGTAGCGTTCCCACTACTCTGATTGCGTGGGCGACCAACCTCCGGCTGCAACCGACTGTGTCAGGGCCGCTCTTGGGATCATGGTGAATGCTACCGGACATCTCGGCGCAAGAACGAGACCTCTCCGTTCAATCGTTCAAGATCTTTACTGTAGGTACGCATCATCGCCATCACCTGCCTCTGTTCGCGCGAACCACGTTGGCTCCAGATAAGTCCCGAGTTACCCACGGTGGCCAAAATCTCCTGCAAAGCCTGATCCAATCGTTGGCATTCCAAAGGTGGCAAGCTGCTGCCTTCCCATTGTGTTTCGAATGCCTCGGTTCGGCTCGAGAAACTCTGAGCATTGGGGCTTTGGTCACCAAGCTCGATTAAGTCTCCGAGTTCTTTTTCGACTGCTGGCAGATTGCCAAGCAGTACGTCGACCTGTTTCAGGTAGGCACTCTTGGTCGTGCGATTGTCGTCCATTAACTTGGATATCTCGGCCCTACCATCCCAATCGATCACCAAGCCGTCGCCGCTCGGCTCACCTTGAAATACGGACGGCCTCCATGTCTCCTCCAATTTCGGCGAAATCCACTGAAATCGGCAAGTCCATGCGGCTGAAACCCGATCAATGTCTCGCAGGTAAACATAACCCCAAACAACATCGACAGGCTTATCACCAAGCGCCTTTGCCGAGATTTCATCTCGAGAATATCTACTGGATTGGCCAAGCTTTAGTGAAGCTCTTACGATTGCACCAAGAAAAGGTTTGGTAACTGCCTTGTTGCTGGGGTGCAGGACAATATCCAAACTTATCCGCTTCGCATGTGCATGGCTTTGGTCTTGTTCCGAAGCAATAGTAAAGTCGCTGGTTGCGGCTACGGGCGAAGCGATATCAATAAGGTTCTGCAAATTTGAAGCGTTGAGGGTCTTCTCTTTTGGAACGAGAATCTTCCACTGCTGGCCTGCTCTGATGCAAGTTTCTGGTGTCACTAGCTCGTAATAGCAAGTTCGAGCTTCGAGGTCGCAGAGAACGATGACAACAGGCAATGAGTGATTGATCCACAAAGCTCTATGCCGGTCAGAAAGATAGTGCCAAAATCCGTCTTCGGTTTCCTTGTCGAATTGACTTGATCCGGCCTTTACCTGAGCAGCAATCAGACGACCGGTTGCTTTTCCCGCGACCTTGAGCTCGAACTGGGCATCAATACCAAAATCTGAGATTGGTTGCTCACGAAAAATCAGCCCCAAGTCCAGAACTCGTTGCTCTGTTAGATTGATGCCCTGTCGGTCTGTTTGGTTGCTGTCTTGCATAAGGATTTGTCTGGTCCACTATATCAATGGGTGGGAGTAAAGCCGTTGGCTAATTAGAGGTGACCATCTCCTCTATTCTTTTCAAGGCAGTCTGGCAAAGGGCGTAATGGTTTCTACTTTGTTTGCGATTGTTTTTGGGAGAATTTCACCAAGAACCGCCGGAATCCAATATTTCACCCAACAATCCCAAACAGATAACTCCATAACATAGCAGCTGAAGCACCATAAGCACGGCAAGGAGCGTTTCAACGGATGCTATTCCTGATTGCCACTTGCAGGTCACTCGATATGTTTCCTGCAAATGCAAAACGAACTTGAGGCTGGCACCTGATGACAAAATCCAAAAGCAACAAGCTGGGATCGCTTTTTGAAAGCCTGACCCTTCCATGTGGCGTCATTCTGAAAAACCGAATTGCCAAATCGGCGATGTCGGATTCCTTGGGCGATGGAACGGGTCACCCGACAAACGAACAGAACAGGCTGTATCAACGTTGGGCTGAAGGCGGGTTGGCCGTGTCCATTGTGGGCGAAGTCCAAGGTACTTCGGGATTTGCTGAGAAGCCCGGAAATCTCGTCCTGAACGAAAACTCAGATCTTGCCCGCTTCCGAGAGCTAGCCCAGCATGGTGAAGTGAATGGCAGTCATCTTTGGCTGCAGCTTGGCCACGCCGGTGCCCTTTCATATGCTCCGACTAGCAGCCCAAAAGGGCCAAGTGCCCTTGATTTACCTGGATTAAGTTGCGCGGAATTGACCGTTGATGAGTTACGTCAATTGCCTGCGGAATTTTCTGGAACGGCGAGATTGGCACAGCAGGCAGGGTTTGGTGGTGTGCAGATACACGCGGCACATGGCTTTCTGCTCAGCCAGTTTTTGTCCCCGTTGTTCAACAAACGCACAGACGACTATGGCGGTTCAATTGCCAATCGGATGCGACTCTTGCTGGAAACCATTGAAGCAACCCGCGACGCTGTGGGCCCTCGGTTCCCCATTGCGATCAAACTCAATTCGTCTGACCAGCTGGAAGGCGGATTTGATGAAGGCGACGCTCTCAAAGTGGTGGAGGCATTGGATCAGACCTCAATTGATTTGATCGACATCAGCGGCGGCACGTATTTTCCTGGGGCAAAGTCTGCATCCGACGGTGCAGGGCGCGGGCCATACTTCCTTGCCTTCGCGAAACGCGCTCGAGAAGTGACGACTAAACCGCTCATGCTTACTGGTGGTTTCAAAACCCGAGACCAAGTCGAAGATGCATTGTCTAGCGGCGTAGTGGATGTGGTTGGCCTTGCCAGAGCAATGGTGCTTGAACCATCGTTGCCAAATCTCTGGATGCAAGACAAACGTCCCGAGCCAGAGTTCCCCCGGTTTGCCAATGCACCAGAAGGCGGGATTACAGCGTGGTACACGATGCGTTTGACAGAGATTGGTGAGGACAAGGACGCTCAGGGATTTGGCGATCTTGCGCAGGCAATCAGTGACTACGAAGAACGCGACA
>JBARCK010000109.1:0-39039 GCA_049794015.1 Sulfitobacter sp. | reverse complement strand
GGTTTACCCCAAACCAGGGGGGAAGCCGATGAACTGACCGATGATCAGCAAAAATAGTGACGCGCCCAACATGCCGTCAAACCGATCCAGCAATCCACCATGACCGGGGATCAAGTTTGAGCTGTCTTTGACACCCATTGTGCGTTTTAGACCTGATTCAGCAATATCGCCCATCTGTGATGCCATTGAAATTGCGATAGAAATACCGACCAATTGCAAACCAAAACCAGAGTTGATGGAAAACAACAGGCCAACAATCGCGGCGCCCACCCATCCAGAAGCGGTGCCAGACCATGTTTTCTTGGGGCTGACCTTGGGCCAGAATTTTGGCCCCCCAAACGTGCGACCGGCGAAATACCCAACCACATCCGTGACCACAACAACCATCACCAGCCACAACAACCAGCCAAAGCCCATGTCGTCGCGCACCTGCATCATGCCATAGCCCGCCAGCAAGATTAGGAAGGTATAAGCGATAAAGATGGCGCGGTTTTCAGTGAGATACCCAAAACCAATGAACGCAGGTGCCAGCAACAGCGGCAAGGCAAAACCAACCGGCAGATAGATCGCCACAAAAACCGCAACGCCCGTGATCGCACCCAATTGCAATTGCACATGGCGCGCACCAGGGCGCAGCATGCCGACCAATTCCCAGACCATCAGCCCACAGATCAACGCCACAAGTGCATGAAACACATGCCCGCCCAGCCAAATACCGATTAGCCCGATCAAAACCATCGCAGCGGCAGATCCCATACGGGCGGTCAGATCAGACCATTGTTCAGGTGACTTGCTCATGGCATTCTCCGCTTTAGGTTTTTACAGCGCCAAATCGGCGGTCACGGCCGCCGTAAGCCGCACATAGGCTGCCGAATTCTTCTTTGGAAAAATCAGGCCAAAGGGTGTCGATGAATTCATATTCTGCATAGGCTGATTGCCAGAGCAGAAAGTTCGAAATGCGTGCTTCACCGCTGGTGCGAATGACGAGGTCGGGATCAGGTAAAACGTAAGTATCCAAATACTTTGGCAGCGTTTCTTCATCCACATCTTCTGGGTTCAAACGACCATCTGCCACATCTTGGGCCAAACGTCGCGTCGCGCGCGCCACCTCGTCGCGCCCCCCGTAATTTAATGCAATGGTAAGATGCACACGGGTGTTATGCGCTGTGGCCTCTTCAAGCTCGTTCATCAGCTTGACCAATTTTTTGTCAAGACGCACGCGGTCGCCAATAAAACGCACCCGTGCGCCAAATTCAGACAGGCCACGGGTTTCTTTCATGATGTAGCGGCGAAACAGGCTCATCAGTCCCGCAACTTCAACTTGGGTGCGTTTCCAGTTTTCAGTCGAGAATGCAAAGATCGTCAGATATTCGACACCAAAATCTGGGCAGGCCTCAACCACTTCGCGCACCCGCTTGGCGCCTGCATGGTGACCAAACAGGCGTGGGCGCCCGCGCTGTGTTGCCCACCGCCCGTTGCCATCCATGATGATCGCCACATGGCGTGGCCCGCCGGGCACAATCTGCGATTTGGATGCGTCGGCGGAACTCATAGCGGTACTTTCAAAAACAGACGTAGCTTACTGATAACTTAGACTTGCATGATCTCGGCTTGCTTGGTCTCTAGCTGGTCATCAACCTTGGCGATGAATTTCTTGATGATGTCCTCAACCTCGGCTTCCCAGATTTTCTGGTCGTCCTCGGACATCGCCCCATCGTTCTTGGCTTTTTTGATCTGGTCCATGCCATCGCGACGTACGTTGCGCATCGAAACCCGCGCGCTTTCGGCGTATTGGCCCGCAACTTTGGTCAATTGCGTGCGCCGTTCCTCGTTCAACTCAGGAATTGGCAACATGATGATTGTGCCATTCAGCTGTGGATTGATGCCCAAACCGGATTCGCGAATGGCCTTTTCGACCTTGCCGACCAATGCTTTGTCCCAAACGTTGATCGTCACCATGCGTGGTTCAGGCACGTTCACCGTACCAACCTGATTGATCGGCGTCATTGAACCGTAGGCATCCACCATCACGGGTTCCAGCATCGACGCAGAGGCGCGGCCCGTGCGCAGTGATGCAAATTCCGTACGCAAAGATGCAAAGGCACCTTCCATGCGGCGTTCAAGGTCGTCAGTGTCGAGTAAAAAGTCGTCTGCCATGGGGCTCATCCTGTGACTTGCGCAGTTTTTCTGCTTTGGAAGATGTATAAATCAACCAACCCCTAAATGACCAGTGTGGTTTAATTCAATTGACCTTATCGCTGGACACGAATGCACCCAAGTTCCGCCACAGTTCTAGGATAGCTTGAAATAAGACCAATTTCAGAGCAGCACATGACATCCATATCCATGCAGAACAACATCCTCGATTGTATTGTCAATTCACTCAGCAAACTGATTGGCGTCCCAGCAAATGCCATTGACCCAGATGAATCATTTGGAGACCTTGATGGAAACGGCCCCAATCTACCGTATTGATCGTTCGGACCTCGTGATGTGGGGACTCATTGATCTGGCAGCATTTTCTGATACCGCCCATAGCCTTGCATCAAAGCGAAAAGCAAAACGTCGCGCACGGATATTGAAAAATTAAAACTTACCCCTGCACGCGGGTGTAGGTGCCCTCGCCTGCCAAAATACCCTTAAACCCGCCCGGCTCGTCCAATGAAAACACGATGATCGGAAGGTTATTATCGCGCGCCAATGCAATGGCTGACGCGTCCATCACACCAAGGCGCTTTTGCAACACATCATCATAGCTGACAGTGTCATAGCGGACTGCATCGTCAAACTTGGCAGGGTCTTTGTCATAGACACCATCAACCTTTGTGCCTTTGAAAATCGCCTCGCAGGACATTTCGTTGGCGCGCAGTGTCGCTGCCGTGTCTGTGGTAAAATACGGGTTACCAGTGCCCGCGGCAAAGATGCAGACGCGCTTTTTCTCTAGGTGGCGCACAGCGCGACGACGGATATAGGGTTCTGCGACCTCGTTCATGGTGATTGCTGAAATAACACGGGTGTGAATGCCAAGACCTTCAAGCGAAGATTGCATTGCCAGTGCGTTCATGACTGTGGCCAACATCCCCATGTAGTCCGCCGTGGTCCGCTCCATCCCTTGGGCTGATCCTTGCAGCCCGCGAAAGATATTGCCGCCGCCGATGACCATGCAAATTTCGACGCCCATCTCATGCACAGTCTGCACTTCGCGTGCGATACGTTCAACTGTTGGCGGATGCAGGCCAAATCCTTGATCCCCCATCAGTGCCTCACCAGAAATTTTCAGCATGACCCGTTTGAATGTGGCGTTCTCGGGGGCTTGGGAAACAGCATCGGACATGGCGGCACCTTTCGGGAGGGCATTGAGCATTTCAATTTGGCGCAAAATGTAGCAAATGGGGGCAAGGTTCAATGCATCCCCGCCGCTCTTGGTAAAGAAATGTCCGCCGCCATGCCCGATTCAACCCGCGATCTGCTAAAGCAAGTGGCACAAGAGCAACCTGTGTTGATTGCGGGGCCGACTGCGTCTGGAAAATCGGCACTGGCCCTAGAAATTGCCGCAGAGCAAGGCGGCGTGATCGTGAACGCGGATGCCTCACAAGTCTATGACTGCTGGCGGGTGATTTCCGCACGTCCTTCAGCCGAGGAAGAAGCCCAAGCGCCGCACCTATTATATGGACACATCGCAGCAACCGATCCCTATTCGACGGGGCATTGGCTGCGCGAGGTGATCCATATCTTAAAATCTGGCACGCGCCCAATCATCGTTGGAGGCACCGGGTTGTATTTCAACGCGCTAACCAAAGGTTTGGCCGAGATACCCGCGACCCCATCTGAGATCCGCGCAAAGGGCGATCTACTGGATCTTGAAACGCTGTTGGCTGGAATTGACGCGCAGACGGCTGCGCGCATCGACACTTTAAACCGCGCGCGGGTGCAGCGTGCCTGGGAAGTACAACACGCCACCGGACGCGGATTGGCGACGTGGCAAGATGATACAGGGCCGCCTGCCCTGCCGCTTGATCACTGTTTTCCGATTGTCGTTGATGCGGACAAAGATTGGTTAAACGACCGTATCGCGCGGCGTTTTGATATTATGATGGACCAAGGTGCCTTGGAAGAGGCCGAAAAGGTCAGACCCGTCTTTGATCCGAACCTACCCGCGCACCGCGCGATTGGGGCACCTGAATTGATCGCTTATCTGTCCGGGTACATGACCCTTGATCAAGCCCGCGATGCTGCTGTGATTGCAACGCGGCAATTTGCCAAACGGCAACGGACGTGGATGCGCAGCAAAATGGCAACGTGGCGGCAGTATTCCCGCCCTTAAGCGTCACGTCACTTGATTTAAGTTGACATCATTCGCTGGTATCTGGGTGTATGTCGGGTATATTTTTACCATAATGCGACAATACTGATGACCCAGTACCATTCAGACATTAAAATTCTGACCCTGCCACAACTGACAGGCGGACAGGATTGGAAACTTCTTTTAGCGCATGATCGCCCGCATCATTTGCTGATATGGATCACCCGTGGACAGGGCCGGATTTTGTTGGATGGGCAGCGGCGTGGCTTGGGGATGCACAATGCGCTGTTGATCCCGGCAGGTGCGCTGTTTGCACTTGATCTGGGGCGTCAAGGCATGGGGCAAGCGGTGGTCATCCCGCAAGGCACGCCGCTACGTCTGCCCGAAATACCGCGACAGCTGCGGATCCGGGATGTGCATGTGCAATCAGAACTCAGTGGGTTGATAGAAGTGGCCCAGCGGGAACAACAGCAGTCTCGCCCCCTGCGCCAAGACGCACTTGAGGCACATGCCGCCCTGATGTCGGTTTGGCTGCGCCGTCAAATCATGCTGGATGAACATGTCCCTGATCGTCGAAATGCGGCGGCGCGATTGAGCGCGCGTTATTGTGTGATGGTGGCTGAACGATACCGCAGTGGTGCCCCGATGGCCGAGTATGCAGCGGACTTGGGCGTGACGCCGACCCATCTGACCCGCGCGATCAAGGCGGCAACGGGAAAGACCGCGGCGGATTTATTGACCGAACGTATCCTTTACGCTGCGCGCGTCTTGCTTGCAGAAACCAAGGAACCCGCCCAAGATATTGCGCGTCACCTTGGCTTTGGTTCTGCGGCTTATTTCACCCGATTTATGCAGCAACACACCGGACGCACCCCCAGCAAATTGCGCAGCCCTGCCGCCTGATCAAATGCCGCGATGGTGAGGCGCGTCGTTTTTGAACAAGAGTCATGTCGCAAAATAACCTTCAAAGGGCGGAAGTTGCCGTTGACCTCAACTGGCAACTCATGCCTCATGGCAAAAGGGGAAGATCACATTCACAAAACCCGGCACATTCATGTGCATCAGCCGCCCCTTGGGCGCCGCGTGGGGGAAATAAAAAGACACTGCATTCATTCGTACCCTCGTACAGGTTTCGCGAAAACCGCCTTGGACACGGATCACTAAGACACACCAATACGGGCGGGACAAACCTGCCTTTAGCCACTCAACAGGGGCAACACATGGGACTATTTATTCTACGCCGATTGGGCGTGATGTTACTAACGGCGCTTTGCCTGACGTTCATCGTGTTCTGGCTGACCAATCTGTATCCAAACCTTGAGAAACTTGCCAAAAACCAAGGCAACTTTCGCATGTCAGATGAAGCGGTCTCCAGTTTTCTGGGGGATCGCGGGTATCTGCAACCCACATATGACAAATTTGGTGAATGGCTGGGCGTGATGCCCGGCTGGGTCACTGAAAAGGAAGATGGCAAAGTATTTGGGCGTTGTTTCACCGACGGCACACCAGAAGAAGAACGCCCGACCCGCTGTGGCATCTTGCAAGGCGATTGGGGGTTTTCAACGGTCTTTAAGGATGATGTTGGCAGCACCGTGCTGACCCGGCTGGGGTTAACGGGCAAACTGATGCTATGGGTGTTAATCCTGATGGTACCATCTGCCCTGATCGTTGGGGTTTTGGCCGGCATGCGTGAAGGATCCAAACTGGACCGTACCTTGTCTACCTTTTCCATCGCAACAACCGCCACGCCAGAATATGTATCCGGCGTTATCTTTATCGCGGTTTTAGCATCCTCGAAGTTTGGCCTATCACCCTTGTTGGCAGAATGGGGATGGATTGAAAGTAAAACGCTGTTCCTCGGCTCTGCGACAAGTGCCATGGAAAACGCAAATTTCTGGAACTTCTTTCTCCCGGTGCTGACCATTTCGCTGTATGGGATGGGGTATATCGCCCGGATGACGCGGGCCTCGATGACCGAAGTCATGACAGCACAATACATCCGTACCGCGCGCCTGAAGGGCGTAAAGTTCAGCGATATTGTTCTCAAACACGCCCTGCGCAACGCATTGATTGCACCTTTCACGGTCATCATGTTGCAAATTCCGTGGCTGTTGAATGGTGTGGTGATTGTTGAGACCTTGTTCAACTACAAGGGCTTTGGCTGGTTGCTGGTACAGGCGGCATCAAACAATGACATTGAGTTGTTGCTGGCGGTTTCGGTTGTTTCAGTTGTCGTGGTGCTGGTGACCCAGCTGATATCGGATATCGGCTATGTCTACCTGAACCCACGCATTCGCATTTCTTAAGGGAGCATGGACATGGAACCTCTTACATGGACCGGGTCCCTAAGTGGACTTAACATTATCTTTCTATTTGCTGTTGGTGTGCTGGCGCTCATGATTGTCGTGCAGATCGCCGCCTCTTTTGTGGCAGTGGCAGGCACACGCGCAGTCAATGCGGATGGCACGCTTGACTCTGATACGGGGGCCACAGGCCTTATCAATATGATTGTGGCCTATGTGTTTTACGCCGTGATTGCGCTGACCCTTGTCTATCTGATCGGCGGTGTTCTGATGGGCACAGGTGCCGGTATTTTTGGCGGCATGGCCCAACAGATGACGCCCGTCTGGATCGCATTGATTGTCACCTTTGTTGTGTCGATCAAATTCAAACGCAAGCTTGGGCTTTATGGCAAGTTGTTTGACAGCACCGTGGGCATGATCGGTTTTGCGATTGTGATGTTCTGGGTGTTTACGGGCATCATGGGTGGTGTCTTTGACATGTTGATCACCCATGACAGCCTAAGCCAAGTCTCGGGCATGAAGAACAAATTGCCCGGCACCCCCTTGGCACGCGCCGAAGAAGGCGACTTTATGTGGTTCTTGCTGGGTGGTGATAACCTCGCGCGTGACGTATTCAGCCGTCTGATCAAGGGGTCATGGGTTGTGGTGCAGATTGCACCATTGGCGACGCTATTTGCCTTTATGGTCGGGATCACACTGGGCCTGCCTGCTGGATACTACGGTGGGCGTCTGGACACGATCCTGTCGTTTCTGGCCAACTTGATCCTCGCCTTCCCGGTGATCTTGTTGTTCTATCTGCTGGTGACGCCGGAAATCGTGCTGACAGGCATTCCAAACTATATGGCGATGTTCCTATTTGTGTTCCCGCTGGTCTTTGTCGCGATCCTTTTGAATTCGCGCTATTATACGCAGCCAACATTGCGCACACCGCTGTTGATTGTTGTGCTGGGCGTCATGGCATGGCTGTATATGTCGCTGATCTCAACAGATGGCTACGCGGTTCCAGACAAGGTTTGGGGATTGCCTGCTGCAATCGACCTGTTTGACATCGATGCGGGTATTCTGGTGGTGTTTGTATCGGTGGTTTTTGTGAACTCGCCCACGGTGTTTCGTATCGTTCGGGGCCTCGCCTTGGACATCAAGACACGTGACTATGTGGCAGCCGCACAAACCCGAGGTGAAGGCCCATGGTATATCATGTTATGGGAAATCTTGCCTAATGCACGGGGCCCGCTGATCGTCGATTTCTGCCTGCGTATTGGCTACACCACCATCCTGCTGGGGACCCTAGGGTTCTTTGGCCTGGGCCTTGAATCTGAAAGCCCGGATTGGGGCAGCACGATCAACTCTGGCCGTCGGTTGCTGGCGCTTTATCCGCATGCGGCTTTGGCCCCTGCGATTGCGTTGCTTAGCCTTGTGTTGGGGTTGAACCTGCTGGCGGATGGTTTGCGTGAAGAAAGTTTGCGCGATTGATTGAGAGCGTTCGGGGGCTTTGCCCCCGGAGCCCCCAGGAATATATAAGGCCAAAAAGAGATGAAAAGACTCTTTGATATGGCCCCCTAGTAGGGAGAGAAAACGATGCCTAAGACGGATTATGACGGGCCTATTCTTGAGATCGACAAGCTGTCGATTTCGTTTTTCACACGGTTGCGCGAAATTCCAGCGGTCATGGATTTCTCGGTCTCGGTCAAACCGGGCGAAGCTGTTGGACTGGTGGGCGAATCTGGGTGTGGTAAATCCACCGTGGCGCTGGGCGTCATGCAGGATCTCGGTAAGAATGGCCGCGTTGTTGGCGGATCCATCAAGTTCAAAGGCCGCGATCTGGGTGAAATGTCAGACGAGGAATTGCGCGACATTCGCGGCTCTGAAATTGCAATGATCTATCAGGAACCCATGGCCTCGCTAAACCCTGCCATGAAGATCGGCAAGCAGTTGGCCGAAGTGCCGATGATCCATGCTGACATGTCTGAAAAAGAAGCGATGGAGCGCGCCTTGCAGGTGGTGACGGACGTGAAACTGCCGGACCCTAAGCGCATCTTGAACTCTTACCCGCACCAATTGTCAGGCGGGCAACAGCAACGTATCGTGATCGCGATGGCGCTGATGTCAGAGCCATCTTTGTTGATTTTGGACGAACCGACAACCGCATTGGACGTCACGGTCGAGGCTGCCGTGGTCGAATTGGTCAAAGAGCTTGGCGTGAAATACGGCACCTCGATGCTGTTTATTTCGCACAACCTTGGTCTGATCCTTGAGACCTGTGATCGGGTCTGTGTGATGTATTCCGGTGAGGCCGTTGAGCGCGGCACCATCGAAGAAGTCTTTGACGAAATGCAGCATCCCTATACGCAGGCGCTGTTCCGTTCGATCCCACTGCCTGGTGCGGACAAAAATGCCCGGCCCCTGATTGCCATTCCCGGTAACTTCCCCCTGCCCCACGAACGTCCACCGGGCTGTAATTTTGGGCCGCGCTGTGACTATTTTGAGGAAGGCGTTTGCAACGAAAACAAAGCGATCCCGATGTATCCAGTGCCCGGCAACGATCGCCATCATACGCGCTGCTTGAAGTTTCAAGAAATCGATTGGCAGGCTCCGTTGGAATTGGCTGAGGTCAAAACCAAGGGCGCTGTGGGCGAGGTCGTTCTGAAAATGGACAATCTTAAAAAGTATTACCAAGTGGCCGCAAACGCGATGTTTGGTGGCGGTGATACCAAGGTGGTTAAGGCCAATGAAACCCTTAGCTTTGAGGCGCGCGAATCTGAAACACTGGCGATTGTGGGTGAATCTGGGTGCGGCAAATCCACCTTTGCCAAGGTGTTGATGGGTCTTGAGACCGCCACCGAAGGGAACATTTATCTGGATGGCCAAGACATCGGCAACGTGCCAATCGAAGAACGCACCACACAGAACGTGGCCGACATTCAAATGGTCTTCCAAAACCCATTTGATACGTTGAACCCATCGATGACCGTGGGGCGCCAAATCGTGCGTGCGCTTGAGATTTTCAAGATCGGCAAAAACGAAAAAGAGCGCTGGCAACGGATGCTGGAACTGCTTGATCTGGTCAAACTACCCCGTGAATTTGCCACGCGGATGCCGCGGCAATTGTCGGGTGGTCAAAAACAACGTGTCGGCATTGCCCGCGCCTTTGCAGGGGATGCGCGCATTGTTGTGGCAGATGAACCAGTGTCGGCCTTGGATGTGTCCGTGCAGGCCGCTGTCACTGATCTGTTGATGGAAATTCAGCGTGAACAGAAAACCACATTGCTGTTCATCTCTCATGACCTTTCCATCGTGCGTTACCTCAGTGACCGGGTCATGGTGATGTATCTGGGCCATGTGGTTGAACTGGGCACCACCGATCAAGTGTTCAGCCCGCCCTATCACCCCTATACCGAAGCGCTGTTATCGGCGGTGCCAATTGCGGATACCAAGGTTAAGAAAAAGCATATCGTGCTTGAGGGGGATATCCCATCCGCGATGAACCCACCGCCCGGTTGCCCATTCCAGACACGTTGTCGTTGGAAATCTGAAGTGCCCGGTGGATTGTGTGAAAAAGAAATCCCGCCAATGCGCGCCATGGCCGATGGACATCAGGTAAAGTGCCATCTATCCGAGCAAAAGTTTGCAGAGATGGAGCCCGTGATTGAGGTGAATGTCGCGGCTGAGTAATCCGCGCAAAACCAAAAAAGAGAGGCGGATCATCATGTGATCCGCCTCTCTTTTTGTCTCTGCGTGTCAGTCTTAGCTGCCTGCGATGATTTTCACGTAATTACGGGTCTCTTTGAAGGGTGGAATACCTTTATACTTTTTCACAGCGCCCGGCCCGGCGTTATAGGCTGCGAGCGCCAGACGCCATGTGCCAAACGTCTGATATTGTTTCTTTAAATAGCGTGCGCCGCCTTCAAGGTTTTCAGTTGGATTAGCCGGGTCAACCCGCAAGCTGCGCGCGGTCGCGGGCATCAATTGTGCCAGACCCATAGCGCCCTTATGTGACAGCGCCCCTGCGTTCCAACCGCTTTCTTGTTGGATCAACCGCAAGAACAAATCAGCAGGAATACCATGACGATTGGCAGCTTCGCGCGCCAGGGCCAGATACACGCCTTTGTATTTACCGCGATACTCTGGGGTCTCATCATCCCATTTTGTCGGTGTCACAACTGTTGGTGGCTTGAGCCGGACAGAGGCGGTGTATTGCTTTGAAGCACGGCTATCGAGGATGTTTTTCTGAGATTTAAAAAGATCACGGCGGCTCTTGGACGAAAAAATATCCGCGCTCACCGGCGCTGCCGCACCCAATATAAAACTGCTGGCCACCGCAACGGCCACGATCACTGACTTGCGCATGTCTAACACGCCCCCACCCCATTTAGATTGGCGCATTATATCAAATTTGTATGTTTTTGCCAGCCTTTGATTCCACGAATAGATGCGGCACTTTGAGCGGAAACGATGTGTTAACCATGGTTCAGGCAAGTTATAACTACACAGATTGAGGTCGCTGGATGGATTCGGCGCACCTCAGAAACGACAATACCAAGGGGGGCGACATGGCCGGCTCAGTCAACAAAGTCATCATTATCGGTAATCTGGGGCGCGACCCAGAGGTGCGCTCATTCCAGAACGGCGGCAAGGTCTGCAACCTGACCGTGGCAACATCTGAGAATTGGAAAGACAAAAACACTGGCGAGCGTAAAGAGCGCACCGAATGGCACCGCGTTGCAATCTTCAACGAAGGTCTGGTGCGGATTGCCGAACAATATTTGCGCAAAGGGTCAAAAGTTTACCTTGAGGGCCAGTTGCAGACCCGCAAGTGGCAAGACCAATCTGGTGCGGATCGCTATAGCACCGAAGTTGTTTTACAAGGCTTTAACGGCACGCTCACCATGCTGGATGGTCGCGATGGCGGCGGATCAGGTGGCGGCGGTGGTGGCGGCGGATACGATTCCGGCCCATCAGGGGGCGATTACGGCGGCGGTGGCGGTGGATATGATTCTGGCCCATCCGGCGGCAGTAGTGGCGGCGGTGGCGGCAATTCATCCCGCGATCTGGATGATGAAATCCCGTTTTAAGTTTAAGTTGGTGGGGGCACGCCCCCACCAACCTCACATCCGGGCGGTTAACGACCTGCCAAAGCGTCTTTTAACACGTTCAGCACGACATCACGTGGCACATCTGCGGTCACAAAAGCATCGCCAATACTGCGCGCCAAAATAAAGCGCAACTGGCCATCAACCACCTTTTTATCTTGGCCCATCAGGTCCAACAGACCCGCCGCATCCGGCAGATCGCCCTCGATATCCGCGATGTCTGTTTTCATACCCATCGCCTTGAGGTGCGCGCGCACGCGACTTGGGTCTTCTTGACTGCACAGCCCCAAACGCGCGGACAATTCAAACGCCAAAGCACACCCAATTGCCACACCTTCGCCGTGCAGCAAACGATCAGAATAACCCGTTGCTGCCTCAAGTGCATGACAGAACGTATGACCGAGGTTCAACAGCGCACGATCCCCCTGCTCTGTCTCATCGCGCATCACGATGTCGGCTTTCATCTGCACCGAACGACGTACCGCTTCGACCCGCGCAACCGCATCGCCTGCTGCCAATGCAGGACCTTGAACCTCTAGCCAGTCAAAGAACGCGGCATCCCCCAACATGCCATATTTCACGACCTCGCCGTAGCCGGCCAGAAAATCGCGCGCGGTCAAAGTCCCAAGCACGGCAGTATCGGCCAACACCAAAGACGGTTGATGAAAGGCACCGATCAGGTTCTTGCCGTGGGTCGCATTGATCCCGGTCTTGCCGCCCACAGAACTGTCCACCTGCGCCAACAAGGACGTCGGAATTTGCACAAACCGCACACCACGGCGCAGGATTGCCGCAGCAAATCCAACCAGATCACCAACAACACCGCCGCCAAAGGCGATGACCACGTCGCGCCGTTCAACCTTTTGATCCAACAGCCAATTGCTGCACACTTCCAACTGTTCCCAGCTTTTCGTGGCCTCGCCGGGTGGCAGTGTTAACGCCACCATTTCAATGCCCTGTTTGGCCAAACCTGCGCGCAAAGTTTCAAGGTGCAATGCCGCGACGTTGGCATCCGAAATCACCGATACTTTCTTGCGGGTTAAAAGAGGGTCCAAATATGCGCCTGCTTCGGCCAGCAGATCAGGTCCAATCACAACCTTATATTCACGCCCCGGCAGATCAACGTTAACGATCTCACGCATCTATTTTCTCCAGTACATCCGTGCGGGTCAACAGCGCATCAATCACCCGGCCTGCCATTGCATCAATAGTGAGCTTTGGCTCGCAAATCACTGATAAATCAGCTTTTTCATACAATGGTACACGCGCGTGAAATAACGCTTCAAGCGTCGCTTTGGGATCTTTGGTACGCAACAAGGGCCGCGTGTCTTTGTAACGCACGCGATTCCACAACAAGTTCAGGTCGGCATTTAACCAAAGCGACACACCCCGCGCAGAAATGTTGTCGCGGTTGACCTCAGCCAAAAAGGCACCGCCGCCCGTTGACAGAATGCCACGTTGATTTTCCAACAATCGTGCGATCACTTCGGTCTCGCGCTTGCGAAAAAACGCCTCACCGTCGCGTTTGAATATCTCGGGCACGCTAAGATTTGCGGCGGCTTCGATTTCGGCGTCGCTGTCCAGAAATGGCACGGCGATTTTCGCAGCAACCGCGCGCCCCACAGCCGTCTTGCCAGCGCCCATCATGCCCACCAAAACGACCGTCTTTTTCAAGACATAACCGGGGGGTGACCTGCCGTCATCGGCTTGTGTGTGCTCAATTCCGCTCATTTTTATCTGAATGACGTGATCTTGGGGAAAAGGCCATATATAGATTGGGTAAATCAAATAAAAACAAAACAGGCGCATCACATGGGCAAACTGATCAAGCTGCTGATTTTCCTCACGATAATTGGATTTATCGGGCTGGTTGGCTATGCCTACCTGGGGCCATTCTTTGGCGTGGATTTCTCACCCGAACAGGTTGAAACCCGCCAGCCTGTCACCTTGACTGCTGAATAACGTGATGCTGCGCGTAGTTCGCATTGTCATGGTTGGGGCCGTTATGTCAGGCGGTTTTGCCACGACGACAATCGCACAGACCGCCCCGGTTGAAACGCCCGAAACGCCATTGTCGGTCATTGATTGGCTTGGCACACAAAACACAACGGCACCGGGGCGCATTAAACCACTGGCCCGCCCTACCCCCAATGAACCCGCAGTGGCAAAAAGTGGCACAGCCCCTTCCGTGACTGTGACACCTCTGGGTGAAGGCAGCCCACGCGAGATTGGCTTGGTGCCTGCCGCTGTGACTGGCCTGCCAGCCAACATTTGGGCCGGAAGTGATGCAGAGCGCTTGATTGCCAAAATCGACGCCCTACCCGATTTGCATCTGCCCGCCGCGCAATCACTTTTCTATACGGTGCTTTTGGCCGAAGCACAGGCCCCACGCGGCGGTGTCGCGGCGGGGGATGCGCTGGCATTGGCGCGCGCGCAAAAATTGATGGCTTTGGGCGCACTTGATCCGGCTTTGTCCTTGATCGAACAGGCAGGGGTTGCAACATCCCCTCAGCACTTTGATTTATGGATGCAAATCAGCCTCTTGAGTGGCACTGAGGATCGAGCCTGTGCCACTTTAACCAGTTCCCCACATCTGACACGCGACTACGGCACCCGGATTTTCTGTGCTGCACGTGCGGGCAAGTGGGACAATGCCGCGCTGACATTTGGCTCTGCCCAAGCCTTGGGATTGATGAGCGACGAAAAACTTGACCTGATGGATCGCTTTTTAAACCCGGATCTCTATGAGGGCGAGCCACATTTGCCCAGCCCGCGCGAAATGGACCCCCTGAGTTTTCGGTTGTTCGAAACCATCGGAGAGCCAATGCCAACCCGCAATCTGCCCCGCGCCTATGCCGTTGCGGATCTGCGTGATGTGGCAGGTTGGAAATCACAGCTTGAGGCGGCAGAACGCTTGACGCGCGCCGGAGCTTTGCCAGAAAACCGCCTGCTTGGGCTTTATACAGATCGCAAACCAGCAGCATCTGGCGGGATTTGGGACCGCGTTGAGGCGTTCAGACGTTTTGAAACCGCGCTTAGCACTGGCAGTTCAGAGGCGGTTCGCAAAACCCTTCCTGCCGTGTGGTCCGCGATGCAGGACGCTGAACTTGAAGTGACCTTTGCCGCACTTTTTGGGGCTGACCTGTCTAAGATAGAGCTCACCGGACGTGCCGCCGAGATTGCGCTTGAGGTGACCCTGTTATCGCCCACTTACGAGGCTGGCGCCGTTCAATCGACGCAAAAGAGTCTGCTCACGTCAATCGCCATGGGCGATGCGCCGACCGACAAGCCAGAAAGCGCGATGGAAACCGCCGTATCCGAGGCTTTTACAGATGCCGAACCGCGCGCTGATCTGGTGGCAAGCGCACAACAGAACCGTCTGGGTGAAAGCATCTTGGTTCTGCTTTACCTTTTGCATGATGGTGCGAACGGTGATGCAAATGCCCTGCGCGATGCATTGGCGACCTTGCGCGCATTGGGACTAGAAGACACTGCCCGGCGCGCAGCACTACAAACGTTATTGTTGGTCAGGTAAGCCTATGCAAACCCCGACATTTCATTGGATTTCCAATTTTCTTGAGGCCCAGGCCGCCGAACTCGGTGCTGCGACCAACACCCTGCTGGCCTATGGCCGTGACCTCAAAGACTTTGATACGTTTTTGCACCGACGCGGCCGTGACTTCCTGTCAAGCGCACAGACCGATGTTGAAGCTTATCTCGTGCATTGTGATGCCCAAGGATTGGCCAAATCCACCCGCGCCCGCAGGCTCTCTGCGATCAAACAATTGTACCGCTTTGCCTTTGAAGAAGGGCTGCGCACGGACAACCCTGCCCTACAGATCGCGGGGCCCGGGCAGGACAAAAGACTGCCGAAAATCCTGTCTGAGGATGAGGTGGATCATCTGTTGGATGCCGCACGCAATTCTGGCCGCAACAACACCGATCAGGTCCGCAATACTTGCCTGATGGAATTGCTGTACGCCACCGGTATGCGGGTCAGCGAGTTGGTCAGCCTGCCGATCAGCGCCACGCGTGGTGATCCGCGCCTGCTGTTGATCATGGGCAAAGGCGGCAAAGAACGGATGGTCCCTCTGTCACCCCCGGCCCGCGCGGCGTTGGCAGAATGGTTGGAACTGCGCGACAAACAAGACGCCGAAGCACAATCAAAGAGGCAACCGATCTCGCGCTATTTATTCCCTTCACGGGGCGCATCCGGATATCTGACCCGGCATCGGTTTTATCTGCTGATCAAAGAATTTGCCGTCGCTGGTGGTGTGGACCCCAGCAAAGTCACGCCCCACACCTTGCGCCATGCTTTTGCGACACATCTGTTGGCCAACGGTGCTGATCTGCGCGCCATCCAGACCATGCTTGGCCATGCAGATGTGGCGACCACTGAAATCTACACACATGTGTTAGAAGAGCGGCTGTCCGAATTGGTGTTAGAACATCATCCGCTTGCCAAGGACGGCACGCGTAAATCCAATGGCAAGACATCCTCAGACGGCCAATAACCTGTCTGCAAGCCCCGCCTATAGCCCATGGGCAAGCGCGCATTAACCATATCCTGCACAGCGCCCGTCACATCGTAATCAAGACGATGTATTTGGACATCACCGCCATCCAATATGGCAAAGCGGGTCTGTTGACGCCCGTCATGAGGCGGCATGCCAATGACGCCTGCATTGATCCAACGGCCCATCGGCGTGGTTGCGATAAACGGCACACCACAATGTCCGGCAATGACGTGATCTACCTGACCCACCTGCGCTTCTAGCAACCTCCATTCTTGCGCAAAAACCGATGCATCGGAACTGCCCCAGACAAAGCGTGACACATCGCTGATGCCACCATGCAAAACGCCGTACCGCGCGCCTTGGTGGGTGAAGGTGATGATATCGGGCAAGTTCGCCATCCATGCCGTATCCGCCGCCGACACGGCAGAGGCTGCAAACCCGTACCACCCCGCACTTAACACATCGCAGGTCGACCCTTCTTCAAAACCGCAACCGCAGTCCTGTGCGCCACTTGCCAATTGCACTTCACAATTGCCAGCAACCACAGCGCATCCCATGTCGCGTACGCGTTGCACCGATTGTCTGGGCGCACCGCAATAGGCCACAACATCACCTGTGCAGATCATGTGATCTGCGCCAATTGCGCGATCTGCGGCGACCTTGATCAGCGCATCTAAGGCCTGCACATTTGAATAAGGACCGCCGAACAGCATTATAGGCCCATCTAAAGCCCCTAAATCATGATGTTTCATTGACGCTGCTCCTGACGCGCACTTGAATGACAGGGCATTGATGCCCATAACCCAAGCGAACCTATTTCACATGGATACCTTCACAAATGGACACCGGCACTGCAACGCTTGATGGCGCTTTCTGGGTCAGCTCTGGCATCATTTTGTTCCTGCTGGTCTTGTCCGGCTTCTTTTCCGGCTCTGAAACGGCGCTGACAGCAGCCTCACGCGGCAAATTGCGCGCCCAAGCCGACAAAGGATCACGCGGGGCCACACGGGCGCTCAAAATCACCGAAGACAACGAACGCCTGATCGGGTCCGTCCTACTGGGCAATAACATCGTGAATATTCTGGCAGCCTCGCTGGCCACCGCCATGTTCACCCGGTTGTTCGGTGAATCCGGTGTGGCCTTGGCAACGCTGGTGATGACACTGCTGGTGCTGATCTTTGCCGAAGTCCTGCCCAAGACCTATGCGATCAGTAACTCTGAAACCGCAGCCGCCCTTGTGTCGCGGCCCATTTCTATTGTTGTGTTTGTCTTTTCGCCCTTTGTCACAGCGGTGCGTATTCTTGTGCGCGGTATTCTGGGGCTGTTTGGTGTTGCCATCGATCCCGACAGTAACATTTTGGCCGTGCGCGAAGAAATTGCGGGTGCGTTACAACTGGGCCATTCCGAAGGTGTGGTCGAAAAAGAAGACCGTGACCGTATTTTGGGTGCGCTTGATCTGCGCGAACGCGCTGTTGAAGAAATCATGTTGCACCGTTCCGGGATTGAGATGGTGGATGCCGCAAACGACCCGTCTGAAATCCTTGAGCAATGCCTGAAATCTAATCATACGCGCCTGCCCGTCTACCGTGATGATCCTGAGAATATCGTTGGTGTGATCCACGCCAAAGACTTGTTGCGCGCCATGTATAAATTGATTGGCGGCCCCAAAGGCGACGCATCCGCCCTCAAGAACTTTGACATCGCCGCTGTCGTGATGCCGCCGTATTTTGTGCCTGAAACCACAACACTTGACGAACAAATGCGTCAATTCCTGCGCCGTCGCACGCACTTTGGATTGGTCGTGGATGAATACGGTTCCTTGCAGGGGTTGATCACGCTTGAAGACATCTTGGAAGAGATCGTTGGTGAAATCACGGATGAATTTGACCCTGACGGCGAACATCCCGTCATGCCCGCCGAAGATGGCCACCTGATCGTTGATGGTGCCATGACCATCCGCGACATGAACCGCGCCACAGAATGGTCATTGCCCGATGATGAGGCCAATACCGTGGCCGGGCTGGTGATCCACGAGGCACAGATGATCCCAACACCGGGTCAAGTATTTTTGTTTCACGGGTATCGGTTTGAGGTACTGGCGCGTGAGGGGAACCGGATCACGCAGTTGAAGATTAGGCCGTTGTGAGGTCGGGCGATTGTCTGCTTTGCGGACAAAACCACCGTTGAGAGCCGCACCGGCTTGGCTTAGAGATAACAAATGAATATTCTCGCTATTTCTGGAAGTGGCCGCGATGCCTCCACCAATACTGCGTTGCTTAACGCCGTCTCAAAGATCGCTTACCCAAGCCATAAAGTGACGGTGTTTTCCGGTATCGCTGAACTACCAGTATTTTCGCCTGACGCCGAGAATGATCGACTACCACAACAGGTGCAAACCTTCGCCGATATGATAGGTCGAAGCGATGGCGTAATCTTCTCAAGCCCCGAGTATGTCAGAGCAATTCCTGGTGGCCTGAAGAACGCAATAGACTGGCTTGTGTCCCGAGACGAGATTATCGCAAAACCCATAGCGTTGATGCATGCGTCTCATCGAGGTGACGATATGCTAGCTCAATTACGGCTGGTTCTGTCTACCGTCAGCGATAGGTTTATGCTTGATCCTTTCATCGCATTCGATCTTATCAAACTATCCCCAAACGAAATAACACAGAAAATCATGACGCCAGAGAACCGTATCAAAGTAGATGATTTTCTGAGGGATTTCGCGGTCCATTGCGCGTAGGTTTGGCCTCGAAGCCGACTTCGGCTCCCAACCCCTACCCCCGCAATTTCTCCCCCTTGGGATCAAACGGTGGCTCTGCCAACACGACCGCTTTATGCGGCACACCCAGCACCATCACTTCAACTTCATCCCCCGGCGCAACCCCTTTCGCAAAACCCAAGGCCAGCGATTGCCCAACCGAATACCCATAAGCGCCAGACGTCACACGCCCGATGCCTTTGCCGTCTTTGAAAATCGGTTCGCCCCCGGTGGCATCAGCATTCGACGCATCGGTTTGGGCGGCATCCAAGGCCAAGATCACCAGATGTTCGCGAGGGGCTTTGGCCATGGTTTCGGCCACGGCGGCCTTGTTCAGGAAGTCCTTATCCATCTTACACAGACGGTCCAAGCCCACCTCTTGGGGCCAGTATTCAGGTGAATATTCACGGCTCCACGACCCATAGCCCTTTTCGATGCGCAATGACATCAAGGCACGTGACCCAACCGGGCCCGCGCCGACGTCTTTGCCTGCCTCAATCAGCGCGGCGAAAAGACGTGTTTGATCTGCCGTTGCACAGTGTAGTTCCCAGCCCAGATCACCGGTAAACGACACCCTCAGTGCCAGTACTTTGACGCCTGCCAGTTCGATCCATTTTGAGCGCATGAAAGGGAAATCATCCGTAGCCAGCAACGTGTTGGTCAGGCGTTGCAGCATCTCACGCGATTTGGGTCCGGCGACGTTGAAACCGCACATCTCAACCGTTTGGCTTTCGAATGTGGTGCCATCTGGCAGCGGTACTTCTTTGAAAAACCGCTGGTGATAGCGTTCGGCCATACCCGACCCGATGATCCAGAATTCATCCTCACCCAGCCGCGTCACGGTAAAATCACCCGCAATACCGCCGCGCACACCGATCAACGGCGTCAGGCAGGACCGCCCCACGATTTTTGGCATATTGTTGGCAAACAGCGCGTTCAACCACGCTTCGGCCCCTGCCCCTTTGACGCGGTATTTGGCAAAGTTTGAGATATCGATGATGCCCGCATTGTCGCGCAGCATTTTACACTCGACGCCAACTTGTTCCCACCAGCCTTGCCGCGTGAAGCCTTCGGTCTTGTCCTTGGCGCCCACCGGGAAACCGTAATACAGCGGGTGTTCCCAGCCATAGTTCAACCCAAACACCGCCCCCATGTCGCGCTGTGCATCGTATGCCGGGCGTTTGCGCACAGCGCGCCCCGCATCGCGTTCCTCGTTGGGAAAGTGGATTTTGAAGCGGTTGGCGTATTGATCACGCACTTTCTCTTTGGTGAACGCCGCATCCGCCCAATCGCCAAAGCGCGCCATATCCCACGCAAACATATCATAACGGGTTTCGCCCGTGACGATCCAATCCGCCGCCAACAGGCCCATACCACCGGATTGCGAAAACCCGGGGATAATGCCGTTGCAGCAGAAATAGTTAGACAGTTCCGGCACAGGGCCAAACAAGACGTTGCTGTCCGGTGACCAGATCATCGGGCCGTTGATCACCCGTTTGATCCCTGCCTCACCCACCGCTGGCACGCGGTCGATGGCACGCATCATGTTGTCTTCGATGCGTTCCAGATCATCAGCGAATAATTCATGGCCAAATCCTTGCGGCGTGCCTTCTTCGGCCCAGAACCGCATGTCTTTTTCATAGGCACCGACCAACAACCCCTTGCCTTCTTGGCGCAGGTAATATTCGCCGTCCCGGTCCGCGACCGAGGGCAGGCGACGGTCTAATCCTTCGATTTCAGCAATGGTTTCGGTGACAAAATACTGATGTTCGGTTGGTTGCAAAGGCAGTTTTAACCCTGCAAGTGCTGCAACTTCACGCCCCCACAGACCTGCCGCATTCACAATCCATTGCGTCGCGATATCGCCCTTTTCGGTGCGCACGATCCATGTGCCGTCGGGCTGCTGTTCGGTGCCTGTGACCGGGCAAAAGCGGATAATCTCTGCCCCGTTCTGACGCGCCCCAACGGCATAGGCGTTGGTGACGCCGGATGGGTCCACGTTGCCGCCGTTTTCCTCAAACATGATGCAGCGGATACCATCGTAGTTGACCAGCGGGTGCAGTTCCTCAGCCTCTGCGCGGCTGACCTCGCGAAATGGCAGGCCGTAATATTTCGCCTTAGCGGCCTGCAAACGCAGCTGATGTTCGCGCGCCTCTGTCTGCGCCAGATACAATGATCCGGGTTGAAACACACCGCAGGATTGACCGGTCTCGGCTTCTAACGCGTTATACAGGTCCATCGTATAGTTCTGGATGCGGGTGATGTTGTTGTTGTCATGCAGCCCATGAATATTCGCCGCCGCGTGCCATGTGGACCCAGATGTTAATTCAGAGCGTTCCAGCAAAACGACATCCGTCCACCCCAGTTTGGTCAGGTGATAGAGGATTGAGCAGCCGATAACGCCGCCTCCGATGACAACGGCTTGGGCATGGGTGCGCATGGGAATGGAATCCTGAGAAAGGGTTGCGTTGATTGGTAATCTGACCCTACCCAGACCCGCTGGATTGCCAGTTCGCGACATCTCTCGTCGCCAAAGTGCAAATCTTTGACCTGTGGGTCTTAGGTGTCACTGCTCTTGGCGCTTTCAGCAATAGCATCGCGCACATCACTTCTGGCAGAATTCAAAACCCGCGCTCTGTCAGGCTCGAACGCAATTGCTTCTAACGCGCGACGAAGATGTATTTCAGCAGCGGCGCGCGCAGCCTTAGAGAGACCATTATCAGGATGGCGCATGAGCCCGGACAACACAGATTGAAGGCGTTGCTGCACCTCAACCACCGTAGCGCCATCACGGGCCAAGGCCCCAAAGCCATCCTCAACCAGATCTTGGGGTTCCAAAGGGCGCACATAAATATATTCTAGCTTATTTTCACGCTCTTCGGCATTTTCATCAATATAAAGCGACAGGATGCGCCCGATCCGGGTGATCACATCAATCGCGGTGCCGGGGTCATTCACCCCGGGTGACAGCGCTTTGGAGGCGACCTCGCCCATCACCACAAGGCCAAAGCGTGGGTCCTGATCAAATGTGCGCAGATCACCCAGCCGGATGTTTTCATGCACCGCTTTTTCCAACGATTCCCAATCATGTTCATCATCTTCGGCAGTGCCACGTGCCACGGCCATCAGCAAAGGTTCGTTCAGAAATGCAAAATGTCCGATATTTTTAGTCAAATACAACTCAACCCCGTGCGCTTTGGCCACGGCATTTAATGCTTCGGGGTAGATATGTTGGATATAGCCGCTTTCGTTTGCGTGGATTGCGGTGGCGTCTTCTGGCACCTTACCTGTCAGCGCGTTTGCCCCCAGACATGGGTTTTTCAGACGGTCCTGAAATTGCGCGCGCGTGACGCTTTCGATTTGGCGTGTGGTGTCGATCAGGCTGCCAAAGGATTGTAGGTGCAAGACCCAGCGGATCAGGTAGATTACAATAACGGCCAGTACGATCACCGTCATCACAAACAATACCAATGCGCGTTCATCGACATAGATGCCCAATTCGCGCATGATAATGGCAACCAAGGCATAGACATACGCGCCAATAAACACGGCAAGCGTGTTTTGCGTGGTACGATCCTGTATGATCAAGCGATGCACCCGCGGCGTCCACTGTGTCGATGACGCGCGATAGACCGTCACCATCACCGTGATCGAAAACGTGGTAACCGCCAGCATCGCATTGGCAATGATCTGCAACAGACGGTCTGCCGCCTCTCCGGTCAAGGTTGTGCCGATCTCCTTTGGGATGAACGCTTCGAGGATCTGCGTGACACCCAATGCGACAAAGGCCATCAACCCCATAATCATCACCCGAACCCAAAGCTTGCGGGTATATTCACGGGTTTTGCGGATCAATGTGTGCGGGATCAGGGATTCTAATTTCATGCACCCAAGCTAGCGTGGTTTGGCGTTAACCCAAGTGCATAATGCATTGCAGGTGGATCGAAGTACGTCATAAAGCAAGACAAGGCGCTGTTACTTTGGAACCTAATCAAGAAAAACAAACGTCAAAATCGACATATCTTGTCGGAAAACCACATGAACATCATACCCCCCTCCCGCAAGTTCTGATCAAATAACAACCGGAGTTCCCTCATGAAAACCACAACCAGAGCATTGGTCATCGGCGGCGGCGTCGTTGGCGCCTCCGTGTTGTATCACCTCACAAAGTTGGGCTGGTCTGATGTGATGTTGGTCGAGCGTTCAGAACTCACGTCAGGGTCGACTTGGCATGCGGCGGGCGGATTTCACACGTTAAACGGCGATACAAATATGGCCGCCCTTCAGGGCTATACCATTCGTTTGTATAAGGAATTAGAGGAAATCACCGGAATGTCCTGTGGGCTGCACCATGTCGGCGGCGTGACCTTGGCAGACAACCAAGACCGCTTTGACATGCTGCTCGCGGAACGTGCAAAGCATCGGTTTATGGGGCTGGATACAGAGATTGTTGGGCCAGAAGAGATTGCAAAAATTGCCCCTGTGACCAACCTCGATGGGATCATTGGCGGGCTTTATGATCCGCTGGATGGGCACCTTGATCCCTCTGGCACCACACACGCCTATGCGCGTGCGGCCAAAATGGGCGGTGCGACAATTGAAACCCATTGCATGGTCACCGAAACCAACCAACGCAGCGACGGCACCTGGGATGTGGTGACTGATAAAGGCACCATTCACACCGAACATCTGATCAATGCCGGGGGCCTTTGGGCGCGCGAAGTTGGGGCGATGGCGGGGGTATATTTCCCACTGCACCCGATGGAGCACCAGTATCTTGTCACTGAAGATGTGCCAATGATTGTCGATATGATGAAAGATGGCATTGAGCATCCCCATGTCATGGACCCCGCCGGGGAATCCTATCTGCGCCAAGAAGGCAAAGGGCTGTGCATTGGATTTTACGAACAAACCTGCCGCCCGTGGGCTGTTGAGGGTACACCGTGGAGCTTTGGACAGGACCTGTTGCAAGACGATTTTGACAAGATCGAAGACAGCATCGCCTTTGCCTACAAACGCTTTCCCGATCTGGAACGTGCTGGCGTCAAGAACGTGATCCACGGCCCGTTTACCTTTGCACCCGATGGCAATCCATTGGTTGGTCCTGTGCCGGGCATGCGCAACTATTGGTCGGCCTGCGGTGTCATGGCGGGCTTTAGCCAAGGTGGCGGCGTTGGGTTGATGCTGGCGCAATGGATGGTTGAGGGCGAATGCGAGCGCGACGTGATGGCCATGGATGTGGCCCGCTTTGGCGATTGGATCACGCCGGGCTATACCTTGCCTAAAGTGATTGAGAACTATCAAAAAAGGTTCTCTGTCGCCTACCCGAACGAAGAACTACCCGCCGCGCGGCCCAACCGCACCACGCCGATGTATGATATTTTCAGTCAGATGGGTGCGGTCTGGGGCCAGCAATATGGGCTTGAAGTGCCCAATTACTTTGCAACGGGGGACGAACCAACATTTGAAACGCCTTCCTTCCGCCGCTCTGATGCGTTTGACGCAACCGCACGTGAGGTTATGGGCGTGCGAAACGGTGTCGGCATCAACGAAACCCAGAACTTTGGTAAATATCTGGTCACAGGGCCAATGGCCCGGGACTGGTTAGACCGCGTGATGGCGGGCCGTGTGCCAAAACAGGGGCGTATGTCCTTGACGCCGATGCTATCAGAAAAGGGCAAGTTGATTGGTGATTTCACCATGTCTTGCCTTGGTGAAGAAGAGTTCCAGCTGACCGCATCTTATGGCGCGCAGGCCTTTCATACACGTTGGTTTGAACAACATATGACGGAGGGTGTGCGGGTTGAGAACATCTCAGATCGCCGCACAGGGTTTCAGATTGCCGGGCCAAAGGCGCGCGATGTTTTGCAGGCCTGTACGTTGACCGATGTTTCACAGATGAAGTTCCTTGATGTGCGCAAAATGACTGTGGGCATGACCGACTGCATCGTGCAACGCGTCAGCTATACGGGTGATCTGGGCTATGAGATTTTCTGTGATCCGATGGGACAACGCGCGCTGTGGCATACGCTTTGGGATGCAGGCCAACCGCATGGCATGGTGCCCTTTGGCATGCGCGCAATGATGTCACTGCGCCTTGACCGGTTCTTTGGCTCTTGGATGTCAGAATTTTCGCCCGATTATACGGCTGCCAAAACCGGGCTGGACCGCTTTATCAGCTTTAAGAAAAACACACCCTTCATTGGGCGCGAACTGGCCGAAGCAGAGCGCGCAACGCCCCCTTCCCGCAAGCTGGTCGCCTTTGAGGTCGATGCGCTGGACGCGGATGTGCAAGGCTATGAACCGATCTGGTTGGACGGTGCCGTGGTCGGGTTTTGTACATCTGGCGGCTATTCGCACCATGCGGCTAAATCTATTGCCATGGGGTTTGTGCCAAGGGAGCGTGCCACAGATGGTTTGACAGTCGAGATCGAAATTCTTGGCAAAATGCGATCTGCGACGATCATCTCAACGCCGCTGTTTGATCCAGATGGGGACCGTATGCGCGGATAGCTTTCCCAAGTGCACAATTGCCCCTAAAGTCGCTCTTATGCATATGCCCATCATCATCCTCGCTGCGGGGCAATCAAGCCGGATGCGTGGACGCGACAAGTTGTTAGAGGATGTAGACGGCCAGCCCCTGTTGCGGCACCAAGCGTTGATGGCGCGCGCGGTAACAAGCGGTGACGTTATCATCGCCTTACCGCCAAGGCCGCATCCACGCTACGGCGTTCTGGCAAATATCAATGTCACGCCTCTGCCTGTCCGTGATGCGGATGAAGGCATGAACGCGAGCTTGCGTGCTGCTATTTCAGCATTGCCAGATTGCCCGTGTGTGATGGTGCTTCTTGCCGATTTGCCAGATCTCAGCGCCGAGGATTTGACCAAAGTTGCCGATGGTGTGGACCTGCACAGCGATACCCTGATCTGGCGCGGTGCCACCGACACTGGCAAACCCGGTCATCCGATCATTTTCAAAGCAGATGTATTCGCGCAACTGACCGCCCTGAAAGGCGACAGCGGAGGGCGCGACGTGGTCGCGGCAGCCGGGCCAAATGTGGCATTGATCCCGCTGCCGGGTAACCGCGCGCGGTGCGATCTAGACACGCCAGAAGACTGGAAAGCTTGGCGCAAAATGCGCCAAGCCACATGAATTGCGCCTCATAGGTATTTGATTTAGCTAGCTTGTTCCAACGTCAACAAATGCGCTTCATGTGCCTTAAGCAACCGACGCGCAGCGGCGTAATTGTTCAAACCCTCTGCCACATCCAACTCAGGGAACAGGGTCACAATCTCTTGACGTTGTTCACTTTGAATACCGGCCATTGAATGTTCACCGGGTTGGAAACTTTCGGTCCAGCATCCATCGGCCAGAATGACCTCATGGTTGTCAAACAACAGGTGGATATAGCTGACTTTGGGTGTCGGCAGTATCTCAACGCCGTCCAGCCCCGTCAAATGTTTGGCCGCCACCAGCACTTCACGTTCGCCAAACATCACCTCAGCCAGTTCGGATGAAATCAACATACGGTGGTTTGGGCTGACCATCATATCGCGTTGCGGCATGCCTTTGCCCAAAGCATCTGCCCGGATCATAATCGGGAAATACGCAGGCATCTTTGCCAGATCAGCGCGGTGCAAATTGCGCCGCCCCACCCAACGCAACGGCTGTACGCCATTGTCACGTGTCACAACCTGATCATCTACTTTCAACTGCTGCACAGGCACTTCGCCGCGCTTGGTTGCGATGCGTGTACCGGGCGTGAAACAGATGATGATTTCTTCGATTTCGGAATAGGTGGTGGTTGAAACCAGATTGCCATCCGCATTGAAAAACTGAATTGTACCCGCCTCGGGCGCGCCGGGCGTTACAGTATAAAGCGACCGATCAAGTCCCGTCAGGTCCAGCACATCCACGTCTGTGCCATCCGCGTCTTCACCACCGATAATCGTGTGATTGCCGCCAGAGGTAAAGTTAAAGACGTCGGACCCCTGCCCGCCTGTCGCACTGTCGTTACCGCCACCGGATGTCAGCGTATCAAGCCCTTCGCCACCGCTCAGGCTGTCGTTGCCTTCACCGCCATCAAGAACATCGTTGCCGCCCTGACCAAAAATCACATCGTTGCCGATGCCGCCATTGATCGTGTCGTTGCCCGCCACAATCGGCGTCACCACTGCATCGTCGATCAGATCACCAGACAGCGTGAAACCAGATGCGCTTGACCGCGCTTCTAGCGTGAATTCGATAAATTCGCGATCTTCAAACTGCGCAGAGAACCACGCATCTTGATCGCTTGGGTTGTTTTGTTCGGTACCTGCCGCGTTCACAGTGCCACCGCTGGTGGTCACATTCAGCGACGTGTCAGAGCTGGTGCCAAATGCGGTAAAACTATTGGCGTCAACGGTCACGGATTCTTGGTTACCGGGGCTGTTGCGGTCAAGGTCGTTAAAGGTCGCGGTTGAATTCAGCGACACCGGCAGGCCCGTTGCAGGATCAAAGAATTCCAACCGGAATGTCGCGGTTTCACCCTGAAACTGTGATCCGCCGCCGCTGTTCAGCAAAATCTCAGCGCCATTGCCGCCTGTCAGGTCAATCGGCATGCCATCGTCAGAGGTCGAGACCAAAACCAAACGGCCCCAGATCGGCGTTCCATCTTCAAGAACAGCGACATCGCGGTAGACCACACTGTCGCCCGCATCGGCGTTGTTGCCAGTGTTGTTCACGCGGTTGCCGAATTCCAATGTGATCGGGGACGCATCTGTTCCGGGTGCAGTGCCTTCGCCAGCATCACCGTATAGTGTGTCGTTGCCCGCGCCGCCATCGATCAGATCATCAGCACCTTCACCGGACACACGGTCATCGCCCGCACCTGCGGTGATCTGGTCATTTTCAAACGTACCTTGAAGCGTATCCGCCCCGGGTGTTCCATTGATTACGGCCATGGCAGTGGCACCTCTCAAACATAAAAACTGATATTGTAAGAAGCCCCACAGCGGCGCATCTCAGTCTTAGATTACTTAGCCTCATTACAGACAATTTATAGGGTTTTCAGGGGAAAAAACAAAAATAGGCTGCACTTTGCCCAATTATTTCGCATTATGGTTTACAATTTTAAGTGATTGTTTCCCGATCCGATACAATCACACCGTTACGCCGTTATTCACCATCTTCAAAACAAGAAATGGAACGGGGCGGCGACCGCCCCGTTCCGTCGTCGCGCAGGCATCACCCCGCACAACAGCTGCATATTTCGGTGCATGTGCCCCCACATGCATGTCTTTAGCAGGCGTTACTTGGTCAAAAGTTTCGCCTCGTGCTTTTTCAAGGAACGGCGTGCGGATGCATACCCTTCAATACCTTCAGCCGTGGCCAACTCTGGGAAGAGTTCCAGAATTTCGTTGCGCTGGGCATTGCCAACTCCTGCCAGTGACATGTCACCGGGTTGGAAGCTTTCGGTCCAAGCGCCGTCTGAGAGGATAACCTCGTGATTGTCGAACATGATGTGGATGTAGGTCGTGTGTGACACATCCACGATGTCAACGCCGTCAAGGCCGGTCAGGTGTTTGGCAGCAACCAAGACTTCACGCTCTTCAAAGTACAGGGCAGTTTTGTCGTTGGCCACCAAGACACGGTGGTTTGGTGACACCATCATATCACGCTCTGGCAGATCGTTGCCGAGGGCCCCCTGACGGATCAGAACCGGCTTTAGGTGTTCGGCACGGTCAAGTTCTGCCCCAGACATATCGCGCTGACCCACCCAACGGATCACTTGGATGCCGTTGTCACGGGTGATCACGCGATCACCAACCTGCAATTCCTCAACGTTACGTTCGCCTTTAGGTGTGGCGATGCGTGTGCCGGGGGTGAAACAAGGCACGATGGTTTCGATTTCTTCGAACACGAGCACATCAGGCAGGGCGTTGTTGTCTTCGTCGTAGTAAGTGACAAAACCGTCCTCTTGATCCGCAGAGGTATAGGTCACCTCCAAACGGCCACCCACTGGGGCAGAGCCGCGCAGATCAAGCGTGTCCATGTCGATGCCAGCGCTTGAGCCGTCGATCACGTCACCAGCGTTAACGCCGCTGAACGTATCCTGATCACCGCCACCAATCATAGTGTCGTTGCCAGCACCACCCATGAAGATGTCAGCACCCGCGCCGCCTGTGATGCTGTCATCACCGTCGCCGCCATCCAGAACATCGTCGCCCTGACCACCTTGCAGGCTGTCGTCGCCGTCGCCACCAAGCAGGGTGTCGTTTTCGCCGCCGCCATCAAGAACGTCGTTGCCGTCACCACCTTCAAGAAGGTCATCGTCACGGTTGCCACGCAATGTATCGTCACCGATGCCACCTTGCAGCGTGTCATTACCAGTGCCGCCCTCTAGGCTGTCATCGCCTTGACCACCGATCAGCGTGTCTTCGCCTGATCCACCTTGCAGCGTATCGTCGTCGATTTCACCATCAAGGAAGTCATCGCCAGCACCACCGATCAACAGATCGTCGTCGTCCGCGCCATAGATCACATCATCGCCATCGCCGCCATCAACCGTATCCTGGCCGTTGTCAGGGTTGCGATCAGGTGAAAATGGGAAACCGGGCGTGGCCTCATCCGGGATGTTCAGGATGTCGAGGCCCAGATCAGGGTCGTTGCCGGCATAGATCGTGTCATTGCCAGTGCCGCCAAGGATGCTGTCGTTGCCTTCGCCGCCGACAATCCGGTCATCATCCGCGCCGCCATCCACGATATCATCGTCGATGCCAGAGTTGATCACATCCGCACCAGCGCCACCGGTGATCGTATCACGGTCGTCGCCTGTGATGATGGTGTCGTTGCCATCGCCACCGTCAACAGAATCGCGGTCGTTTTCTGGGTCCGTATCAGGGTCATAGCCCAGCGGATCGGTTGCAGCGAAAGGATAGCCCAAGTCAGGGGCCAATTCGCCGCTGGCTGTGTCGATCAAATCGTCGCCGTCACCACCAAGCACGGTGTCGTTGCCGTCACCACTGATCAATGTGTCGTCGCCAACACCACCGTCAACGCTGTCATCACCATCACCAGCAAGGACGCTGTCATTGCCGTCGCCTGCCAGAACCGTGTCATCACCGTCACCAGCGCGGACAAAGTCATCATTCGGGCCCGCACCGGGCAAGATTTCATCATTGGCATCGATCAGATCGCCTTGTGGGTCACCTTCGTAATCGGCGTCGATCAGATCATCGCCATCTGTGCCGTCTACGATACCATCAGCTGGATCGCTGAGGACTGTCACTACCGCCTGACCTTCGTCTGTCAAACCATCTGGGTCAGACACGGTATAGGTAATTGTCGCATCGCCTGTGAAACCAGCTGCGGGGGTAAAGGTTACCGTTCCGTCGCCGTTGTCGACAAGCGTGCCTTGATCCGCAGGAACTGTTGCTGTGACCAAGGTCAGCTCAGAAACGTCATTGTCGATGTCCGTATCATTGCCAATCAGGTCAACAACAACGTCCGTTTCAAAGGCAGTCGCTTCGACATCATCCACCGCAACAGGTGCGTCATTCACCGGGTTCACAGTGACATTCACTGTGCCCGTTGCAAACCCTCCACTTGGGTCATTGACAGTATAGGTGATCGTGGTTGTGCCCGTGAAATCATCCGCAGGGGTAAAGATCACTTCGCCCTCTGGTGTGAATTCAACGGTGCCATCCGGGCTGCCCGCTGAGGTCAGCGTCAGCGTGTCACCGTCTGGATCGCTGTCGTTGTCGAGCACGTTAATCGGATCAGATGTCGTGTCTTCGTCCATAACAATGGTGTCGCTCACAGTCACGGGATCATCATTAACGCCCGTCACAGCCACGGTTGCCTGACCTTCGTCGGTCAACCCGTCTGGATCAGCAACGGTATAGGTGATTGTCGCAACGCCATTGAAATCCTCAGCAGGTGTGAAGGTCACCGTACCGTCGCCATTGTCCACAAGTGTTCCTTGATCGGCAGGTACAGTCGCCGTGACCAAGGTCAGGTCAGCCGTGTCATTGTCGACATCTGTGTCGTTGCCAATCAGATCCACAATCACAGAAGTATCTTCTTCTGTGGTTTCTGCATCATCAACGGCCACTGGCGCGTCATTGATCGGGTTCACTGTCACGTTGACGGTGCCCGGTGTGGACGCGCCACTTGGATCCGTCGCTGTGTAGGTGATTGTGGTTGTACCGGTGAAATCATCGTTCGGTGTGAACACAACTTCGCCTTCAGGTGTGAAGGTCACAGTGCCATCCGGGCTGGTTGCAGAGGTCAGCGTCAGCGTGTCGCCATCTGGATCGCTGTCGTTGGTCAGCACATTGATCGGATCAGAATCTGTGTCTTCGTCTGTGACGATTGTATCATCCACGGTGACAGGTGCGTCGTTGACATTGCCAACACTGACAACAGCCTGACCCTCATCGGTCAATCCATCTGGGTCAGAAACCGTGTAAGTGATCGTCGCATCGCCAGTGAAATCGGCGGCAGGTGTGAAGGTCACCGTACCGTCGCCGTTATCCACCAGCGTACCCTGATCGGCAGGCACAGTTGCGGTGACCAAAGACAATTCGCCGTTGGTGTTGTCCACGTCCGTGTCATTGCCAATAAGATCAATAATTACAGAGGTTTCTTCGTCTGTGCTTGCTACATCATCAACCGCCACAGGTGCGTCGTTCACTGGGTTCACGGTCACATCTACGGTGCCCGGTGTGGACGCGCCACTTGGGTCTGTCGCTGTATAAGTAATTGTTGTGGTGCCCGTGAAATCGTCGTTCGGCGTGAACACAACTTCGCCTTCGGGTGTGAAACTCACGGTGCCATCCGGGCTGGTCGCAGACGTCAGCGTCAGCGTGTCGCCGTCTGGATCAACATCATTGCTCAGCACATTGATCGGATCAGACGCGGTGTCCTCATCTGTAACAATCGCGTCTGGCACAGTGATTGGCGCTTCGTTTGCCTCTGGCAAGATCAAGTTCTCAATCTCAGAGAAGGTCAACACGTCACCTACGACGTTGCCGTCCGCATCAAGGAACCCGATTGTACCAGATGTGGAATTCCCATCCGCGTCGTCTGTTTGTGTCAGAACCCGCAATGGGCCCGCGTCAGACAGATCAAGCGTGTCATTGTCGTCGCCGCGAGCGCCGCCATCAACAACGTCACCTGCGTTGCCGCCGATGAATGTATCTGCGTCGTCGCCACCAGACAGCGTGTCAACGCCCGCGCCGCCCGTTAGCGTATCGTCGCCACCTTCGCCAAAGATCAGGTCGTCGCCGTCTTCACCATTCAGATCATCATTGCCCGCCGCACCGCCAACAACAGGTGCATCAAAGAAGATGTCCGTGACGTTGATACCAGAGTTTCCAGTTCCGTCCTGCGTGTGGATGATTTCAATCCGCGCAACGGGACCAGGAATGGTGACGTTGAGATTATAGCCATCTGCGGTCGAGGCGGCATAGCCACCATTGCTGTCCGCAGTGTCGTTGCCCGCCACCGCATCATTGTCGAGCAATGTAAGGTTCGCGCCACCCGCCAGGTTTACTTCGATTGGGTTCCCATCTGCATCAAAGGCACGCACAGTGACAACGCCGTCACCATCGATATCATTGATGTTAAAGGATACATCGGACACAGCATCGCTGAATTCCCAAGAAAACGCGCCTGTGTTGCCTTGGCCGTTTGTGATTGATGCCAGACCGCTGTCGCTGTCGATTGGCTGGCCATCTGAATCGATGCCAGACACGTTCAGATCAACGCTGCCAAGTGAGGAATCGTGCGCACCAGTGTCTGTGAAACGATCATAGGTAACCGTCACGGAACCCGTGTCCTGAGACACGCCGCCATCTATTTCAGCGTCGCTCAACCCTTCCCAGTTAAAGCTTTCGCGCACAGGGTCGGCCACAGCACCAAGTTCGCTGTCGCCGTAAATGACGTCATCACCAGCACCACCTTCAACATCATCGTCACCAGCGCCTGCGTATACTTCATCATCGCCTTCACCGGACAGGATTGTGTCGTTGCCGCCTTGTGCATCAACGATGTCATCTTCAGCCGCTTCGCCCGGCAACAATGCGTCACCGTTATCAATCATGTCACCATCTGGATCGCCCGTGTAGGTGACGTCGATCAGATCGCCATCATCATCGTTTGAAACAATGCCGTCGCCTGCCATGGGACCAAATGCCGGATCATCAAACGCAACGTCGTCAATTGCGCCAGACCCCTGCATGACAACTTCAAAGCGGGCCGTGCCAGGAACGTTCAATTCAATAGTAGCTTCACCATTGTCGCCAGTTGGTTCAACAAATTGGCTGTCGATCACATTGCCCGCTTCATCATAGAAAAAGATTTGCGTGCCCGGAGGTGTGGATTCTTCGATATCCTTAAAGGTGATCGATTTCATCGTCACAAGGTTATCGAAATCAAACGAAATCGTGCCACCAGATGCGTTGTCATCCGGGTCCGAGCTGTCGCCGTCCTCAGAAATGATCAACAGACCACCCAATGTGTCAGAAGCCAGATCTTCGTCGCCACCGGTAGGATTGGCGCTGTCAAAGATCATCGCTTGACCGGAACCACCCGTGGCGCTGATTGTGACGCCCTCATATTCATTATCAATGACGGTGCCAGCGGTGAATGTATTGAAATCAAGAGTTCTAAGCATGTGATGTGCTCCTTAAGCAGTGTTGCGCGCGGCGCGCAACGCGGCCGATCTGGAAATTAATGCGAAATTGGTGTTGGATTGGGCTTTGCTATTCAAAGCAAGACGCCCAAAAGCGCAGGCTTTTTGATTCAATAAAATAGCACAGATCATTTCAGTCACTCCAAACACACAAACTCGTTCACCCCGCAAAGCCACGACATAGGTCTGAGCGACACACACACATTCGCACCAATAAAATAGGGGAGAGCCCAAAGGGCAAAAGCACCAAGAGAATGACCTCTTGAGAGCCTGTCGTATATACGGTCGCAAATTGCGCAGCGTACACACATCTCCCACATCAAATGATGCGCAATAATGTGGCCGCCCCCGTGACCTAAAATCGTCGCCCCCCAGTTGGGCAAGAACATTCATAGGGGCTAGGTTCGTTTCAACAAAGGGAAAAATGTCTGAAAAGTGTCAGCGAACTCTTTGAATTTACGACATTTTAACTTTTAAAAACATTAACCTTTACGACCCAAAAAGGTTAATTGTTTCCAAAATCAAGGAAGTGCGCTTTTGGCATTTCGTATATAAAATTGGGTATTCGAAAAAATACGCCTCTGGATTGCGTGGTTAATAAATCGTTAATTGTATCATTGACCGAAACAATGGCACGGGCCGACCGACCAAGGTCACGCAGCCTCATTCGCGCCTTAGTTGTACATTATTTGTTATTCAGTTGGAACCAATAGCCGAATATGTGGGAAACTGGTTCAGGTCAGCGACGATCCTTGCCACATTTGTATCGAATCAAATTTAAAATCGGATCGAATACGTTGATAATTTCACGATTATCGGCTGAATCTCGACCAAAGGCGCTTTAACTTACCTGAAAGCGGTGCAGCTATGCCAAGGAGTGGCAGGATGTTGTCATACAGGATCACACCCGCCTCTGCGCTCACATGCCGACGGGCATGCATTGGCTTTTCCACCGGGTCCACCATACTGCCATCTATGCGCAACGACTGTTTAAAGTAGGCTTTCAAAGGTGCGTGCGTGTCGCTGTATATCCCGCCCTTGACCTGCGCGATATCATACCCTGCCAAGGCCGAGATTTCCGCATGGGCCTGCGCCATGTCAATGTCGGGGTATCCACCAGCGTCATCTTCCACGCTTAGATTGCGCGGGATCAATGAGATCGCTGATGGATCACAAAACTCAGCAAGTTTATCCGCCAGTGCAATTGCATCTGTTTTTTGAAATTTTGCTTTGTAATAGGCGTTCAAGAAACCTGATGAATAAGGCTGTGTGTCTGCAAGCACCACACTCACAGGTTCGGGAAAGTCAGCATAGATAAGGATACGCGAGAAATCGGTGACTTTGCAGGTCTCAGGACAATTAAGCGAAAACTCCGCCCCCGTGATCGTCCCGCCTTGATCAATGGTGATCCCTTTAAATCTACGACCGGGTGCTGCAAACACAGCGATGTTGGTGTTGTGCCGGATCGAGGCGACCAATGCCCCGACTTGGCTGTTGCCAATAATCAAGGCACGTGAAGATTTATGTTTTGTCTGCAAAGGCATTGAGCAACTCTTCCTCACAGACGTCGTCTTCGTTGACCTTTTGCGCGTGTGGCATCTGTGCGGTTGGTTTGGCAACATGTGTCGCCGCCCCTGCCCCGCCAAATTTCACGTTCAGGCAGGAAATGAATTCCCTGACAACACGATCTATGCCTGCGGTACTTATCTCGCGCTGGTTGGCTTCATAGAATTCAGCTTTGAATGCCGGGCTGGCCAAAACTTCGTAGCTTGGAAAATAATCGACATGATCCAGCTCTGAACAAAGGGCGTCTGCGACAACCCGCAAAACCGATTTTGTGTACATCGTCGCTGCGATCACATGTTGCCCCGCATTTGTTGCGGTCACCGGCACCGGACTAACTGTCAGAACAAATTTCAGATCTGGGTTCACCTCGCGCATCAACACCATTGCTGCGCGCAATCCCTCAAGCACGTCGGGATACCCCATATTGTCAAAAACATGCGCCTTACCGTCAAATTCACCTGCAACCGTGCCGGGGCACATGGGGTATTCATACCCCGTCTGGTGACGCCACCGTTCAGTCAGCCCAAGTGTAAAGATAAAGACATCTGCTTGTTCAATGCTTTTTCGAAACGCATCTATGGTAACAGCGCGCGATGTTTTGACCTCTTGCGCAGAGGCAAAACCGTTTGGTTCAATCCGGGGTCGGAACGGGTCATAGAAACGACCATCTTGTTCCCAGACTTCATCAGGGGGTGTGCTGTGACCCACCGCCCAAGACATCCATTGATGCAACAGCGATGTGGTATAGATATTGCCCGTGCGCGACGAGAATATGCCGTAATTATAGGCATGGTTCAGATCGCCAGCATCTGCGGGACCCTGTTCGGTACACAGCCAATTATATCCTTTTGCCGCCAAAGCCCGGCCAATGCGCTGTGAAAAGCACGACCCATAGGTGACCACCTTGTCCGTCAGTGAAAGCGGTGATTTTGGATCCCACAAGCCCGTAATATCGGCTGCATCCACGTTGTTAACAGCGGTTTTCCAGAATGCGCGCTGTGGCAGGGATGCATAGGGATGTTTGTTCATAACTGATAAATACCTAGGGTCCCCGCGCAAGGGGGTACGGCAGTACAATATACAGCCTTATCCAACATGCAAACGTGCATATCCCCATCAACAAACAATCTAAACGGAGACCTAACAAAGTTAGGTTGGTACCCGAGGCCGGACTCGAACCGGCACGCCTCGCAGCGGGAGATTTTGAATCTCCTGCGTCTACCATTCCGCCACTCGGGCACTGATCGCCATCTAACGCGCTATGCAGATATGGGCAAGAGTAATTTCATCAAAATATCACGCGACACTTGACCCCGCCCGGTGCGCGTGGTGTTGCAAGGTCAATTCGATATCGGAGCCCCCTATGATCCGCCGCCTCTATGACTGGACACTTGGCCTCGCCCAGCACCCCCATGCGCTTTGGGCGCTGGCGTTTGTGGCGTTTATCGAAAGTTCGGTTTTCCCAATCCCCCCAGATATCATCATGATCCCGATGATCATCGCGCGGCCAAATCGTGCATGGTTGATCGCTGGTGTGGCTTTGGCGGCTTCTGTTTTGGGTGGTTTGCTGGGGTATGCCATTGGTGCGCTGGCCTTTGACACCTTGGGCGAACCGATTTTGGCGGCTTTGGGCAAGGCCGACAAGATGGCCGAATATTCACAGCGCTTTAATGATTTGGGGTTCTGGGCAGTTTTGACCGCGGGTGTCACGCCTTTCCCTTACAAGGTCATCACCATCATGTCCGGCTGGACAGGCATGCCGCTAGGCACCTTTATCGTGACTTCAATCTTGGCGCGGGGTTTACGATTCTTTATCGTTGCGGCCCTGCTGTGGCGTTACGGCGCACCCATTCAAGAGTTCATTGAACGGCGTCTGCCCTTGATGTTTACTCTTGCTGTGGTGCTGCTGATCGGTGGCTTTGTAATGGTGCGCTATCTATGACCCGTAAGACTTTGATCTTGATTGCGACACTTGGCTCGGCGGCTGTGCTGTTGGGCGCTTACGGGTTTCAACACATCGGTGGTTTTCTGCCCTGCAAGATGTGTCTGTGGCAACGCTGGCCCCATGCTGCTGCAATCTTGCTTGGTGTGATTTTACTGTTGGGTGGTCCGCGATTGCTGGCATGGCTTGGGGCTTTGGCCGCTGGCATCACCAGTTTTATTGGCTTTTATCATGCAGGTGTTGAATGGCGCTGGTGGCCCGGCCCTTCGTCTTGCACGGGTGGTGGGCTTGATATGGGTGCAATGTCAGGCAGTGATTTACTGTCCATGGACGCGCCCACGGGTTTGGTCCTGTGCGATGAAATCGTCTGGTCCTTTCTTGGCCTTTCCATGGCTGGATGGAATGGCGTCCTCTCGCTTGGGCTGGTTGTTATCTGGATCATGGCGGCCCGGCGCGCATAAACCCTGTCGTTTTCAGATTTAGTCATTACCATGTCCGCAATCCATTTGGGGGCGGCTATCATGAGCAACACCACATCTTTTCGCGAACTTCACAACGGCCCCGGAGCCTTTGTCATGCCAAATCCATGGGACATTGGCAGCGCGCGGATGTTGGCCGCAATGGGGTTTCCTGCGCTTGCAACGACCAGCGCCGGGATGGCGTTTTCAATGGGGCTGCGTGAAGGGCGTGCCAGTGATGCCGCGGTGCTGGACCATTGTCGTATGATTGTTGGGGCAACTGCCCTGCCCGTTTCTGCGGACCTCGAATATGGCTTAGGGCACAGTCCTGAAAGTGCTGCTGAAACCATGCGCGTGGCGGCAAAGACTGGTTTGGCAGGTTGTTCATTAGAAGATTTCACCGGTGATCCTGAGAATCCAATCTATGAATTTAATCACGCCGTAGACCGGATCGCCGCCGCAAGCGAGGCCGCGCGCGCCCTGCCACGTGATTTTGTCCTGACCGCCCGCGCCGAGGCGTTGCAATATGGCAGTACCGATGTGGATGACATCATCCGTCGCCTACAGGCGTTTGAGGCCGCAGGTGCAGATGTACTTTATGCACCCGACCTACATGATCTGGAATTGATCCGTACGGTTTGTAGCAGCGTCAGCAAACCTGTGAATGTCGTCATGGGCCTGCCCGGTGCGACCTTTACCATTTCGGAACTTTCGGATGCAGGGGTGCGCCGGATCAGTGTTGGGGCCGCAATGGCGCGCACAGCGTATGGCGCGTTTATTGACGCAGCACGTGAAGTGCTGGATCAAGGCAGTTTCACCTACTCCCACAAAGCCATCGGGTTTGCCGAGATTGAGGCGTTGTTGCCGGAAACAGAGAATTCGTGACTTGAGAGCCCGCAACATAACTAAGTTCAAGTATAATCTGTAAAAGCAAAAGCTTCATCGGCACACAATTTTGCAGGCTTACGACAAGCCAAAAATGGTCAATCGTACAGGTGAAAAAAACAATGCTTGATCACGCATAAGAACCTGCATCGGTACTATCTCTTTCAAGAATAACGGAAAGAATGGTTCCGTATCAAATAGCTGTTGGGGTACACTGGCCATTCTCAGAACGTTTATGGGGTGCACAATCTGAGCGGACTTAAATTCTTGTGATACATAGTCACTGATGTCAGACCTTATCGCATTTCTCATTGCGTTGACGGAAACATAGCTTCGAGAATAACTCTCATCATCCGCACCAAACTCTACATACAAGGTCTCACCGAACAATGCCTTTGAAGCGTCTTCCCAATGTTTGCCGCTTATATTATCAATATCGCCCTTCAAAGCGACGCCATAGCCTACTAGATTACAAAGCCCTTCGATGATGTCGGCCTGAGAATACGGCAACCTTCGAACCCCGTCCCAAAACAGAT
>JBARCK010000108.1:0-2274 GCA_049794015.1 Sulfitobacter sp. | reverse complement strand
AACGGGCACGATCACGAAGACGAACGGGGCTTCTTTACCCGTTGGTTCATGTCCACAAACCACAAAGACATCGGTATTTTGTACCTGATCGTCTCCGCTTTTGTCGGGTTCATCTCCGTTCTCTTCACCGTTTACATGCGGTTGGAACTGATGAACCCCGGCGTTCAGTACATGTGTATGGAAGGTGCGCGTTTCATCGCGGACAGCTCAACACTGTGTACGCCTAACGGCCACCTCTGGAACGTCTTGATCACCGGTCACGGTATCCTGATGATGTTCTTTGTTGTTATTCCGGCGCTTTTCGGCGGTTTCGGCAACTATTTGATGCCTTTGCAAATCGGCGCGCCGGATATGGCGTTTCCACGGATGAACAACCTGTCGTTCTGGCTTTATGTGGCCGGTACAACACTGGCTGTCTGCTCTGTCCTTGCCCCGGGTGGTAACGGTCAGGCCGGTTCCGGTGTGGGTTGGGTGCTTTATCCACCGCTTTCTGTGAAAGAAGGCGGCATGTCGATGGACCTCGCGATCTTTGCGGTTCACGTTTCGGGTGCCTCTTCGATCCTTGGTGCGATCAACATGATCACCACCTTCCTGAACATGCGCACACCGGGGATGACCCTGTTCAAAGTGCCGCTGTTCAGCTGGTCGATCTTTGTCACCTCATGGCTGATCCTGTTGTCCCTGCCTGTTCTGGCGGGCGCCATCACGATGCTGCTGATGGACCGCAACTTTGGCTTCGCCTTCTTTGACCCCTCGGGCGGCGGCGATCCGGTTCTCTACCAGCACATCCTGTGGTTCTTCGGTCACCCCGAAGTTTACATCATCATCCTGCCCGGTTTCGGCATCATCAGCCACGTGATTGCAACGTTTTCGCGCAAACCGATCTTTGGCTATCTGCCAATGGTCTGGGCGATCATCGCAATCGGTGCATTGGGTTTCGTCGTCTGGGCGCACCACATGTATACCGTGGGCATGACACTGAACCAACAAGCCTACTTCATGTTGGCAACCATGGTCATTGCGGTGCCGACAGGCGTCAAAGTGTTCTCGTGGATTGCAACCATGTGGGGCGGTTCGGTTGAGCTGAAAACACCGATGCTCTGGGCCTTCGGCTTCCTGTTCCTCTTCACCGTTGGTGGCGTGACAGGCATCGTACTGTCCCAAGCCGCCGTGGACCGCTACTACCACGACACTTACTATGTTGTGGCGCACTTCCACTACGTGATGAGCTTGGGCGCGGTGTTCGCGATCTTTGCGGGGGTTTACTTTTACTTCCCCAAAATGACTGGTCGCATGTACCCTGAATGGGCAGGCAAGCTGCACTTTTGGGCGATGTTCATCTGCGCCAACCTGACCTTCTTCCCACAGCACTTCTTGGGTCGTCAGGGCATGCCACGCCGCTACATCGACTATCCCGAGGCATTCGCCTACTGGAACCAGTGGTCAAGCTGGGGTGCCTTCCTGAGCTTTGCCTCCTTCATCTTCTTCTTCGGGGTGATCGCCTATTCGCTGCTGCGCGGCGCAAAGGTGACGCAGAACAACCCGTGGAACGAATATGCCGACACGCTGGAATGGACACTGCCATCCCCGCCGCCAGAGCATACCTTTGAAATCCTGCCAAAGCAGGAAGATTGGGACAAGCAGCCCGGTCACTAGGCCCTAGCTGTGAAACTTCTAAAAAGGCTCCAACCTCGGTTGGGGCCTTTTTTGTGCGCTCGCGAAGTCAGGGCTATTGTTTTGACATTCCCATTTGGGCCTTGTCCAATCAGGGACCGCCCCAACAGGCAGCGGGCATCAAAAAGGAACCACCATGACCGTCACAATCACCCCGATCTACGCCGCCCTGACCGCATTCATATTTCTGGCGCTCAGTTGGCGTGTGATCCGTTATCGGCGTGCTAACCTGATTTCACTCGGAGACAAGGGCGACAAAAACCTTCTGAAGCGGATGCGCGCGCAGGCCAATTGCGCCGAGTACGCGCCTTTCGCAGTGGTCATTCTGCTGCTGGTCGAGATGTCCGGTGCCCCTGCTCTGGCCGTCCACCTGCTGGGCATCGCCCTCGTCGCGGGCCGTGCGTTGCACGCCTATGGATTCGCCTCTACCCCGCAGTTAATCAGCCTGCGCCAACTTGGCATGCTGCTGACCCTTCTGGTGATTGCTCTGGGCGCACTTGGATTGCTGGCCCACGCCCTGCTGTAACACCTAGCCAATCTGTGTCGGCCGGCAGGGTTGACGCACCGCGCCGATTGAAGCCGCCAAACCAAGCGTTTTCC
>JBARCK010000107.1:0-6242 GCA_049794015.1 Sulfitobacter sp. | reverse complement strand
TGGAACTCCTTCAAAACCATGAACCTCAACATGTTCTCGTTGATTGCTATGGGCGTCATGGCCGCGTGGATATTCAGTATCGTTGCTGTTCTTGTGCCGTCCATTTTTCCAAGCGGCTTTCGTGATGTCGACGGTAATGTCGGCGTCTACTTCGAGGCCGCCGCCGTGATTGTCACATTGGTCTTGTTGGGGCAGGTAATGGAATTGCGCGCACGCGAAGGCACAGGCAAGGCGATCCGCGCACTGCTTGATATGGCGGCCAAAACCGCAAGTGTCATTCGCGAAGATGGCACTGAAGAAGAAATCCCACTTGAGGATGTTCTTGTTGGGGACCACGTCCGTGTGCGCCCCGGCGACAAGGTTCCGGTGGACGGCACAGTGACCGAAGGGCGATCGTCCATCGACGAGAGCATGATCACAGGCGAACCTGTTCCTGTCGAAAAGGTCGAAGGCGACACCGTCACGGGTGCTACGATCAACGGCACGGGCAGTCTTGTGATTGCGGCCACCCGGGTCGGGTCCGATACGATGTTGTCCCAAATCGTCGAAATGGTATCAAACGCGCAACGTAGCCGCGCACCAATCCAGAAATATGCGGATCAAGTTGCAGGGTACTTTGTGCCGATTGTGATCTTGGTGGCGGTTCTTGCCTTTGCTGCGTGGGCGCTTTGGGGTCCGGCACCTGCACTGTCCTATGCGCTAATCTCTGCGGTTGCGGTGCTGATCATCGCGTGCCCCTGTGCGCTTGGTCTGGCGACACCCATGTCAATCATGACAGCCACTGGTCGCGGGGCGCAAGCGGGTGTTCTGATAAAAAACGCCGAGGCGCTGGAACGGTTTGAAAAGGTCGATACCTTGATTGTCGACAAGACCGGCACGCTGACTGAAGGCAAGCCAACTTTAGTTGCCGTCTTGCCCGAGGCTGGCCACGATGAAGCGGAGGTATTACGCCTTGCCGCATCACTTGAGCGCGGGTCAGAACACCCGCTTGCCGAGGCAATCGTGCGCGGTGCGCAGGAACGTGGCGTTGACATGGTCACGGCAACCGACTTTGAAGCCATCACTGGTAAGGGTGTGAAAGGTGTTGTTGATGGCAAGCGCGTAGCACTTGGTAACCGCGCGTTGATCACCGATATGGGCCTTGAAGGCGGGGATTTGATCGACAAGGCCAACCTGCGCCGTGACGAAGGCGAAACAGTTATGTTTGTCGTTCTTGATGGCAAAATTGCAGGACTGGTCAGCGTTGCGGACCCTGTAAAGGAAACCACACCTGCGGCCCTAAAAGCGCTGCACGAACTGGGCTTCCGGATCATCATGGCAACGGGCGACAACGAACGCACCGCCAAGGCAATCGGTGTCCGTCTGGGGATTGACGAAATCCGTGCCGACGTTCTGCCGCAAGACAAGGCGCGTATCGTGCGCGAATTGCAGGAAGCTGGCGCAAAAGTTGCGATGGCGGGTGATGGCGTGAACGATGCACCTGCCTTGGCACAGGCTGACGTCGGTATTGCGATGGGCACAGGTGCGGATGTCGCGATTGAAAGCGCAGGGATTACCCTGTTGAAAGGGAATCTTGACGGGATCGTTCGTGCGCGCAAGCTGGCAAGTGCGACGATGCGCAACATTCGCCAGAACCTGTTCTTTGCACTGATCTACAACACTGCAGGTGTTCCGGTCGCTGCGGGCATTCTGTTCCCCTTCTTCGGAATATTGATCAGCCCAATGTTCGCGGCATTCGCCATGAGCGCGTCTTCGATTTCCGTTGTGCTCAACGCACTACGGCTGCGCAGTGCAAAAATCTAAACCCAAGGATATCCAATGCAACATGACCACAGCGGCGCTGATACGAACGATACAGACCTGAACAAAAGCTCGATCAGTCTCAGTGGCGCTGTGGGCATGGGGACGGGGGTCATGATCGGGGCAGGGATCTTTGCTTTGACTGGTCAGATCGCCCAGCTGGCAGGACCATATTTTGCGCTGTCATTTGTATTGGGCGCGATCATCACATCGTTAAGTGCCTACAGTTACATCAAGATGTCCAATGCGTGGCCGTCGTCAGGTGGCGTCGCGATGATTTTGCAAAAGGCATACGGGCCGGGTGCGATTGCTGCGGCGGCCGCCTTGTTGATGGCGCTTTCAATGGTGATTTCAGAAAGCCTTGTGGCACGGACATTTGCGACCTATGTGCTGCGCCCGTTTGACATATCCAGCGGCCCGTTGGTTCCTCTCTTGGCCGTCGGCGTGATCTTGTTTGCTTTTCTTGTGAATGTCTCGGGCAACAGATCAGTGGGCCTGCTGTCGATTATCATGGCCGTCGTGAAAATTGGCGGCATTGCGGTGTTTGGCATTGTCGCATTGTGGGTTGGCGGGTTGAGTTTCCCGAATGCCAGCAGCAGTGGGGCCGGATTTGACGCGACCGGATTTGTGGCCTCTGTTGCGCTGTCGATCCTTGCGTTCAAAGGCTTCACAACAATCACGAACAGCGGCGGGGAAATCACGGACCCTCACCGCAATGTAGGGCGCACGATCATGATCTCGATCGCGATCTGTGTTGTGATCTATTTGTTGGTTGCACTGGCGGTCGGATCCAACCTGACCATTGATCAGATCGTTGCCGCCAAAGACTATTCACTGGCCGAAGCCGCCGCACCTGCGTTTGGCCAAGCGGGGTTCTATTTCACGGTTGTTTTGGCCGCCGTAGCGACTGCATCAGGTGTTTTGGCAAGCGTTTTTGCCGTCTCGCGGATGTTGGCGATGCTAACGGACATGAAAATGATCCCGCACCGGCATTTCGGAATGTCTGGTCCAGTTCGCAGCCACACCTTGGTTTATACCGTCGTGATGGCATCAATTTTGGCGGTCTTTTTCGATCTCAGCCGGATCGCGTCACTTGGGGCGTTCTTTTACCTGGTCATGGATATGTTGGTGCACTGGGGCGTGTTCCGGCACTTGCGGCATGAAATTGGCGCGAACGGCATCATTCTGATGTGCGCACTGGCGTTTGACGCGGTTGTTCTTGCAGCATTCACCGTGATGAAACTGGGGTCGGACCCGATTATTGTTTTCATTGCAGCCATCGCTATTGGGGCCGTTTTTGTGTTCCAGCGGATATATTTGAAACAATGGTATGTGGCCCCATCCGACGACAAAGATCATGCCATGGAGGGCATGTGACATGCTGACGTTTATTGGAAACCATCCGATGCGGAGTGGTCTGATCGTCGCACTTGCGGTCAGCGTCCCACACCTGCTTTTGCCGATGGATTGGTCGGTTGCGGCAGCGGCCCTAACCCTAGCGTTCATTGCGGGCATATATGTTGGATTTACTGTGATACATGGCCAGGAACAGGCTTTCGTGTCAGAAGTCTCCGTTGCCATTACCTTTGGGGTGCTTGCTTTGGGTGGATTGGTCATAGCGCCTTGGATCATTCCGTTTGGTTTGGCGGGACACGCGGTTTGGGACATGCTTCACTATAGGAAATCCCATTTCCTGACGGATGTCCCGAAGTGGTATGTCCCGTTCTGCATCATAATTGATGTCATACTGGCGGCGGTGCTCGCGATCAGTTGGGGCCTGTGGCGCTAACGCGGTATTTGCATTTCTGCTGATTTTGGACTACAACTTGGTGGGTCTTGTGCCGCCACTTTTGACAAGCGCACGGGCCACATTTCTATTTTAAGAGAGGTCCGGTCAATTGAGCAATGGCGATCATTTTTCCGGCGACGTCCTACCGACGACTGACCCCTCTGTTGAGGCGCTTTCTGTTAACCGGAAGATGTTTCTTGGTTTTCTGGTCAAGCGATTGGGAAACGTAACCGAGGCCGAGGATGTTTTGCAGGAGTTCTGTATCAGGGTCATGCAACGCAAAGACCAGCTGCGTGAAACCGACAAACTGACAGCTTGGCTCTATGCGGTCCTGCGCTCTACTTTAAATGATCACTACCGCAAGATCGGGCGTGGTCGCAGGCTTAGCGCCGCTTTCGAGAATGAACAGAAAACGGCGGACGTAAGCGAAGACGGAGCCGAAGAATTCGACCACGTTTGCCAATGTGTAACGGGGCTCATGCCATTCATGCGCCCGGATCAAAGTGATCTGATACGTCGCGTGGATATTGAAGACGACGACCGGCGATCCGTTGCCGCTGACCTTGGTGTATCTGTCGGGGCCTTAGGTGTGCGGCTCCACCGTGCGCGCGCGGCATTACGCGACAGTTTGCTGGACCACTGCGGCGGCTGTTGCAAAGACGGCTTTAGTGATTGTTCTTGCCCGCCGGGAGGCTGCCAAAACAAAGCTACGCAATCCAGTTGCTAGGTCGAAAAACCAACTTACCTTGTATTTGAAAGCATCACGCAGATTTCCGCGGTCAATTGTGTAATGTTCTTGCGGCACATACGTCTACCTTACTGAAAGCGCTTATCCTGTCCATCGGACACTAAGCGCTGCACAGAAGGAGAGATGTTATGACCATTGCCACCACCCCCCAAATACCCGTCAAGGCGCTCGGATGGAGTCTTGGTGCATTTTTTGCAATCACCTTTGCAATCTGCGTGGCATTCGGACTTATCTTTACCGGAGCCACAATGTTTAAGGCATGGCTGCCGCTATTTCCGTGGGTCACTTGGATTAGTTGGTCAAGCTTTGGCCTAGGACTCATCGAAGCCTTTGCCTATGGCTGGTTCGTTGCCCTCATCTTTGGCCCGTTGTTCAACTACTTTTCCGCACGGCAAAGGCGCTGAGATCAGCCCACCATTTCGAAAACTTCAAACAGAAAGAAAACTCATGCAATGGCTCGCAGAAAACTGGTTTCTCGTTCTCTTCGGCGGTGGCATGATTGCCATGCACTTGTTCGGTCACGGACATGGTGGGCACGGCAAAAAGAAACCTGATGAAGTGTCCAAAACTAACGCGGCCCCCGAAACGGATCGACAGGATGAACATTGATGTATCCTAAGATTTGACACTGGACGACAATATTAACGGTACAAATCAAACCCAAAACAGCGACGCTGAGGATCTCCCTTGGGTCTACCCAAAAGAAATCCCGCTATCACTTAGGAAGTTTGTATGCGCGCCATCATTTTAGCGAAGATTCTGTTGGCAATGATACTTTGGGCTGCATGCTTCCCACTGCTGACGATCGGCATAAAATTCGCGCCGCACCTTGCGTTTGCGACGCTACGTGCGCTCATTGCCGGACTTATTCTAGTTGGTCTTGCTATGGCCCTTGGACGGCCAAGCCCGAAAGGTGTTCGCACATGGTTGACGCTTGCTTTAATTGGCCTTGGGGCAACCAGCCTGGGGTTTCTCGGCATGTTTCACGCAGCTGAATTGGTCTCACCCGGGATCGCGACCGTCATTGCCAATAGTCAACCGTTGCTCGCTGCGGGCCTTGCAGGTGTCGTCCTTGGCGAACGGTTAACACTTCGGGGCAAAGTTGGCCTTTCGTTAGGTTTTTCCGGTATTGTCATGATTGCAGCGCCAGGCCTTTTTGCTGGGGCGCAATCCAACTATATCATCGGTGTCAGTTACATCGTGCTTGCAGCACTTGGCATCACTGTCAGCAATATTGTTTTGAAACGGATCGCCGCCACGGTAGACCCATTGATGACAATCGGATGGCAGTTTCTAATTGGGGCGGTTCCGCTTGCGATCCTCTCGGCATCCACTGAAACGCCGCTGGCGATTGACTGGTCTATTTCCTTCATCGTGGTCCTGATCACCCTGTCTGTACTTGGGTCCGCTTTGGTCTACGTGTTGTGGATGTCCGTGTTGTCCGAAGTCGCATTAAGTCAGGCCAATGCCTTTAGTTTCCTTGTTCCCTTCTTCGGACTAACCATGGGCGTTCTGTTTTATAATGAAACGCTAAGTGCCGCAGTAATTTTCGGTATCGGTCTAGCGGTGGCTGGCGTGGCACTCGTAAGTAGAAACGGCGTTGTCGACACGGCGGATTTAGTTGCGGCTGAATGAAAAACCATTCAAAAAAGATGTCCAAAACTGTCAATATTTAACATAAGTCTGATTACGAGATTTTTTGAAAGATAAAAAATGTCTCTAATTACAATATTATAATTCACACTCTTGGATTCCAATATGGATACTCATGTTAAATGCTTGGCATTTTGGTCCAAGGACTAAGCCGCTCGCGCGGCGATGGCGCGTGTGGTGAGTGTTCCGAGTGATACCAGATCTGGCCGCGTTTTGTGATCTCGCCAAGCTGTCTGACGGTTGACTAATTCC
>JBARCK010000106.1:0-2736 GCA_049794015.1 Sulfitobacter sp. | reverse complement strand
ATCGCCACCAGCAAACCACCTGCCAGACCGGCATACATGCCGGAGATAACGAAGGCCGCCAGCGTATAGGGTTTGGTGTTCAGACCGGTATAGTTCATCCGCTGCTGGTTCGATTTCACCGCCCGCAACATCATGCCAAAAGGCGAACGGAAGATGCGGATCGACAGATAGAATGCGATCAGCATGACAACGGCGGCGATGTAGTAGCCAGCGTTAAAGGTAAACACCCAGTTGCCCATGGACAGCTCGAACCCGTCGTTCATTTCCAGACCGAACAGGTTGGCGCGGGGCGATTTGCCTGCTTCCAGCGTCCCGTCAAGGATGCGGGGATCGTCGAATTTTGGCTGAAGGCCGGTTTCACCACCCGTGATCGGCGTCAGCACCGAATAGGCCAGCGCGTAGGACATCTGTGCAAAGGCCAGTGTCAGGATCGAAAAGTAGATGCCCGAGCGGCGCAAGGAAATCCAGCCGACCAAAAGCGAGAACAGCCCCGCAATCAGCACCGATACGATGATGGCAGGCACCACGTTCATGGTCAGCAGTTTCATCATCCAGATGGCGGCGTAGGATCCGACACCCAGAAAGGCGGCATGACCAAAGCTGAGATAGCCGGTGAGGCCGAAAAGAATGTTGAACCCGATGGCGAAGATGCCAAAGATCACCAGACGTTGCATCAGGTCGGGGTAGCCCGCGTTGAACTGCGCCATCGCAGAGCCTTCGGGGAAGGGGTTCAGGATGAAGGGAGCGGCGAGGGCAAGGAAAGCCACCACCAGCAGGAGGCCTGCGTCTTTTTTATTAAGTCCGAACATGTTCTTATTCCTCCATCACGCCTTTGCGCCCCATCAGGCCGCGTGGCCGGGTCAGCAAAATGATGATTGCGACAAGGTAGATGATGATCTGGTTGATGCCCGGAATGAATTCCAGCACCGCCGCCATCGAAGCAAAGCTTTCAAGGATGCCCAAAAGGAAACCCGCCAGTACCGCACCGGGCAGGGAGCCCATGCCGCCGACAACCACAACCACAAAGCTGAGCACCAGAAAATCCATACCCATGTGATAGTTGGGCGAATTGATTGGCGCGTACATCACACCGGCAAGCCCCGCCACCGCGGCAGCAATGCCGAACATAATGGTAAAGCGTTTGTCGATATTGATGCCTAACAAGCCCACCGTTTCACGATCCGCCATGCCTGCGCGCACAACCATCCCGAAGGTGGTGAATTGCAGAAAGGCGAATACCGCACCGATGATCACCGCCGAGAAGGCGAAATAGACCAAGCGCCAGTAGGGGTAGATGATCGTGTTGGCGTCAAACCCCATCATCGACCCGAAATCGAAAGATCCGGCAAAGACCGCAGGGGCGGGTGTTGGAATGGGGTTGGCACCGTAGAAATACTTGATCACTTCCTGCAACACGATTGCCAGACCGAAAGTTACAAGGATCTGGTCGGCATGGGGGCGTTTGTAGAAGTGTTTGATCAAGCCGCGTTCCATGATGAAACCGATGGCGATCATAACGGGGATAGTGAAAATGATCGACAAGGGCACGGCCCAGTCGATAATGGCGTCACCTGTGGCGACACCGAACCAGTCGTGAATATAGGGCACGTCGACTTTCAGCGGATTGCCCAGAAAGTCCTTTTGCGTGTCGTCGATGATGGTGTGGCTGAACGACAGAAACTTGCTGAAGGTCACCGCACAGAAAGCACCGATCATAAACAGCGCGCCGTGGGCGAAATTCACCACACCCAGCGTGCCGAAGATCAACGTCAGACCCAAAGCGATCAGCGCATAGGCAGACCCTTTGTCCAGACCGTTGAGAATTTGCAGGATAATTGCGTCCATGGTGCCCCACCTCCAAGCGCGGTCAGCCCATATGGGCCAAGGTCAGGGCGAAGAAAATCTCCGCCCTGAAAGTTCAGTAATGTAAGTTAGTTAGATGAAAGTCGCTTACGCGCCCGGGTTACATGCGCCCAAGGAGCCACCTGCGAACTGTGGGTGATCGGGGTCGTATGTTACCTGTGCTACAGGGGTGACTTCCACGATTTCCAAAAGGTCGAATTCGGATGTCGGGTTCTCTTTACCCTTCACAACCAGAACGTCCTTAAAGCACTGGTGGTCGTCGCCACGGTACAGCGTCTTGCCGTTGCCCATGCCGTCGAATTCAAAGTCTTCCAGCGCTTCGACAACCGCACATGGGTTAAAGGAACCCGCACGCTCAACCGCATCTGCATAAAGCAGCGCCTGAACGTAGCATGTGTGTGCAGCCTGTGACGGCGGGAAGCCGTACTTGGTGCCGAAGGATTTAACGAATGCTTTTGAGCCTTCGTCGGTCAGGGACCAGTGCCAGTTTGTGGAACCGAAGATACCCTTAACGTTGGCGCCCGCACCCTTCGCCATCAGGCGAGAGTAAAGTGGCACAACGATTTCGAAGTTCTTGTCGTTGACCAGCTTGTCGCGCAGACCGAACTGAACCGCGTTGGTCAGCGAGTTGACCATGTTCCCACCGTAGTGGTTCAGAACCAGAACGTCGGCACCGGACTGCAAAACAGGCGCGATGTAGGCAGAGAAGTCGGTCTGTGTCAGCGGTGTCTTAACAGCCGCAACAGTTTCCCAACCCATGGCTTCCGTGGAAGAGCGTACCGCTTCTTCGGTGGTGTAACCCCAGTTGTAGTCCGCTGTCAGGTGGTATGCCTTGCGGTCTGTGCCATAGTTGGCGGCCAGAACGGGCGCGAG
>JBARCK010000105.1:0-2630 GCA_049794015.1 Sulfitobacter sp. | reverse complement strand
CCCGTTATTGCGCAACTGACAATACCAGTGAACTTCCCCTTGTTGCGCCAATCATCCGCAGATCGGATCATAATGCCCTGCTGTTGATCTACGTGCGTGTGGTGCGTGGCCATTGGTTCGGTCCTTTGTTTGATTGCTTAGATAGCAGATACCATAGCACATTTGCGCTCGTCAAGCGTCGATTAGCACAATAACAGTTTTATTTAGCACTTGAATTGCGAAAGCATTTCGGCATATGTAGAGAATATGAAAACATATGGCTACATGCGCGTCTCAACAGACGATCAGGACTTCAAACTCCAAGAGGATGCACTCAACCGCTATGGCGTTGATCACATCTTCTCTGACAAAATGACCGGGGCGCGAATGGATCGCCCCGGCCTGAAACGTGCCGTCAAGGTGATGCGCCCCGGCGACAAGCTAGTGGTATGGCGTCTTGACCGTCTGGGCCGCTCTACAATGGGTGTGCTGGACGCGGTGCAGAACATGGAAAAGGCCGGGATTGAACTGGTATCCATGACGGAAAGCATCGACACGTCCAGCCCAATGGGTCGCATGTTTCTGACGATCTGTGCCGCCTTCGCCCAGATGGAACGTGACCTCATATCAGAGCGCACCAAGGCGGGCATAGCGGCCCACAAGGCGCGTGGTGGCACGATGGGCAAGAAACACTTTGTCTTGGATCACCCGGCACGGTTGGCGCGGGCGCGAGAGGTTGCCGACATTGTTTTGGCGGGTGGCATGACTGGCAAAGAGTTTGTCGATGAAATGCACAAGGCGCAGCCCGATCCGCCTATCAAGTCTGTGCAGAGTTTTTACAACTGGCGGTCAACCAAGCGCGGCAACAAGGTGCCGTTTGAAGGTTTGCTTGAGGATACACCTTTAGAGAAAGTGAAGATTTGAAATGGCTATTGTTAAGGTTTCAATGACCGAAGATGATGTGAAAAGCGCCTGTATGATGTGGGCCGCTGCGGCGCTTGGCAGGGGTCACGCTGAGGGCTGTGATCTAAATTCTAGTTCCGATGGTGTCAGCGCGGATGTGGCGTTATTTGTGACCGCCTCATCTATGAACCGTGACGCGAGGCTGCATAGCAAGAGAACCCTAGAGGGAATAGCTAAGGCTAGGCGCAAGGGTATCCCGCATGGCCGATCACATTTTGTGCTGGCCTACCCAGACAGGCTGGATAAAGCCCGTGAAATTTCAGATGCGATGTTAAACGGCAAGATCACCGGAAGGGATTTCGTTGCGCTGATGCACGAGGTTCAGCCAGAACCCCGCATCAAATCTGTTCAAAGCTTTTACAATTGGCGGGCCAACGGGTTCAAGGGCCTCATTAATAGCACAAAGGAGGAAAACTGATGGCTACCATTGATGAAATGATCACTGCGTCAGGCATCCGGGGGAGGTTAAAAGCGGCGGCAAATGGGTGCCACCCACTCAAGACTGATCGTGGCGATTATGGCCTCCTGGACGACGCTCTTGATGAGATCAATCGGTTGAGGTCCGCACTTGAAGATATAGCAATCTCGGCTGATGATGGCGATGGCTGGACGAGTGACGGCCACGAGCGTTGCACCGAAGCGGCGCAGCAAGCGATCAAATCCAACGGAGGCCAGACGTGACCATTCATTATTGCGTTTTTGATAGCACCCAACCTAATTCCAAGCCATTCGGTGTGATCAGGATTGATACAGATAACGCGGAAAACGGGAAGTGTGTGGGCGAAATCATAAGCCTTCACGATAACAAAGATGAGGCGGACGCGGCGTCTCTTAAACTGGCGGGAGACCTTCAATGACCAAAAGTATTTTTGTCGTGACGGCCCCATCGGGGTTTTGGGAGGCGGCGCATATGTCACGAGAGGGCGCAGAAGAATACATGGACCGACATTTCCCGTCAGTCCGCACGCTTGGATATAAAATTGTAGAGTGGGAAGCCAAATTAAAGGAGACTTCGGAATGATTTTGGAAACGATGCGTAACGCGCTGGCGAACACTTGTGTGAAATACATGGGGCAGGGAAATCCGGTCCCCGACCTTGAGTTTGTGATGCACCCCAACAAGGCCGCTGACGCGAAGCTGGAAGCCCCAATCGGTAGCGGAGAAATGGTTATGGTTGGCGATGGGTCTTGGTGTTTTCGAGGGGTGCCGATCCGCGAAAACGCAGATCAAAACACATGGACCCTTGCACCATTGGCGGCTCCCAATTTTTGCGAAAGCTGCGCGATGGATGCCGCGACTTGCGATTGTGTAGAGCCAAGACACATCCACGTAAAGGAGGATTAGACGTGAGGCACATGCCTGATAGGCAATTCGCAGACCGTGCTACGGTGATCCTGCACAACATGGCTCTTGAGCGTAAAGGATGGCGTAGCCTTTTGAGGCGCTGGCACATCTCAGACGAACCGTTGCGGAATGACGCGGCCAATCTTTTGCGGGAGCGCGGAGTGTCGCTTGTGATGCCTACCGGGTTTCACCGGGTAGGCGACGACGCAGCACAAAAGGAGGGGCATTCGGATGGATAATATGGACTGGGCCTCATTTGCAGCGGGTGCGATGTTCGCTCTTTTCGTCGCCAGTTTCTTCGCTGTGAGGATATTGGAGGACGCCGCTAAATCATACCGTCAGGC
>JBARCK010000104.1:0-5693 GCA_049794015.1 Sulfitobacter sp. | reverse complement strand
TGCTGATATCTTCGCCTTTGATTTCAGCCACTGCCATACGGCCCGCCAGCAGACCCATCGCGGCACTTTCAACGTATCCCTCAACACCGGTGATCTGCCCGGCAAATCGGATATTGGGCCGCTTGCGCAGGCGCATTTGATCGTCCAGCAACGTCGGTGAATTGATAAAGGAATTGCGATGGATACCGCCAAGACGCGCAAACTTCGCATCTTCAAGCCCAGGAATTGATTTAAAAACATCTGCTTGCGCACCGTACTTCATCTTGGTTTGAAAGCCGACGATATTGTACAGTGTGCCCAACTTGTTGTCGCGGCGCAGCTGCACCACGGCATAGGCTTTGACGTCGGGCTGGTGCGCATTGGTGAGGCCAACGGGTTTCATCGGACCAAAGCGCAAGGTTTCGCGGCCCCGTTCAGCCATCACTTCGATGGGCAGGCAACCGTCAAAATAACCCGCAGTTTCACCCTCGCGGAATTCGGTTTTATCTGCGGCCAACAGGGCGTCGATGAACGCTTCATATTGGTCCTTGTCCATCGGACAGTTCAGATAGGCGGTGCGCTCTTCTTCGGTTTCGCCTTTGTCATAGCGCGACTGCATCCATGCTTTGTCCATGTTGATGCTGTCAAAATAGACAATTGGCGCGATGGCGTCGAAAAACGCCAGCGCATCAGCGCCAGTTTCAGCGGCAATTGCCTCTGCCAACGCACCGGAGGTCAGCGGCCCGGTGGCGATGATCCAATGGCCATCCTTGGGCAGTTCGGTGATTTCACCGTATTCTACTGTCACATTCGGATGCGCCATCAGTGCGTCTGTCACGGATTGTGCAAAAGGGTCGCGGTCCACAGCCAAGGCACCACCTGCGGGGATCTTGTGCTTGTCCGCGGTGGCCATGATTAAACCGTTTGCCGCGCGCATTTCCCAATGCAGCAGGCCAACGGCGTTTTGTTCGCTGTCATCCGAGCGGAACGAGTTAGAGCAGACCATCTCGCCCAAAAGTCCGGTTTGGTGGGCAAATGTGCCAACCTTGGGCCGCATTTCGTGGATCACCACGGAAATACCTGCGTTTGCGGCCTGCCAAGCAGCCTCTGATCCGGCCATGCCGCCGCCAATGATGTGGAGTATATCTGTCATAACCCGCGATGTAGGGCAGGGTGCGCCCATAGGCAACAGGTCTGCTGTTGTTATTCATCTAAGGTGAGGAAAGTTGATTTTTGGGGTCGCCGCTGCGGGAACGGTCGGTCAGTGAGAGGCTGACCTGGAGGGACCTTCCGCCGGCGGCGACCCAAAATCTATAAGGCGTTTCGGCCTTGCCCTATTGATGCCCCATTTCTGCCCAATTTGCTAGAAGAAAATTGCGAACAATTAACCACGAATTTGGAAACAATCATTGCTGCCACTCGGGGGGGCGTTTCTCAAGGAAGGCGGCGATGCCCTCTTGGGTGTCTTTATGCTGCATGTTTTCAACCATGACGTCACCGGTGTAGGCATAGGCCTGATCGACGGCCATCTGAATTTGCTGATAAAAGGCAGTTTTGCCTAATTTCACGGCTGACCCCAATTTGGAGGCGATTTGATCGGCCAAGGCGGCGGTTTCAGACCTCAAATCATCTGGTGCAACCACACGGTTGATCAACCCAAGTTCCTCTGCCCGCGCCGCATCAATGAAATCGCCCGTTGTGAGCATCTCAAACGCCTTTTTGCGCGGGATGTTGCGCGACAGGGCGACCATGGGGGTGGAACAGAACAGTCCGATATTCACGCCATTGACACCGAATCGTGTACCAGATGCTGCGACGGCCAGATCGCATGTCGCCACCAATTGGCATCCGGCAGCGGTGGCAATGCCGTGCACTTGGGCAATCACGGGTTGCGGCATCGATTGGATGCGCATCATGACGGACGCGCAACGATCAAATAGGTTCTTGAACGCAGCCACACCGCCGTCTGCATTTTCACGCATTGCAGTCATCTGGCGCAGATCATGGCCTGCGCAGAATGCTTTGCCTGTACCTGACAGGACAATCACACGCACATCCGCAGATTGAGCGAGATCGTCTAATGTCGTTTGCAATGCCGCCAGCATTTCATCTGACAGGGCATTTAGCCGCTCAGGTGCGTTCATCGTCAGATGTGCCACCGCGCCGCGTGTTTCGATATCTAAAATTGTCATCTTGCCCTCCGACCTGATTGGGGCCAACTCTAGGGCGATAGCATAGGAGAGAACAAGCATGGCCGTGATGATGGATGCAAAGGCGTTAACCACATTTATGCGTGAAGCGTTTGAGCAAGTGGCCGATGACTTTGCCGTGGATCATGTGGGGGATGGCGAGATCACGATGCGATTACTAACAGCCAACAAGCATCTGCGCCCCGGTGGTACAATTTCTGGGCCGTCCATGTTCGCACTGGCGGATGTAGCCGCCTATCTGGTGACGTTGTCACAGATTGGACCTCAAGCACTGGCGGTGACAACCAATTGTTCAATTGATTTCATGCGCAAACCAGTCGCAGGTGTGCATTTGATCGCCAAGGCGCGGTTGTTAAAGCTGGGTAAGCTGTTGTCTGTGACCGATGTGCTGATCTACTCAGACGGGGCTGACAAACCAGTCGCACGGGCCAGTCTGACCTATGCCATTCCACCCAAGCCACTGATCTGACGTAAAAAAGGGCCGGGGAATACCCGGCCCAAGTCGAAGAGGTCTGAAAGTCACCACAGGGATGTTATGCCTTCCAGAACACGCGCGAGCCCTCCGTCAAAGCCTCGTCCCGTGTTAATCCCACATCTTGCAATTGCCATGGCTCAAGCTGGCGCAAGGCCCGGCGTGTGTTGCGGCGTGTGGCCCATTTTGTCACGCAGACCGCAAATTTGACCGCAAAGAGCGCCGCAACAGGAAGGCTGCGCGTGTTCAGGGCGGTCATCATCTCAGAAGAGAGGGTCAATGCGTGTGTCATGGGGAACTCCTTTGTTTAAATTGTATTGACACAATGTAACGATCAGCTACAGTTAATTGGTACAAAGATAAATTCAGAATGGCGAGAGAAACATTGTAATGGGTACAATTTGGCAACCGGAAATGTCGGATCACGCAGGTCCTAAGTATAAAGCCGTGGTTGCAACGATCCGCACTGCAATCGCGAAAGGCGAGCTTGCCGTGGGGGACAAGCTGCCCCCGGTGCGCGATCTGGCATGGAAATTGGGCATCACCCCCGGCACAGTGGCGCGCGCCTATACCATTTTGACCGACGAAACTGTGCTAAAGGCCGAGGTGGGGCGCGGCACCTTTGTAGCCGCCCCTGAGCAGGACAAACCCTATATACCCATCGAAATAGATCCGATCACGCATAATGAGAATAGCAACGGCCCGCGTGACATGTACCGGGTCAATCTGTTTTCTCCGGTGTTGCCCAGCATTGGACAGGCAGAGCTGATCAGAGAATTGTTAGGGCAGGTGGCCCAAAGCCCCGCATCTGGCGTTATGCATTACCCCACACGTGTTTCTGCGGTTCCAGCACGAGAGGCCGCATTGCAATGGTTGTCAGGAACGCCTTTGGGCCCTCTTAGTGGCGAAGACATTGTGATGACCTTGGGCGGCCAGCACGGCATTTTGCTTGTCATGCAAGCAGTGCTGACCGGCAGACGCCCTACGGTCCTTGTCGAGGAGCTGGCTTATCCCGGATTTCGCCGTGCTGCCGAATTGCTGCGCGCCGATGTGGTGCCTGTGGCGATGGATGAGCATGGCATTATACCCGACGCATTGGAGGCGGCCGCGCGGGGCTGTGAAGCGCAGATACTATGCACATCACCAGAAGTGCATAATCCGACGGTTGCCAGTACCCCGGTCAGTCGGCGCAAGGAATTGGTTGCCGTTGCCCGGGCTCATGATTTGCAAATATTGGAAGACGATTGTTATCGCATGGGCGAGGACAGGGAAGCCAGTTACCGCATGCTCGCCCCTGAACGCGGTTGGTATGTGTCCTCAATTGCGAAAACGCTGACGCCTGCTGTGCGGTTGGGTTTTGCCGTGGCCCCCGAAGGTAAGACATCTGCTTTGCGCCGCGCCAAGGAACATGGGTTCTTTGGACTGCCGACACCGATGTTGGACCTTGCAGCGTTATTGTTAGCAGATCCTCGCGTGAATGGCCTTACCACACGCGCCCGCGAGATTTATGGCACCTATATAGAGGCAGCCGTTGCAACGCTAAGCGGTTATGACGTCAAGGCGCGCCCGGATGTGCCATTTTTGTGGTTAACCTTGCCCTACGGCTGGCGGGCCAGCGCGTTTTGTCAGGCGGCAGAGGCGGCGGATGTCCCTGTGCGCCCCGCAGAGGAATTCGCAGGCAGGGACGCACGTGTGCGCCATAAAGTGCGCCTTGCGATCAATGCAGGTGTGACACTAGAGAGCTTTCAGGCAGCGCTGACGCGGTTATGTGATTTGCTGGATAACCCGCCAGAACAGATATCCGTGTGATCTTTTGCGTGATGTCGTGGGGTATTATAATACCTAATTTATAATGCATTGATAACAATTGATAATTTCAAGTTGGTGGTGCTTGACGTGGCATTGCGTACGTTTATAACCCGCCCATCACACGAAGGCATCGCCCGTTTGGCATTGCTTTCACCACCAAACGGGAAATTCCGATGAAAACCTTTTCTGCAACACCGGCAGACATCGACAAGACATGGATCATTATCGACGCTGAAGGCGTTGTTTTGGGCCGTCTTGCATCGATCATTGCCACCCGCTTGCGCGGCAAGCACAAGCCTTCTTTCACACCTCACATGGATTGTGGCGACAATGTCATCGTCATCAATGCTGAGAAGGTCCAAATGACCGGTAAGAAGCGCGAAGAAATGTTCTATTGGCACACAGGCCATCCGGGCGGCATCAAAGAGCGTACCAAGCAGATGATCCTCGATGGCAAGCACCCAGAGCGTATCGTGACCCAAGCGGTCAAGCGCATGTTGCCTGGCAACCGTTTGTCACGTCAGATCATGACCAACCTGCGCGTTTATGCAGGCACAGAGCATGGCCACGAGGCGCAAAGCCCTGTCGTTCTTGATGTGAAATCAATGAACTCTAAAAACACGCGGAGTGCATGAGCATGGCTGACGAAATCAACACACTCGAAGATTTGGCCGAAGTTGCAGGCGTTGCCGCAACACCAGAAGTTGAATTGACCCCACGCGAGCCCGTTCGTGACGAACTGGGCCGCGCTTATGCAACAGGCAAACGTAAAGACGCGGTTGCCCGCGTCTGGATCAAGCCGGGTTCCGGTAAAGTAACTGTAAACGGCAAGCCGCAGAACGAATATTTTGCGCGTCCTGTTTTGCAGATGATCCTTGCACAGCCATTCTCGATCACAGACCGCGTTGATCAGTTCGACGTTGTTGCCACGGTCAAAGGCGGCGGTCTGTCTGGTCAAGCGGGTGCGGTTAAGCACGGTGTTTCCAAAGCTTTGCAGCTTTATGAACCCTCCTTGCGCGGCGCATTGAAAGCAGCCGGTTTCCTCACACGCGACAGCCGCGTTGTGGAACGTAAGAAATACGGTAAGGCCAAAGCGCGTAAGAGCTTCCAGTTCTCTAAGCGTTAAGTTTACCTATCAAGTTATTGCAAGAAGCCGCTCCGGTTGGGGCGGCTTTTTTGTTTTCGCCGTGTGGCTTGCGCCCCAAGGCGACACCCGGGGGAGG
>JBARCK010000103.1:0-1506 GCA_049794015.1 Sulfitobacter sp. | reverse complement strand
ATCGGGTGAAGTGCTGACGCGGGGTGGTCATGTGATGAAAGGGTATTACCGGAACCCTGAGGAAACAGCCAAGGTATTGGACGACGACGGCTGGTTGCGCACGGGCGATCTGGGCCGGATCGACGACCACGGTCATCTGCACATTCTGGGCCGCTCAAAGGAATTGATCATTCATGGTGGATTTAACGTCTATCCCCCAGAAGTTGAGGCCGCGCTGAACGATCATCCGCGCGTGATCCAGTCTGCGGTCATCGGGCACATGGCGGGTGGCGACGAACAGGTTCTGGCGTTCGTGCAGATTGCTGAGGGCGATACCGTCAGCGTCGAAGAACTGAAGGCCTTCGTGAAGGAGCGCCTTGCAGGTTACAAACGACCCTCGCAGATCATTCTAGCGATCGAACTGCCCGCCGCTCCGACTGGCAAAATCCTGAAACATAAACTGTTGGCCAAGTTCGCAGATCAGTTGGGGTAAGAGCGTGGTGGATCAAACCCGAATACAAAAGCGATGGCATGTGCAGCCGGAATTTCCTTGTAGATGGTGTATCCCCTAAGGATCGTTTGCTGGAGCCCATATTGCGTGTGATTAGCAAGGAAGATGGTCAGCGCAACGCGGCCTCGCTAGTAGAGCGTTTCTCTATAGCGTGCCTCAATCAAAGCATCATCAGTCTTGCCAATAACCGTATCAGTATGATCTCTAAGTATTTCGAGCAGTGTCGGCACTGGTCGGTTCTGCGGCCATGTATCTGGCTTCCAGAAACCGGCCCGCATTGGGGCCTTGCCGCAATGGGTAAATATCTCTTCCGCCGTGATGCGCAATACCGTCTTTGGACATCGTCCCTTGACCTGAAACTGATCTCGAAGTGCTTGCTCGTCACTGATCTCGGCAACACCGTTGACGCGTAGCGTTTCGCCAACAGTCGGGATCATAAAGATAAGTGCAACTTTGGGGTGGGCCAAAATATTCAGCAGCCCATCAATGCGGTTGTTACCGGGACGATCAGGCAAGAGCAGCGTCTTGTCTGTTTCTACTGTAACAAATCCTGCGGGATCACCTTTTGGAGATACATCGAGATTGGTTCCATCGGAGGTCGCGAGCACGAGGAAAGTCGAATGTGCAATGAAATCCCTACAGTGTGTATCAAACCTTGAAATCACCTTAGCCGCAGCAATAGGTGAGACGTCGCCGTAGATTTCTCGCAGTTTCTCTGGGGTCATTGGGGCGCTCCTTCCCGTGAAGGATTAACAGAAACACGAATGGCGGCAAAGTCCGCAGGCTGATGTGAATTCGACCTCTGATCCTTGCTGCACTCTGCACGAATGGCTGGTTTTCCCGCCGTGCGGCCGCACCGAATTTTACGTTGACGCAGCATTTTCCACGCTGCGAGCGCATGCAGCGGGAAAACCGAATTCACACAATGGGCTCTTTTTTCTCTTTCGCTGCACCATCAATCAATGTCCTCTGTGCAGTAAGGTCAGGATTCCTTGACGTCTGGTTCAAGATTGCAT
>JBARCK010000102.1:0-10560 GCA_049794015.1 Sulfitobacter sp. | reverse complement strand
CACGGCATATTGACCCCCGATGAGGCCTATGTCAGCAAAACAGAACCAATGAGATTGGCAGCCTAAATGAAACCCTGATCCATCTTAACAAGGCTGCGAACTGGTCGAAAAACTAGGACCACCTCTGACATCGCCCGCTGATCCTCGGAATAGGGGGTACACCCAACCCGAACTCCGGTACTGAGAAGGCGCTCAAGGTGGCGCTTAGAGCTGCCCGTGACTGTGGTGCCGAGACGATGTTGGTGTCCGGCAAAGACCTTGTTTTGCCGATGTATCAATATGTCAGCGGGAAACGCGGCGCGGCCGAAAACCATTTGATAGATGCCATGCGACGGTGCGACGGATTGATTATCGCTTCACCATCCTATCACGGATCAATCTCTGGATTAATGAAAAACGCACTCGATTACACGGAGGATTTACGTGAAGACCCTCGGGTTTATTTCGATGGCCTTGCCGTCGGTGTGATTGCTTGTGCAGGGGGATGGCAGGCGGCCGTTCAAACGGTTTCGGCCTTGCGCAGCATTGTTCATGCGCTGCGTGGCTGGCCAACACCTTTGGCCGCATCCATCAACACGTCGACCACGGTTTTTGACGAGAATGGAAATTGCCCGGACATGTCAGCCCGCTTTCAACTGGAAACCGTTGGCCGCCAAGTAACCGAGTTCGCCCAACAACGCAAAATGACCTCAGTGGCCTAACGGATCAAAGGATAACATCATGTATCTTCGTATTTATTGGGGAAAAATCGTACCAGCGTCCTGGGAACTGGTCGAACAAAGATATGCCGGGCTGATGGAACGGCAAACCGACGGCATGCTTGGCCGTTTTGTCACCCAAGATACCAATGACCCGGAAAGCCTTTTTACCGTGACAGTCTGGCGCGATCTTGCCGCTTTGGAAACCTGGGAAAAATCGAAAGAGTATCGCGAGGTATTCTTAAACGCCGTAGAGCCATATTTGAGCGGATCGCACAGCGTTTCACTTTGTGAAGTGAAGCAGATGGATGTTGGCGGATTGATCGCGGAATTGGCGGGGCAGGCGTGAACGACACAGGGAAGGCTGGGTATAAAAGCCAGCCTCCCTTGCGGGGTCTGGCGCGTACCGCAGCACTTGCGGCTTCGTCTACCCGCTAACGGCGTTGTGCCGGTGTCGCCGTGAAATGGTCCTCTGAACCAGGATTACCGGATCGGCAAAGCACCGTCTGTTTTCAATGCCTTGATGGAGAAAGTGCTGCGCAAGTCGAGTACGCATTCAAGCTCTGCGATGCCTTCCAGCACCACCTCTGAATAATGCTCCATGTCTCGGGCAACAACTTCTACAAGCAGATCGAATTCTCCGCTGACTACGTGACAGGCCAGCACTTCCGGTATCTTGAGAACCTCATCCGCGACGGACGAACGGTTTGAATCGCGGCTTCGTTTCACACCAAGAAAGGCCCGAATTGAATAGCCCAGCTGAACCGGATCAAGCACGGCTCGATAGCGTTTGATGAACCCCGTTTCCTCAAGGATCTTGACCCGGCGCAGGCAGGGTGTCGGTGACAGGTTCACCCGACGCGCAATTTCCTTGTTTGGCAATCTGGCATCCGATTGCAAAAGATGAAGGATGGCGCGGTCAATGCGATCCAACTGCCGGTTGTTTCCGGGCGCATCAGGCGCCTTTCGAAATAGACTGACGACAGGTTCCGGGTTGGTCATGGTCAAGACCTCGCTTCTATCAAATCGAGTGGAAAACGCGTGACAACCTCGGCTGCGGTGTCGTGAACAAGGATGTTGTTCACCAACCGCACACCAAGGTTCGCCTTTGGTGAAAACACATTGGGGCAGATTGAAAACTGCATGCCGCTGCGCAGGGGCTCGTGATTGTCCGGGGCAATTTGAAAGGTTTCGCCCATCGCCGGCGGGAAGGCCGTTGCCATCGCATATCCCATGGTGTGGGCGCGGGCCTGGTCAAGGCCGTGGCGTTTCAGAACCTCATTGGCGGAAAAGAAGACATCTCTGGCCGGAACACCAGAAGTGCAGCCCAAGATGGCGGCCTGCAACGCCTCCTTCACATAGCCTAACGTATCCGTAAGTGCCTGGGCGGGTTGACCGATGCAGAATTGCCTGCCGATTGACGCCGGGTATCCGCGATAGGGCACCGCATATTCGGCATTTCCGTGATCCTTGTCCCTGACCGGCCTCTCGCTTGGGGCAGCATGGCAAAATAATCCCCGAGCCCCCGCTGCGATGTTGATCGGACTTGCAGGGAGATCGCCTCCGGCTTGCAATGCCGCTTGGTAGATGTTTCCGGTGAGCGAAAGCTCGGTTTTGCCGATGCGAAGGCCGTCTTGCAGCGCAGCCATGGAAAGATCCGCGATTTCTCCCGCCTTGCGGATATACTTCTGCTCTGCAGGTGATTTGATCAATCGGACATCTCGCAGCAATGCCGTTCCATTCAGCGTCTTTGCGCCATGGCGCCGAACCAGAGATTGGAACAGATCCGTGCCCGGAAAGTGGTCCGGTTGATCCAAGGCCAAAGTGCGACCTCGCAGGCGCAAGTCGCCAAAAGCTCTCACTAACGCAGTTTCTGCGTCGGGAACTTGGCTATCGCCCCAAAATCGGATCTCCTTGACCAAGGCATCTGCTTCCAACTCAAGTTGATCTGATCTGCGCGCGATCAAAACGGGAAGCCCGCCCGCTGCCGATACAAAAAGACACTGGAAAGACTGGTAGCTTTTGGCGCGGCTGCCTGTCAGCCAATGAATGGACCTTGGATGAATGGCGATGAACCAATCTATCTTGTTGCGATGCAATTGCTCGGTCAGCGCCTCCCGGCGCTGGGCAAATTCCGAGGTCGAGAAATCACGGCATGACATCAGGATTGGAACCTGGGAATGACCTTCTCGCCAATCAGTTCGATGGAACGCATGACCTGATCATGGGTCGTGAAACCGGCCTGCATAAAAAATATCATCTGATCAATGCCAGTGCTGCCCCATTTCTCAACCTGCCTGCATATCGTATCGGCGTTGCCACCAATGGCCATGCCCTGTTCGATCATGTCGTCATCGGAAAGCTTGTTGATGTTTGCCTTGATTTGCTCGACGCCACCGGGTGCGGTGGCAAAGCGCATGTGGTTCAATTCGGCCTCGTTGTCTCCGTAATACCAGCGTGCCGCGTCACAGGCGATCTTGCGGCCCATCGCGTCATCATCGTGGCAACATCCGATCCCAAAGACCGCGACCTGATCGTTTGCATAGCGGCCAATCAAGGTTGTCTCGTCAGCAGAGGCTGCTGCGGCGCGGAATTTTTCAACGGCCTCCTTGGTTTCTTCGACGCTGTTGCGGGTGACACCGATTACGCCAAACCCCTGTTTGCCGGCGAATTCATAGGTACTGAGATTGGTCGCCGCCACCCACAAGGGGGGGTGAGGCTCCTGAACCGGACGGGGCAGGATTTCGCGCGCAGCAAGATCAAAGTGTTCCCCCTTGTAACCGGGGAATTTCGGATTGTCGTACATTTGCAAGATCGCTTCGAGGGATTCAGCACCGCGACCACGACCATCCGCTGGGTCAAAACCCAAACCTTCGACAATATAGGGCGTGGTGCCCCGGCCGGTGCCAAATTCCACACGCCCATTTGACAGCACATCAAGGCAGGCGACACGTTCGGCCACGTTAATCGGATTGTGGATCGGCAAGACAACAACGCCCAAACCCATGCGCAGCGTCTTTGTGCGCTGGGAAAGTGCCGCCAAGAACATATCTGACGCGGCAGCATGGCCAATTTCAGCCAGGAAGTGCTGTTCTGTAATCCAGAAATATTCAAAGCCTGCCGCTTCGGCCGCGACACCTTGATCAAGGGCATTCCAATAGGCCTCCCGCTCGCTGGTTTCGTGCCATGGGCGCGGGATCTGGATTTGCGTCATTATGCCGAATTTCATATTTACCTCAATGATTTAGCTGCAGTTTTTGCGGCTAACTATACGATAATCAAAAGGTAATCTGTGGAGCGATGGTGCGTCCAAGGCATAAAAGGCATAAATGGTATGCAAAAAGGGTATAGGCCAATGCCACGCCTGCTGAGCGGCCTGACTATGTCGATCCGCAAGTGCAGAATTGAAGTAGCTACGGAATATACCATCTATATCAATAACCTAGTCTGCCTTTACACCTGTCTTGAGGCAGGTGCCGATGGTTGTGTTCCGCTCGATGCCGAAATTATTATTATTAAGACAATTGCCCAAAGATTGGCGTTGAGGCTTGGATCAACCTTGGCACGACGCCTCAGAAACGCCCCTTGCCGTGCGTAAGGTCTTGTCAGAACGATACTTGGAAGTTGCGTTCGAAACTGTTGACGGATGTTTCGCCTCCAACGCAACGCCCTTAAACGACAGATTTTTCTTCAACAATGTGATTTCAGATCAGCATCCGACAGATGTTCAACCGATGATCCATAAACAATTTGAGAAGGTGGACGGAATGATCGCAGTGCATTCGATGCCAGACGCATTTACCTCGGGGGAATGCGACCGGATAATTGCAGCAGTGGCCAAAGAGCCCGCAGATGTGGCATTATTGGTGGGTCAACAGCGCGATCATAACTTGCGCCAAGCCGAATTGGTTTGGTTGGATGATGTTGACGGCATGGGGTGGGTCATGGATCGACTCATCGAGGTGGTGCGCCGGTCGAACAGGGACCTCTTTGACTTTGATCTGCGCGAATTCGCGGAAAGCCCGCAAGTTGCAAGCTATCAAGCTTCCAACCGTGGCCATTTTGCCTGGCATTCGGATATCGGCGACGGGGTTGTCGCGGCTAAACGAAAACTGACCTTGGTCCTACAACTGAGTAGACCGAGCACCTACGAAGGCGGTGATTTGGAGGTAATGCCAAGTGCCCATGTCGTTGCTGCCAACCGTGCTCAAGGTTGTGTCAGTGTTTTCCCGAGTTTTTCGCTTCATCACGTAACACCTGTTACGCGTGGTGTGCGTCACTCGCTGACCGTATGGGCGCATGGCCCTGCATTCAGGTAAAACGTGGTTGCGCAAGTACCGCTGCCAACGACCAAAATCATATTGCTTATGATGATCAACGTCGGTTGGTCTCTCGTTGGTTGCGTTCCCACACTGTGTCACCTTCACAAGATCACCTTCGTAAGGAACGCGTAAGCTTAGCATGATTGCTCGTGGCATCCCAATCTGGACTGCCATTCCCAATGATGTCTTTTGCATTCTCGAAACAACAGCGCTGTTCAACGCTTTCCAAAGTCACTTTGTCACCTGCTACTATTCTGGTGATGACCATCCTGTTTGTGATGTTACTGGACAACCGGACTTTCTGGTCGATCGGGGCGGATGCGTTTTCAGGACATCCGTGGGCTTTTGCAGGTATTGTCGTCGCCTTGTGCTGTCTGACATTTGCCGTTCTCAGCCCGTTTGCGCTGCCATGGACGGTAAAACCGGTTGCGATTTTCATCCTGATCCTAAGCAGCATGACCTCCTACTATATGGATACGCTTGGCGTGTTCATTGACCGCGAGATGGTTCAGAACGCGATGGTGACGACGGTGAGTGAATCCAAGCATTTGATAACACTGCGGTTTGTCACTCATGTAGTCATCTACGGTGCCTTGCCTGCGACAATCGTATCGTTGATAAGAGTTAAGCGGCAAAGCAAAATAGCGACTTTTGGTACGCCGCTGGTGTTGGCGCTGATCTCTCTACTGTTCACTGTTGGCCTGCTGCTGCTGGACTTCAAGGCCTATGCTTCGGTACTCAGAGACCGCAAGGATTTCATGGCCAGTTATCAACCCGGCGCGCCCATCGTCGGCACGGCCAGATATCTGGCAATGATGGGCAAGACAATCAATACCGTGGTGCAACCGATAGGAGGGGACGCAGTTAAAGGCCCTTCCTTTGCGGGAACTCTAAAGCCGTCGCTTACCATTCTGGTTATCGGGGAAACTGCCCGCGCTCAAAATTTCGGCTTGAACGGGTACGCCGTTCAGACAACCCCCCAGTTGTCACAATTGCCGATAATGAATTTTCGCTCTGTTTCATCTTGTGGAACCTCAACGGCAGTGTCCTTGCCCTGTATGTTTTCCAAGTTCGGCCGGGCAAATTACAGCTTTGAACAAGGTGTCACACATCAGAACGTGCTGGATATAATGAGCCATGCTGGTTTGGCAGTTGAATGGTGGGACAACAACACCGGCCACAAGGGGCTTGCCGACCGGATAGCCTCGCGATCTTTCGAAGATGCGGCTGTGGCAGAGTTTTGCAGCTCTGGTGAATGCAATGACGGGATATTTCTGCACGCCCTCAAGAGTTACGCAGCCGACATCACACAAGACACCGTTCTTGTTTTTCATCAGATTGGCAGTCACGGCCCCGCCTATTATCTCAGGTATCCCGTTGAATTTGAAACCTTCAAGCCGGCCTGCCGTTCGGTGGATTTCAAACGTTGTACCCCGCAGGAAATTTTGAATTCCTACGACAACACGATTGCCTATACTGACATAAACCTCGCGGAGACCATCACGTTTTTGCAAACACAAAACCATCTGAGTACATCGTTGCTTTATGTATCAGACCACGGGGAATCCCTGGGCGAAGGGGGGCTTTATCTTCACGGGACACCGTATTTCATGGCCCCCGACGAACAGACCAAAGTGCCCATGATCTTGTGGATGTCCAATGAGTTCTCGGATCAGTTCAACCACGAAAGGGATTGTTTGGTAGATAAGGAAACCAGCGCGCTGAGCCACGACAATCTGTTCCACTCCTTGTTGGGAATGCTGGACATCCAGATCCAAGAGTATGACGCGGAGCTTGATTTCTTCGCTTCATGTAAGCGAACAAGGCACGTCAAATTGCAATGACGTCAACTCGGCCCGAGCCCGCAGGCATCATCGGAATTCGGCCTGTTTTTGCCGCTGATGGCGTTGGTCCTTGTTTGTCTGTTGATATTGGCATCTTGTCAGACGGCTCATTGAAAACAGACCGAGGGTAAGAACGAGGCCATGCGCATTCTGTTGATTGAGGACGAGGCCGATTTGGCGGAACCCGTCGTGGACCATCTGAAAGCGGGTCAGCATGTCGTGGATTGGTTCGTGACGCTTGATGAGGGCGACAGCGCGGTTTTCGGTATCGCCTACGATATCATTCTATTGGATTTGCAGTTGCCGGATGGTGATGGGCTTACACTTCTCAAATCAGTCCGGGCGCAGAACCTGCGCACACCGATCATTATCTTGACGGCAAGGGACAAGGTATCCGACCGGATTAAGGGTCTCAACGAAGGGGCCGATGATTATGTCATCAAACCCTTTGACCTGGATGAGCTGACGGCCCGGATCAACACCGTCTGCCGACGGGCCTCCGAGAGGGTTTCGCAAGTGTTCACTATCAGAGATATTGAAGTGGATATGAATGCTCACCATGTGGCGCGTGATGGTACAGAAATCCGGCTGACGGCCAAAGAATGGGGCCTGTTCGAGTGCCTGTTGCAGAGACGCGCGCAGATTGTTCCAAAAGAAGTGCTGGAACTTGCGCTATACGCATTTGGCGACGAGATAGAGAGCAACGCCATCGAAGCCCATGTAAGCCGATTACGCGGCAAACTTGGCAAAGATCTGATAGTCACCCATCGTGGGTTGGGGTATCGAATTGAAGTATGACAAACCATCCAGAAAGCCTCCTTCGAAGTCTTCTGAAATCGATGCTGTTGCCCAGCTTTGTTGCGATTGTTCTGTGCGGTACTTTGGCTTTCTTGCTGGTCAAGGACGAATACGATGAGGCCCTAGATATCGGCCTGACCAACAGAGCCTACCTGTTGTTGGGTTTGTTAGAGGGCTCAACGATCGATCCCGCACCGTCAACTTCCCCAAGCATATCGAATTTGCTGAACTTTGAAGAACAGACGCATCGCCCAGAAGAGCGGACCTTGTTCTGGTTGCTTGATGCTGATGGCGCCGTTTTGCAGGTCTCGCCGCTGGCAACAGCCGGACTGTACCCTGATGACTTTCAAGGGGGGTTCACGACTGCGAACTCCTACCGGTTCAGGTATTTACAGTCACCAGCAGGTTCCGGAAAGGCCATCATTGTCGGAGAACCCCTAATTGAACGGAATGAAGCCGTTCGGGACATTCTCATTCTTGTCATGCTCAGCTTTTTTGCCTTGGTGGTGGTGATGTGTCTGGCGATGTTCAGGTCACTTCGAGTTTCCGTCCAGTCCGTCAGGAGGTTGAGCGAAAAGATTGCAGAGAAGAGCGAGCGCGATCTTACGCCCATTGACCGGCGGCACTCATTTCAGGAAATCGAACCGGCGATTGATACATTGGATGAGCTGATGGGGCGACTGAACACGGCCCTCATCGCCGAACGGGAATTTGCGACCGTCGCAGCCCATGAGTTGCGGACCCCCGTGGCCATTTGTCTTGCTCATACGCAGCGCCTGAAAGCGACCCTGATCGACGCCGCTGACAAAGAAAAAGCGACGGCCATCGAGAAGGGCCTGAAAAGACTGACAAAGCTGATCGAACGGCTGTTGCAGCTTTCACGTGCGCAGTCCGGTCTTGGTGCAAATGCAGAGAGCTCCGATCTGAATAAGGTCACACAACTTTTGCTGGCCGAGTTCATAGACAGACTGCCAGAGGGGAAAAAGGTCGAAACCCGACCACCAATGGGCAGCTATCAAAGCTATATTAGTCCGGATGCATTCGGAATTATCCTGAACAACCTCTTCGATAATGCGTCGAAATATTGCGACGGGCCGACTGGCATCATGGTTGACGCCGCAACATCAGGCGAGATTGTGGTTTCAAACGATTGCGACCCTTTGAGCGTGGAGGAAATGACCGAAATAAAACAGCGGTTCGGTCGGAAATCAAATCTGGCGGACGGGTATGGCTTGGGTCTTTCAATTGTGCAGGCCTTGTGTGAGCAAGCGGGTGCGACACTCGAAATTTCTTCTCCGATACAGGGCAGCGGCCGCGGTTTTACAGCGACCTTAAAACTGCCGTAAAAACGGGGAGTGACGTCCTTACTCAGTAGGTTCCATGGGTCTTGTCCCTGTGACCAATGGTTTGGATCGGCGTGTTTGTTCCGAAACGCAACCCCGTTTGGTTGTAAACAGCGCAGTGACCAGGATGCCTGTCATTGCACCGGCAATTGTTGCGGAAATTGTATGTGCGTCGATCATAACACGGGCATACATTGTCAAAAGCATGATCGGCACGGCGATCAACGAAAACCACAGGCTATATCGGCGGATCAAAAAATACCCCCCCGCGCTTGCAAGGGTAGAATGCCCTGATGGCATATTATGTTGGGAATCCGGCGATCTGGGCCGTTGCCCAAGGCGGGTTCCCTTGACGGTGACGTCGTTCAAGAGGCGCTTGGGCCCATGGGATGCTGCAATCCCTGCTACCGTCACAAACGCCATCTGTTTCAGCCCATTCCAGTCGCGCAAGGCGACGATCGCTGCTAGGGGTAAGAGCGAATTCAGGTGCCTTGCGTATTCTTCCGTTGCCATCACCACGAAAGAGTTTTCACCGCCGCGGTGAATGGCATAATCTTGTTCCATGTCAGAGGGATAGATCGCTGTTGAAGCGATCATCATAAATGCCAGGACAAACGGCATTTTGTGGCGCCTGATATTCCCCAAAGGAAGACAAAATATTTCACCAATTCTCATGCCCGCACACGTGCGACATCAAGATTATGAGAACCTTACAGGCCAGACGGGATTTGGCTTGGAAAGCTGTTTTTCGGGTCGGTGCCGCGCTGGGCGATGGTTCCCACAGTGACGGCGCATAGAAGCGGTCAACGATAAACAGGCTCTTGTCGGCTGTTGCCCCTCAAATGAGAGAGCAATTACCGTCCAAATGGCCGATTTGTTTGGCGTTCCGGGTTGATTTGCGTGATGAATGTGACAAGCGTTTCCCGATCGGACAGATGTTTCCATGGCGACACAGGCTTCGAACAAGGACCTCAGCTTGAAGTGGCTGGAGTTGTTCCAAATCTACGCGCGAACCCAGTCGCTGCAGGCAACAGCCGAAGAGACGGGGCTATCAATCAGCACGGTCTCGCATCACTTGCACAGCCTCGAAGAGCATCTGGGCGTTGACCTTTTTGATCATGCACGCAGGCCGATGGTTCTGACCCCGACAGGGCGTAACTTTCTGCGCAATATCGCGCAGGGAATGCAAGCGATCCGCAAGGCTACCGCAGAGGCATCCGCCGGCAAGATCGCGGACGCATCATACTTGCGTATCGGCACCATTGAGGATCTCGACAGCGATGTAACACCCGAACTTGCAGTTTTTATGTCCCAAAAGATGCCGGATTGCAGTTTTCTCTACCATACCGGCACCAGTCACGAGATCATCAAGTTGTTGCACCGTCGGGAACTGGATTTGGGGATCGTAACAACGCCCTTAACGTCCCTGTGAGCCGCCCCACTTGAGTGGTCCAATTTGAAAGTTAGTGCATGATCGGCCTTTGGTCCATCGGCACGATGGCCTCTGGTGCCGGTGGGCGATAGCCCAATGCACTATGGGGTCGTTTGGTGTTGT
>JBARCK010000101.1:0-12866 GCA_049794015.1 Sulfitobacter sp. | reverse complement strand
TCGTCCGTACGTTTCAGTCCCCTCTCGGGATCATGCTTTGCATGACCCTGCCGGGCAGCGCATAATCAGTCTCCTTTGTTGCAGTAAATGCTATCAAAGGAGCGGCATCAAACCGTGACAGGTCCATACCGGGTTGACTGGTTTGGCTAGGTAATCCTCGGCACCCAGATCGATGCAGCGCACGATGTTGTCGACCCCTCTACAGAAGAGGTGACGATAACCGGAATGTCGGGCAGTTTTGCCACGGGTTTTATGGCTTCGAGAACTTCGAAACCGTCCATTTCCGGCATCTCGATGTCGAGCAACATCAGATCAAATGTACTGGTGCGCAGCAATTCCAGCGCGGCACGGCCATTTTCGGCTAGGGTCGCGGTATAGCCCAGCAATTCAACGCTACGCGACAAGAGCAAACGATTGACACGGTTGTCATCGATAATCAGCAGGTGGGCGCCTGTGTTATCCATTTTGCAGTGCCTTCAAGGTCTCTGAGGTACGGATGAATTCGACATCCAAATGGGCTAGATGGGCCTGTATTTCGGGCGTTGAACCGGACATCTCCATCAGTTCCAGCCTGCGTGCAGTGGCCGCGAGTGCGTGCGCGCCAAAGACGTCAGCGTTTGATTTTAGGGAATGGGTTGCGCGCCGGAACCCATCAACATCTGCACTATCAAGAACGGTACACAAATCCGCGAACATGCCTAGCGCTTTCTCTAGAAACGCAGCAACCAATTCGATGACAAATTCAGCACCAGCAGCGTCTTTCAATTCGTTGTAAACAGCCATGTCGATCACGTTATTTGTCATTTGATCTTTCCCTTTCGAACAGGCATCGGGTTGAGCGATTCGATCAAAATCGGCACGCGAGTGGGTTTTGCGACGTAGTCGTCCATGCCCGCAGCAAGGCACATTTCGCGGTCGCCTTAAATCGCATTTGCAGTCATGGCGATGATCCTCGGGCGTTGATCCAGCGCTTTTTCTTTGGTGATGCGGCGCGATGCCTCTAGCCCGTCCATCTCGGGCATCTGCACATCCATCAGCACGACGTCATAGGTTTGCCGCTTTCAACAGCCTCTGCGCCGTTGCTCGCCAGATCGGCGCGATACCCTACCTTCTCAAGCAGACGCAGGGTCAGTTTTTGGTTCACAAGATTATCCTCGGCCAGCAGAATGCGCAGGGGATGCGTCTGGGCAAGCTTATTCTTGGTGGTCGCAGGGTGGGGGCGCGCACTGGCGCTGGGGCCCACATCCTTGGGGGCAAAACAGTCACCAACGTGTCAAAGCGCTGAGATTTACGCAGGGGTTTGGCGAGATATGCATAAAACACGTCGCTTTGTGCTTCTGGTGCGCGCAGTCCCAGCGAGCTGAACAGGATCAACGGCATTGAGGCGGTGATATCGCGCATTGCATGCGCCAAGGCATGTCCATCCATCTGTGGCATGTGCATATCGAGAATGGCGATATCAAAGACGTCACCGGTCTTGACCCAATCCAACGCCTCTTGCGGTGTTTCGGTGGCGCGCGCCAGCATGCCCCATTTACCTGTCTGCAAGGTCAAGATTTTGCGGTTGGTGGCATTGTCATCGACGATCAGAACCCGCTTACGCCGCAACTCATTTTGCTCTCCAAGCAGATCACGTTCCGGGGTCTGGGGCGGTTCTGGCACTTTGGCTTGAATCGTAAAGGTAAAGGTGGAACCATGGCCCAACCCGTCGCTGGCCGCAGTCATCGTGCCGTCCATCAGTTCTGCCAGCCGCTTAGAGATCGCCAGCCCCAGCCCGGTACCGCCATATTTGCGGGTGGTCGAACTATCCGCCTGACTGAACGACTGGAACAGGCGCTTCATCCCTTCTTGTGATAACCCGATCCCGGTGTCGCGCACGCCAAGCGTAGCTCGATCAGGTCACCGTGCAATGGCACTGCCGTGACCGTAAAGACCACCTCACCGCTTTCAGTAAATTTGACGGCGTTTGACAACAGGTTCAGCAGGATTTGGCGCAGCCGTGTCAGATCAGTACTGATCGCCATTGGCACGGTTTCGTCGTAAATATAGGCCATATTCAACTGCTTGTCCTCCGCGCGGGTGCTGACCAGATCAAGCGCGGATTCAATGCAATCGCGCAGATCGACAGGGGCGGTTTCGATGTCCATCTGCCCGGCCTCAATCTTAGAGAAATCAAGGATTTCATTAATGATGCCCAACAGGGTGTCGCCGCTGGTGCGGATTGTCTCGGCGTAATCACGTTGTTCGGGGTTCAGGGGCGTATCCATCAACAGTCCGCTCATGCCGATCACCGCATTCATCGGTGTGCGGATTTCGTAGCTCATGGTGGCAAGGAAGGCGCTTTTGGCCTCGTTCGCCTTTTCCGCAGCGGCGCGGGCGTCTTGGGCTGCTTGGAACAGGCGCACGTTTTCGATGGCGATGATCGCTTGATCGCAAAAGGAATTGGCCAGTTCAATCTCGTGTTTTGGCAGGTCCACCGTGGTGAAATCGGGGATGTGGACCATTTTTCCAGTGGCAATCACACGAGAGGGATAGTTCAGGGCAGGGGCGATCTTGACCGGGGTTGGATCAAGCGTACGCGGATCACTTGAAGGTCATTGGCATCAATGTGCGCGGTAGCCACAGGGCGATTTCGGGAAATACGATGATCAGCATCAGGATCAGCAGCATCGGCGCAAGGATGATGCAAACGTCGCGCATGACACTGACCACATTCATGCCGCCAATGGCCGCCGATATCAGCAAACACAGCCCATAGGGTGGCGTCACCAGACCAAAGGCCAGCGAGATGATCCCGATGATGGCAAAGGCGACGGGGTGAATACCTGCGGCTGTTGCGACAGGCAGCAGGACAGTGCCAAGAATGATGATCGTGGGGATGGCATCAATGAACAGGCCAAAGAACAGGAACAGGGCAGCGATGATCAGGGATGTGCCGATAACGCCCAATTCGCCTGCCGTCATCACATCAACGATCAGGCGGGGCACGTTGTAAAAGGCCAACATCCAGCCAAATGCCGACGCTGTGCCAATGGCAAAAAGGGAAATTGAGGCGAACCTACCGGTATCATAAAAGATCCCGCCCAAGTCGCGGATTGTTACGGTGCGGTACACGAAAACCCCAAGGATCAGTGCGTAACCGGCTGCGATGATTGCGCTTTCTGTGGGCGTCACAATGCCGCCCACGATGCCGCCAATGACAAGGATCGGCGTAAGCAATGCCAAAGCGGCCCCTTTAAAGGCGCTCCAAAACTCAGCAAATGTCGGCTTGAGGGCAATGGGGTAATCATAGACTTTTGCGTATCCATACACCGTTGCCATCAGCGCAAAACCAATCAGCAAGCCGGGAATGGCACCTGCCAGAAACAAGGCACCAACGGACATCTGCATCACGCCACCCCAGACCACCATTAAGATACTGGGCGGGATGATCACGCCCATCACAGATGAACAGGCGGTAATCGCGATGGCAAAGCGGGTGTCGTAGCCTTCCTTGACCATGGCGGGGATCAGGATCTTGCCGCAGCCTGCCGCGTCGGCGGTTGAGGAGCCGGATATGCCTGCAAACAGCATTGAGACAGCCACGTTCACATGGCCAAGGCCACCGGGCATCCACCCTGTCAAAACACGCGCGAGATCAATCAGCTTTGCCGTGACCTTGCCTGAATTCATCAGGTTCGCGGCCAATAGAAAGAACGGAACCGCAAGCAGGATAAATGAATTATAAGACTGGAACATACGGTCCAGAATGATGAAAGGCGTCAGCCGGATGTCGAGCAGGACAATAGGGATTGTCGCGATCCCCAATGCGAAAGCCACAGGCACACGGATCAGGATCAAAAACAGAAAACCGCCAACCAGAATGGCGCAGGCAACACCTGTTGTAACGATCATTGTGGGGCTCTCTTACTGTTTTGATAGGCTGCAAATGCCTCGTAGAGGCGGTAGGCTACGAACACGGCCCAGACGAAGCCTGCAATGGGGACGGTGATATAGGTCCAAAGTAGGTTTGCGCGCATCATGACCGAGCTTTGGATTGACCCGACCTTGGCGTATTCAATGCCGTACCACGCGAATAAAATCGCAAATATGCCGATAAAGATCAGCACCACACATTTTTGGATGAGTGCGCCCAAAGGGCTTTTTGCATCTGGGGTGATCACCACGTCAAAGTGCGTGCCGTCCCAAACCGCGACCATCGACCCGACCATGACAACCCAGACAAAGATGAACGTCGCCAGTTCTTCGGTCCAAAGGTAAGTGGGGATGACACCAGTGTAGCGCGAAATAACTTGCATGCTGACCGGGATCGCAAGGGTCGCCATCAAGCATCCAAGCAAGATACGCAGACCTTGGCAGAAGGTTTCGAGGGTACGCCCGATCATAGTGGTGCCGCCTTATGGTTCATGGGGGAAACCCAGTAGACAAAGATTGGGGCACCTCTATGTGAGGCGCCCCAAAAGGCATTACATGCCGCGCACAGATTTAAGCAAATCGGTGGCATTGATGTCTGCTGCAAACGCGTCTTGCACAGGAATGACCATCTCAAGCAGCTTGTCACGGCCTTCAAATTCGAGAACGTTGAGCTGACCAGCATCAACCATTTCTTGCAGCTTGATACCATCTTCACGCGATTCAAGTTCACGACCAAAAGCACCGGCTTCTGCACCAGCTTTCTTGATGGCGGCTTGCAAATCGGCAGGCAGTTTGCGGAAGGTTTTGCCGCTCATCACGATTGGACGCACGGTGATTGTGTGCTTGGTCAGCGTGACGTTTGGCGCGACTTCATAGAACTTCAGGTTTTGGATGCTGGCCGCTTCGTTTTCGAAACCGGCAATCACACCAGACTGAATGGCGTTATAGACTTCGTTATAGGCAATTGCAGAAGGGGCCGCTGTCAACGCAGAGAAAATCTGTGCCTGAATTGGGGCACCCATCACACGCATTTTGTGACCAGCTAGATCGTCGAGGTTTGCAATTGGTGCGCTGGACACAAGGTTGCGCACGCCGCCACCTGTGTAGCCAATGATCATGATGTCAGCATTTTCAAGCAGTTCTGCTTCCAATGGGGCAAATGCATCGCTGGATAAAACTGCATTCCAGTGATCCAGATCACGGAACAGAAATGGCATGTCCATCAAGGGGATCGCTGGTGCAAACTTGGCCATATTTGACGGGGCCATGATTGTGTAATCAATCGCAACGCCTTGCTGCAAGAAGTTAACGTAGTCTTTTTCAACACCCAGTTCGCCGTTTAGACGCAGGTCAAAAGTAACGTCACCGTCATAGTTTTCGTCAACCAACTCGGCAAATTTTACCATTGTTTTGGTAAAAGCGTGGTTGTTGTCAAACATGCTTGCGCCGCGCAACGTCACGTCTTGGGCAAATGCAGGGGTCATCGCAGACATGCCAAGACCTGCGGCCATCGCAACGGCACCCAGAATCGTTTTTCGCTTGTTCGTGTCAAAAAGTGTCATTCTTTTCCTCCCAGAAAATCGCATCATCGCCCATTTTTAGAACCGGACGGTCAGATTCTTTTCAAATCTAAGACGAGATAATCGTGCAAATCAAAGCACGTCAAGTTAAATGTAGACTAGTATGGTACATTGATCTGTGAAACTATTTCCTAAAGTCCTGACAATAGTTTTGAACCCTTGACGCATCATTCGGATGTGTCTTGTGAGGGTCCTACAAAGTTTCTGCGTCACCGAAGTTGAGAAATAAGTCGTTTCATTTTAGAGGTCGGGTTGGGAAATTTACCTGGCGACAATACAACGGGTAACCACGTATCGGATTGCACAATGCTGACGCTTGAGACTGCTAATGAGACCAGAAGAAATACCAGCGCTGATGAGGTGTTTCGTCAGTTGAAATCTGACATCATTTCGTTGCGCTTGGTCCCGGGCAGTAAAATATCCGAAGTTGAAGTGGCCAAGGCCTGCGATGTGTCACGCCAGCCCGTGCGCGAAGCCTTCATGCGGTTGGGCGAATTGAACCTTTTGCAAATCAGGCCTCAGAAAGCCACACGCGTTCGTAAGATTTCACATCAAGATTTGTGCAATACCCGGTTTATAAGGGCGGCTGTAGAAGTCGAAGTTGTGCGGATGGCGTGCAAGGTGGCGACGCCCCAAACACTTGGGCCTATTGGTGAAAACCTAGCGCTTCAAAAGGTCGCCGTGGAAACCAGCGATGCGACAATGCTGCATGATTTGGATTATCAGTTTCACAAACTGATCTGCGCGGCTGCTGATTGCCTACCAGCCTTTCACGTCATTGCAGAAAACAAAACGCATACAGATCGTGTGTGCATGCTTGAGTTGGCGGATGTTTCCGGCATGGCAGAAGTCCTTGATGGTCATAGTGAAATTTTCGATGCTATCGTTGCGCGGGATGTGGACGTGGCAGTCGCCAAGACCAGACATCATCTGGCGCATCTTGATGACACCTTAAAACGGGCCAGTGAAAATTACCCAGATTTTTTCGAAAGCTAGATCTGAAATCCGGGGCAGGGCGCATATCAATATTGACGGTTGGTCGTGAGTTTGGCTGAAAATCTGTGATCATAAAGGTAAGTGGCCGACGCAAACCATCGGCCACTTTTGTTTTAAAAGATGAAATCGTTGTTATCTAAGAGATCAGGTAAGTTAACGCCCACAATCGTGATGAGGTTCCCTGACAGATCGTTGATCACCACATCAGAGCCAACTTGTGACATGTGATTGTTGACCAGATCGGTAAAGTCGGTGATCGCGCTGACACCTGATAGATCGATCTGCTCAAGGTCATTGTTGGCTTCAAAGCCAAAGATGCTGTCTTGACCAAAGTTGTTGTCAAATTCAAACGTGTCGTTTCCGGCTTGGCCGTAGAGGCGATCGTCACCTGTGCCACCAATCAAGGTGTCGTTGCCGCCGCCCCCAAACAGCGTATCGTTGCCCGCACCGCCGTCGATCTGGTTTGCACCATTGTCGCCAAACACCATGTCGGTAAAGCGAGAGCCAATTACGTTTTCGATTGTGTCAAACGTATCACCGGTTGCAGCACCCCAGCTGCCGCCAGTTGCCAGGCGTATGCCCGCAAAGGTGTTTGCATAGGCATAAGACACTGTATCAATGCCGTTGTTCCCCACAAGCACGTCTGATCCGGCGCTGCCAATGATCGTGTCGTTGCCGCCGCCGCCTTCAATACGGTTGTCGCCACCATCCCCAAAGATGAAGTCGCTGTAGCGCGAACCAATGACATTTTCGATGGTTGCATAGGTGTCACCCGCCGCCGCCCCCCAGCTTGGGCCGCTGCCAAGGCGAATACCTGCTGAAGAGTTTGCAAAGGCGTAGGTGACCGTGTCGGTCCCTTCATCGCCAATCAGCGTGTCGGCACCGAGGCTCGCGACCATGGTGTCATTGCCTTCGCCGCCTTCAATCTGGTTTGCGCCACCATCACCAAAGATAAAATCATTGAACCCTGATCCGATGACATTTTCTATAGTGCTATATGTGTCGCCCGCCGCTGCGCCCCAGCTTGGTCCGCTGCCCAAACGGACACCGACGGAACTGGCTGCATCAACATAAGACACTGTGTCGATCCCATCATCGCCAACCAACGTGTCAGCGCCGGCACTGCCAATGATTGTGTCGCTGCCACCGCCACCTTGGATGTTGTTGGCGACGTCATTCCCGATAATTTCGTCATTGCCCGAGCCGCCAATGACGTTTTCGATAACGGCACCAATCGCGATGGACATGTTTTCAGCGTAGCCCCCCACGCTTGAAAATTCGCCTGCCACCAAGCTAATGATCTGCGCCATCGAATAGCCCGACAGGTCCAGCGTATCGTTGCCGTTGCCATCCCAGAGCGTCAGCAACGGGTTGGTATTGATGTTAAAGTTATAGGCACCGCCCACCGTGGCGTTAAAGCCATAGGTCGTGTCGCCCGAATGAAAGGACATACTCGCACCGTATTGCTGATGCAGGGCAAGGTAATCGTACAGCATGAGTGTGTCGGGATATCCACCAACGCTGGTTGTTGTGTTGCCCTCGTCAAAATAGCTCATCACGGTGTATTGGTGGGTGTCTTGGGTGAACTGTGCATTTGCACCATAGGTAATCGAAACGCCCGGTGCCGCGTTATAATCGCCCGGATGCGCCAGACCCAAGGCGTGACCAATTTCATGTAGGATTGTAAAATAGCTGTACGATCCAAATTGCAGTGAACTGGTGCTGACCGAGTTGTTGTTGAGCCAGACATCGCCCGCATTTTGACCTGCCGCAGTGCTGCCAGGATAATATGCATAAGCGCCAGAGCCATCATTGGCAGAATAGGCACCAAACACCATCGTCGCATTATTTGACGTGCCACCAGCATTGTCTTGGGTAAAGGTCAGCCCTGTTATGCCTTCAAAATAATCCATGATATCTTCGATTGCGCTGACCTGTGCGGCGCTGGGGGCAACAAAGGTTTCGCCGTCAGGCGAGTCGCCAGAGGCGCGAATTGACCAAGTTACGGTTACACCCGTTGCTGGTGTTGATGCCCATGATGCATCTGCGCGGATAAGGTTGCCCGCCCCCATTGTCACATCATAACTGGCGCGATCACCGGCCACCATCGATAGGCCGTAATCACCTGCCTGCGTGTTGTTCCAAGACTGCATATCCAGATAATAGGTACCGCTGCTGCTGGCGGTGAATGTGAGCGTGCTGTTGCGTCCCGGGCCACCATCATCGTCAAGTGCGATTTGGGCACCACCACTATCGCGCAGACGCAAATAAGGGTCGCTTAAACTGTCAGAGAGCGCACCAACGCCAATGGCAGCAAAGGTATAGGTCTGCCCGGCAACCAGATTTACTTCGACCCAATCAGAATCACCCGTGGTGTCCAAAGAGCCAAAAAAATAGTCGCCCACATCCATGCTGGCTGTGGTGGATGAACTGTTCGCGGCGTCGGTTGTTTCATTTATGACTGGCATTATTTCCGTCCCTATTTCGATTTTTCAATATTTTGGGTATTAAAGTTTGTGATGATTTCCTGCGTTACATCGCAGCCACACAGACGCCTGGCCCCGTCGCGCGCCAGCGTCAAAACATCAGCCATTTCTTCTTTTGAGATCAGCGGATTGCCCGCCAAGGCTTCCTTTAGTCGATCTGTCGCGGCCTCACAGGTGGTCGCAGTATATGGGCGTTGCGGGTTCACGGGCATGGCCGGTGCATGTGTTGCACCAATCAGGAATATCGCCATTGCCAGAAACTTGACCACAGGGGCCATCAACGCGCGAAGGGTGCTGTCGTTGGGCGTTTCTGTTGCCATTTCTGTTGCCCCTCAATCTTTTGTGAAAACTGCACAACCCAACATTGGATAGCTGCATGTCATATTAGACTAGCGATTGTCAGATTTAGGGTCAAATTAACGATGAATTGAGGCGGCGCGTTCTTGCTAGGGGCGTTAAATGTTGAGAGGGGTATGACGGATACTCAGCATGTTTGAACGCCTGAACAGACGTTATGTCGATGTGCCTGTTCGCTGGCTTGGTTGTCTTGGATGTTTGTGGGTAGGCTGGTGACATCGCGCCATTTGCCGGGGGGGCATGCGCAATAATTCGGGTTTTAGTCAAATGAGCGGAAATTCATACAAAGCAGCCTTGGTCACTGGTGCAGCGGCTCGGCTTGGTCGGGCGATGGCCTTGGGGCTGGCTGAACGTGGTATTGATATCGCGCTTCATTACCACAGCAACGCAGATGAAGCAGAAAAAACAGCGGCTGAAATTCGAGCTTTGGGGGTGAAATGTGTGACCCTTCAGGCCGATTTACTGGACCACGCGCAGACCCAAAACCTAATTGGGCGCGCGCGCAGCGGTTTGGGGCAGGACTTGGATGTCTTGATCAATTGCGCCTCGGTATTTAAATATGATTCAATCAAAAGCGCCACGCAGGCCAGTTGGGACATGAACATCGATTCCAACCTGCGCGCGCCGTTTGTCTTGACCCAAGAATTTGCGCGTCAAGCACCGCAAGTCACGGTGCAAGCAAATGGAGAGAAACGTGCAAACGCCTGTATCGTGAACATGATCGACCAACGTGTGCGCAAGCTGACCTCCGAATATATGACCTACACAATCGGTAAAATGGGGCTTTGGGCATTCACGCAGACCAGCGCCCGGGCATTGGGGCCCCATATCCGCGTGAACGGGATTGGCCCGGGTTCAACAATGCAAGGCGCGGATCAATCAGACGAACAGTTCGCGCAACATCGCCATGGCGCGCCACTGCAACGTGGTGCTGATCCAGAAGACATCGTGCACGCGATGAATTTCCTGCTCGATGCACCAGCGTTTACAGGGCAACTGTTGTGTATTGACGGTGGTCAGCACCTTTAGAATTCAGGATGTCGCAGGTGACATGAAGGGTGCAGTGGCGCGCGTGCAAATCTCTTGACAAATAAACTAGACAGATGTGTCTATTTAATTTGAAAGCGCAGGGAGACATCATATGAAATCGCATTACCGGGTTGTTGTTATTGGTGGCGGGGTTGTTGGGGCATCGGTGCTCTATCATCTGGCGAAATTGGGGTGGACAGATGTGGCACTGGTCGAACGTTCTGTTTTGACCGCGGGGTCTAGCTGGCATGCGGCAGGTGGTATTCACGCGTTGAATGCTGATCCGAATATCGCGCAATTGCAGGCCTATACAATTGATCTGCTTAGCGAGATTGAAAAAGAAAGCGGTCAAAACATCGGGCTGCACATGACAGGTGGTTTGACGATGGCAGGCACGCCGGACCGTTGGGAATGGCTGCAATCGGCCTATCGTACATTCCAGTCGATTGGGATTGAGGATTGTCGATTGGTGAGCGTTGAAGAAGCCGTTGAATTGAACCCAATTATGTCGGGTAAAGGGCTGCTCGGTGGCATGTGGGCCGACCGCGAAGGCTATATTGATACCACTGGCACCGTGCATGCCTATGCGACCGCCGCCAAGAAGCGCGGCGCGACGGTGATCGAACACAACCGGGTTTTGGAGTTGAATCAAACCTTGCAGGGCTGGGAGGTTGTCACTGAAAAGGGCACAATTTCATGTGAACATGTGGTCAACGCCGGTGGGCTATGGGCCAAGCAAGTGGGCCGGATGGCAGGTGTTGAGCTGCCTGTTGCTCCGCTGAAACACCACTACCTGATTTCTGACAGTATCCCCGCACTTGAGGAATTGGATTTCGAAGTGCCGATGACGGTCGACCTCGAAGGGTTCACCTATCTGCGTCAGGACCAAAAGGGTGTGCTGTTGGGCATTTACGAAACGAATACCGAACACTGGGCCATGGACGGCGCGCCGTGGGATTACGGCATGGAGTTGTTCCAAGAAGATACCGACCGGATTGAACACGAATTGACACTCGGCTTTGAACGCTACCCCGCATTGCAGGATGTTGGCGTGAAAACATGGGTGAACGGCGCGTTCACCTTCGCCCCTGATGGCAACCCGCTGGTGGGTCCGGTGCCGGGCAAACGTGGGTATTGGTCCGCCTGTGCGGTGATGGCGGGCTTCTTGCAGGGTGGCGGTGTTGGTAAATCGCTGGCCGAATGGATGATCCACGGGGAACCAGAGGCGGACGTTTATGGCATGGATGTCGCGCGTTATGGCATCTGGGCAGAGAACAAACAGTACATCAAGGAAACCACCGGACAGTTCTATTCACGCCGTTTTGTGATGACCTATCCGAACGAACAACTGCCCGCCGGGCGACCCTTGAAAATGACGGCCTGTTATTCGGACATGGACGCGGCCGGGGCCAAATGGGGCCAAAGCTGGGACCTTGAAGTACCACTCTATTTCGCGCCCAAAGGCTTTGAGGAAAAACCATCCCTTAAACGCTCAAACGCGCATGATATTGTGGGTGCGGAATGTCGCGCGGTGCGTGAACATGTGGGGCTTCTGGATATCACGGCCTTTTCGCGCTTTGAGGTCACGGGCGAAAATGCTGAAAGCTGGCTCAACAATCTGATTGCCAGCACACTGCCCACGTCAGGGCGTGCAAAACTGGCCCCTATGCTTGGCCATGATGGACGGCTTAAAGGTGACCTCACGATATTCAACTGGGGGGACGGAACATGGTGGATCACCGGGTCCTACTATCTGCGCACATGGCACATGCGTTGGTTCAACGATCACATAAGCGACGGCGTGCAAGTCCGTGATCTGGGTGATGAAATGAGTGGCCTATCATTGGCTGGCCCTAAATCCCGCGAGGTGCTCAAGGCGGCGCTGACGGATGGTGATGTGGATGCACTCAAGTTCATGGGGTGCGGGCAGATCGACGTGGGGTTGGTGCGATGCAAAGTGGGACGTTTGTCGGTGGCGGGCGAATTGGGTTACGAGTTGCACTGCCGCGCGGGCGACATGAAAGCGCTGCGTGATGCGCTGCTGGCGGCGGGCGCGGATCACGGCATGATCGAATATGGCTTTAACGCGCTGTTGTCGCTGCGATTGGAAAAATCCTTTGGCATCTGGTCTGCGGAATTCACCCAAGGGTATACGCCGGGGCAAACTGGGATGGACCGTTGGATCGATTGGTCCAAAGAATTCATCGGCAAGGATGCCGCGCTGAAAGAACGCGATGCTGGCACGCCAGACAAAGTATTGGTCACGTTGGAAATTGACGCGCGCGATGCAGATGCCAGCGGTTACGAACCGGTTTGGCACGGCGAGGATAAGATCGGCTTTGTGACCTCGGGTGGTTATGGCCATACGACGGACAGGTCGCTGGCGATGGCGCTGATCAACAAAGAACACGCGGCTATTGGATCAGAGCTGAGTGTGCATGTTGTTGGTGCCTTGCGTCCCGCAAAAGTGATCCCCGCATCACCCTATGATCCCCAAGGCAAA
>JBARCK010000100.1:0-26404 GCA_049794015.1 Sulfitobacter sp. | reverse complement strand
GCGTCTTTCCTATCATGCCGTCTTTCTTAGGGAATAAATTTGGAAACATGCGCCCGGAGCTTTTTACGAATGAGCCGTTTTACCGTCACGCGCACATAACGCACAACCCCAGCGATACCGCGTCACCGGCGGCGCGGCCCTTTAGATTGCGTTTGGCTGCGTTCCTGCGCGTCCTTCTTTGCGCGCCGCTCTTCCATTTCGCTCAAAAACGCATCCTCGGGTGTTTGGCTGGCCTCCGGATCTTGCTGAGAACCTGGTTCTAGTTTTAGGTCAGCATTACTGTCCTTATTAACATAAACCTTATTATCAGAGTCAGGACCATCCTGCTCAGACGCAGCCTCACTATCACCGTGTTTTTCTTTTTCACCCTCAACCCGACTTTCCGCAAGCGGCTCCTCAATCACTGCAGCGGCACGTTCCAGAAACCCAGCATAATCCTCAGCAATCCCAAGGGTCGCAAAACGGTAGGCCTTGCGCGCCTTTGCTTCCCCATCACTGGGGATCGGACGTACACCACAGTGCTTGCCACGTTCATAGAAGGTGAAGCCCATTTCCTTCAGCATGCGTTCCAGCTCGGCTTGCGAAGCGGCATAGGCCAAGATCGCACGCAGCTCTCGTGCCAGCGCTTCCGTCTTGGTCAGCTTGCCGCCGCGTTTCTTCATTTCTCGGGCTTTGCGGCTTTCGCGGGTCTCGCGGCGTTCTTGCTTTTCCTTTGGGCTGGCGGTGATGACCTCGGTCTGCTGAAGTTCGGGATAGTTGACCCGCGCGCTCAGCTCGATCTCCCGCTTGGCCTGGTCAAACTCGGCTTTGGCCAATCGCAAACGTTTGCGCTCACCCCGCTCATTGGCGCTGATCATCAAGTGGTAATGCAGGTGCTCGCCGTGGTCGCGATGCAATGCGCCGTAGACCATGTTGCGCGGGCAGCGCTTTTGGATGAACTCCAGCGCCAAGAGCCTCAGTTTCTCACGCACGTCGCGGCTCTGACCACAGGCGCGCGTGTCGATAGAGAGGATCTCATGATAGAGGTAGTTGCCGCCACGGCGCCGCCCTAGGTGCTGGGCATTGGCGCCGAACTCTTCGGCAATAGCTTCAGGATCGCGCGAGAATAGGTTGTGGTGCAAATCGAAAGCACGGTCGGATTTCTCGTCGCTCATATAGGCGGCGAGCTGCCCGAAACTGGGCTCTTTGCGGCTCATGCTTTTGAGTATCATCGCGGCGTCAATTTATCTTCTACAAAGCCCTCGATGAGAGCTTCCAGCTCCTTGAGCTTGGTAAGCGCACCGCCCTCGTCAACAACATGTCGGACCACATTGGAATGGTGTGCCATTTGGTTCACGTTGTTGGCGATGCTCGAGAGGAGGAAGCGCAGCTCTTTGAGCTCCTCCTCCACGCCGAATGAGCGCAGGCTTGTGCCCCGGATTTGCGAGAGTGCCCCCTCGCGTAGAACCGTCGCAAGCCCCATGCCGTTGCCCTGCCCGTAAGCCTTCAGCTCACGATGATCAGCGACCGGCAAACGTACCGATACATCCTTGTATTGGCGTTTCGTGCGGTCGCGGTAATCGCGCTGGTATTGGGCAGAGTTGGCGGGCATGGCATCACATGGGTTAGAGCTGGCAGTGTGAATGAAACAGCTTCGGGCTGGGTCATTCGGCGGCGAGTGGTAGGCGCGTATCGCGCCTTGGGGGTCATTCTCTAGGGGCGCTCCCCTGAAAGCGGGATTGAAGGGCTGGCCCTCACAAGATGTCTTTCGTTGTAAGGTCTCGGGATTCCTTACAACGAAAGATGCAATCTTGCAATCTGTACAACACTAACAGTATGCGTAAAACGTTGCGGGTGTCAAAGTCAGTTGCTTCACACGCTCTTCACACTTTGCAGGCGTGTGGTGTGGTACATTAAATCGGTATTAAGCTTGGCTGATGGCTGTCTTGGATGCATGCTGGTGAAAAAGAAAAAGGGGGGGTTAGCCACCCTCATTCCCTTCGTGCACATACAACGTACAGCCCCAACCATTTTCCAAGCTGTCAGCATCAAGTGGTGATTTGCACTTCATCATAGCCGGACGCTCTCAAACCGAAACGACATGCCCGATTTCACCATCGCCGTGCGCTTCGTCTTGAATTTCTTCTGCCTGTTCGGGCCTAAGACAGCCTTTCTGGATGGCGCGCCGACACGATCAATTTTCGCAGTGAAAATATCCCTCATACACCGATTTCTCGTTTGTAGACTCGCTGTAAATTGTCCAGCCCGTCTGCACGTGGACCCATGGAAGCAAATGATGCAGGGAAGCCCAGACACTATCAAACCCAAGTATCGTGACACCATCTTGCTCAAACAGTGTGCTTATTACTGGGTTCAATTCAGACTTAGAGTTCTTCAACATCCAGTCATATGCCCAGTTTTCTCAACCGCTCGGATGGCTCCTTTCAAACCTCTCAGAGAAGAGTCTTTGAAGATCAAAACGAAACACCTGTTTGCTCGCATCAACTACGTCATTTGCGACTGCTAAAAACGGCCTAATCTCGTCAAGCGATGCGTGAATCTTGGCTTCTTTGTAACTTTGGTTTTTCATAAAAAAAAGTAAGTAAGTAATATACGTCAACCATCTTTCGATCATCGACCTTGCCTTGTCATCCCGCTTTAGCCGAAGCGGTCAACCCGAAGGGCCACGGAACCGTTCGACGGAGCGTAGCGATGGCGCGGTTCTTGACGGCAAGGTTGCGGGATACAATGCGAGGATGATGATACCCCCTCCCCCTTAGGTGAGCTCGGCTCTGTGGTTGCGACCAAAGGGAGCGTTCTAAACAGACCATGCAAGGCGTGATATTTACCACTCTGAAACGCCTCGCGCTCCAGAAGTTTTGGGTGAACAAAAAAGGAAGGGATTAACCTCCCCCGTCCCCTCCTGCGCCGTGCACAGGACACTGATCATCGGCTACTTTAGTCCTACCGAATGTTTCAATGGTCTGACACACTAGCCTTTCATTCACGCACTTTGGACATTCACCCCAGTCATCGTCCAGCTCTCCATCAAAATCTTGCTTTTCACATGCACTGCATCTTGGACGTCCTTCGCGTATTTCTTGTGTGCAACTTCATCCCTCACAATGGAAGCTTCCCTCATACTCAGGTTGCTCCTCTTCAAACTCATTGTGAATGGTCCAGCCCGTCAGCTCATGCATTCGCTCAAGTAAACCGTTGGTCGGGCTCCAGGCGCTATCGAAACAAAGCGACGTCACCCCGTCAGACTCTGATCTCGCACTGATCGTCACGTTCCATTTGGCTCCTGTATTCTCGACCATCCAATCATAGTTCCAGTTTTTCTGGCCACACAGATCATCAATATCAAAACGCTCCGGGAACAACTTGTGAAGATTGAAACGGCTTACCGGTCTATTGGGGTCATCCATGTCATAATCTGTTGCGAGGAACACAAGAACCTCGTCGATTGAAGCGTGAACATCCACTTCGTTAAAAACCCAGTTTGGCATAAGCAAAAAATCAGGAAGTAAAATCTGTCGACCATCTCTCGATCATCGACCCTGGCTTGTCATCCCGCTTTAGGCGAAGCAGTCAACCCGAAGGGCATCGGAACCGTTCGACTGAGCGTAGCGATGGCGCGGTTCTTGACGGCAAGTCTGCGGGATACAATGCATGGATGATGATGCCCCCTCCCTCGTAGAAGGAGCTCTGCTCTGGGGTCTGTGAATTTAGGACATGAAAAAAAGAGCCCCCGAAGGGACTCTTAGTTTTTCAAAAGAGTGAAAGTTGAACGGGTTTCCCGTCGTCTTTCGACTCTAGCCATGCCGTGACAAAGGCGACTGGTCCGCCCATCTCTTCGACCTGCTCACGCGGGCAAAAGTAAGACTTATATCCTGTCTCGGATATTGGGTGCGCTTTGCGATCAGCGGTCACCATCTCCAGATGGGCAATGACGCCAACGCTCCAGTTTGGGGCCCAGCGGATGGTGATCCCCTGTCCTTTCCACTCGAGCTGATGCTCCTCATAAGTATCCCCCATGCCGCACCTCAGAAATCAAAGCCAAGCTGTGTTGGCTTAACAACTGAGGGGGCAGTTTGTGGGGAAGCGGTCGACGCTTGAGTGGGACTACCGTGGGACGCGGGTTGCTTCGTGGTCGATATTTCGACCTCGAGGTTTTCATCGTTTCGGCGCAGCCGGTACTTCCAAAGTCCCAAGTGATGGGCAGGCGTGTACCAGACTTCGCGGATCTCCCAACTCAGAGTGTTCCCGACGATAATTTCGGCGGGCACATTCCAAAGGCTCAGCTGCGTGTAGCACATCAGCGCGGCGTTCCGGTCCACGTCGATGCATTGTACCCAAAGATGTTCGGAAGGATTATAGCCCTTGGCGATCATCACTTTGAGCAAAGCCAAAATCATCCCCCCTGCCCCGCAAGCTGGTTCGCCTGCCGTGATAAACGGCTGGGTCACCAGTTTGCCAAGCATGTCACCAAAAGTCAGGTTCGCCATCAGCTCGGAAAGTTCGGGCGGGGTGAAAAACTGACCAGCGTCCTTGTTGGCAATCTCGAGCTCCATGTAGAGGGGGCCAAGAATGTCGCGGGGCTCGCTGTCCAGCGCTTCGATCAAGTGGGCCATCAGTTTTGGAAAGGCCTGTCGATCGGTTTTTTTGTAGCCTGCGATGATGCGCAGATATTCCTCTTCGCGGGCTGGATCTTCATGAAGGCTGTTGTGCAAGCTGCACGCGGCCATCGTCACAAAGTCACGAAACACTTCATAGCGGTGCTTGTAGGGTGCCAGCTCGCGAAAAGTCTTCTTGAACGCTGCGATGGCAGCGTCACGGCTTGGGTGTACCATGCCTCTTCTCCCCTGTTGGGGTCTTTCAAGGCTGGCAATCACCAGTCTCAAAAGACTGGTGAATGGATTTGTGATCGCCTTTGGGCGGTCGAGGAGAATTGTGCGAGAAAAAGGCAGTTTGTCAAAAGTAAGTGCGAGCAAAAAAAGGGGGTTAATCCCACCCCGCCTCTTGCATGATATTCCATGCTGTTTGCTCGAATCCGAACCAAGCTAGATAGTTTTTTAGGTCTCCGCTGATTTGAAGATCATGTCCGGTTTGGTCTATCCATTCCTCGCGAAGTGCTTCAATCTCATCATAGTGCTTATCAAAAAAGTCATGTGTATCAGCGTAGTAGATAAGATTACCGTCCCATCCTGAAACGCATCCATGTTCGATCAAGCCACGAAACCACTCAACAACGCTCACGTCTGTGGCCCACAGCGCCTCTTGCACGACCGCCGCAGCAATGCCCCCCTCAGCTATTTTAGCCCGAAGAATATTTTGGATTTCCGCGTCCCCGCGTATAATGTTCGTATCCATAGTTGTTGGATGAAAAGATAAAATGCCTCACTGTTCCTGAGACATTTGCAAAGCGCCGCGCCCTGCGCGATGCAGTCAACCCGAAGGGATATAAACCGTTCGCGCTCGCATCTTGTTTGAAGCGCGGTTTTTGACGGCAAGCGCCAGCGGTAGACTAGCAAAACTCAGGTCAGCTCTGTCACTACTTCTCTTCACTTAAACGCTCTTATCCGTGTAACATTCCAAACGATGAATATCGCGCAAGCCAAATGTATTCCCCTGTCAGCGTACCTTGAGCGGCAAGGGCTCAGTCCAAAAAAATCACGCCAAGGCGGGCGTGAACTGTGGTATCACTCGCCAATCAGAGACGGAGATGAAAATCCGTCCTTCAAAGTAGATACGATCAAAAATGTCTGGTTTGACCATGGCGTCGCAACCGGCGGCAACATCATCGACCTAGTGCGCGAGATGTGTTCCTGCGATGTGAGAGATGCGCTTCAGCACCTTGAAAGAACCGGTCTCTACTCCCCTGCCCTCGCATCGCCGGTCACGTTATCAACCATGTCGCGCGGCGCTACGCGCCAATCTGCTGCATTGCCAAAAAATCAGAAACCTGAGGGTGAAAAAGAAAAAAATGGGCCTCTGAAACTGAAATCTGCTGAGCAGTTGAAACATCCCGCGCTGCTCCAATATTTGACCAAACGTGGAATCGACCATGTAGTGGCTCGGAAATATTGCCTTCAGATTGAATTTGCGCCGCCTGACACGCCTTTGAACCACTTTGGTATAGGCTACCCTGCTGGAGATGGGTTCGAGGTGCGTAACGCGCTGTTTAAGGGCTTTGTTGAAACAGGAAAATCCGTGACCTTTCATGACAAGCCAAACGCTACTCGATTACAGATTTTTGAGGGCTTCATGGATTTTCTGTCTTATCTGTCCAAAGACAAGCCAGTGCAGCCAGTTGGCGCAGTGCTGGTACTCAACTCCACGAACCTGTGGCAGCGCGCCCTGCCCTACATCAACGACCCCCGTTTTGATGAGGTTCGGCTGTATTTAGATAATGATGCCGCTGGCGAAGCCACCACTAGTAAATTCTTTGAAAGCGCAAACGATGCGTCTAAACTAGCGGACATGCGCAGTTACTATGTGGGCTATGAAGATCTCAACGCGTGGCTCATCGGACAACGGGCGTAAGCCTTGTTTTTCTTTTCAGTTATCAAAATCCTAAAAGAACTGAAAATCAACAACCGCTCAACGGGTGCCGTAAGGCGACCTGTTGTTGTTTAATATGTTTAATAGAACAACGTTTAATACGTTTAGGGTCTGAAAAGTGGCTTAGAAACAAGGCTCTACGGGGTGTTAGGTGATAAGATATGGGGCGAAAGGTGATAGGATATGGGGAAATCACCCTCTTAAGGTGATAGGATATGGGGTGAAAGGTGATAAGATATGGGGTATCAGGTGATAAGATATGGGGCGAAAGAGTAAGTCCCTTATGCGACTGATAAATAAGGGAAAATTAAACAATCACCACATGATAGGTGATAGGATATGGGGCGAAAGGTGATGGGATATGGGGCAACATCTTTTGCCCTCTGAATTCGAAGGGAAAAACCTACAAAAGAAGGCGTCGTAACGCCTGAAAGGTGATAGGATATGGGGCGCTTTGGGCTTCAAGAAGCGGTTCTGAAGTAAGGCTCCGAACTTTCCGTGCAAAAAAGCTTGCTTTCTACAGGTGATGAGTACAATGGTGACTAAATATCACCTTGTAAATATCACCTTATGAGCCGCGCAATAAAAAAGATCAACGATGACAAGCAGATACTGAAAAAGCATGTGTCTGCGATTCATGCTGTGGCGGATCTGTCCGCGCTGCAAAGGAAGCTAGTGAATGCTTTACTTTACAACGCATACGATAATTTACTAACTGACAGAGACCACAAAATCAGCACCCGCATTTTGTGTGAGATGATTGGGTTTGATAGCAAAAATATCTCATATCTGAAAGAAGCTTTGGTTGGCATCGTCGAAACTGTGATGCAGTTCGATATCATGGAAGATGATGGTGAGAGATCCTGGGAAGCGATGTCCCTGCTCACTTACGTCAAGGTGAAGGGCGGCGTTTGCACATACCGTTATGAGCAATCACTGGCAGAAAAGCTCTTTCATCCAGACGTGTACTCAAAAATCAATCTAAGTGTACTGCGCAATCTGCGCAGCTCACATGCGCTTGTGCTTTATGAAAATTGCTTGCGTTACATCGGTACTGGCCGAACACCAGTTTGGGACTTGGCACTGTTCCGAAAGCTGATGGCCGTTGAAGGGCGATATAAAGAATTCAAGTTCTTGAAGCGTGACGTAATTTTGCCAGCGATGAAAGAAGTAAGCGCCCATTCCAATATTCAAGTTGAACTACTGACTGTCCGCAAAGGACGCTCAGTTGCAGCGGTGCAGTTTACTGTGACTTCCAATCCGCAGCTGGCGTTGATGGGGATGGAAGAGGATGATGAGATCTCGTCTTCCGAAGCATACCAAGCCCTGTTGAAACAGGGGATTTCGAAGACCTTGGCGCGGTCGTGGATCATTGATCACGGCGAAGAATACGTCTTGGATAAGGTTGCCCTCACCGACACACGCGCTGCGCGTGGTGGCATAAAATCTTCCAAAGCAGGTTTCCTTAAGTCTGCCATCGAGAAGGATTTTCATAACGAAAATGCTGAAGAGCAGAAGCGGATAGAGATTGCTCAAACTGCGAAGGCAGATCGTGAACAGCTTGAACGACAACTGGACGGAGCCAAGAAAGCATTAAGGGACGCCGAAAACGGATATCGGGAGAGCTGTGCCGCGATGATAGAAGACGTTTTTCAACCTTTTTCTGAAGCGCAAAAAGCGGCGATTTCAGATGAATTTCAACGCAGTCTTGGAAGCCGTATCTATGTCGATGCTTTCAAAAAAGGCGGTTGGAAAGATCGGCTGAACGCGCCAAATATCAGAGCATTTTGGCAGACGCGCGGCATCGAATTCCCCTCCCCTGCTGTTTGGGCAAGTCAAAATGATGCGTCAGACCCGCAAGTAATTCTGGTCCAAATCAAAGAGATTGAAGGTAATCTTCAAAAGTAGCTATTTGCTATCATTTGCTACCAAGTAGCTATTTTTTACCTTCATACTTTGTGAGCATCTTTTCAAAGAGGTCTCCAAAGATAAGCCCCTCATCATCTGCTAATTTGGTAAATCTCTCGAGGGATTTCTCGCTTACACGCAGGTTGAGTTGCATCTTCTTGTCACTCAGCCGCCTTCTGCGACGTGGTGTAGCCTTTGGGGTGGATTTCTGCGGCTTGGGCTTTTCAGGGGCAACGGGAGGGCTCGCCGCCTCTTGCTCAGTCTGAGGTTTGGCTTCGCCTTTACGCGGGCGCATTGATAATAGGTTGTCGCTTAACTGTGCTGGTTTTTTCATGGTCATTTGATCTTGAGGTTAGAGAGTAGGAATTTCCAAAGGGCACTGATTTCTTGCTCAGCTTTTCGTCCCCCTTCGATTTCTGGTGCGCTTCGTCCGTCTGTCATCGCAGTGGCAAATGCTGTTCGCTGCGCAACCGGAACACCTGCCACTTTTCCATGGTTTGCGAGAAGGAGGATTGCTTGTTCCCCTATCCTGGTCCGTGCGATCACGCGGTTCATAATGAACGCGAAGGGTTTTCCGAGCTCTTCAATCGCAGAAAGCGTATCCCCAATAGCGGCGATATCTACTGGCGACGGCTGACAAGGTACGAGAACGTAATCGGCGTTTGTGATCCCGGCTTCGATAGTCTGCATGTGACCAGGGGGTGTATCAACGAAAACGTAGTCATAGCCTGCGGCCTCAGCTTTTTGCAGCACCTCAGTTAGGTTTGCAGCGCTTGCCTCAATGAGCTCAGGGCTTTCTGCCTCACGCTGGTTCCACCAGCCGGTAAGGCTGCCTTGTGGATCAAGGTCGATGATTGCGATCCGTTTTTTCTTGGCTGCTAAGCTTGCATAGGATGACAGTGCTGCACAAAGCGTGGTCTTGCCGACGCCGCCCTTGCTGGCCGCGAATACGATTGTTTTCATGCTCATAAGTTTTTTTGTTATCATCTAGCTAGTTGCTATCATTTTAATAGCCTATAGCTAGATGATATCCATATTTCTGAGATAGGCAAGTTTTTATACATGTAGCTATTTGATATGTAGTTGCTATCATATAGCTATTAAGTACTTACTTCACCTTCATAGATGCCTCATGCTGGCGAAAGAGAATGATCCTGTTCTTGGTTGTATCATCGCCGAGCACCTCAAAATTGCCGTCCGCTACGTCTCGTAGTGCGCGTTCCAAGGCGGCCTTGATGTTATTTCTGTCTGGTTGGTGGGTCATAGCGCCTCGTTGGAAGGGATATCCAACAAGTCTATGCTGCGAGGCTAGCAAGTCAAATCTGGGTCAAAGAAACTCGATTTGCGAATTGGATATAAATGGATATAATTGGATAAATATCAGCCTATAAACGGATAACCATGGACCTTCGCCAACTCAACATCACACCAGACCTTCTGAAGCTCATCACTGAAATCGATGAGTTCAAAGGAGCTTGGAAGGTCACGCGAAATCTGTCGCATGAACGCCTACAGTCGCTCCGGCATGTAGCGACCATCGAAAGCATTGGATCATCGACGCGTATCGAGGGGGCCAAGCTATCAGACACCCAGGTCGAGGTGCTCCTCCTAGGGATTGAAGCGCGAAGTTTTGGAACGCGAGACGAGCAAGAGGTGGCGGGCTATGCGCAAGTCATGGACATGGTTTTTGCCCATAGTGACGATTTGCGCCTAACTGAAAACTATATCAAGCAGCTTCACCGGGAGTTGCTGCGATATTCGGATAAAGACGAATATCATCGTGGCGAATACAAGAAATTTCCCAACAACGTTGAGGCTTTCGATGGGGCAGGGGAGAGCCTTGGGGTTGTGTTTGAGACAACCTCGCCTTTCGACACACCGCGCGAGATGGAAAATCTGGTCAAATGGACCCGCGAAAGCCTAGAGGACGCAAGCCTACACCCGCTAATTGTGGCTGGTGTCTTTGCGGTAGTTTTTCTGGCGATCCACCCTTTTCAGGACGGAAATGGACGCCTGTCTCGTGTGCTGACATCGCTCCTGCTGTTGCGTGCCGGATATAGCTATATCCCTTACTCATCCCTCGAGAGCGTTATCGAGAAGAACAAGCAAGCCTACTACCTCAGTCTGCGTCGTACTCAGTCGGCTTTGAAAGACGATACGCAGGACTGGCTTCCGTGGTTGCGGTTTTTTCTGACCGCCCTCAAGCGTCAAAAGGATCATCTGCAAGTCAAATTGGAAGAAAGCCTAGCCGTGCAGTTCGAGGGCCTGCCCAGCGAAAGCATCGCGATCTTAGAGTTGGCGCAGCGAAAAGGTCGGATCACAACGGCGGAAGCTTTGGAGCTTACGGGTATTCCTCGCCCCACTGTGCGTCTGCGTCTCGCGCAACTCGTAGAGTTAGGGCACCTTGCTGTACGAGGTAAGGGTAGGGGGGCCTTTTACACAGTAGTAATTGATAGCTAAATAATAGCAATATGCTATCAAATACGAAACTCACCATATAAGGGGGTGTGGATTCCCCGGGCCTGAAATTTCGATGGTAAGTCTTGTAAACACTGATCGGGTGCAGACAGGTGTTCGGCCTCAGAGTGCCGCAACACATGGCGGCGGGCCTTTATGGAGATACGCTAGTCGGTTCCCAACCACTTATGCGGCCCCAAGACGGCCTACCTTATATTCTGGGTTTTCCGAACTGATCTCATGATCCGTGTTCCGTAACTTTCCCTTCGTCCTCTCAGTCCTGCTGGTATCCGGCTTCTGCTATCTCAAGCAGCAGCGCGAATTTCGTAATTCTTTTCTGTCACCATCATAGCCCACAACTGGCGCGCCATCCTATTGGCGAGTGCGACAGCTGCCACCATGCGCGGCTTCGTCTTCAGCATATTCGCAAGCCACGGATCGTCGCAACGCCCTTTTTTCGTCGCCGCGCTAATCACGGACATCGCGCCAGTCACCAGCAGTCGGCGAATGTCGCGCTGTCCCATCTTGGTTACGCGTCCAAACCGCTCTTTGCCGCCAGTCGAAATTTGTCTCGGAACCAGTCCAAGCCAAGCAGAAAACCCTCGCCCGTGTTTGAAGCTCTTGGGATCTGGGCAAAACGCTTTGATCGCAACTGCTGTAATCGGACCAACCCCTGGCATCGTGCGCAACCGTTTCGCATCGGATGAGGCTAAAGCTACTTTTTTCAAGGTCTTATCAATTTGTTCGACCTGTTTCGTGACTGCTTCGATGTCGTCCGCAAGACACGTCGCCATTGCACGAACCGGCGCGGGTAGCTCGTCAGACCTTTCACTGAGGGCGGCCACCATGCGCGCGACACTTGCTCGGGAAGATGGCAGCAGAACGCCATACTCGGCCAGATGTCCCCGCAGAGCGTTGATAAGCTGGGTGCGCTGGCGCATATACAAATCGCGTGTTCTGAAGATTACGGCCTGTGCCTGCTGCTCTTTTGATTTCACGGCGACAAAGCTCATCGAGGGACGCAAGGCCGCTTCAACAATAGCCTCAGCGTCTACCGCGTCATTCTTGTGACGCTTCACAAAGGGTTTGACGTAGTTCGGCGGTACCAACAGCACTTGGAAGCCAAGGGCCTGAGCTTCACGACCCCAGTGGTGCGCTGTTGAGCAAGCTTCCATGGCAATAATACAAACAGGCATTTCCGTCAGGAACTTTGCGAACTGCGGTCGCGACAGTTTCTTACGAAACAAGACGCGTCCTGATTTATCAGATCCGTGAACCTGAAAAACGTGCTTGGCCAAATCGACCCCAATGATGTGAAGTTCGTCCATGGTACTTCCTCCTCTGTTTCCCGACCAGTCTTGGCCAGAACGGTTCAATTGTGAACCAGCAGGAGGGGAATCCAATCCATCACTTATCGGCTAAATACTAATCTTAAAAGCGCATTCTAGGGAGAATAACGTAGTCATATTCATACAAAAACGTCCAATCGCACATAAATTTGATGACAGTGATCACAACCGAGTCTAAATTTCCTGAAATGACTATCGATATTGGAGCGAAATGTGTCTGGACAAACCTTGCTAAAAGAATTGCAGAAAGAAGAAATTAAAGTCGCCAAAGATGTAAAAAAAATGATTAATGTTGCGATTTCAGATAAAGGACTTTTGAACGAAGTGGATAAGGCGACTGTTTCCTGTTCGGTATCCAAAACCCCTCCCAAAGAGATATCGAAGCTATTCGAAGCAGCGTTAACGAAGTCTCGCAAAAGCCTGAAATCCTATTACCCTGCTGCAAATGTGAACGCCAAGCTTAAGTACAATCAGAAAAATGGAAAATGGCGTGCTGTTGTTGAAACTACTTGTGGGCTGAAGCTGAAGACTCTTGGGGGGAAAAGCTATACTGTTCAGATGGGAGATACCCTCTGGGGGATTGCTAAGAACCACTATGGTGTAGGGGGTGTTTGGACCGAAATTGCGTCCGCAAACAAGAAAAGCATCGACTCCAAAGGGAATTTTATTCTCGCGGGTGTTACACTAAAGCTACCTAAGCTGGATATGCCTGTTGCCCAATGTGGAATTGAAATGCTCGCATCAAATGTGTCAGCACCAAAAGAGGCCATAAAAAGGGCCAAGAACGTTTGCGTGCCACCATATAAACTTGACTTCAATGCTACTAAGCCAACGACCCGAATAATTACGGGTCCTATTGTTGCGTGGAAAGTAACTACGAGGCTGACTGGTGAACTTACAGCTGTTTGTGACCTCTTGATGGGAAGTGGCGTGACGCTTGGCTCAACAAGCGTTTCTGTCGAAAAAGAAGCTATGGGATTTGTTTCTGGAATACAGGTCAATTCTGTCGGTGGTAGTGAAATGACACTGGGTGCTAAAATCAGTGGAGCTACGTGGGGAGTAAAATTATCCCCTTCCAAACCAGGCACGCTTACTGGGTTCGTGTCTGGCCAGAATGTAAATTTTAAGGCTGGAAGAACTGTCTTTTCTGGAAAAATTGGTGTAGAGGTCACGGTGCAAGTTATGCCTCGGGTTCGTGTGCAAGATCTCAAAGGAATGGTACATGAATTTTGGGTAGATCATGGTGAGCTGGTTAAGGGTGTTGCTCTGGTAGGTAGCGCAGTTGTCGTTGGAATTGCAGCCACAGCTCTTATCGCCTCGCCGGTACCTGGAGATGAGGTGGTTTGTTATGCTACTGCGATGCGTATGATGTCTGGTGGAATGGGGATCCTTAAATATGCAAGATAGAATTTTTTCTAAAGCTACTCATAATGCATTTTCTTTGGCCAAAATTTAGTAATTGGTGTCAGATTTAGATCTTTGTTAGCTCGTTTGACACAGCTCGTAGGGTTTTGACCCGCGAACGAAGTCTTGCCAGCTCACTATCAATCCCACTGGATTTTGTATTAACACCCTCTTCAATAACCAACCCTCGGGTTGATGTGAAAAACTCTTCCTGGCCCTGTGCCGCAGACACTAACGCCGCAGCTTCTTCGGTATTGCGTGCATCCCGCGTCGCATCTATCTGAGATTGAGCTGCACGCTGGCGACGTTCGGCCACGACTGACTTCATCGCTCGCAAACTTGCTTCGAGGTTTGCGTTCGTCACGCGTAAATCGGTGATGATTTTATTTGAGAGCGCTTCTTTGTCAGCAAACTGTTTTTGGAGTTGTTTTACATATAGCCCTGCACCGGCACCTCCTAGCCGACCAATTTGAGCGCCACGTACAGCGCCGCCAACGCCGCCTAAGGCCGCACCAAGCAGTGCGCCGCCCCCAGCCCCGACCAAACCGCCTTCGCCCACAGTTCTCTGAAGTTTCTCACGGTTTTCCCGCAATTTGCGTTCGGCATCGGTTTCTGGCTTCCATTCAAACGCGGCCTGTTCACCGCAGCTGGATAAAAGACCTGCTGCTGCTACGCTCAAAAATACGGTTCGCCTGTTTAACTTATTCATTCCGACCCTTTCTTGCGTTTCCCAGCTGACACCCTAAGCTCAGGGATGCGATAGTTTTCGCAGTATTTGACCAAGACTAGTAACCTTTAACCTCATTGAGCAAGACTGAATGCATATTTTTCACAAAACCGCTCTTCGCCTATTGGTTCTGACGATTGCTTTTTTTCTCGCGTTTCCTTTCATGGCAAGCGCTAAGGGGCGGGTTGCTTTGTTGATAGGGAATAGCCTGTATGATCGCCCTGAAATGTCGCTTAGAAATCCGGTAAATGATATTACAGAGCTTGATATCGCGTTGACCGAGTTGGGGTTTTCGGTCCGCAAAGTGCAGGATGCTGATCGAATAGAGATGCGGGCGGGGCTTGCATGGCTGGCCAAGGCAGCCAAAGACACTGAGATGGCGATGGTTTTTTATGCAGGCCACGGGGTTCAGGTTACCGGTGAGAATTACCTTGTGGGCCGTGATCTGCAATCGCTGTCCTTTGATGCTTTGGAACGTTCAAGCGTAACCCTTTCAGAAATCCGCAAGGTTCTGTCTGAAAGTGGCACGGCGCTGGGGATGATCATCTTGGATGCCTGCCGCAACAATCCTCTTTCGGATGCTGGCATTGGCCAGACCGGCTTGGCCTCTGTTCGAGGCGGGGCAGGGCTCTTGGTAGCTTATGCGACTGACCCTGGTAACGTTGCCTATGATGGGGAAGGGGACAACTCTGCCTTCACCACTGGGTTGCTGAAAAACCTAGCGAGCCCTCATTTAGATGTCCGGCTGATGTTTGGGCGGGTGAGGCAGGATGTGGTGCGCGAAACTTCTGGTCGGCAAATTCCTTGGGTCGAAGAATCTGTGTTGGGCGAGCATTACTTGGTGTCGCCACCAGACTCTAATCAAAATTCCGATGAAATAGTTGCGTGGCGAGATGCAACTGATGCGGGTACGCGGGATGCTCTTGACCAGTATTTAGGGGACTATCCGAATGGCCTGTTTCAGGCATTTGCGACGGAGCGTATTGAGCAGCTTTCTTTGGACCGCGATGATGGGCCAACGAACGTGCAGGCGACCACCCAACTTGCGAGTTTGGATGCAGGTGACGTCCGGGCGGCATTAGATCTGCTTGGGTATGTTAATCAAGAGCGCGGCATTGAAGCTCAACCGGAAGGCCTTACAGACGACATAAAAAGAGCATTTGAGGTATGGCGACGCGCTCAACTCGTGCCTGAAACAACCGATGCAAACATGCTGCTGCGTGACGCGGCACGCCTTTCGATGTTCCTCGCAGCGACCACAGCGCAGCGTATCCGCACTGACACGGTTATCCGCTCCAGTATTCGTAAACATCTTGAACTGGCCAGTGTTGATGTCGCCCAAATTCGCAAACTTGCCCTCACGAGTGAAGAGGCCAAGAGCTTTCTTCCAGAAGTCGAAGGCGACCTTGAGGCAATTCGACAAGACTATGAGCGTGTTGCTCAACGATTAGACGCAAGCTTGACCTATTACCACAAACTGGTTGTCAGCACCTCCAAGCATTTTCAGTCGCAGATAAGGCCCGATTTATTTTGGCAGAATAATGGCGCATCGCGAAGCGGATTGGTTGAGCCAAGCCTGTTCGAAGATGCGGCACAATTTGTGCGACACGTTAGATCTGCTTCCAGCCGCGCACCGGGCTCTTATGCTTGGTTAACAGATTTCCTCGAACAAGGATGATACCTTCTATGAAAATGACATTTACCTTCGCACTGACCGCCTGTATTCTATCCGCGTGTCAGACCACCACAGACCCTTCACAGGGTGGGTTCTTGAACGGCGTAAGCGCGATCAACTCAGGCGCTTATGAGCAACGTAGTGCCACGCTTGACCAACAAGAGGCGGCTGAACGCGCCCGTCAGCAGCAATTGCGCCGCGAACTGGGGCAGCTGCAAGGCGAATATGCCAGCCTTCAACGTACAATCCGCCAACAGCGTGCACGTATTGCAGCGAATAAACTGCCGGTCTCGTCTAGCTTGAATGCTCGCGCCAATAGCAGCTTGAAACCGGCCCCGTCATCGGGTGATGCTGATGCTCAGCTTGCAGCGCTACGCAAGTCCATCGCTGCCGCACGGGCAGTTACCTCGGAGTTGGCGGATATCTCATCGTAAAGTACGGTGTTAACTCCTCCAGTCGCATTGATGTGTCCGTGCAACAATTAGGCATGACAAATAGCCCATTGGTGGAATCAATGGACATGATATCCTTGTTGATGCTCAATAGAGATACAATTTTAAGATGTGTTATAGGAACGGAACAAATATGACCTACACGCCAGCCTTCGCAAAACTTTCTCCCTTGAATACTCAGGGTCCTGAAAAATCAGAGGGTGGCGTGCGTGCTGGATTGCCCTTCTTGCGGTGTTCCATGGCAGCAGGTGCAGTTATTGTAAGCATGGCGGGTTCCGCATCGGCGCAATCCTTGTTTAGCCTCGACGTCACCGTAGATGGGGTTACTGAAAGCCGATCCTACGACACGATTGAGCCACTGCTTGACGCCCTAGAAAGCTCCGAAGACATAGCGAACATCAATCTAAACTATGATGACACGACACCAGGCGTCGCTCTTGCAAATATTCGTGGTATCGATCTGCGTGTCACTTATCCAGATACCGGTGCGACTGTACGGCTGGAATTACCCAGTCTTGGGATTTCAGAACAATTTGACAGCGCCGCAACGCGGGCTGAAAACGAAGATGCAATGGTCGCATTTCTCAAAAGTAACGGCGACAACATACTGACCCGCCTTCAGCAAAGCCTTGTTGCGACAACTGCCACTGATCCTGTGGCCGGTAACCCTGCATCCCTTCAATCGCGGATGATCGCTTCGGACTTTGGTGCGGGTACAGGGCTTGCAGATATTGGGAACTCTCAGGCAGATGGCTCAACCAGCGATGACAAGCCCAGCAATCTCTTTGGTTTTGGTGCACGCCTTGGACGTTATACTGCGAATGGTGTTACGCAGAACGTTATTGAGCTTCCATTAAGCTACACAATTCCTCTGAAAGACCCCCGATATGGTGTCGTTCTCGATGCACCTATCACCTATATCGAAACAGCGGGCACGGACACGTTCTCGTTCTCCCTGGGGGCGGGATTGCGCGTTCCAGTGTATGATAACTGGACAATTACGCCGTCACTGCGGGTTGGTGCCACAGGATCTGTTGACCTTGGGTCTGTTGGTGTTCTCTACAGCGCCGCTGTGACGTCTAGTTTCCGCTGGTCGATGCAAAACCTGGATTGGGAATTGGGCAACATGGTTGGCTATACCCAAACGAGCGGTGCAATTGGTGCGGACGATCTTGAAATTGACTATGACCTGCAAAATACGGTCATGCGCAACGGCATTTCGATCTCAAAGCCAACGTCACGTCGGATCTTCGGTGATAAGACCACATGGAAGCTTTCGGTGGTGAATACTCAGATTTTTGGGGACGAAGTGTTTATCGATAATTATACAGACGTGGCGTTTTCGTTCGGTACTGTGGCGTCTAAAAACGGGCTGAACTGGGACAGTGTACGGTTAGGTTTGACGTATACGTTTGCGAATGAAGACTACGATGGCTTTCGCTTGAACCTTGGGTATCAATTTTAGGTCGATAGTGGGCTCATTATTATCAGTTGAGGCCAACTAATGATATTAGATAACTAATATCATACTCCTAATGGCCTAGCGCCAAATAGGAGATCTTTGACATTCAGACAAAAGGCAGCGTAGGTGAAATGAAAACTGGAAAGCAAGCGGCACAAAAATAACCCACCACACCCCTCTTTTTACATCCAGAAAAACGTAAAATTTATATTGGTTAAGTTATTTTTTTGGCTACCTTTAACAACGTGGTAAGCAAGGCGTCAGCATCTTTCGAGTTTTTCGAGTATGATTGCATGATCTTGCCAAAACCCTCTCTACGGGCTTCCACTTTGTCTGTCGCAAAGTCAACTGCGGCAGCGGCATCGCGAGTAGCTTTTTGCAAATCCTCCTGCAAATTCAGAGTCTTTTCAAGCGCTATCAGTTTAAAGAACTGCGTCTGCGTATCGATACGCAGCTCTTTAAGATATCGCCCCTCTCGCACCGCATTTTCCGAAGCCGCACGTTTTTCTAGTACTTCTAGATCGCCTGTCATCTTCTCCAGCCTCACGCGAGCGGCGATGATTTGAGCCGCAGATTTTTTTTGAGCATGTTCCAGTTGTTTCAAATAAGGCCTAGTCTTTTTCAGAGCAGTGTTAGCCTCTTCTAGACCGTCGGCGATCTGGTTGAGGCTGGACCGAATTTCGGTCGATTGTTTTTCAGCAATCTTCCATGCAGCATGGTAGCCCTTCATGCTACTCTTCGCTAAGGATATACCTCCGGCAATCCAGCTAGGGGGCCCCCCTGTCAAAAAGAGGGAGGTATCAAGTAGAAAACTCAAAACGGCTACTCGCTTTGGCTTGAGGTCCTCTGAAGAAAACTTGACTTTCAACTTTTCTACGTTTTGACCTGCAATTTCCTCTTCTCTTGCAGTTAATTCTTCGACGCTTGATTTTACTTCATGGGCGATTTTTTTGCTATATTCGTTCCAGTTTGATGCGATTTTGCTTTCCGCATCTTTTGCAACTTTCTCGGCATCCTTTTTTGTAAAACCACCAGCCAATAGAGTCTTTCCTGTATCCACCCAAATAGTTACGTTACGATTGTCATACTTCGCTCGTAAGCTATTCATAGCAGCGTCTATTACGCTTGGTAACTTCTTCAGAACCGCCGCCCCAACTTCATTTTTTATATCTTTGCTCGTTAATCCAGTTTCAATTTTATACTCTTGCGATATTAACCTTTTCCCTAAAGCCCCTGACTTAGGCAGCTCCAGTGTGCGTGTGACAATCGCTGTCGTTCCACTTACTTTTGTTTTGATCACGATATTCTCCAAACATCTGAAAGTGTGAGTTTGCGGGTGAGCTTGAGAGGTCCAGCCGGTCTGGTTGAAATTAAAGGACAAAGTTCAAAAAACATAACATATTAGTAACTAATATCCAAGGATCACTCCGAAAATTTGACAGGTTCGGATGTTCCCATAAACTATACTTTGTAGGACAAGGGCAGGGTGTTGGTTTTATCGGTCCCAAAAGTCGTCTCATATTGTTTTCCCATAACTTCTAAGATATTTTGAACCCATGAAAGTAGGATACGCTCGCGTGTCGTCGCTCGGCCAGAGCTTGGACACCCAAACCGACAAACTCGAGGCCTTTGGCTGCGAGAGAGTTTTCCAAGAGAAGCGTTCGGGGGCGTCACGCGAAAAGCGGGAGGCTGTGAACGCTGCGCTCGAGTTCTGTAGGGAAGGGGATGTGCTGGTCATCACCAAGCTCGACCGCCTCGCGCGCTCCATGTTTGATCTTCAGGACATCACGAAGACGCTTGATCGCAAGGGCGTCGATTTCATCGTCCTCGACCAAAGCATCGACACGACAACGCCAGCCGGTCGGCTGACGTTTCATCTGCTTGGCGCAGTTGCGGAGTTTGAGCGTGACCTCATCGCAGAACGTCGGAACGAAGGTATCGAGAAGGCCAAGCAAAAGGGAGTGAAGTTCGGGCGTCGGGAAAAACTCACTGCTAGCCAGCTTCAGGAGCTGCGGGCTGCGCATGGGGCAGGGGAGACGCGTCAGGAACTCATGAAGCGCTTCGATATCTCAAAGAGCACCTTCTACCGCCTGTGCCCGGTTGGCTCGTAGATCGGCATGCGGCGAAGCCCGTTTTTGTCTGCGTAACCTTTTTTATGCAGACAATAGTGGAGATGAAAATTACGCCATGGAAACGCCTGTCTGTCAGTATCAGCGCTTGAACGGAACGACGTTGTCACCGCCATCTTGAAAGGCACGCGCACCCTCTGACCGGATCGTGTTGACGGCCGTGTCGAACGCGACCTCATCGTTGTCAAAAAGATCATCCCAAACAATCGATGTGTTGTCTTCGGTCACGACTTCCAACGACCACTGCGTGTCACCTTCCAGTTTGCAGATCTCGATCTTGAAGCGAATGCCGTCTTCAGTAATGGGCTTCGACGTCCCAGAGATGACCAGGTTGGGTTCACGTTCCAAAGAAAATCTCCTGTAGCCGGGGCAGGGGTGCTCCCCTCCCCTATTTGATGTTAACGCATGCTGAAGTTACATAGCAAAAAGCAAGATAAGGATATGAAAATGGCAATCGACCTCAAATCCATGACGCGCAAAGAGCTCGAAAAGCTGCGTGTTGATGTTGACCGTGAACTCAAGCGCACCATTGAACGCGACAAGAAGTCAGCAATCGCTGCTGCCCAGAAAGCGGCTCGCGAGCATGGCTTCGCGCTCTCAGACATAACGGATGAGCCCAAGGCATCTAAGCCAAGTAAAAAAGCACCCAAAAAGCGCCCAGCTGCTCCAAAATACCAACACCCCGAAAACCCATCAGCGACTTGGACAGGCAAAGGCCGTCAGCCAAGCTGGATCAAGGAAGCTGAAGCGGCGGGAAAATCACGGGATGAGTTCCTGATCAAGAAGTAGAATCTAGTGAGCACTTCCGCTTACCACTGAAAATTCACTAGCGAGCCCTCGCTATGGCGCGTAACGTAGCCCCATGTTTCAGTCGTCTTCATCCGCACAAGTGCAGCTAGAGGTCTTCCCGGATCGCTTGAAACTATGCCGCGTTGATCCGGATAAGAACATGAACCGGTACTACTTCATGACAGTGCAGCGCGATCTGTTTGGCGGTGCCTCCCTCATCAAAGAGTGGGGACGTATTGGGAGTGGCGGCAAAGTTCACGTATCGCGTCATGCTGATGAGGGCCAAGCCGTTGATATGCTGGCCGATCTTGTCCAGCGCAAGACAAAGCGCGGATATAAGGTACACCGGTGAACCCTAACGACCGTCTTGATGCCCTCGAAGAGGTTTTGCGCTCTTTCGCGGCGGTTGATGAGGGGTTCTTTGTTTCAGACTTTGACGGGTTCTGTACGGGGTTGATTGTCAGCCCACAAATGGTCCCACCAAGTGAGTGGTTGCCCGTTGTTTGGGGTACGCCGGAGCCACCTGCGTTTGAAAACGAGCAAGAGATGGAAGCGGCGCTTGATCTGATCATGGCGCACTACAATGAGGTAGCAATCGCCCTGTCGCCACCCAACTTCGAATTGGGCCCCATCTATGAGCAGGATACCCGAACAGACGAAATGCTTTGGGAGGGCTGGGTATTCGGTTTTGAGCAAGCCATGCGATTGCGCCCTGATGGTTGGCAAGAGATCGTGGAAAGCGGTGATGAAGAAGCCGCTGCTTCGTCTGTTTTGTTGATGCTGGAACTATACAACATTTCGGATGGTAAGAGCGAGCTTTCAGCAGCCCAGATTGACGATCTAACCGAGAGAGCACCCGCCCTCATTCCTGAGCTGGTGTTCTCAATCAACCGTCGTATTAAGAACAACACCAGAGCCAAACCAAAATAATAGGAATGCCGCATGCCTGTCTCGCCGCCGCGCCACAGATTTGAAATCACTATTCAATCTGAGGGAAAAAAATTCAAACATGTTTGCGCAGCCCTCGAAGAGAAAGAAGCAGTGGAACGAGTTATGCGGTCTTACAAGAAGCTGAACCCGGAACTCACAAACGTGAAACGTCTAGGAGCACTACCCCCCCAGATTTAGACGCTAGCGGTGTCTTGCAGAAACCGTTTTTGAACGACTCTCAGCCCTGCGATGAGTCTCTCCCCCGCAACAACCAGCGAACAACGCTTAACAGGTTTTATGTGAACGTCCTTAGGGTTGTGTTGAGGGCAAGATTGAGGGTATCTCAAAGGGCTGCTCAGTGCAGATACATCCGTCTTTCGCGATTGGCTTCTTAAGGCCTGCTTTTCCATGTTAACACTTTGAGGGAACTACGATAAGTTTTTCCGGAACAGGTCTCTTTATGAACATCCCCACTCGAAAGTGTGATAAATCCTACAGGCCAGACATTGACGGTCTGAGGGCGATTGCGGTGATTGCGGTGATTTCCGGCCATACCTTTGAGGGACGGTTTCCAGGGGGATATCTTGGAGTTGATGTCTTCTTTGTGATTTCAGGGTTCGTCATCACCCATTCGCTGTTCTCCAGAGAAGATCAGCGACTTGGGCGGTTTATCGCGGCATTTTCTTTGAGACGGATTAAGCGGCTATTGCCTGCCTTGCTGGTCTGCATCGGATTAACTTGCGTCGCGCTTCTGGTTCTCGATTCGACGCCGAAAACGTCCTTGCGAACTGGTGCAGCTGCCTTGTTCGGAATTTCGAATTTCTCACTTTATTTACAAGAGCTTGACTACTTTTCGGCCTCCACCCGTTACAACGCATTCACCCACACATGGTCATTGGGGGTCGAGGAGCAATTCTACCTGGTATTTCCGCTCATTTTTTGGTTCGTTTTCCAGCCATCAAGCAGCAAAAATCAGCGGGCATTCCTCTTTCTTATCCTAAGCTTTAGCACCATTTCTTTGGTTGGTTTCTTTGCTTTGCAGGCGTCCGCACCGATGGCTGCCTATTACATGATGCCCTTGCGATTTTGGGAATTGGGGCTTGGTGTTGCGGCTGCCACGGCTTTGCATCAAGGCAATTCCGACACCGTCCAAATTAAACGCTACCTCAACCCCTTGGCCTTGATCGCTGTGTTGACCGTGTTCTTCGTCATACCACTTGATGTACGTGCTTTGGGGCATCTGGCTGTTGTGGTGGTGACAACAGTTCTTCTTTTGGTGGGCGCAAACCCCAATGCGCAATCCCACCTCTTGACCAATAGGCTGATGAGATATGTGGGGAATATCTCTTATTCCCTTTATCTTTGGCACTGGCCCTTCCTGACCTTTGGTCTGCTGGCACCCTATGGCTTTTTTGCAAACCCGTTTCTGGCAATTCTTTGCGCCATTATTGCCGCGATACTGTCCTATCATTTAGTTGAACAACCTGTTCGAAAGTTCAAAACCCCAACGCCACGCCTTTGGCACTTTGCGGCGGCACTGCTATCTGTTTTCTTGGTGATTGGATCAGTAGCTGCCGGAAACGATTATCGAAAATCATTAGGGCTCAAGCCGATAGAAGCTGCGCTGCGCCCTGATTTTCATTTGTTGCCTGGCAGTGATTTGCCCTTCAATCCAACCTGTGTTGTTGATGGGCAAAACCGTCTGTTACAGTCAGATACGTTCGAGAAATGTACCTTTCTCCCAAAGCCAGGCGGGGATAGCCGGACACTTTGGGTGATGGGGGACAGTCATGCGGGCCACTTGCAAGGGGCTCTGCTCAAATTGCGCGATGAATATGGTTTCGGCGTTCATTTGATTGAGACACCGGGAAACACTTATCCCGTGATCAACCCTCAAGGTTTTTCCCCACGGGAAACGCTGTTCAAGGAGACACAAGAGCACTGGAAGCCCGGTGATATTGTTGTTCTCTCCCGCCTCTATCTATCCAGAGAAGATCCGCTCCGAGTTCTTCGTGATGTGCCACAATGGCTGGAGATGGTTGATTTTCTCGCAGACGATCTGCGCCAAAGTGGTATCGATTTGCTCTTGATTGGTCCGCCGCCGATGTTCTCTTTCGAAGATATTCGTGCCTGCGTCCCAGCGGATGTCAAAAGCTGCTCCATCCCTCGAGAGGGGCTAGAAGTGGTCATAACAGAGGTTCATCAGCAGTTAAGCCAGTTGGCAGGCCAGTATGAGAATGTCGCAATGTTAGATATTTTTGAGCACCTCTGCCCGCGTCAAGCCCCGATTTGCGGACCGACCCAAAACGGCGTGTTTCAGTTTCGTGACCGAGATCACCTCAACACGGAAGGGGCTGCGATGCTTTCTGAGTTTTTCTATCGCGTTTTGAACGAGGCATATTAAGGTTACTACCATTGGCTAGTTTTTCAAACTACTACGCTTTCTTGACTAATTGACGCTTTTGTCCGAAAGTTCTGGTGACTACGACGCTACCAAAATGAAAGGTGATCCAGATGGCACAAGGCGGGGAAAATCTGGACGTTTACAGTAACGAGCTAACTCTTGGGGTAACTCCATCCCCTCAAATTTGGCAGCTTTTTTTACAGAGCCTAAATACCGAAAGAATTGGGTTTTACTTTGACGACGGTGGCCCTTTAGGAGCACCAGGTAACGATCAAGCATGGAGTGAACCTGAAAAAGATCATGTCCGGGAGTCCTTTGAATACCTTGAGACAATCTTAGATGTTGCGTTTTTTTACGAAACTATTGATCCGTTAGAACCGGCGATAAAATTCAACCTTAGCAGAGACGTAAATCAAGCGGTTGTTGGCTCATCTGGCTCAGCCCCGGAAGTTACAATCAGTCAAGCCACACTCTCAAACGAACCAAACAGTGCATTGCTTCACGGAATCGGCCACGCGTTGGGTTTAAGCCACACCCATGACGGGCATGCGAGACTACCCGGTGTCAGCTTTAACGGTTTTTCTGACGAAGGTCAGTTCGCGCTGAATTCGTCGTATTTTTCTCGGATGTCTCAGTTCGAGGGTTACGCAGCAGAGCCAGAATTACTAATTTTTGGCGATTCACCGACGTTAGGCGCGATTGATATAGCTGCTTTGCAAGCGCTATTTGGGGCAAACAAGACCCAAGCTCATGACGACTCGATCTATACTCTGCCTTCAAGCCTCCATACGATTTGGGATACGAGTGGTTACGATGTTATTGATTTTTCAGAAACAACAGAGCGTTCCTTTATCGATCTTCGCTCAGCATCGCTTCTAGTGGATGAAATCGGAGGTGGGGCGCTTTCATATACGATGGATACCACAGGAGAGCTGCACTTCAATGGGGTCCCCATTTTGCAAGGTGGCTATACAATTGCCTACGACGTCGAAATTGAGGCTGCTGTCGGCGGCTATGCCCCCGATGTAATCATAGGTAATGAGCTAGACAATCGTCTGACCGGAGGTGAAGGAAACGACACTCTTTTTGGAGGGTCTGGCAACGACATCTTAATCGGTGGATTTGACTCTGATAACTTTCATGGGGGCCCCGGCAATGACGTATTTTATACTGAAACGCGGGCAGACAGAGAATGGGCGACAAGCGTAGCTCATTTTTCTGGCCTTAAAAGCGAAAGTGAGATTAGCGGTGGGCGAGACTACGCCGTGGTGAGTAGCGCTGTTGGCGGACGCGATAAACTGTTTGGGTTCACATTTTTGGCTTTCGATGACGGCATTCATTTTCTCGAAAACGGCTCAGCTCTCGACTTTTCAGCGGGTGGTCCTGATAACTTTATAACCCCAGAGTTCATAACCCCAGAACGGGTCGCATTGCTGTATGAGGCAGCGCTAAACCGCGACGGAGCCATCGACCTTCCAGGGCTAAATTTCTATATAGGCGTAGCTGAGCGCGATAATTTGTCAGATGAGTTTATTGCTGCCGATCTAATGAATAGCCCAGAATTTACTGCTAGCTTTGGTGATGTTGATACACTCTCGAACGCCGAATTTTTGGAGCAAATTTACCTAAATGTTCTTGATCGTCCGTCAGATGCAGCAGGACTCCAATTTTACCTTGATCTGCTGAACGATGGGACAATCACTAAAGCTTTGGCCTTGGCGGACATTGCAGTTAGCCTGGAAAATACTGCGGCTTCTAGTGCAGCGTTGATGGGTCTTTACGAGAATTCTGCTGGAGAATGGAGTTTCCTGTAGCTCAAGAAAACAACATAATATCAATTACAGGTCACAAGTGCTGTCGTAATTTTTACACCTGCCCCGCATGTATATGAGCTTAGTTCAAAGGGGTGTCCGAAACAGGGCCCCTGTCCAAATCAGACCCATGGTAAATTTCGGACACTCTGAAAGATTTCGACTGAACGCTGTCTATTGCGTCAGGTGTCAAAATCTCTTGGTCAAACTTACAATATCTCATCGCTAGTTGAAGCATTTGATGAGACGCCCAAGAGAATAAACGGCAAGCCATCTAGGAGTCGCACCGCACTGCCTGCAATGATATGCAGCATCGCCATCTCCAAAAGAGCTACACGCACTTACGCCGTTTGAGCACACATAG
>JBARCK010000099.1:0-2401 GCA_049794015.1 Sulfitobacter sp. | reverse complement strand
CCCCATCAGAACTTCAACCTGCCGTAACTTCACGACAATCTCTTCCGGCTTGGGTCTCTTAATCGCCATCTCTGGTCCTCCGCTTTCCTAACTATAGGGGCGGACCACTTCAAAGGGGGAGGCTCACCAGCTTGTCTCTTGAAAGGTCAAAAACGAGATGACGTCCGCCCAGATTTCCAAGATTTGCGTCCACATTGTCATGCCTCTTGTGCATTAGAAAATACGACCTGCCCTCATCTCTCAAACGAAACTACCGTTGCCTTCGATTAATCTTGAGTTATGCAAGATTGGGCCAGGGCGGGTTTCATTTACGGCCTTACAAAGCCGTTCTCTGAAAGACCACCGCTCAGCAAACGGTGTTTTTCACTGGGGTGTGCAGGGCCACTTCAGGGCAAGTTATACAGGCCAAGCGCATTGCCAAAGGGGTCGGCAAACTCGGAGTATGTCACAACACCGGGTATTTCGATTGCTTCACCCGTGCCAATGCCACGGTCAGAGCGTGCGCTTTGCGCAGCCTCCATATCATCCACCAGGAATCTTATGATGGCCCCGGACGGTTGTTGGTTTTCAACTTCAAAGAGTTGAACCCAGGTTTCGGGCGCAACCTTGAATTCAACAACGCCGGGAACAGGCCGCATTACTTCGGTATCTGCACCTAGAAAGTTGAGGTACCATGTCTCCGCTTCGGCAATCGATGAAACTGGAACGCCGATTGTAATTTCGCTGAAGGGCTCCGCCGAGGCAAAACTCGTCGTCGCAACAAGCGCTACGGAAATTTTTGATAGCCAGCTCACATTCATACCCCTCCCGTCAGATCTTGGGCAAGCATGAGCGCATTACCGTCTGGATCGTAAAAGGTCGCGGTCTTTACCATGCCCTCGACGACATCCGTTTCACCATCAAACTTCACATTGGCCTGTTCCAGTTTTTGACGCGCGGCATCGAGGTCAGCAATTCCGAAAACGGGCACGCAATTGCCGGGTGCGGGTTTGGTATGTTCACCAAGCCCGATAGTGACGCCCGCCGTGTTGGTTTGGAGGTCAGACCAGCCTGCTTCATCCGCATGATAGTTTGTCTGAAACCCCAGCATGTCTTCATACCACTTGGCGCTTTTATGGCGATCCGTGACTGACAAAGCGATCGTAATGGTGTTTTCTAGTGAAACGAGCGGCATGGGCTTTCCTTTTGATCTGAAATATAGTAACTATACTTCATGGACATTAACTCACTTGTCAACATCACTTCTCGTGCTTGGGCGCTTTCAATTCTATCGAGCCTGCATGATGGTGTTGCTGGACGGCAGGCGGCGCTGCTGACGGCGACAGGTGCCAGTAGATCAGCCTTCGTCCAAAGTATGGACCACCTTATTGAAATTGGGCTATTGGAACGAAACCCCGGCCACGGCCATCCATTGCGGCCTGAGTTTCGTTTGACACCTAGTGGTGTAAGGGCTGCGGCAATCGCAAATAGAGTTCAAAAAGTTTCTGGAGACGAAGATCAGGATTTGCTGCGCCGTTCATGGACACTGCCAGTTTTGACAACGCTTCAAACCCCACGCCACTTTAATGACATCAGGCGAAATCTGCTTACGATCACGGATCGTGCTTTGTCTCAGACCTTGAAATCTATGGAAGAGCGAAGCTGGGTACAAAGGAGCGTTAACAATACGCTTCGTCCGCCGAGACCGATCTATAGTGCCGTCAACACCGGGGGAGTTATTAGCCAGATCACTGCGGCTGAAGTCCGCTTCTCTCAACATTGACCTCATAATGATGGTTTAAAAAAACCATTTTTGCGGGTCGCACGAACGTATGAGGTTTGGCATGACAGGGTGGCCGAACTGGCCCGAAACTGCATTTTCTGGTGTTATGAAAAACAGAAAGAGAACATGAGTGTTGTGCCCATTTTCTGCGCCTTCAATCTACTCACAAAGCACGGACGAAGTTGCCTTAGGCGTAATACTGACCACTGTCAGCCTTCGGGAAAGGGTTCAGCAAAGGGTGATCTCTGGGAAAATTACACGGATGTTGTTTAAGTTTGAATGAACCCCATCGCGACAGCTCAGGAAGGGGCCTACCTCCAGATTTGGGGGAGCACCACCTTTGCCTATTAACGCATCAGAAATAGAGTTTTGAATGTCAATAAACATACTTCCTGAACAGCTCGTCGCAGGGCTGGAAAGTGCTGCGCTAACAGCTGATCCGTGTCCGTCGTCAGGGTTTTTGGCATCAAAGGCGGCCTAAACTAAGAGAGAGTTTGGCTCATCTGGTTGGTTTTATTATGCTGCGCGTTGTCTGTGATGCAAGCGCCGCGTTTCGAGCGTCTTTCGTTTGATCCTTTCCCTTTGTTTTAGAATGGCTTTGTTCCGTCCGAAGTAGACGTCTGCGGGTGTGACGTTATT
>JBARCK010000098.1:0-44430 GCA_049794015.1 Sulfitobacter sp. | reverse complement strand
CCCAGCCTGATGCTCTTTCAATATCCCAATGATCTGCTCTTCGCTGAAACGGCTTCTCTTCATCGTCTGTCTCCTTGTTGGAGAACAGGCTAACTCAAAACACCGGACTTTTCAGGGGTGCAGGTCATTATCATAATCCAAGGTGACATATCCGAGCCTTGGATGCAGTGAGTGTTGGTCGTGACGGTCGCGCTTTGGCACGCTTCACAGGGGCCCGTGTCATGCTGGCAAAACTAGGGCCGAAACTTTCACCCGACCTGCGCCGTGCATTTCTATACATGCACCAAAGTTTACATATATTACTGTTCCTTACCGCCATCGCGGTTCTGTTCCATGTCTGGCCATACACGGCGCTTTGTGGCACCGCGCTGGTGCAAATTACGCCACGCTTTGCGCCATAATGGTTGTGATGAAACCCCACCTCCCCCACCGCCGCACCCTGCTTAAGGTGCTGCATTGGTCAATGGTCCCCCTGCTGGTCTGGTTTATCCTTGTCACCCCATCTGATGTCCTCCCCTTTGGCCCGCGCGCCTTTCAATTCCATTCCATACTCGGCCTGATCTTTGTCACGCTCTGCCTGCTTTGGACCGCAGATTACATGCGCAAAGGATTGGCGGGTCGCCCTGGTCCAAAACTGCCTCCATGGGCGTGCAAAGTGCATCAAGGGCTGCACAAGGCCCTGATCTGGGGGCTGTTCGGCGTCGCCCTAACCGGGTTCTTCCTTGGTCTGACCTCAGCCACGCTCCTCAAGGCGGGTGGTTTCCTGCCCATCGCACCGCCCTTGGGCCTCAAGCAGGCCAATGACTGGATCGGCACCATCCATATCTATGAATTCTATCTACTTGCGGCGCTTGCAGTTGGGCATGCCGGGTTTCATATCTGGCGTCACGTCAAGCTTCGTGACAATGCCCTGCGCATCATGGTCCCCAAGGTTTTCCACCGCTATTTATGAACCATTGAGACCATCACACTGGCACGCAGGCCCCATCAACGCTATGTCTGGTTCAAGCCCTTTGACGGAGCAGACATGACCGACACCTTTGACCCCCAAGACCCCATGAACGTCCCCCGCCCCGTCGCTGAACACCGCTTTCCCTGCGACACCTGCGGCTCTGACCTGCGTTTTGATCCACAAGAAGCAATGCTGGCCTGCGATCATTGCGGCAATACTCAACCCATGGAGGGCAAAGGGTTTCAGATACAGCCCATTGTCGAGTTGGATTTGCAGGCAGGATTGCGCGCCGATTTGCCAAGTGCAGAAATGGAAGAAACCCGCGTTACGTCTTGCCCGAACTGCGCCGCGCAAGTGGAATTTGAAGCCGGCAAACACGCCACAGAATGTCCGTTCTGTGCGACGCCCGTCGTGGTCGACACCGGGCTGCACCGCCACATCAAGCCGCGCGCCGTTCTGCCGTTTGGTTTGACCGAAAACGTCGCACGTGACGCGATGAAAGACTGGCTGGGCGGGCTGTGGTTCGCCCCAAACGGCTTGCAAGAATACGCGCGCAAGGGTCGCAAGATGCAAGGGATTTATGTCCCTTACTGGACCTATGACGCGGACACCAAATCATCCTATCGCGGCGAGCGCGGCACTGTTTACTATGAGACCCAGACCGTCACCCGCGATGGCAAACGCCAACAAGTACAAGTCGCCAAGGTGCGGTGGCGCGCGGCATCTGGCAGGGTCAAACGGTTCTTTGACGATGTTCTGGTGCTGGCCTCAACCTCACTCCCCAAACGCTTTACCGACGCGCTAGAGCCATGGGATTTGGCCGCCCTTGAACCCTATGCCCCTGAATACCTCGCTGGATTTCGCGCCGAAGCCTACGCCGTGTCACTAGAGGATGGGTTTGTACAAGCGCGTCACCACATGGACCGGGTGATTGAACGCGATGTCAAATTTGATATTGGGGGGGATCGCCAGCGCGTCCACACCATCGACACCGACCTTGCCAATATCACCTTCAAACACATCCTTCTGCCTGTCTGGCTCGCTGCTTATAAATATCGCGGCAAAACCTACCGTTTCGTGGTCAATGGCCGCACAGGGCGCGTGCAGGGCGAACGCCCCTATTCCGCCATCAAAATCACCTTTGCTGTGATCCTTGGCCTCATCGCTGCTGGGATCATCGGCTATTTTGCGGCGCAACAATAATGACCGCCTATGACACGCTGACGGACGTTTTAAAATCACGCTATTCTTGCCGGGCTTTTCGCCCCGACCCTGTGCCAGATGACGTGATAACCCAGATCATTGATGCCGCACGCCATGTGCCTTCGTGGTGCAACGCACAGCCTTGGCAGGTCACGATCACCAAAGGTGAGGCCACTGATGATTTTCGCCACATCATGACAGAAACTGCACAAAAAGGTACCGTGCCAAAGCCGGATCTGGCATGGCCCAGCAAGTACTCAGGCGATTACGCAGACCGCCGCCGCGCCTGTGGGTTTCAACTTTATGATGCGGTGGGTATTGAAAAATCTGACCGCGCTGCCCGCACGGCCCAGATGCTGCGCAACTACGCCCTGTTTGATGCGCCTCATGTGGCGATCCTGCATTCGCCAACAGAACTTGGCCCTTACGGAGCGATGGATACAGGTGGCTTTGTCACCGCCTTTACGCTTGCTGCAACGGCATTGGGCATCGCCACCATCCCCCAAGCGGCGATTGCAGGATATGCACCACAGGTCCGCGCGCACTTTGACATACCAGATGACCGCCTCATCCTCTGTGCGATCTCATTTGGATATGCCGATCAAGACGCACCGATCAATAATTTCCGCACAACCCGCGCGGATCCCGCTGACATCATCGATTGGAAATCCTAATGCGCGCACTGCTGCAACGCGTCACCAAAGCTGCCGTTGCGGTGGACAGCACCACAATTGGTGAAATAGGCCATGGACTGCTAATCCTGATCTGCGCCATGCCAGAAGATACCGAAGCCACGGCTGATGCGCTGGCCCTTAAAATCTCAAAACTGCGTGTGTTCAAAGATGACGCCGATAAAATGAACCTAAGCCTGATCCAAACAGGTGGCGGGGCACTTGTTGTTAGCCAGTTCACCCTTGCCGCTGATACCTCGCGGGGCAATCGCCCCGGCTTTTCAGGGGCAGCAAAGCCTGATCATGCAAAATATCTTTATGAGTATTTCACCGCTCAACTGGCCGCACTCAACATCCCCATTCAGACTGGTGAATTTGGCGCAGACATGTGCGTTAGCCTGACCAACGATGGTCCCGTCACGATCTGGTTGGACACGGACGCGCCCTAATCGTTCTTTTTGGCCTTAAATATTCCCGGGGGCTTGGGGGCAGAGCCCCCAACAAAGGCCAGATCGTATTGATCTGAACTGTGTGGGTTTTCAGACTCTGTTCAAGGCTCGCGGAAGGCTTCTTTGGATTTATACAAAGGCTTTAACAGGTATTGTAATACGGTCTTGGACCCAGTGTGCAATTCAACAGAAGCCTGCATGCCCGGCCTGATCTGCAATGACGCCTGCCGTTCTGTCAGATGTTCTGTATCCACCTGCAAAGTTACCTTGTAATGTGGGTTGCCGTCAGGATCACGCGCACGTTCATCTTTGAACGTATCCGCAGATATCAATTTGACCTTGCCCTTCAACGTCCCAAAAATCGTGTAGTCATAAGCACTCAGCTTGATCGTTGCCTCTTGACCCGGGCGCACGCCTGCGATGTTTTCTGGTTTCACGCGCGCCTCGACAAACAGTTCTTCGTCCAGTGGAATAATCTGCAAAATCTCTTCACCCGGGCGCACAACACCGCCAATGGTGGTCACACTTAAATTGTTCACAATCCCGCGCATCGGGCTGACCAATACCGTACGGTTCAACTGATCTGTGCTGGCCTTTAGGTTTTGACGCAACGTGCTGAGTTCTTTGAGCACATCAGAATATTCCTGCGCGCGGTCCAATTCGGCACGCGTCAGAACTTCGTCGTATTTGATCCGCGCATCTGCGTGGGCTTTGCGCGCGCGGGTTACTTCGATCAGCGACACAATTTTGCGTTCCAACAAATTCTCAAGCAGATCACGTTCTTTTTTGGTTTGCACCAACACCCTTTGTGCGCCTTCGGTACGCGACACAAAATCTGACTGACGCGCCTGCAACAGTGCACGTTCTGAGGCAACAATATCAGGCGTACGCACAGCCAAGGCCTCGGGCACAGTAAAATCAAACTGCCCGGCGAGTTCGGCCTCAAGGCGCAGGCGGCGAATATCAAAAGCAGTGATCTGATCACGTAGGTCATCGACTGAGGATTTGAATTGCGTCCCATGCAAACGCGCCAACACATCGCCTTTTTCAACGATATCGCCCTCGCCCACGGCCAGTTCAGCCAAAATACCGCCTTCGAGATTCTGAATGATTTGCGGGCGCGAAGATGAAATCATTGACCCTTCGGCACGCACGATCTCATCAATCCACGCAAATGCGGCCCAGGTGATGAACACCAACAGCGACGCACCACAAAGCCAGATCACCCAAGAGGGGCCGCGCATGTCGCCTTGAAGTTGAGCATCCAATCCGTTTGGGTTTGCAAAACTCATGCCGCCTGCCCCTTTTTGCTGGCCAGATGTGACAACACTTGTTCCTTGGGCCCATCAATCGTCATGCGGCCCCCTTGCAGGATCAATGTGCGTTCTGTCAGCGCAAGGATGGGTGCGCGGTGCGTCGCAATCACAGCGGTGCGCCCTTTCATCCATGTTTCAAGACGCGAGACCAGCGTGGCCTCAAGCGTCTGATCCAGTGCAGCGGTAGGTTCATCCAACAGGCAGATTTTGGGATCTTGCAGCCACAGCCGCGCCCAGCCAATCGACTGACGCTGACCAATCGACAGGCCCGCACCGTTATCTTGGATTTCCAAATCAAGGCCTTTGTGGTGCGCTTTGACAAACGGACCGAGGCCGGCAAAATCAAGCGCGGCATGCAGGCGATTGTCGTCACGTTCCAGCATTGTCAGGTTTAGATTATCACGCAACGTGCCTGCGAACAGGCGCACATCTTGGCCCAGATAGCCGATCAAACGGCGTAAATCGCGTGGTTCAATCTGGCCCATCTCGGTGCCGTCAATCATCACGCGGCCTGTTTCAGGGGCATATAGCCCGCTCAACAATTTAAGCAGCGAAGACTTGCCAGAACCGTTAGAGCCAAGCACCGCAACATGCTGACCCGGTAAGATCGCCATGCCTTTTAGGTCCAGCGTTGGCGCGCCGTCTTCTTCATAGCGAAACGTCACATCACGCAATTCAAAGTGCCCGTTCAGGCTTTCGCGGCGCAAATACGTACGGCCCTCGTCCGCATCTTGTGGCGCTGCCGCAATACCCTCAAGCCCATCAAGCGCACTTTTGACGTTACCCCAGCGGGCCATTGTGCCCGCAAGTTGTGTCAAAGGCGACAAGGTGCGGCCCGTCAGAATGCCTGTGGCAATGATCGAACCGACGGTAAATTCACCAGCAAAGACAAGGTAAGTCCCCATGATGACCGCCGAGACATAGGTCGCCTGCTGCACGCCTTGTGACCAGAATGTCAGGGCAGACGCCAGTTTGCGCTGTTCGGATGATTTCATCGCAGAGAGCGTGTTCAATTCAGTCCAGAGGCGGATCACACGGTCTTCACCGCGCTGAGTTTTCAGCGTATCGAGTTCAAAGATCGCTTCGTGCAACAGACGTGATGATTTGGCCGATGCCCCTTGGGTTTCTTGGGTCAAGCGGATCATTTTGCGCTGCAAAAAGAAGCCCGGCACAACCATCAGGATGCCCCCCAAAACCAGCACCCAGACAACATTGCCTGCGATGCTGGCCACGAGGAACAGGAATACGAATATGAACGGCACATCCGCAATGGTGCCGATGGTCGAGGCGGTAAAGAATTCCCGGACAGACCCAAATTCACGCATCGCAGAAAACAACTGGTTCGGCGCAACACCTTTGGTGTCAGAGCGCATACCAAGCAGGCGTTCCATCAAGATGTTCAACACGCTGAGTTCAATCTGGCGGCCAGATCCATCCATCAGACGCGCGCGCGCGATTTTGATAAACGCTTCCATCAACAGCGCCAATCCGGCACCGGCAGCAAGAACCCAAAGCGTCGCTTCTGACTGGTGCGGGATCACGCGGTCATAGACTTGCAAGGAAAACAATGCGACGGCCACAGCCAAGATGTTGGCCACAAATGACCCCAAGGCAACTTCGCCAAACTGGCGTTTGAAACGGCCAAACTGCCCCCAGAACCAATGGGCAGGTGCACCGTCGGTCTTGTGGGTTTCGGCGACTTTTTTCAAAGGTGCCTCTGCGCGCACCAGCAAGCCCGCAAAGAAAGGTTTGAAATCGGCCATCGGCACATAGGCGCGGTTGTCGGTACAGGTGGTGTCAAACACGATCAAATCGCCGCGCGATTGACCCAAGATCAGCAACACCTGACCGGATGTCATGTAAGCCAGTGCAGGCCAGTAATCTGCGCTTAACGCTTCAACGCGACCCACTTCAGAGAGCAACCCAAGACCTTGCAAACCATGGCTGATTGCGGCGGCTTCGTCTTTGTCAGCGGCCCCCTCTTTGGTGGCGGCACCAATGCTTTCGAACAGGTCGCGCGGCACCGCCTCAACACCCAGTAATCCGGCATAGGTCGCGGCAAGTTGCGCGCGCGCACGAATACGATCTTCGAACTTGTTAACGTTCGCCTCTGGCGGCGCTTTGGCCGCAGTGACGGGTGCAATGCGGCCTTGATTGCCGTTGCTGATCGTCAGGGTAAAGGCGCGTTTCTGGGTCAAATCGCATTCCCGTCCGCGAGCACCCCAAGCAGTTGCGCCATCTCAAGCTTCAGGCGCACGGCTTCGTATTTCAGGGTCACTTCGGATTGTTGTTGGCGCGCGAATGTTTCGTAGACACCAACCACATCCATCACTTGGCGCTGGCCCGCATCATATTGTTCTTGGAACAGATCAAGGTTTTGCTTGGCGGCTATTGTCAGGTTTGCCGCCTCGGATGCTTGACGTGACTTGGCCGCGATCTGGCCCTCAAGCTTGCGCAACTGACGGTTGGCATCCTCATTAGCTTGGCTCACACGGCGACCCGCCGCCTCTTTTGCGGCTTCAATGGCTTTCAGGGACGCGCCCGTGCCAAAGCCGATCAATGTATCAGACTTCACGTTCAGGCCCAGATTGGTCTGATCCCCCACGGTGCCACCTGCCGACAGGCCCGGCAGTTGGCCAGCACGTTCGACCTTGGCCGCTGCGATGGTGCGGGTTTTTTCAGCCTCGGCCAAGACCACGCTCAGCGGTTGGGCAGCGGTTGATTTCACATCAAACGAGGGCACACCGCGCAGACCAGACAAAGGCTGGATCGACATCGCGTTCAGTTCTGCAATGGACGTCGCTGCGCGTTCGGTATTGGCCGTCTGCGCTGCTTTAATTTCTGACAGTTTTTGACTGAGGATGTTCAAATCGGACATGTCCGACACGCCACCTTTGACACGTTCCTGCATGATCCACGCGAAATGGCCCATGTCTTGGAGTGATTTTTGCGACAACGCCGCCTTTTCGCGGGCCTCAACAGCATCCGTATACAGGCCAAGCGCCGTGGCCACACGATCATTGGTGTCTTGTGCCAACGAAACCGCCGCAACCTCGACATCAGCAATCGCAAATTCGCGTTCGCCTTTCAGACGGCCATTGTCAAAGAGCACCTGATCGACAACCAAATTGGCCACCAAGGACCCAAGGGAGGTCAGGCTGATCTGAGGGCCAAGTTTGGGAAGCCAATTTTTGCTTGCCGCTTCTGAGCGCAAGCGCGCCGAGCGTAATTCGGATTCTGCGGCCCGTGAATTTGCCGCCAAGACAGCAGTGCCAACCTGATCAAACGAACTTCCCGAGGGCAATGCAGATTTACGCCGTGCGAGACCCTGAATGATCTGGCTGTCTGCGTTTACTTTTTGCGTATGTGTGGGTTTAGGGAGCGCGTTGGTATTAGGTGATTTCATCCGCGACACAAGGTTTGCCGCACCTGATCCGTCGCCCATATCTGCAAGGCAACCCGTAAGGCCAAACGCAATTGCGCAAACCCCTACTGCCCTTTTTACACCAAAACTCATGTCCTGCCCTCAACACGCCGATATTATTTAGGGCGCGGGTCGTTAACCGCCCGCGCCTCTGGTCGTTCTGTCGCTTAGATAACGCCGTTCACACCGATGTCTGCGTCGATGTACAACGTACCTTCATCACCCAAAGTATAGATGTTGTAGGTCTGGCCACCGCGTACCGTTGAACCGGTCTGCTGTGCGCCATTGATGGTCACACTATCGTCGGCACCACCATTGATCTGCAACGCATTGCTGTTGGATGAAAGGGCGACCAGCAGCGCTTCGTCGATGGTCAAGTGACCGTCTTCGACGTTACCAAGTTCAATTGTTTCGATGTTGAATTGGCCCAAAGATGCCCCATCCAGCGAAATGGTTTGCACACCCGCAGAACCCGCATCAAGTGCAACATAGGTCCCGGTTGTATTGCCCGCAGCATCAGTTGCGGAAACCACAAGGCTTGAACCGTCAGGCACGTTTGTCTCAAAATCAAAGAACGTGCTGTCATTGGGATTGCCCGCTGCCCGGTTCAGGCTTGAGATTGATCCATTTGATGAAATTTCGGATACACTCAGCTCACCATCAATCGCACCAGTTACAACACTGCCGATACCGCCTCCGGTCGCGTCCAAGACCCCGATGATTACGGGCCCATCAGGCGCATCTGTGTCGATGGCCAATGTATCATTGATCGTATCAATGTTACCAACAGAATCCGTGGCCGTGACGTTGATCGCCGCATCGTAGGTCCCAGGGCGAATTGCAGATGGGGGAATGGTCAGTGACCAGTTGCCCGCTGTATCCACTGTTGCCGTGTGGTTGGTGCCGTCAAAGTTCACGATAACGGTTGAACCTGCTTCGACTTGACCACCCAGATCAATGCCTGTTGCTGCTTCTGCGGCATTCGCCACATTGTCAGCGCCGCCACCTGTATTGGTCATGTTCAATGGCACAACTTCGGTATCAACCCGGATGCTGTCTGTGACAGTTGCCGTGTTGCCCGCTGCATCCGTCGCATCGACTGACACTGTGGCGTTATAGGTGCCCTCAGCAACCTGAGAAGCGGCATATGTCGCCGTCCAGTTGCCGTTTGCGTCCACTGCTGCATTCACCGCCACGCCGTTTAGCGTCACGACAACAGAGGTAGACCCAATTTCGGTTGTCCCCGTCACCTGCACACCGCCGCCTGCAAGGCGTTCAGCTGCGTTGATCACGCCGTCACCTTCGACCGTGTCAGCATTGATGGACAGGTTATTCACCCGTGTATCAACCTGCACAGAATCTGTGGCGTTCAACACGTTACCAGCGCTGTCCGTTGTGGTGGCATGGATATCAGCCGTGTATTCACCCGGCGTGATTTCTGCGTTGGAGTAGGTCGTTGTCCAGTTGCCTGCTGCATCCGCGTTGACGGTATGGCTGACGCCGCCCATGGTCACGGTGACAACTGCATTTGGGTTTGATGTCCCGTTCAGCACAACACCATCGCTGGCCTCGGCTGCGTTGATCACATCATCGCCTTCAACAGGGTTTGGACTGATTGTCAGGATACCCGCATCGCGATCCACAACCACATTCTGCGTGACTGCATCGACGTTACCCGCCAAATCAGTTGCCGTGGCCGTCATGACAACGGTCTGTGTGCCTGTCGGGATTTCATGTGCGGCAAAGTTCACCGTCCACGTGCCATTTGCGGCCACTGTGGCCTGATGGGTAAAGCCGTTCATCATCACACTAACGCTTGCGCCTGGCTCAGTTGTGCCCGTCATCGTAAAGCCTTGCGTGGCTTCTTCGATGTTTATGACGCCGTCAGCGCCGCCAGTTGTGCCGGTAAAGGCATGGTTGCGCACAAAAGTATCAACCTGAACACTGTCTGTTTCGGTCAATGAATTGCCCGCTGCGTCAGTGGTGGTGGCCGAGATATCAGCTGTGTATTCACCCGGCGTGACTTCTGAACTTGTATAGTTCGCCGTCCAATTGCCTGCGCCGTCCGCAGTCACGGTATGGCTGACGCCGCCCATGGTCACGGTGACAACCGCATTTGGATTTGTTGTGCCTGTCAGGACCACACCATCGCTGGCCTCAACCGCGTTGATGACATTGTCGCCCTCAATCGGGTTGCTGATCGTCAGAATGCCCGCGTCGCGGTCCACAACCACGTCTTGGGTGATGGTATCAACGTTGCCAGCCGCATCTGTAGCGGTGGCGGTCATGACAACAGTTTGTTCACCGGTTGGGATTTCGCTGGTGGCGAAATTCACCGTCCATGTGCCATCTGCGGCCACAGTGGCCTGATGGGTAAAGCCGTTCATCATCACGCTGACGGTTGAACCAGGCTCAGTTGTGCCCGTCATCGTAAAGCCACCAGCGGCTTCTTCGATGTTGATCACGCCGTCCGCACCGCCAGTGGTGCTGGTAAATCCAAAATCACGCACCAGCGTGTCGATGTCGACCTCACCTGTGGTGGTGGTGGTATTTCCAAAGCTGTCTGTCGCCGTTGCGCTGACCGTTGCAGACATTTCACCGGTTGGAATTTCGCTGGCGGCGAATTCCACTGTCCAGTTGCCGTTTGCATCAACGGTGGCTTCGTGAGTGCCTGTGCCAAAGGTGACAATAACGGTTGATCCGGCCTGCGCCGTCCCCGTTAGCGTCACACCATCAGTCAATTCTTCTGCGTTAACCGTACCATCTGTTTCAACAGTTTCGGTTTCGATCGTGAGGGTAGAAACCGTATCAACAACCAACGTATCCGTAATGGTTGTGGTGTTGCCAAATGCATCAGAGCTGACAATTGTCACACCTGTGGTGTATTCACCTGCGTCCAAAGTGCCGTTGGCCCAAGTGGCGGACCATGTGCCGTCCTCAGATACCGTGGTGGTTTGCGAAATGCCCGCGATTGTCACCACAACAGTTGCACCAGCTTCGCCTGTACCTGTCAGGGTCACGCCCTCTTCAAAGCTTTCCGCGTTAAAGAAGTCGTCAACAGACTGCGTCCCCGTAGAGATCGCAACCTCTGGCGGTGTCGTGTCGATTTCATAGTCAGGGCCATCCAAGATGACGTCACCTGTGGCTGTTGTTACAGTCACAACCGCCTCATACACACCATCCGGTGGGAAGTTATCTTCGTCAAAGACCGCCTCAAAGACGCCGTCCTCGTCAATCACAGTTTCAACAACCTGATCGCCAATTGTCACCACAACCGTGTCGCCCGGTTCACCGCCACCTGTAACAGTGATGATGTGGGGCGCGCTGTCATCGCCGCCAATTGTGCTGGAGTCATCTGGACCGTCAACAAAGGGGTCTGCGTAAACAGGTGGGGGTGTGGGGGTGCCGCCGCCGCCGCCGCCGACGCCGCCAACAACAGCCGCGCCGCCAACAACAGCCGCTGCTGTTGCAACGCCGCCGCCACCCAGCAAACCAGCCCCCAGCAAGGGTGCTGCAAACATGGACACTTCATCATCCGCGGCACCAACAGAGGCAACTTCTGTGCGTCCAAGGTAAATCAGATCATCCGAAGGGGACCATTTGCCCCATTGTTCGGTTGGGCCATACTGCGCAAACAGTTCGCCACCATCGGTTTCCACAAAGGAAACTTCATTCAGATAACCATCTGCTGAAATAAACAGACGGTTGGGTGCGCCAGATGCATTGAAATAATTATCAATGGTGATCACCCGCCCATCGGTCAGCGTGATCACAAGATCCTCGCCGACACGCTGCTGGCTGGTCAGATCAATCTGCCGCAGATTCAGGGAAATTTCTTGACCCGCTTGGGCCTGAATAACGTGGGTCTCGGCTTCACTAGAAACTACGCCACGCTGCAATCCGCCCGCATTATCGCGGACGACGAAATCAATCGCCTTCATAACACCACCACTTTACCTCGAAACACCGTTCTATGCGGGGTCTCTTCAATTATTGTTTTCTTAACGAAGCCAGCCCGTTCAGTCGGGCCATGCAACGCCTGTATGGTTCGTAATTACCTGTAAAGCCTTCACAAAGCTAGGGACTTTTTTCTAGAACCGTTCCCCTAAACCCTAACGTGCGCATTCAAGTGACACAATCCCGGTCAGGGCCTGCCCCTCAAATGACTCATTTATAAGGGTTATTGCCTGACCATGCGGCAACTGGGCAGAGATGCAACAGTTGACAAAATCTGATGTCCGCCAGACCTATTAAGCATGAGTAATGTACCAAACGCGCTGCGCGACCTCACCGAAGACCCTGATCTGGGTATCACCCTCAGCGATGGATGCCGTTTGTCTGCACGGGTCTGGCGACCAGTGGATGCAGAGGCTGATCCGGTCCCGGTGATCCTTGAATACCTGCCTTATCGCAAGCGCGATGGCACCTGTGCGCGTGATGCGCTGACCCATCCGTGGTTTGCTGAGCGTGGCTATGCCTGCGTGCGCGTCGATATGCGTGGCAATGGCGACAGTCATGGCACAATGGCAGATGAGTACACCCCGCAGGAACAAATTGATTGCGTTGAAGTAATCAATTGGTTGGCCGCACAACCGTGGTGCAATGGCAATGTCGGCATGATGGGCATATCATGGGGTGGCTTTAACGGCTTGCAGGTTGCCGCGCATGGACCTGATCCGCTCAAGGCCGTGATCACCCTATGTTCAACCGTCGATCGCTTTGCTGACGATATCCATTTCAAGGGCGGCTGCTTGCTGAATGAGAACCTTGGATGGGGCGCAACCATGTGGTCCTATTCGAGCCGCGCCCCTGACCCTGCCCTGCGCAGCGATTGGCGCGAAATGTGGCTAGAGCGGTTAGAGGCGGAACCCTTTTTGCCCGCGCTTTGGCTGCGCCATCAACGCCGCGATGCCTATTGGAAACAGGGATCGGTGATTGAGGATTATTCGAAAATCAAGGCAAAGGTGCTGGCCATTGGGGGATGGGGGGATGCCTATAAGAACGCAGTACCGCAATTGGTCGAAGCATTGCCCGGTGCAAAAGGCATCGTCGGGCCATGGGTGCACAAATACCCACACTTTGCCGTCCCCGAACCGCGTATTGGTTTTTTGCAAGAAGCCCTGCGGTGGTGGGATCACTGGCTAAAGGATATCGACACCGGCGTTGAGGATGACCCAGATTATCGGGCTTATCTGATGGACGGGGTGCGCCCGGCGACATGGTATTTGGAACGGGCGGGACGTTGGATTGCTGAGGATAAAGGTGCTACATCACATCTAGACACCGCCGCGCTGCACCTCACCAACGACGGGTTATGCCCCAAGGCAGCGCCACTTGATCAAATGATCTCTTCCCCCGCGGATTGCGGTGCGGATGCAGGCGAATACTGCGCCATTTGGTTGGGTCCTGAACTACCCGGCAATCAGCGCAGTGATGATGCGCTGTCGACAACCTTTGACAGTGAACCGTTAGACGCGGACATGGACATCGTCGGTGCACCACGCATCACGCTGCACATCGCCTCAGATCAACCACAAGCCCAGATTGCCGTGCGCCTGAACCATATCCATCCTGATGGGGCTGCGACGCGCATTACCTATGGCGTGTTGAACCTCAGCCATCGCGATAGTGCCGAACATCCACATGCGATGACGCCCGGAACGACAGAGAGCATCACACTTAACCTAGATCACATCGCCTACCGTGTTCCAAAGGGGCACAAGCTGCGCATTGCGATTTCAGATGCCTATTGGCCGCTGATCTGGCCATCGCCAAAGGCGACGAAACTTACCCTAACGGGCGGCATGATTGCCCTGCCCCAGCGCCCAACCACAGGCGGTGATGAGCATACGTTCGAACCCCCAACCGCAGCAGAGCCTTGGCAAATCACCACACTGCGCGAAAGCAAACATACCCGCCGCCGCGAGATAAATATGAATACAGGTGCTGTGACATTGCTGATCGAAGATGATTTTGGCAAAGCCCAAGACAACGATCACGGATTGATCGCTGGGTCCATCGCACGTGAAGAATGGACCATTCACCCTGATGATCCGCTGTCCGCGCGCGGCACCTGCCATTGGACAGATGAGTTAGAGCGCGGCGATATCAAATTGCGCACTGAAACCCACAGTAAGATGTGGTCAGATGCAACACACTTTCACTTGGACGCGCGGTTGCAAGCCTTTGAGGGCGATGAAATGATCTATGAACGCACGCTAAGCGACAGTATCAAACGGGACTGCATGTAGCATCACTGTCACGAAGTTATGGGTATTAACCCTTGCGAGGCTGTGCAAAAATCGGCAAACTTGATCCATCAATCAATAAAACGGCGCAAAAAGCGCCATGATTCCAACCGGGAGTACCAAATGAACGATCAACTTAAGAATATGACGGCTGACGTGACCAAAGGCCTGATGACGCGCCGCGAATTTGTCGGCCGTGCAGCAGCCCTTGGTGTGACAGCCGCAGTTGCCAATTCAATGCTGGCCAGTTCTGCCAAAGCAGATGGTCACGGCACGCCTGTCAAAGGTGGCACGCTTAAGATCGGTTCGTCTGGCGGCGAAAGCACAAACACACAGGATCCGGCATTGGCCGCATCCGAAGTTCCGGTGACCAACCTGCGGATGTGGGGTGAACCACTGGTCAACACTGCGCCAGACGGATCGCTTGATTTCCGCGTTGCAGAAAGTGTTGAAGCGTCAGCGGACGCCAAGACATGGACGTTCAAAATGCGTCAGGGCGTTGAATTCTCAAACGGTAAAACCGTCACCGCCGAAGACGTGATGAAAACCATGCAGCGTCACTCAAATGAGGACAGCCAATCAGGTGCCTTGGGCATCATGAAAGGTATCGCGAACATGAAGGCGGATGGCGATAACTTTATCGTCGAATTGGAATCTGCCAACGCCGACCTGCCCTATCTGATGAGCGATTATCACCTGATGATCCAACCTGATGGCGGCATGGATGATCCGACGGCGGCCATCGGCACGGGTGCGTATACGCTGGAAATCGATGAGCCCGGCGTGCGCCATGGCTATAAACGCAACCCGAACTATTGGGATGCTGCAAACACAGGTCACGCAGAAGAAGTCGAACTGTTGATCCTAAACGATTCAACGGCCCGTACAGCTGCGTTGCAGTCTGGTCAGGTCCATCTGATCAACCGCATTGATCCCAAGGTGGCGAGCCTGCTGGACCGTGCGCCAAACGTCAGCGTGAAAAGCGTTTCTGGTCGCGGACACTATGTATTCATCGCGCATGTGGATACGGCACCCTTTGACAACAACGACCTGCGTCTGGCGCTGAAATATGCGATCAACCGCGAAGAAATGGTTGATAAAATCCTGCGCGGCTACGGCTCTATCGGGAACGATTTACCGATCAACAAATCCTATCCGTTGTTCGACGAAACGATCCCACAGCGCGAACATTCCATCGAAAAAGCCAAAGAGCATTACGCCGCTTCTGGTCATGATGGCAGCCCAATCATTCTGCGCGTTGCGGATGGTGCCTTCCCGGGTGCGGTTGATGCGGCATCCCTGTTCCAGGAATCTGCCAAAGCGGCGGGTATTCCACTGGAAATCAAGCGTGAGCCAAACGATGGCTATTGGTCAGAAGTATGGAACGTACAACCATTCTGTGCATCTTATTGGGGTGGCCGTCCGGTGCAGGACCAGATGTATTCGACAGCCTATTTGTCGACTGCGGATTGGAACGACACCCGCTGGAAACGTCCAGAATTTGACACGATGCTCAATGCGGCAAAGGCCGAATTGGACGAAGCCAAACGCAAGGAAATCTATTCCCAGATGGGTCGGATGCTGCGCGAAGAAGGCGGCTTGATCCTGCCAATGTTCAACGACTTTGTTGATGGCGTTGCCAACAACGTGGGCGGCTGGATCGAAGATCCAAATGACCAGATGATGAACAACTTGGCCAGCATCAAGTGCTGGGTCACGGACGCATAAGGGCGCATCGCAAAATGCACCCCATCCTAAAACTCATTGCCCAGCGCCTCGCGCTGGGTATTCTGTTGCTTATCGCAGCCTCAATATTGATCTTCGCGGGCACCTCGATCCTTCCCGGGGATGTCGCGCAATCCATTTTGGGCCAATCGGCCACCCCCGAAGCGCTGGCAAACATGCGCCGCGAATTGGGCCTGAACGAACCCGCCCTCACCCGCTATTTCTCGTGGCTTGGAAACTTCCTCCAAGGCGACCTTGGCACTGCTTTGACCAATGGCCGCGATATCGCAGAAAGCCTTGGTGGGCGCCTCAAAAATACGCTTTTCCTTGCCTTCTGGGCGGCTGTCATCTCAGTCCCGTTGGCAATTTTTCTGGGCTTGCTGGCCGTACGGTACAAAGACCGTTGGCCCGACAAACTGATCTCGGCAGTGACCCTCACAACCATTTCAATCCCTGAATTCATGATCGGTTACGTGTTGATCTATTGGGTGTCGATCAAATGGGGCATGTTTTCGTCTGTCGCCATCATCAACGACGGAATGAGCCTTGCTGAGAAACTCAATGCCATTGCGATCCCTGTGATGGTCCTGACGCTGGTGGTTCTGGCGCATATGATGCGCATGACCCGCGCGGCGATTTTGAACGTGATGCAGTCGGCTTATATCGAAACGGCTGAACTTAAAGGTATGGGAATGCTGCGCATCATCCGCAAACACGCCTTTCCAAACGCCATCGCCCCCATCGTGAACGTCGTCATGCTGAACCTTGCCTATCTGGTGGTCGGTGTTGTCGTGGTCGAAGTGGTTTTTGCCTATCCCGGTATGGGCCAATATCTGGTCGACCACGTCAGCAAACGTGATGTGCCAGTGGTGCAAGCCTGTGGTTTGATCTTTGCGGCTGTCTACATCGGTTTGAACTTGGTCGCGGACATTGTCTCAATCTTAGCCAACCCGCGTTTGAGGCACCCCAAATGAAGAACATCCCCATTTCCGCCCTCATCGGCCTGTTCTTTACCGGCATGTTTTTCCTCATGGCCCTGATCGCACCGCTGATCGCACCTTATGGCATGTCAGAAATCGTTGGTGATGTTTGGGAACCCTCATCATCCGAGTTCCTGCTTGGCACAGACAGCATTGGCCGTGACCTGTTAACCCGCCTAATCTATGGTGGGCGAACAACAATCTTTATCGCGGTCATGGCCACGATCCTCAGCTTTGTCACCGGGTCGGTCCTTGGCTTTTTTGCGGCTGTGTCCGGTGGCTGGATTGATCAAGCATTGTCGCGGTTTGTCGACCTGATCATGTCGATCCCATCCTTGATCTTTGCACTGGTAGTCCTGTCAGTGATGCCAACCACAATGCCGATCCTGATCTTACTGATGGGGCTGCTCGATTCAACACGTGTTTACCGGTTGGCCCGCGCTGTTGCCGTGGACATCACTGTCATGGACTACGTCGAGGCCGCCCGTCTGCGCGGTGAAAAAATCGGCTGGATCATCTTTCGCGAAACCTTGCCCAATGCACTTTCACCGCTTGTGGCTGAAATGGGTCTGCGGTTTATCTTTATGGTGCTGTTCATCTCAACCCTGTCGTTCCTTGGCCTTGGTGTACAACCCCCCTTGGCGGATTGGGGCGGCATCGTGAAAGAGAACAAAGAAGGCATCAACTATGGCATCCAAGCAGCACTTTATCCTGCCTATGCCATCGCCGCTTTGTGTATCTCTATTAACCTTGTTGCGGACTGGATTTTGAACCGCACGACGTCTTTGAAAGGTGGCAGAGGATGAGCGAAGAAACCCAACCATTGCTCCGCGTCCGTGGCCTAAAAATTGGTGCAACGATCTATCCACCGGGGGAACGCCCGCGTGATATCGAAATTGTGCACGGTGTTGATTTCGATCTGGAAGCAGGCAAGGTCCTTGGCCTGATCGGCGAATCCGGGGCTGGTAAATCCACCATTGGTCTGGCGGCTATGGCCTATGGGCGCGGCGGTGTTGAACTGACGGGTGGCGAAGTCTGGGTCAATGGCCGCGATATGCTGCAAGCAGGTGTGCGCGATGTGCGGCGTCTGCGCGGTGCCGAGGTGACTTACGTTTCACAGTCTGCGGCAGCCTCATTCAATCCTGCCAAAAAGATTTTGGAACAGGTCACAGAGGCGGCAATTTTCCAAAATAAGTTCAGCAAGAAAGACGCCGAAGAACGCGCGGTTGAATTGTTCCGCAAACTCGGCCTGCCCGATCCTGAAAATATTGGTTCACGGTATCCACACCAAGTATCTGGTGGGCAATTGCAACGCTGCATGACCGCACTCGCACTATGCCCCGAACCCGATCTGGTGGTGTTTGATGAACCCACAACCGCGCTGGACGTGACCACGCAGATTGACGTGTTGGCCGCCATCAAGGATGCGATACGCGATACGGGCGTTGCTGCCCTGTATATCACTCACGATTTGGCGGTGGTGGCGCAGGTCAGCGACCACATTATGGTGCTGCAACAAGGCGCGATGGTCGAATACGGCACCACAGATCAGATCATCAACAACCCGCAAGAAGAATACACGCAAGCCTTGGTATCGGTCCGTTCGATCAAACATGTGGAAAAAGACCCCACCGATAACCCGCTGTTGCGCGTTGAAAATATCACCGCGCGCTATCGAGGCACGGATTTTGATGTACTGAAGGACGTGAATGTTGAACTGCACCCCGGCCAAACTTTGGCGATTGTGGGTGAATCCGGTTCTGGCAAATCAACACTGGCGCGTGTCATCACCGGGTTATTGCCCCCCTCGGAGGGTCAAATCATTTTTGATGGGCGCAGTCTAACCCCGGATCTGGCCACACGCCCCTTGGATGATCTGCGCGAATTGCAGATGATCTATCAAATGGCTGACACAGCGATGAACCCACGCCAAACGGTTGGCACAATCATTGGTCGCCCGCTTGAATTTTACTTTGGCCTTAAAGGCAAGGCAAAGCAAAAGCGCATACAGGAATTGCTGGACGAAATTGAGCTGGGGGAAGGTTTCCAAGACCGCTATCCGGCTGAACTGTCTGGCGGTCAAAAACAACGCGTCTGCATCGCGCGTGCACTGGCGGCCAAGCCCAAGTTGATCATCTGCGATGAAGTAACCTCGGCCCTCGACCCACTCGTGGCGGATGGCATCCTTAAGCTGCTTCTCAAGCTGCAAAAAGTTGAAAACGTATCTTATCTGTTCATCACCCATGACCTTGCGACGGTAAAGGCTATCGCAGACAGTATTGCCGTGATGTTTCAGGGGCAGGTTGTACGCTATGGTCCTAAATCTCAGGTTCTGTCACCGCCGTTTGATGACTACACTGATCTGCTGCTCAGTTCAGTGCCTGAAATGAAACTCGGCTGGCTGGAAGACGTGATTGAGCATCGCAAAATGGAAAGCGCGGGCAACTAAGCCCGCGATATTACTTAAAGGTCAGGCGCTTTTGACAGCAGATCAAAAGCGCCTAAAACTCTTAAACTTTACTGCCGTGCGCCTCAAAATGGCCCGCCAGAATGGTGCGTAACTCGTCGCGCTGGCGCATCCCACGTAGCACTTGAGACACCTCCCCTTTGCCATCAAACAAGATCAGCGTCACATGGGGTACGTTATGAAGTGCCGCGAACTCGGCCCCTTTCGCCTGTTTAATATCCGCCACCAGATACAACAAATCACATTCGCCAAACTGCTCCATCGCGACACGGGTTTCGCGTTGTAGCGCTGTGCAGGTGGGGCATTGCGGGTCATGCACCTGTACAACAGCGGGTTTGCCCTGCCCGATCTGGGTTAAATCATGTTCGGCCTGAAAGTCCTGAAACCAGCCACGCGCCACATAGCCCAACCCTGCCACTGCGGCCACGCCAATGGCCGCGTTGCGTCCATAGCGCAGCACATCGCGCCGCGTCATCGGGACGGCATCAACCACCTTTGATTTGGCGGCCTGTGCCTGCTTGCGTTGATTGGTTTTTGATTTTTTTGCCATGATCTGCCCTGCCCTAAAATGATTAAACGCAAGCTACGTCATTCAGGACGGAGTACAGATCACAGTTTCCTCACGCAGCATTCACATCGCTGCGATCAATCGATTGTTTATGACGCACAGCCCGCTTGTGCGACACGGGCCACCGCGCTGTCATCAAATGCGCCTGTTGTTACGCCAGCTGCCCCCATCACCTGCACCGTCGCACCGGAAATCTCGCCGCCTGAGACAGTGATTTCGCGCGCACCGCCTGTATCGTCAACATCAATGGTAAACGACACCCGTTGCTCTGGACCAAGCCCGGTCAGGTCAAGCGTGACCTTCTGATCCCCATCACCGACCTGCGGCAGACCCGTCACCAAATCACCACCCGCCACCAGATCAAAAGGCTGAAAGACCTCAACACCTGCGCCCTGTGCTGTGACATCAAAGACCAATCCGCCTGCGGAACCTGTCAGATCAATCGTAACACCCATTGGCCCCAATCCACAGCCGCCGGTATTCACAACGTCAAATCGGTCCTTGGGCGCACCTTCAACAAATCGCACCTCAACATCAGCATGTGCAGCACTGGCAAGCAGCGCCAGCGCAGCAACGGTTAAACAGCGGTATTTCATTGCAGTATCCCTCATTTGCGATGCCAAATAGATAATGCGCACCAGGCGATCGTCAACGTCAATAGGCCTTGCAGACCCGCGATCCCTGCGATCATAGTCACCTAACACCGGGGGCCAACACATGGACAACAAACTGCTGCTGATCATCCTTGATGGTGTCCCCTATCGCAATTGGCGACGTCTTTTTGGCAACCTTGAGGGGTGGGTGGACAGCGGTGATGCCCGGGTTTGGAAGACTCGTTCGGTTTTGCCCTCAACCTCTGCGTCTTGTTATGCCTCAATACACACGGGTGTCGCCCCGGCTGTGCATGGCTGTACGGGCAATGGAAACGTATTCCGCCTTAAAGAAAAGGACGTGTTTTCCCAAGTCCGCGCAGCGGGCGGTGTTACAGGCGCTGTCGCACATTCGTTCTGGTCGGAGTTTTTCAACCGCCATCCGTTCGATTATGTCCGCGACATTGAATACGACGAACCACAAAGCTCCACGATCAACCACGGCCGTTTTCATACAATGACAGGTTATGGATTGATCAATCAGATGACCCCCTCTGACATTGATCTCTTCGCCACGCTCACCAACCTCACGCAACGCTTTGATCTAAACTATGGGATGCTGCACACCTGCACCTTGGACAGCATGGGCCATCGGTTTTTTCACGATTGTCAGGAAATGGACCACGCCTGTTTTGTCATGGATGAAATGCTGGCCCCGTTTATCCCTAAATGGCTGGATGCCGGATACGAGGTGATTGTGACGGCCGATCATGGCCAAGATGCACGTGGCCATCACGGCGGACGTGATCCACTGCAACAAGAGGCCGCGTTATATTACTTTGGCCCTGCGGATGGCCCACCCAAAGATACAGTGATCGATCAATTACAATTGGCCCCGACAATCCTGCACCGCCTTGGCGCACCGATTGCAGACACAATGAAAGCTAAGAGTTTTCTGTCTTGATATGCGCTGAGAGCGCCAAAGCCGTCGCAGACCTTGCCTAATACGGCCAGTCGCGACGGCCCAAAGCATCCACCGCGCTAACCACGTGATCAAAAAACCCAGCCGCTTTTTGTGACATCGCGCGCGCGCGCAGACATCCATGTACCATGCCCGACACATTTATCCATGCTGCTGTCCCACCCGCTGCGCGCATTGCGTCGCGATACGCCTCGCCATCACTTGCCAGAGGATCACATTGCGCTGTGATCATCACCGATGGCGGCAACCCGGAAAAATCCGTGTCTTGCAGTGGTGCAAATCGCGGATCACCTTTGGGCGGCGAAACACCACCTGCGCGTATCTTCATGTAAAACGCCATGTCAGCTGTGCTTAGATGCGGCGCGTCTGAGTGTTCTAAATACGACCCTTGCCCGGTATCACCACCAAGTCCCGGATAGATCAGCACCTGACCGGCAATGCGCCCTTCAACGCACCCACGTGCGTGATGCGTTACCGCCGCTGCCAGATTGCCCCCGGCACTGTCGCCGCACATGATCACAGAGCCATCATACACCGCGGCGATTGCAACAAATGCGGCCCATGCGTCATTGAAACAGCCGGGAAAGGCCACTTCTGGTGCCAGACTATAATCAACTGATATTACCCGGTATCCCGTGCGTTTACATATCTCAGCGCAGACATCATCATGACTATCTAAACCACCAACAACAAAACCGCCGCCGTGGTAATATATCACCGTAACGTCGCTTGGCCCGACCTGATATCGACGGCACGCCACACCGCCATGATCTTCATCGTAAACCTCTACACCAACCGGGCGGCCCTGATAAAACACCTGACACATATCATTATAAACTGCGCGCTGTTGAACAATGGTCATATCCACCACGCCGGGTGGATATGTGCCATCTAAGAGATCAATAAAGGCCCACATTTCTGTGTCAATCAGCGCGCGGTAGTTTGGCGGTGTCATGCGGGTTCCCATGGGCGGGTGAACGCAGCCAATACATCACCAACGTCCTGCTCGGACGCACCACTCATCGTGACCTGCGCCACAAGCCCGCGCTTCTTATCATCCGTCACAGACGTGACGCGCGCCTCAAGCGAAGCCTGTTCCAACGCCTCATTATAAATGCGCGTGATCGCATGTCGGCGCAGATCAGGTTTAAAAATCTTGCCCACCGCCGTTTTGGGCAATTCATCCATGATTTGCATATGTTTGGGCTGTGCTGCGCGTTCAAGCACATGCACTTTGCAAAATGCCAGCAACTCTTCTTCGGTCACTGTTGCCCCGGCAACCAATTCAACAAAGGCACAAGGCACTTCACCCGAATGGGCATCGGGTTGCCCAATGGCCCCAGCAAAGGCCACAGCCTCGTGCCCCAGCAGCGCTTCTTCAATTTCAGCCGGGTCAATGTTGTGACCGCCACGAATGATCAAGTCTTTGGCACGCCCCGTGATCCAAACATACCCATCGCTGTCAATCCGGCCCAAATCGCCAGTACGAAGGAATTTATCGTGATAATACAGGTCCTTGTTCTTGTCTGCCTCGGTATAGGTATTGCCCGCAAAGACACCGGGATTGGAGACACAGATCTCGCCAATCTCATCAACGCCAGCATCAATAGGGCCATTTTCAGTACCCTTGATGATCTTGACGTTGGAATACGGCAGCGGGATGCCAATACTACCGACTTTCTTTTCTCCATCGGGTGGATTGCACGACACAAGACATGTCGCCTCGGTTAATCCGTACCCTTCCACCAGCGTAATCCCCGTGGCCTTTTCAAAGCGCCTGAACAGTTCAAGTGGCAAGGGCGCAGACCCGGAAAACGCTGTCTTTACGGTGCTGATATCCGCATCAATGGGCCGCTGCATTTTGGCTGAAATCGCGGTCGGAACCGTGATGATAAAGCTGATTTTCCAACGTTCGACCAACTTCCAGAAATTGTCAAACACGCCCTCGCCGCGATACCCCTGCGGCGTTGGGAAAACAACATGCGCACCCGAATGGATGGCGGCCATCAGTATCACATGGCAGGCAAAAACATGGAACAACGGCAACGGACACATGATGTTGTCGTTTTCAGTGAACAACAACGTGTGACCCAACCACCCGTTATAGATCAGCCCCTCGTAGGTGTGTTGCGCAACTTTGGGCATGCCCGTGGTGCCGCCGGTGTGGAAATAACACGCAACCCGGTCTTCCTGTATATCCTCAAAGCTAAGTGTCGTTGGTTGCTTGGCAACCTCATCATTAAAATTCAGATACTTGGCCTGATTGCCCACCTTCAACTTGGGCCGGATCAACGACACGATCCAAGACTTTGGCGGCGTCAGATAGCGCAGTAAATCCACTTCCAAAACCGTATGCACACCGGGGGCCAGTTTGACCGCTTCTGCGGTTTTTTCCGCTACATCCGTTTTGGGGAAAGGCCGCAAAGTGACAACAACCGAAGCCCCCGTTTCGCGCAGGATCGACCCAATTTGTTCGGGGTCCAACAATGGGTTGATCGGGTTCGCGATCCCGGCGACTGAGGCCCCCAACAAGGCCAGCGTCGTTTCATGACAATTGGGCAGCACATAGGCCACCACGTCTTTAGGCCCGATACCAAGCGCGCGAAACATGTTCGCGCTCTGCGTCACTTTGCCGTGCAACTGCTGCCACGTCAGCGTTTCAGCCTTGTCTTTCGGACCTGAAAATATCTGATAGCTCACCGCGTTATGTTGCGGAAACTTTGCAGCTGTGTCGCTTAGCAGTCCATATAGCGTCACCGCCTTATCGCGCTGCGCCCACGGTCCTTCTGCTTCAATTGTTTTGCAGTCCTTGATCCCGGCAAATGTCATGGCCATTCCTCCCCTAAACGCCGGTTGTCCGGCTGTGTTATTCCTCACTCGAAGGATGCGTTGAAACGCGGTTTTTCGCAAGTATGCTTGATCTTTCGACGCAGCGTCAGCCCAAATGACGCAGCGGCACGAAAAAGGCGGAAGTGCCGTATGCACAACCGCCCCATTCTTTTTGGCCTTAAATATTCCCGGGGGTTTGGGGGCAGCGCCCCCATCCTAAATAACAACTTGGGCAGCGCCCCCAATAGCGGTCCGATTGCCGATCAGGCAGTCGGAATACGCAGGACCTGACCTGGGTAAATCTTATCTGGGTGGCTCAACATCGGCTTGTTGGCCTCAAAAATCTCTTCATAGCGCGCGCCATTGCCCAGCGCCTTGGCAGAGATCGCCCAAAGAGTATCGCCCTTTTCAACCGTGTGGAATGTCGGGTCACTGCCTTCGATGTTCTCTTCAACAGCCGCAACACCTTCAACGTTGCCGACCGCGACGATGACTTTTTCTTTCATCTCTTGGCTGACAGCTTTGCCGCTGACTTTGACCTTGTCACCTTCGACGGTGATCTCCAGACCTTCGGCATCCAACCCCAGATCTTTCAACTCGTCCTGCAACGCAGCGCCTGACACTTCTGCATCATCGCCACCGCCAAATACTTTCTTACCGGCACCTTTTACGAAACTCCACAAACCCATTCTGGTTCTCCCTTTGGATAAACGTCAGCCCAGAGTGTCCCTTTCTGAGATGCATTTCGCAAGGGGAATTACGCGATTTGCGCGCCATCCGTGAATTGCAACTTGGCCAAGCGCGCATAAAGCCCACCTTTGGCAACCAATTCATCATGGGTGCCAATCGCGACGATCTGTCCTGCCTCTAGCACAACAATACGATCTGCCTTTTTCACAGTTGCCAAACGGTGCGCCACAATAAGCGTTGTGCGATCCACACTCAGCTGATCCACAGCCGCCTGAACGGCACGTTCGCTTTCTGCGTCCAGCGCACTTGTGGCCTCATCCAACAACAACACAGGCGCATCGCGCAAGATTGCGCGTGCAATTGCGATGCGTTGTTTTTGCCCACCTGACAACATCACCCCCCGTTCGCCAAGATAGCTTTCATAGCCTTCGGGCAAGGTCGCGATAAATTCATCCGCCGCCGCTGCCTTGGCCGCTGCTTTGACGTCTGCATCGCTGGCATCGGGTCGCCCGAAACGGATATTTTCAGCCGCACTTGCAGCAAAGATTACCGGGTCCTGTGGCACCAAGGCGATGTGTTTGCGAAACACCTCTCGGCGCATGTCACGCAGATCAACGCCGTCTAGTGTGATCCGCCCTTGTGCAGGATCATAAAATCGCTGAATCAACTGAATTATTGTGGTCTTACCAGCCCCAGAAGGCCCAACAAATGCGACAGTTTCCCCCGGCTTGATATCCAAATCAATACCATCAAGGGCCGCAACATTTGGCCGGGCTGGATAGGAAAACCGCACACCTTCAAACGCGATATGCCCTGTCACAATCTCTGGAAGCATCTGATCCTTCACAGGGTCTTGCACTGTGTCTTCTGTCTGCAACAGTTCCACCAACCGCTCAGTTGCGCCTGCCGCCCGTTGAAGTTCTGACCAAATTTCTGACAAAGCCGCCACAGCGCCGGACACCATCACCGCATAGATCACAAACTGCACCAAGGCACCGGCCGACATATCGCCTCCGCGCACATCGCGCGCACCAACCCACAGAACCCCAACCACGCCAGAGAACACCAGAAAGATGACAATCACTGTCATTGCAGCGCGGGTTTTGATTCGGCGGCGCGCGGCATCAAAGGACGCCTCGGTCATCTGCGAAAATTGGCTCCGGCTGGCGCTTTCATTTGTAAAGGCTTGAACGGTTTGCACGGCACTCAAGCTTTCTGACGCATTACCCGACGACGCCGCGATCCAGTCTTGGTTTTCGCGACTGATCACCCGCAGGCGTCGCCCCAAGGTAAGGATTGGCACCACCACCGCAGGCACGATCAGCAATACCAACAGTGTCAATTTGGCAGAAGTCAGCATCATCAGCGCCAGTCCCCCCACAAAAATCAACAAATTGCGCAGGGCAATTGATACCGACGATCCAATAACGGACAAAATCAGCGTGGTATCTGTGGTGATCCGGCTCAACACCTCGCCCGTCATAGTGCGTTCATAAAACGCCGGGCTCATCCCAATCACGCGGTCAAAAACGGCTTTGCGAATGTCCGCCACAACCCGTTCGCCCAACCGCGTGACCAAGGCATAGCGCAGCCCGGTCCCGATGGCGAGCAAGGCTGCGATGATCAATGCAGCGATGAAGTACTGGTCCAACAGTTCCGCATCACCCGTGCGAAAATTATCCACCACACGGCGCACGGCCAAAGGCAAAGTAAGTGAGATCACTGCGGTCAGCATGAGTGCCGCAATCGCTGCGATCATCAATGGCAGATACGGCCACAAAAAGGGAACCAATGCGCGTAGCGCCCCAAAGTTGCGTGATTTTTCACGTTCTTCGGTTTGGGTCGGTGCAAGCGTCGTCGGCCGGGCCATAAAAACGTCCTTTGGTCATCATCACGCGCGGGTGTGGCGTGGGTTTGCGGCAGGGTCAAGCGCCAGAGATGTCGCATGAAGGACAATTAAGGGGAGAATGGAGCGGGCGGAGGGAATCGAACCCTCATCTTCAGTTTGGAAAACTGAGGTCTTAACCATTACACAACGCCCGCGCGCTGTCTGTTGGGTAAGATAATCCGCTACAATCGTCAAGCGGCTAAAGCCCTTTACGCGCTATCTGCAATCGCGCAAATTCAAGACACCCTTGATCGACATTGGAAACCTCATGGCAAATCCACTTTATGATGCACTTTTTGGCCGCCATGCAGGCAATGACGCCCCATTTTTGTATTTACCAACGGGTCAGATTATTACCTATGCCGGTTTCCTCGGTGTCGCGGCACGCTATGCCCATGTCTTTGGCCTATGTGGGTTGGTGCCGGGTGACCGCGTTGCGGTACAAGTCGAAAAATCTCCCGATGCACTGGCGCTTTACGCCGCATGTGTGCAAGCCGGATTGGTTTTTCTGCCCTTAAACCCGGCATATACCCCAGCAGAAGTGGATTATTTCGTTGGTAATTCAGCTGCTCGGCTTTTGGTTTGCGACCCGAAACAACAGGCCGCACTTAGCCCCATCGCCGCACGTGCAAACGCACGCCTTGAGACAATGGATGCCACGGGTCAGGGTAGCTTGCGTCAATTGGCGTCTGAACAATCTGGCACATTCAAAACAGTTGAACGCAGTTCGGATGATTTGGCCGCGTTCCTGTACACCTCTGGCACCACGGGCCGTTCCAAAGGGGCAATGCTCAGCCAAAATAACCTGCTAAGCAACGCTGAAACCCTTAGCCAACATTGGCAGTTCACTGAAAAAGACGTGCTGCTGCATGCCTTGCCAATATTTCATACACATGGGTTGTTCGTTGCCAGCAATGTGACGCTGTTGTCAGGTGGTGCGATGATTTTCATGCCCAAGCTTGACGTAGATCAGCTTGTTAAATTCATGCCCCGCGCCACCTGCCTGATGGGTGTTCCAACCTTTTACACCCGCCTGTTGGACCATCCCGGATTTACGGCCAAAAGCACGGCCCACATGCGCTTGTTCATCTCAGGTTCTGCGCCCTTACTTGCCGAGACACATCGCGCCTTTGAGGATCGCACCGGCAAAAGCATCCTTGAACGCTATGGCATGACCGAAACAAACATGAACACATCAAACCCCTATGAGGGCGCGCGCCGCGCGGGGACGGTGGGCCACCCGCTGCCCGGCGTAGAGCTAAAGGTGACTGACCCAGACACTGGTGAAACCCTAAACGACGGTGAGATCGGCGTGATCGAAGTGCGAGGCCCAAACGTGTTTCAGGGCTATTGGCAAATGCCAGAGAAAACCGCCGCCGAATTACGGCCTGATGGCTTTTTCATCACTGGCGATCTAGGGCTGATTGATGATCAAGGATATGTGCAAATCGTCGGGCGTGGCAAAGACCTGATCATTTCGGGTGGATACAATATCTACCCAAAAGAGGTTGAGTTGCTGTTGGACGACCAACCCGGCGTGCTGGAATCTGCGGTGATCGGCGTGCCGCATGCGGATCTGGGTGAAGCACCTTTGGCTGTGCTGGCGCGTGGTGCCCAAGAGCCAGACCTGGACGCGATCAATACGGTCCTCACAGATCAACTGGCACGGTATAAATGCCCGCGCAAATTGATCGTGGTTGATGCCTTGCCCCGCAACACAATGGGCAAAGTGCAAAAGAACGTTCTGCGCGATACCCATGCGGGCGCGTTCAAATCCTGACGATTATTCAGGTGCCTCGCTGAGCACGCACAGCACCACGGATGTCGCGTCGATCCCAAGGTCAGCGCGCTGTTTCTCTGACACTGCCAATAGTCCCGCAATGCCTGCGGCACCCGACGGCGTCGAAGGCAAACCCGCGACCATTGCCGTCCCTGCGCCCGCCTGCCCTTCGGTTTCAGAAATCAATGCAAACGCATCTGCATCCCGTGCCAACCCTTTGAGCGCGATCAAGGATGGCATTTTACAATCCAACCGTCCCATGTCGCTGACTGGACCACTGCTTTCCACAGGGCATCCGGCAACAAGCGATCCATGCAAGGCTGGGGCTGCTTCGGGTTCCACAACAATGATCTGCGGTGCATCCCCCCAAACCTCACGCGCCAGTGCCGCGCAAGACCCGGCAAGGCCACCAACACCAGCCTGCAAGAAAATATGGGTTGGAACCTGCGGCATCTGTGCAATCGCTTCGACCATCAAGATCAAATACCCCTCCATCAAACGATGTGGACGCTCAATATAGCCGGGCCATGAACTGTCCGACAGCAACGCCCATCCGTTGTCTTGCGCGGCCTGCATCGCAGCGGCCATTGATGCCTCATAGGTATCACCCTCGCGCACAACCGTGGCACCCTGCTCTGCCAACCGCAGGGCAAATGCTTCGGGTACAGTTTGCGCGATATACACCACCGACGCCGCGCCAAAGGCCGCAGCCCCTGCGGCGACCGACATGCCATGGTTGCCCGCACTTGCTGTGACATAGGTCTGACCACTTGCCGCACCACGCGACGCATCATGGGCGATCACATAGGCAGCCCCCAACGCCTTAAAACTGCCAAGCCCCATGCGGCCGCGTTCATCCTTGACCCAAACCTGTGCCACGCCCGCCTCAACCGCGATGGCCTCAGCGGAAACCAAAGGTGTTTCCCCCGCAACAGGGCAGCGCGCCACCAAAGATTGCGGTTGGTTCGCGGCGACAGAAGGCATCGGAATATCATCCAAGCCAGCAACGGGGACGGGGCGGGTCACATGTAAAATATCCATGCATTTACCCGACATCTACTTTGCCGAACAGTCAAGCATTTCGCGCCATGTTCATGCAAAAACACTTCGCCTATGGACAAGCAGATCAGCCAGTTTTGTGCCACGATTACTGAAACAAAGACAGGAGCCGCCCATGTCAGCCGATACCCCCACCCGTTCCGGTGGCCGTGCCGCCCGCCGCGCCTTACGGGCGATCCCGAACGTTGAAATGCTGCCCGGTTTGCACAACAAAATTCCCACCTGCGAGATCATGACGGGATCACAAGTTGAACGCGTTGACGCTGCATCCATGGATATCCTTGAGAATGTCGGTGTTATCTTTCGCGACGATATTGCGATTGCCGATTGGAAACGTGCTGGGGCCAAAGTGGTTGGCGACCGGGTCTATCTGGACCGTGCATTGGTGCGTGAACTGATCGCATCAATCCCGGCCCAATTCACCTATCACGCCCGTGACCCGCAGAAAAACGTCGACCTTGGCGGCAACAAATCAATCTTTGTTCCGATGACGGGCGCACCTTATTTGCGCGACCTCGATGATGTGCGTCGCAACCCAACGCTTGATGACCTCGCGATGTTTCACAAGCTGGCGCATATGATGCCGGCGCTGCATTCATCCGCGCACCACATTGTTGAACCCTATGATCACCCGATCAGTCAACGCCATTTGCGCATCACCTACAGTTCGATGAAATATTCCGACAAGACGTTTATGGGCATGACCACCAGCCCGAAAAACGCAGAAGACGTGATCGACATGTGCGCCATCCTGTTTGGCGCAGATTTCATCGACACACACCCCGTTGTCACAGGCAATTGCAACGGCAACTCGCCTCTGGTGTGGGATGAAACCATGCTTGGCGCGATGCGCGCATTCAGCCGCGCGAACCAACCTGTGTTGTGCTCGCCTTTTGTGCTGGGTGGGGCCAACACACCTGCCTCGGTCGCCGCCTCTGTAGCGCAACTTAACGCCGAAGCCCTCAGTGCGCTGGCCTATACCCAAGTGATCCGCCGCGGTGCGCCCGCAATCTATGGTCACTACCTTTCAACCGTCAGCATGAAGTCCGGCGCGCCGATGGCAGGCACCCCTGAAATATCATTGATGAACTTTATGATCGGTCAAATGGCCCGATATTACGGCGTACCATGGCGCACCTCAAACACGCTGGGCGGGGCCAAGACGTTTGATGCCCAAGCGGGCTATGAAAGCGCCACAACCCTATCCGCCGTCATGCATGCAGGGGCCAATTACATCTGGCATTCCGCAGGCTGGAACGAGGCGGGAATGCATTGTTCGGTTGCAAAATTCATGGTGGACGCGGAACAATGTGCGATGGCACACCGTATGGCGCAGGGACCAAACTTTGATGATTTTGACGAGGCTTTGGCGACCATCCCCGATGTTGGCCCCGGCGGGCATTACCTTGGCCATCCCCACACCCAAGAGAACTTTCAAACCGCCTATTTCATGCCGGAACTATTTGACAACAATTCGATTGAACAATGGCAAGCTGATGGTGCGGTCGAAATCACCGAACGCGCACTGAAACACGCCAAAAAGATGCTCAGCGAATATCAGGAACCAACGCTGGATGTGGCAAAGAACGAGGAACTATTAGCCTACATCACCCGCCGCGAAGCAGAGATTCCAGCGACGGATGAGTTAAACCAAAGTTACTAAAACACGTCCTGCCCTTTCACCCTTTTCATAAATACCGATGCGACCTGTTCAGATGCAAACGCTCTGTTAATCGTTTTCACAAGGCGTGCCCGCCGCGCCCCAAATACTCACGTCATGCGCCAGATCATCCGTGGTGCCGGGCGGCACGGACCGTCCACCACCGGGCACAAAACCCCAGCCTACAAAGGCTGAAGTTTCAATGTGTTCCACCAATTCAGCAATGGTATTATCATCATTGGTTTCAGGGTTGCGCATCTGCGCACATATCTCAGTACCGGACTTGTCCAACCAATCCAATTCAACCGGCGGCAATCGCCAGGCTTCATCAATGTGCGGCGGCGCATGTGGCACGATATTTTCAGCGGCACTGGTCACATGGCACGTACGGCATGGTATGGTTTCTGCGCCAATGCGGCTTTCATCCGCAAGCACATTCATGCCGTGCACTTTACCCGCGTGATATCCCAGACCTTCCCACATTGGGGCCTCTTGCTCACCGACATGACAATTGGTGCAGCGCGGATGTGACGCAACCGCGAACACCCGTTCCCATGCGGCTAATCCTTCTTCGCGGGTCACAGATGTTTCTTGCGCGGCCAAAGGTGATGCGACAAACACCAGTGCAAAGATCACACGCATCATACGAACCTCACCGAATTTGATAGTGGCAATTCCCTGATCCGCTGTCCTGTGGCCGCAAAAATCGCATTGGCCAAAGCAGGGGCCGCAGGCGGCACGCCGGGTTCCCCGATGCCTCTGATCTTGTCACCATTTTCCAATCCACGCACTTCGATCTTGGGCGTTTGATACAGGCGCATTCCCTCAAACGCGTGGTAATTATCTTGCTGTGCAACGCCGCCTTCATAGGTCAATTCGCAGTTCATCGCATGACCCAGCCCCCAGATCACACCGCCGGTGACTTGCGCCTCAAAATTCACCGGATCAAGCACGCGGCCCACATCAGCGGCAACAAATACCTTATCAATACGGATGCCATCATCGGTATCCGTGACCTCAACCACCTGCGCCACAGGCACCCCAAATGCGAGCGTGAATGCCAGACCGCGTCCGCGCCGTGCCTCCATATCACCGCCCCAGCCGGACATGTCGCCAACCGCCTCAAGCACCTTTTTCGACGGCTCATGGAAGCAGAGCCGCAGCCGTTCCGCCAGTGGATCGACACCCGCGGCATGGCACATTTCATCCATAAAGCTTTCGTGCAAAAAACCATTGCCCGACGCCCCCACCGAACGCCAAGAGGATATCGGCACCATCGCGGGCACCCGGTATCCGGTAACCCGATAATTGGGGATGCTAAAGGGCTGATCCCACGCACCAGCGACAATCGCCACATCCGGCCCCATCGCGGGCTGGCCCAACCGTTTGAGAGAAGATTCTGCAACCGAAGGGGCGGCAATCGACAGATCAAACGCTTCAAGTCCACCTTGAGTGACTTTGCCACGCCCCCGCGCGATGGCCAGTGGCCGTGGAAAATCATGGGTAAAGTCTTCTTCGCGCGACCATGTCATTTTGATCGGCGTGTCTGGAAGCTGTATCGCGATCTCTACCGACTGAAGGACATAATCATCCTCTAGACGTCGCCCAAAGCTGCCACCGGACATCAACACATGCAAATGAACTGCGTCCGCTTCTAGCCCCGCAAGTTTGGCCGCATTGGCCTGCATGAACCGGGGGATTTGCGTCCCCGTCCAGATGTCCAAGCGCCCCTCAGACAGTTTAACAACCGCCGTCATCGGCTCAAGCGGGGCATGTGCCAGATAGGGAATGCGGTATTCAGCCTCAAACACCGCGCCTTTTGACAGCGATGCCTCAACGTCGCCCTCATTTTTGAAACGGCTATCTTGGAAATCCTCGGTGAAACACTGTGCTACTGCGTCAAACTGCGCCTTGGTATCCCCTAAATACGGCGCGGCACCCCAGGTGCAGTCCACCGCATCCGCAGCCTGAAAAGCCCGCCATGTGTTGTCTGCAATCACAGCAATTCCGCCCGTGATTGCCAATACGGATTGCACACCGCGCATGGACTTTGCCACGGTCGCATCAAAGCCCTGAACACCACCGCCAATGGCCGGATTTGTACGTGCTGCTGCATACACCATCCCCTCCATCTGCATGTCGATGCCGTAATCTTGCGTCCCTGTCGACTTCGCCAGGATGTCGGTGCGCATCTGCGGTTTGCCTAGATATTTCCAAGTCGCGGGGTCACGTAAACCAACATCCTCGACAGGATCAATTTCTGCCGCTGTGGCTGCAAGATCAACATAATCAAGCCGCGTACCATCGGGCAGAACAACCGCAGCCATATCCGTTTTTAATTGTTCGCGTGGCAAGCCGGTTTGCTGTGCCGCCGCAGAAATCAAGGTTTCGCGCGCTGTGGCACCGGCGGCGCGCAACCGATCATACATGTCCGGCACGGTGGATGATCCACCCGTCAATTGCAGACCCAACAACTTGCCCGCCACATCCCCGGCACCACGCCCTGCGCGCGCCAGCATGGTTTCAGAAGTCGCAGCAATCGGCATACCTTCTACAGCAACAACGCCGTTATAATACGCAGCACTTGGCGGACCGGGATCAATCGTGACTTGGGTCAGATCAACATCCATTTCCTCTGCAATCATATGGGCTTGGATTGAATAAGCCCCCTGCCCGACATCCGCACGTGGCGTGATCAATGTGATCCCATTGGCATCAATTTTGACAAAGGGGTTAAACGTTGCCTCCCCCGGCTTTAGATCCGCAAGCAGCGGGTTTTTGACGTCGCGTTTGTACATGTAGGTGCCAAAAGCAACACCGCCGACAATGGCCGCAGACCCCACCAAAAAGCTGCGCCGTGCGATGGTTTTGATACGTCCCATGCTCAGGCCCCCTTCAACTTGGCCGCAGCCGTTCTGACCGCTGCCCGTATGCGAGGATAGGTACCACAGCGACATAAATTACCGCTCATCGCGGCATCAATCTGGTCATCCGTTGGTTCGGGGTTCAGGTCCAGAAAGGACGCCGCCTGCATAATCTGGCCAGATTGACAGTACCCACATTGCGCGACCTGATGCTCAACCCACGCGGCCTGTACGATGTGTAATGCTTCGGGGGTGCCCAGCCCCTCAATGGTTGTGACCTCGCCATCAACATCGCCCGCGCGCAGCTGGCAAGACCGCACAGCAACGCCGTCAATATGCACTGTGCATGCGCCACACTGAGCGATGCCGCACCCGTATTTTGGCCCGGTAATACCAAGTTCGTCGCGCAACACCCAAAGCAGCGGCATGTCGTCTTCGACATCTACCTCGTGATCGGTTCCGTTGACCGTGATCTGCATGGGGCACCTTTGATCTAAACTACTTGGTTTAGATTAGTCCGCTGTCCTTCACTGTAAAGAGCAGAAACAGGACAGTGCGCGTAACGTTACGAAAGCTAACTGAGCTGACCACGTCTGCGCAGCAAGTACACACCGCCACCAATCAACAAGCCCCAGACAGGCGCGCCAATGTCATAGATGCTGATGCCAGATGCGGTGATCAACAGAGTAACAATCGCGGCCTCACGGTCTTTGGGATCTGCAAGTGCTGCTTGGGTAGAGCCAGCCAGCACATTGACCAATGCAAGCCCGGCAAGGCTGGCGATGACCATGGGCGGTGCAAGTGCGGCAAACGCGGTAAGGACCCCAGCAAACAACCCAAACACGCAATAGAACACACCAGCCATGATCGCAGACCAATAGCGTTGATCGCGGTCGGGATGCGCATCGGGATCGGCACACATGGCGGTGGTGATCGCTGCCAAACAGGTGCTGAATGCCCCAAAAGGCGCGGTAATTAAAGATGCGGCCCCCACGGTGGTAAAAAGCGAACCTGGTGCTGGATCGTATTTATAACTTCGAATGATCGCGATACCGGGGATATTTTGTGTGGCCATACCCACGATGAACAAAGGCACACCGATGCTAATCGCTGAGGCCACCGAAAAGCTGGGCAGGGTCAGGACCAGCATGGTCCACACACCTGTGTTCGCCACATCTGGCAGTCCACCGGATTGCCATGTCAGCAAGGCCGTAACCAACACCGCTGCGGGAACAGCGGCGAGTTTGTTAATCTGTCCTGCAACAATCCAAACCACGAAAATCGGAATGATAAACTGTGGAATATCCGGCAAAGCGCGAAACGGCACCAAACAAATCGGCAGCAGAACGCCCGCCAGCATCGCCTGTGCCAATGCTGCCGGGATCGCCGCTGCAAAACGCGCAATGGGCCGCCACAGACCGGCGATGATACAGAGCACAGCCGCCACGATAAAGGCACCAACTGCTTCAGAAAAACCACCTTGGGGGGCAACAGAAACAGCCAGCAACGCCGCCCCCGGCGTTGACCACGCCACAGAGATTGGATTGCGAAACCAAAGACTTAGGACAATGGCAGTGATGCCCATAGACAGGGCCGCCATCATCAAGCCAGATGCAGATTGCCCCGCATCTGCGCCCATGGCTGCAAGTCCCTGCAACACAATAGGAAAGGAGCTGAAAAACCCGACAATCGCCACGACAAATCCGGTGGCGATACAAGATTTAGCGGGTAGTGTCAGACCCCTCAGAATTCCACCACAGCGCGGATTGATTTACCTTGATGCATCAACTCAAAGCCGTGGTTGATTTCATCCAATGTCAATTTGTGCGTGATCATTGGGTCGATCTCAATCTTGCCATCCATGTACCAATCAACAATTTTGGGCACATCGGTGCGCCCCTTGGCCCCGCCAAAGGCAGTGCCGCGCCACACGCGGCCCGTGACCAATTGGAAGGGTCGTGTTGAAATTTCAGCGCCCGCAGGGGCCACGCCAATGATGATGCTTTCACCCCAGCCTTTGTGCGCGGCCTCAAGGGCGGTGCGCATCACGGTAGTGTTGCCCGTCGCGTCAAACGTATAGTCCGCGCCACCTTTGGTCAGTTCAACCAGATGTGCGACCAGATCACCTTCGACGTTTTTGGGGTTCACAAAATCGGTCATGCCAAAATAGCGGCCTGTTTCTTCTTTGTCGTCGTTCAGATCAACACCAACAACTTGGTCCGCCCCGGCCAGACGTAGACCTTGGATCACGTTCAGGCCAATGCCGCCCAGACCAAAGACCACGCAACGCGCGCCGATCTCAACCTTGGCGGTGTTGATCACAGCCCCAATGCCCGTGGTTACACCGCACCCAATGTAGCAGATTTTGTCAAACGGCGCGTCCTTGCGGACTTTGGCCAAAGCAATTTCAGGCACAACTGTGTGGTTCGCGAAGGTAGAACAGCCCATGTAGTGGTGAATGGGTGTGCCATCGAGCATCGAAAACCGCGTGGTGCCGTCGGGCAGTTGCCCACGGCCTTGTGTCACGCGGATTTTTTGACAGAGGTTGGTTTTGCCAGACAGGCAATATTCGCATTCACGACATTCAGGCGTATAAAGCGGGATCACGTGGTCACCGGGTTCCAGCGTCGTGACGCCCTCGCCCACCTCTAAAACAACACCCGCACCCTCATGACCAAGGATCGCGGGAAAGATACCCTCGGGGTCATCGCCAGAACGGGTGAATTCGTCCGTGTGGCACAGGCCCGTCGCCTTGATCTCAACCAAAACTTCGCCACGTTTGGGACCTTCAAGGTTCACTTCCATGATCTCTAGCGGTTTGCCCGCTTCAACGGCGACGGCAGCACGGGTTCTCATCATGACAGTGTCCTTTATTCTGAATATTTAGATCAGAAAGGCCAGAGCCAGCCCATCTTGTCAAGACGCGCTAAACGTCCAATTCGGCAATCAACGCCGCCCAAGAGGCGCCATGCATATCACGGTCATTGATGGCACCTTGAATGGTCGGGCGCGGCAGGCTGATCTTGATCACGTTCAGCGACGGAATATCAAAGCGTTTGAGGTCTTGGGTATTGGCACCCATCGCCTGCGCAACATGTCCGGTTTTCAACCGTCCTTGTACCTCTTGATATGCCGCATCTGATCCGCAAAAAATATCAACGGTCAGCCAAAAAGGACCTGCATTTTTAGAGCGTACTTTTTGCACAAGATCACGAAGCTGGGTCATAGGTCCAACACCTCTAGTGCAAAGGCCTGCATCGGATCATCCAAGGTCAGCACGTGATTAAGCACAAATTCATAGGTCTGCCCGCGCGGCATTTCGGCGGGTGAGAATAGGAAGGCAAACGTTGGCTGTTCTTCCTCTGCCGTCAGTGGGTGATGCAGCATGTAGGGATTTAACAGCTTGCCAATCTCCATCGACAGCGCCTCTGTGGGGGCTGTCACGATGCCAATCACGCCAATCTCAAGGGCCGTTGCAGTACGGGTTTCCAACGCGCCAAAGCTGGCCGACTGACCCATCAAACGCAATTCGATGGTAAAGTCATCCATCGAAAGCCCCAAGCGATCACAGACTTTGGCGTTGCATTTTGCCTCAATATCCGCAGCCCATTTGGCGGCGTTCGCCACATAATGCGCATCCCGCAGAATCGCGATAAGAACGGTCTGGAAACCGGCAGGCCGCGCACCTTCAAGTTTCACAGTATAACGATCCGACGGCACCCAAGTTGAGCCCGTCACACGCACGCTGGTGCCATCAAGCGCTGTGTATGTCGCATCGGTCACGTCTAGATGCCCGCCGGGCTCATACAGGATAAACGGATCGGAATTCTCATAGAGCATATGTGCAGATACAGTGTGGGGTGTGGCCTGCGCACCATCTGCCAGGGGCGTGACGGTAAAACCAGCATCGTCAAAATCAACCAAGATCACCCCGGATTGCGGATTGGTCGCACATAGCGCGCCACATTCCCCAATCTTGGCCCCGTGCCACGCCGCACCTGCGTCACATCCATTCATCAGCGGCAAGGCAGCGATAATCGCTGTGTCCGTGGTACGCCCCGCGATGATGATATCTGCGCCCGTGTCGATGGCCGCAGCAATTTGTTCGGCCCCCGCAAGAGCAACGATGTTAGAGCAGCTTTGCAAGACCTCGGCAGAAATGTCAGGCGCATTCGACAGGGGCGTGATTTGCCCGTCTGCAAGTGACTGCACCATATCTTCGCTATTTTGCTGTGAACGCAGCACAGCGATTTTCAGCGGCCTGCCCTGTTCTGCTGCGATCTCTCGCGTGATGTCGAGCATCCACTCAACAGCGCTATCTGACCCACATGTCCCTGCCGTGCCAATCACCAAGGGGCACGCCGCAAGTGCGCGTGCCTCCATCAATCCGGCCCATTCCAGCTTGGTTGAGGCGCGGGCGTATTTTGAAACACCGCGCCCCAGATAGGATGGGCCAGAGTCCGTTGATCCGCCATCGATCGCGATGATGTCAGGCTTTGCGTCGATCCCCCGTTGCAGGGCAACCTTGTCATAGTTCAGACCCAGCGCCCCTGAAGGGATCAACACCCGTATCATCAGATCAATCTGTCACAGCTTGGGGTTTTTTCAGGACATTGCGCAAGAACATCGGCGCGACAAACCCAAGGATGGCTGCGATCCAAAGCCCAATAGAGATCGGGCTAGAGAACAGATACATTGCATCACCGTCAGACAAGGTCATCGCGCGGCGCAACGCGTCCTCCATGTTGCCACCCAGCAGGATGCCAAGGATCACCGGAACTGTTGGGATATCGAGTTTACGCAGGAAGTACCCAAGGATGCCAAAGCCAACCAACATCAACAGATCAAAATAGCTGCCAGTCAAAGCGAAAATGCCCGTGGTTGAGACCATCGTCACGCCCGGCAAAAGAATCCATGCCGGAACCGAGAGGATTTTCACGAATATCTTAACCATCGGCACGTTCATGATCAGCAAAACCACGTTCGCAATCAGCAGCGATGCGATCAGACCCCAAACAACGTCAGGGTTATCCCGGAACAATGTAGGTCCCGGCGTGATGTTGAGTGTCATCAACAGGGCAAGCAGAACAGCCGTGGTTCCCGATCCCGGCACGCCAAGCGTGAGCATCGGCACCAATGCCCCGCCCGCAGCTGCGTTGTTACCTGCCTCTGGTGCGGCGATACCTTTGGGCACCCCTGTGCCAAAACCACCTTTTTCACCAGCAATGGATTTTTCGGTCATATACGCGAGGAATGATCCCAACGAGGCCCCCGCACCCGGCAAGACCCCAGCGATAAAGCCAACACCAGAAGAGCGCAGCATCGTCGGGAAGGTTTCCTTGATGTACTTCCAAGGGATCGTCACCTTGTCGAGCACTACGCCGATGGATGAGCCTTTGCCATGGCTTTCGATAAAGAAGAACAACTCGGCAATTGCAAACAGCCCGACGATGGCCACAAGGAAATCGACGCCGTCATAAAGATGCAAACTTCCCCCTGTCAGGCGGGGCAAACCAGAAGATGAGTCGACCCCGATCATCGCAATCCCAAGCCCGATGCAAGCCGCAATTGCTGACTTTGCTTGGTTGTTCGACGCCATGCCGCCAAGGGTACAAAAGGCCAGCAAGTAGAGCGCGAAGTATTCGGCGGGGCCAAATAAAAATGCCACCCGGGCCAAAACAGGGGCCAGCAGGATCAAGCCAATGGTGGCCAGCAACGCGCCAACAAACGATGCAACACCGGACAACACCAATGCATTGCCCGCCTCGCCATTTTTAGCCATTGGATAGCCATCAAGCGTTGTCATCAACGCCGGTTCGTCACCGGGGATGTTCAGCAAGATCGAACTGATCCGCCCGCCATACATCGCGCCGTAGTAGACAGATGTCATCAAGACCAGCGCCGCTGTAGCATCAAGGCCAAGGGCAAAGGAAATCGGGATTAAAATCGCGACACCGTTTGATGGGCCAAGCCCCGGCAACGCGCCAATGATTGTGCCGATAAAGCAGCCAACAACGGCCAACATCAACGTATAGGGTGACAATGCGACTGAAAAGCCAAGTGCGAGGTTTGCAAGGGTTTCCATGCTCTAATGCCCTACGAATGGAATGAGAATTGAGATCGCGTCCCACAATTTTGCAGGCGTCGGAATCCGGTAAGCCACAACATTGCCCAGCATCAAGATAAACTTGAAAATCACAAACAGCCCAAGCGACAAGCCTACGCCCGCGACCACTGCTTTTTTGGGGTTTGGCGAAATTTGGTAGCTGAGGATCGAAGCCGCAACAGCAGTTGGCAAGATAAAGCCCAATGGCCCCATCAGTACCGAATAAACGGCAAGCACAATCACAGCGACCAGTAAATTACCCCATGTTCGACCTTCAGGCCATTCAGGGTCGGGGTCAGGTTTAAAGACCAACACCAGCGATGCAAGAGCCGCCACGCCACCGATCATCAGCGGAAACAGCTTGGGCAGAAATTCGCCAGAAAAGAAATTTGTCTGAATCTGAGTGGCAGCCGCGATATACGCGACTGCCGTGATCAGAGTGATCAGACCGAAAATACGGTCTGATGCCATTACTGAGTGACCCCAAGTTCTTTGGACATTGCGGCAATATCAGCCACAAGACCGTCAACATAACCTTGGAAATCGCCACCAACTTTGGTGAACGGTGCCAGACCATTTGCCGCCATTGCTTCGGCCCACTCTGGGCTATCTGCAACCAGCTGAAGCTTTGCGGCCCAATCGTTGAATGTATCGTCAGACACGCCCTTTGGCACGTAAAGACCACGCCAGTTTACCGCAACAACATCAAAGCCTTGCTCTTTGGCAGTTGGGATGTCGTCAAAGCCCGGTACGCGTTCATCTGTCAGAACAGCAATCACACGGATGTCGCCGTTTTTCAGGAACGAAACCACTTCGGACATGTCGCCCGTCATCGCTTGGGTAAAGCCACCAACGGTCTGTGTGATCGCATCTGCGCCACCATCAACACCGATGTATTTGACTTTAGTGATGTCGGTGAAACCCGCTTTTTGCAAAACCATCAAAGGTTTCATGTGGTCAAATCCACCAACCGCAGAACCACCTGCAAAGGCGACAGATCCGGGATCAGCTTTGATCATCTCAACCATTTGAGCCAGATCTTTGATGTCGCTGTCTGCACCAACGGCGATAACGCCCGGGTCAGCACCGATTGCCCCAACAAAGCGTACCTGATCAGCAGTCATGCCAGCAAAGGCGTTCTGTGCCAAACGTGTGGTTGTTGCAGAAGATGCCGCAACGATCAGTTCGGCGTCATCATTACGTTCGTTTACAACGGTGCCATAAGCCAGACCACCACCCGCGCCGGGCATGTTTGTCACTTGAATGGGCTTATCAACAGCGCCGATGTCAAACATGATCTTGCCGATTTGACGACATGTGAAATCCCAGCCGCCGCCGGGGTTTGCAGGTGCGATACACTCAGCAGCAGTGGCCGCGGTGCCCGTGCCAGTTGCCAGCACAGCACTGGTAATCAGCACTTTGAGAAAGTGATTTTTCATGGATGTCCTCCCAGACAGTTTTTATTTTTTGCAGGCAAGAATCAATCACAGCCTGCGGTTGCAACGAGATGTTAACGCAGCTTTCCGCAGGATTGCACGTCTAATCCTCAAATTTCTGGGATAACGCTAACATTTTCTTTTTCAAGCGATTACCCCGCTGTGATCATCGATTGCGGCGCGCCGAAACAACCGGGCGGCCATCATCGTCAGGCGTTTGGATCATTGGCCTTGAGTGCATAGGCGACCAAGGCGTCAATCTCGGCCTGTTTTGGACGTTGACCTGTGAAACTCAATACATAGTTGTGCACCCTTTTCATGCGCTCTGCGATAGGTTCCGAAAGTTCCAGCGCGTAATATCCGACCTGCATGAAATACATGACCCGTGCGCGCACCTCTGCCTCGTCTGCTCCGTAGTCAAAACGCTCAAAAAGGGCGGAGAATGCCTTGATGCGGGCATCATCTGTCTGATCAATTCGACGACGTACAGCCCCATCGCGACGCGCCCATTCGCGCACAGCAAAATCCAGCTTGTGATTGAATAAGGCTGGATCAACCCAGCAACGCGACAGGTTGCACACCGCCTCGGTAATCGTCGCAGCAGGCATTTTCGTGTGCCGGACCAGCAGTGCGGTGTTGGCCTGTTCCCAATCTTCAAGCAGTGCAGCCAGCAGATCTTGGCGACTTTTGAAGTACCAATAAAAACTAGACCGCGACACACCAAGGCGTTCACTGATCGACAGGACTTTGACTTCGGCCACACCTTCACTGACAAGCAAGTCCATGGCGACATTCAACCAATCCTCGCGGGTGACTTTGGTATTGCCGTAAAGCGGTGTTGGATCAGGCATGGCTCAACTTTCTGGCAGCGCACCGCCAGCCGCACTGCGCCGGGCGATGAAATCATCCATGATCGCGACACGATCAGGATCAGGCGTAAAAGAGGAAGGTTCCTTAATAATATTTTGCCAGATCGCCGTCGCGCGGGTGCTTGCATCTTGCGCACCGCTTTCGGTCCATGTGCCAAAGTTGGACCAATCATACGTCACTGGTTCGTAAAATGCCGTCGCATAGCGTTCCATCGTATGCGCACATCCAAAGAAATGGCCGCCCGGTTCGACTTCGCTCAATGCCTCAAACGCAATGTCAGTGTCCTCGGATGGGGTCGGCAAACAGAGTTCGGCCAAGGTTTGCAGCATGTCGATATCAGTGATCAGTTTTTCGTAACTTATCGTCAAACCACCCTCAATCCAGCCCGCACCGTGGATCATCACCGTGCATCCAGCCAGTACCGACCCCCATGCGCTCATTTGGGTTTCATGGGCGGCTTGGGCATCGTTGATGTTAGACGCTGACCCGGCTGCATTGCGCCATGGCAAACCAAGAAAGCGTGCCAGTTGTCCAGAGGCAAGGCTCGCTTTGACCTGTTCAGGCGTGCCAAAAGCCGGCGCACCGGTTTTCATATCAACGTTAGAGGCAAAAGCACCATACAAAACCGGAGCACCGGGCCGTGCAAGTTGGTTGAGTGTGATCGCGGCCAACGCTTCGGCATGCGACAGTGTCACGGCCCCCGCCACCGTCACCGGAGCCATCGCCCCCATCAGGCAAAACGGAGTAACAATCGCCATCTGCCCAGCGCGGGCAAAATCGATCAACCCTTGCGCCATCGGGATATCAATTTGGCGCGGCGAATTGGTGTTGATGATCGTGTAACACGAAGGTGCAGCGGCAAATTCGGCATCCGACAACCCACGAAAGTCACGCAGCATTTCAAAAGCATCATCAGCCTGCGGTGTGCCGCGCGAAAACACAAACGGCACTTTGTCGGACAGTGTCAAAAAACCCTTGAGGGTCTCATAATGACGCAAGTTCATCGGCACATCCTGCGGTTCAACACTAGGGTTGTGCATATGTAGGACGTCATAATGATGGGTCAGTTTGGTGACCTCAAGAAAGTCTCGCAATGATCCGGGGCGACGCCCGCGCACAAGGTCAGTGGCATGGGGGGCACCTGCGCCTGTCTGCATGGTCAAGGTGCCTAGCTCCATCAGCAGGTCACGCCCCGCGTCCCCACCCTTTAGGGTAAACGACGTTGGGGCTGTGGCCACGGCGGCCATGACCATGTCGCGCCCAAATCGCACCATTTCGCTATTGTCATCCACCACCGCCCCACCAGCCCGCAAGATCGCGCGTGCCTCTGGCAACAGAACTTTGATACCCAATTCCTCTAGCACCCGCAGCGCGGTTTCGTGCATCGCTGCGATCCGGTCTTCGGGAAAGACTGGGACAGGTGGGAATGGGTTACGCAATCTGCGGTAATCTACCTTGCGCTGCGGCCCTTTGGCAGCCGCGGCGACAGCACCACGTCTGCCTCCGCGCCGTCCGCTGTTTTCAGCCTGGCTCATCCTCGCATCGCTTTGCCTTGGGGATCATAGGGTGATGCGGGGATCACTTTTGCGGGACGCAAGGCACCAACAACATGCACACTCAGCTCTGATCCAATAGCCGCGTGTTCTTTGTTGATCAGCGCCATCGCCAGCGAC
>JBARCK010000097.1:0-2057 GCA_049794015.1 Sulfitobacter sp. | reverse complement strand
TCCCAGCAGCCGAACATATGCGCGTAGGTGGACACATCTTTGGGATCATCCAGCGACGCACCGCGCGCGTCAACGCCAACGGCCGCGCGAAAGGCGGTGTCGAATTCGGAGTTGTCGGCTTGGGCGTGGCGCGGATTGCCTTCCCATAGATAGGTGCCATCCAGAAATTCCAGACCCGGGCTTTTGATATCGACCGCTTCAAGACTGTCGATAAAACCGAAAATCTCGGGGCGGGACGGGCCAAAGAACTCGCCCAGCTCTTTCACAAATGTCAGCACCGCAGGGCCAACCATGACATGATAGACAACGTCCGTATCGCGCGGGATCTGCGGGAAATAACGGGTAAATGAGGTCTCGGCCGGCGGCACGGCAATCTTGGCAACAACCTCGCCGCCTTGCGCTTCAATCGCGGCGGAAAAGAAATCGCGGTGGTCATGGCCAAAGGCAAAATCGGGAAAGATCATCGTGACCTTCTTGCCCAGATTGTTCGCCACAAAAGGCGCCATCGACTGCACCTGACTTTTCACATCCGTAATGCCGGGCTGCAAGGTATAGCGGTTCAACATGCCCGAGGCGACATGGTGGCCTTCGGAGACCACAAAATACGGCAGTTTCAACTCGCCCGCACGCGGGGCGGAACCGATAACAACATGGCTGAACAGCGTACCAAAGGCGACATCGACCTTGTGCTGGTTGGCGAATTTCTCAAGCACCTCGGCGCCGCGCTTGGGGTCGGTGCCGTCATCCTCGACCACCACTTCAACGGGGCGGCCATTGATGCCGCCGGCCTCGTTGATCCGTTTTACAGCGGCTTGGGTCGTGGCATCATACCAGCGCCCATATGCAGCGCCAATGCCGGTGGCGTGTTTCTGGAAACCGATCTTGATGGGTGCGGAACTTTGTGCTTGGGCAAATCCAAGGCTGCCCGGCAGTGCACCCGTGGCAAGCAGCGCCCCTGCGCCAATGCCTTTCAAAGCCGTGCGGCGGTTAAAATCGGTCTTTTTGGATGTTCCGTTGGACACAATATTTCTCCCTTGAGGCTGGTGCGCATTTACCCGAGCGCTTGATTTATACTGTTCGCACACGAACGATCTGTCCAGAACTTTCTAAATGCTCACGCACCGCGCGGCGTTGACAGCAACCAGAGCCCGAAAATCGTATAAATAATCATCAGGACGCTGAGGAACAGCTGGATCAGGATCAACTCCTTGCGTGTTTTGGCAAACCGGCCCGACAAATGATGTGCCATAGCTATAGAGACAATATGCGAGATGACAACCGCCGCCACGTTGCTCAGAAGGATCGGCTTGACCGTTTCCGTGCTGTTGAGAAATCCGGTTGTGACGCGCACGCCGCCCAGCCCGAACAGGTTCCACCCCCGCGCCAAAGGATCGCCAAGCGTTGCGGCAAGATACTGTATTTGAACAAGAAAGGAGACAAAGTAATGCGCGAAGTGATAGCCGAGCGCTATGGGCAGGATGGTGATGGCATAGGTGCGAAAGGCCCGCGAAAAAGGGACGGGGGGTGATGTCCCGAAACCACGGACAAGCGTTAACCCCGCCCAAACGGCAGCCCCGTAGAGGCAAATTACCGTCACGTTGGCAAGGATCAGACCAACAGTTGAGGTCCAGACCACGGCAGAGCGGCCCGGGAACTCCAGCGGGTTGATGCCGATTTGCCCCAACCACCAGAATGTCTCGCGCAGACCGTCAAAGCTGCCGGAGACCAATATCGTCAGACAAAACAGCGCGCGCGCCAGATCAAGTGGCGCAAGAGTGAAACTGGCCCAACCGGCAATGCCGACCTGCATCTGCGCGCCGCACTGCACGGGGCGCAGCGATGAAATAAGGATGAACAGCACCGAAAAACATTCTACGTTTTTGACCCAGACCGCAGGGCCAAACAGCACCATGCCACTGAAGGTGAACAGCCAGTAAACCAGCGTGATGGTGGGAAGCCGGTCAGGATCGCTTGGCGCGATATCGGCCAAGAGGAATATCTGGAACAGGATGAATAGACCAAGTGCAGGCCATGCGCCCAAACGGGTAGGGTAACGC
>JBARCK010000096.1:0-32000 GCA_049794015.1 Sulfitobacter sp. | reverse complement strand
ACTCAACCCTAGACTCAACCCTAGACTCAACCCTAGACTCAACCCTAGACTCATTGTGTACTGAGGCCAGGCACACACTCCGCGACAGTCTTGCGATTCTCTAAAGTCAAGGAGAACCAAACGACGCACCGAGTATTTTGGCTAAAAGATTAAAACATGTTTTTCAACTTTCTGATTTAACTGACTATTCTAACCACCTTAATATTCCGTTATCTCTCCCACTTCAACATTGACTCGACGATTTCATCCACATTAAAGCTGGCCGGTCTCTGCCGCGGCGGAAATTGCTTGAATGACTGCAAAAACTTGGCTGTACCTGCCTGAGCGGCATAGAGCATAAACAGATGCTCGGCAGCCCAACGGTCATAATCCATTGCTTCACGGTCAGCCCGCTCGAACGGGTCACGCCGTAAATTGAATAGCTTTGGCAGTCGCATTCGTATCAATGGCTCTCGCCACACCTGAAATCCGTGGGCACGCTGTTCCGAGAATACCAGTTTCCAGTCCCCCATACGCATCGCCGAGTAGTTACCGTCATCGGTAAAATAAAAAAACTCTTTGCGAGGTCCTTCTTTCGCTTTGGCGGTTAAATAGGGAAGGAAATTAAAACCATCCAGATGCACTTTGAATTTTTTGCCTGACACCGAGTGCCCTTTGAGCAATTTCTTTTTGATGTCGCGGTCACCGGCCGCTGCCATCAGGGTTGGCAGCCAATCCTGATGCGAGAGAATTTCATTGGAGACACTATTGGCTTTAATTTTTCCCGGCCAGCGCACTAGGGTCGGCACACGAAAGCCCCCTTCCCAGGTGGTATTCTTTTCACCGCGGAACGGAATGGTCCCGCCATCAGGCCAACTGAAGACCTCGGCACCATTGTCAGTGGAGTAAAGTACAATGGTGTTCTCCGCAATGCCTAGCTGATCGAGCTTGTCCATCAGAGTGCCTACATGGTGATCGTGCTCCGCCATACCGTCGGCGTAGATACCCTGACCAGTCTTGCCCTCCCACTTTGGCGCCAAGCGTGTCCACACATGCATTCGGCTGGCATTAAACCAGAGGAAAAATGGTTTTTTGGCCTTATTGGCTTTATCCATGAACTTGAGTGATGCGGCCAAAAATTCTTCGTCGACCGTTTCCATGCGCTTTTTATTCAACGGGCCGGTATCTTCCACTCGACCATCGGCATAAGCGTGAATCACGCCGCGCGGTCCAAAACGCTTGCTGAACTCCGGGTCTTTCGGGTAATCGGGGTGTTCGGGCTCATCCTCGGCATTGAGGTGGTAGAGATTGCCAAAAAATTCATCGAAGCCGTGGTTGGTCGGCAGAAACTCGTCGCGGTCGCCCAGGTGGTTTTTACCAAACTGCCCGGTCATATAGCCCAGGGGCTTTAATAACTCCGCAATTGTCGGGTCTTCTTTTTGCAGGCCCACGGTGGCGCCGGGCATACCCACTTTGGTCAACCCGGTGCGCACCGGGTGCTGACCGGTGACAAACGCTGAGCGGCCGGCGGTGCAGCTCTGCTCGCCGTAGGCATCGGTAAACAGCATGCCTTCGTTAGCGATACGGTCGATGTTGGGCGTCTGATAGCCCATCATGCCGCGGTTGTAGGCGCTGATATTAAACCAGCCCACATCATCGCCCCAGATCACCAAAATATTGGGCTGTTCGGTCGCATAGCTGTTAGTTCCCAGCAGCATTAACAACGACACCAAAACCATTTTTTTATGGAGTTCTAACCGTTTCATAGTCAAACCTTTCTCGAGGGGCCTTACAAATAGAAAGCTCGATGTGAAATTTATTTATACCCTTTCAGTCCGCTTAAACCGCTAAATGACCTCACGGGTTCTGAGCATATCAATATGATCGCATTTATAGCCGGCCGATTTCAGTATGGCCTCGGTGTGCTCGCCCTCCTGTGGAGGCGCCGATGAGATTGTCGAGGGGGTGACACTGAATTTCGGCGCCGGCGCCGGCTGAACAACACCATTTAACTCAACAAAGGTTTCCCTTTCACGATTATGGGGATGTGCCGCCGCTTCATCAAAATCCAACACTGGGGCAAAACACACATCCGTGCCTTCCATTAGCTCACACCACTCCGCCCGAGTTCTGGATTTAAACAATGTAATGATTTTATCTTTGGCCTGGGGCCAGTCCGATTTGTTAAACTGATTTGCAAATACAGGGTCATCACTGAGACCGCATTTTTCCAGTAACAGACTATAAAACTGCGGCTCCAGAGAACCCAGCGTGATGTAGTGACCGTCGGCACACTCATAGGTATCGTACCAGGGCGAGGCGCTGTCGATAATATTATCGCCGCGCTCTTTGCTCCACGAACCGGCCTGGTGGAACGAATAGAGCAATGACGTCATAAGCGCACTGCCGTCGGTAATGGCAGCGTCTATCACCTGCCCTTTTCCGGTAGCTTTAGCGTTGATGATGCCCGCCAATATACCCATGGTCAACACCATCGAGCCACCGCCCACATCGCCGACCAAAGACGGCGGTGCGAAGGGTGCTTCGCGCCGATGTCCCGAGTAGTAAAGTGCGCCGCTAAGGGCAATATAGTTGATGTCGTGGCCCGCCGCTTGAGCCAGTGGGCCATGCTGGCCCCAACCGGTCATACGACCGTAGAGTAAGCGCGGGTTTTTTACCATGCAGATATCTGGCCCGAGCCCCAGTCGCTCCATCACGCCCGGTCGAAAGCCTTCGATCAAGGCGTCAGCATCGGCAATCAAATCCAGCACAATCTCCACAGCTGAGGGATCTTTCAAATCAAGGGCTATGGATTTTTTTCCCCGATTGGGAATAGCGTATTTGCTGTTGGTTACGGCATCAGTGATATTGGCCGTACCTCTGCTTTTACGTTGGATAAGAATAACCTCGGCGCCCATATCTGCCAGCAACATACCGCACACCGGCGCAGGCCCGAGGCCGGCGATTTCAATGACCTTAATACCCTGCAATGGACCCACTACTACCTCCAATTTCACTATTGACGATCCGCTACGAAGATTGTCATCGACCATTTAAGCAAAAAGCAGGACTATTTGGCCTGCATCACCGTTGCGGCATCGAGACGAATCACACGACCATTCATATAAGCGTTTTCAATCAGAAAAGCACAGGTATGGGCGAACTCATCCATCTCCCCCATTCGCTTTGGTGCTTCACACATATTGATCAGCGACTGCTGGACTATCTCATCCAGGGATTTAACCAGCGGAGTGCCGAACAGGCCCGGGGCAATAGAATTGACTCGAATACCCAAGGGACCAAGCTCACGGGCGGCCGGTATGTTCATACCGTTGACACCGGCTTTTGACGCACTGTAGGCACTCTGACCGATTTGGCCTTCAAACGCGGCACCGGAAGAAATATTCACAATCACCCCGCGCTCGCCTTTTTCATCCGGCTCGTTCTTAGCCATCTGCTCGGCACACTTGGCCATCACGTTATACACCCCGTTGAGATTAACGTTGATAACCTGGGCATATTTTTTCAGGCCAGAGGCTTTGCCTTCCCGGTCCAGGACTTTGCATGGCAGTGGTATACCGGCGGCATTAATGTCGGCATGAATGGCCCCGAACTTATCGATAATTGCGGCTATGGCGTTATCGATACTCGCTTCGGAGGTAACATCGGTAGGACAAAAAATTGCGTTAGCGTCGCCCAGCTCTTCGACGGAAGCAACGCCCGCCTCTTCGTTGAGATCCAGCAGCGCCACCTTGGCACCCTTTTCCCGAACCATATATTTGGCAGTGGCCTGACCGAGGCCGGAGGCCCCGCCAGTGATAACAACGACTCTATTTTGTAAATCCATAATCTAATCTCTTTTGACCGGCTCCTGAATTATCGAAATGCCTGAATGCCGGTCAGACAGCGTGCAATCAACAGTTTCTGAATTTCCGTCGTACCATCGGGAATGGGGCTGATAATCGACTCGCGGGCCAGGCGCTCAACCACGAACTCTTTGGTAACGCCGTTACCGCCGTGTATCTCCACCGCATCACGGGCTGCGGTAACGGCAATTTCCGTACCGTACCACTTGGCCATGGAGCACTCTTTATCGGCACGCGCGCCACTTTCCACCATATCCATTGCCCTGTAGGTGAGAAGACGGGCGGCATCGATATGCGTGGCCATGGTCGCAATCTTGTCGGCAATCAATTGATGGCCGGCAATGGGCTTACCATGTTGCTTTCGCTCTTGAGAATACTTGATGGATTCATCCATGGCACGACGTGCCACACCAACCCCCCACATGGCCATATGGCAGCGGGCGTATTCAAAGAGTTTCAAGGTGTTTTTCAAGCCTGCGCCCAACTCGCCCAGGGTATTGCTCACCGGTACGCGCACATCGGAGAGAAACACCTGCGCGGTGGATTGGCCATTGAGCGCCAGCTTTTTGATGCCCATGACATCGTAGCCGTGTTCTTCGCGATCGATGAGGATGTGACTGACCTCACCCTCGCCGGTTTTGCAGGTACAGACAAAGACATCGGAGTATTCACCGTTGGTGATCCAGGTTTTTTCACCATTAATTACCCAGTGATCACCATCACGCACCGCCCGAGTTTTCACTGCGGCCACATCAGAGCCCACATCGGGCTCGGATATACCCATCGAAATAAACTTGTCGCCGGAGATCAAATCAGGCAGATATTTTCGCTTGAGTTCCTCGGAGCCCAGCTGGCGCAAGAGCTCGGCACCGACACAGTTGATAAAGCCGGGAATGGCGATATCCAGTGAGGTATAGGCCACCTCTTCGAACACCATCAGGTGCGTCAGCCAGTCCATGCCGAAGCCCCCCCACTCCTCGGCATGAGGCGCCTTGATCAGCCCGTATTCCGATAACTGTTGAGTCCAGCACTGCATTTTCTCGCGGGGAATAAACCCTTCACCGTGGGCACGAAAGGCCGGCTCGATCTCGGCATCGAGAAATTTGCGCAGGCTTTCCAGCACCATCTTTTGTTCTTCACTCTGTGTAAAGTTCATCACTGTCTCCTACTACTATTTCGCTAAAATGTTAATCACTGCGGTCGCTTCTTCCACACCGATGATGCCGCCACCGTTTTCCTGAATTGCCACCTTGGCACCCTCCACCTGGCGGGAACCGGCTTCACCGCGTAGCTGGGTCACCAGTTCATGGACCTGCCCCAGCCCCGTGGCACCAATGGGGTGCCCCTTGGACTCGAGACCACCAGAGGTGTTAATGGGCACGCGGCCACCGATGCTAAACTCACCATTTTCCGCCGCTGGACCGGCCTCACCAAAGGGCACCAGCTGCAGATTTTCGGCTTGGATAATCTCGCCCATAGCGGTAGCGTCGTGCACTTCCGCCAGGTCCACATCCGCCGGGCTGACCCCGGCATTTTCGTAAGCTTCAGCCGCCGCCAGCGCGGTGACGTGATTTTTGTAGTCTCCCGCATCACGGTTAGTGCCAGAGCGCACCACACTGCTCAACAGGCGCACCGCCCGGCCAGCATCACCGGACAGGCGTTTCAGACCCTCGGCATTACACAGCACTGCAGCTGCCGAACCATCGGAAATGGGGGCGCACATGGGCAGGGTCAATGGGTAGGTAATGGGTGGCGCGGCCATCACTTCATCAATGCTGTAGGCCACCTGGTATTGTGACAGCGGGTTGTGTACAGAGTGACTGTGGTTTTTCGCTGCTACAGCGGCAATTTGACGCTGCGTGGTGCCGAAGGTTTTCATGTGCTGGCGGCAGAACCCCGCGTAGACATCCATAAACATGCTGTAGGGTTTTGGGGACTGGGAATCCTCGGGTGGGATGACTCCGTCCCCCATTTTTACCAACTGATCGCGATTAGCCTCCGCGGTGGAAACGTCCCAGGCGGAGTCAAAGGCGGCAAACATCCTGGCCTTATCGGGGCTGTTCATCTTCTCGGTGCCCACCGCAATGGCGATGTCGCAATCTCCCGCACGGATGGCTTGCGCCGCCAGGTACATGGCGGAGCTGGCAGAGGCACAGGCGCCCTCCACGTTAAAAATGGGAATACCTTCAAAGCCCATGGAGCGCAGTGCAATCTGCCCGGGGACCATATGCTGGTCCTGCATAAAGCCAATCACGCAGGAGCCAAAATACGCCTGGGCGATATCGCGCTTGTCAGCGCCGGCATCGCTTAGCGCCAGTTCCACCGCTTCTCGAGTGAGGTCGTGATAGCTGCGTTCGAGATGACGGCCAAATTTGGTCATACCGACACCGGTAATATAAATATCGCTCATAATTTCTTCTCAGTTACTTTCAACTAATTACTGCCAATGGGTGGTCCTGACTCAACGCCCTTGGAACTGCGGCTTGCGCTTCTCGCCAAAGGCCGCAATACCCTCCTGCAAGTCCCACGAACGCAGGTGCTTGCGAAACACGACCTGCTCGTGCTGCAGGGCGGTATCGCGGCTACCGTCGTTGGCCCTATTGGCCACCTCCTTCATACGGCGCATGGCCAGCGGACTGTTGCCCGAAATATGCTCGGCCAGGGCCTGGGTCTCGTCGAACAGCGCCTCGTCGGCGACAACTTCGTTCACAAAACCATGGTGTTGCATTTGGGTGGCCGTCAGCGTGCGGCCGGTCAACAACAGATACTTGGCTACATTGAGCGGCACCAACCGCGGCAGTACCGCCGCGCCACCGGCGCCGGGGTAAACGCCGAAATTGGCATGGGCATCGCCGATCCTGGCGCTCTCGGCGGCCACCACCAGATCGGCACACATGGCTGTTTCCAGGCCGCCAGCCAGGGTCATGCCGTTGAGCGAGGCAATCACCGGTTTGGGGAAATCCCGCAGAGGCCCCAATACGTTTTCACACAGGCGGTCGAGAATATCTTTTTCTCCGGCGGGGACATTGCCGCTCTCCAGCACTTGTTTCAAGTCCATACCCGCACAAAAAGCGCGTCCTGCCCCCGTGATCACCAACACACGCACACTGTCGTTGGCAGCGATTTCCGGCAGATACTTTTCATAGAGCGCGATCATATCCAGGTTAATGGCGTTCATGGCCTCTGGCCGATTCATGGTCAACCAGGCAACAGGACCGCGGTTTTCAATTAACAGTGCAGTTTCGCTCATGTATTATCGCCCTCAAAAATTTAACCACTTACTGCCTACTTTCAGCCTACTTGGCGCTCGACGTCCGGCCAGTACTTTTGACGCACATCTTTGCGCAGAACCTTGCCAACCGCACTCACAGGCAATTGGTCAACGACCGTGACCGCCTTGGGCGCCTTGTAACTACCCAGAGTGTCCTTCACCAGCGCAATCAACTGTTTCTTATCCAGCGTCCAACCATCTCGCAACATCACTTCGGCGTGAACCGCTTCCCCCCAATCCTCATGGGGAACCCCGACGACGGCCGACATCAACACCGCCTCGTGGGCATTGATTACTGCTTCCACCTCAGTAGCGTAAATATTAAAACCGCCGGAAATAATCATGTCTTTCTTGCGATCGACGATGAAGGCAAAGCCCTGTTCATCGATATAGCCCAGATCACCGGATTTCCAATAACCGTTGCAGAACTCTTCGGCAGTTTTCTCCGGATTATCCAGATACCCGAGACAGGTGCCGCGAGAGCGTAACCAGAACTCGCCCAGTTGACCTTTGGGCACAGGCTTGCCGTCATCATCCATTACCACCACTTCGACACCAGCGGTGATACGGCCGGCGGAGGCCAGCCGGTTTTCCGTTTGTGCATCGACACAGTGATCGGCTTTACTCAGCGACAGAGCCAGACAAAAATGCTCCGTAGAGCCATACACCTGAATAAAGATATTGCCAAACTGTTCCTGCAGGCATTTCAGCTTGGATGGGCTCATAGGAGCAGCGCCATAGAACATATTTTGCAGGGTGGACAAGTCTGAATTCCGTGCCTCTGGCAATTCCAGCAACCGGTAGAGAAGTGTGGGAACCATCATCCCGTGGGTCACTCGCTCGCGCTCAATGACCTGGCAGTATTGGGCAAGATCCGGCTCGTTCAGGGTGATATTGCAACCTCCAGCAAAAAAGGCAGGCACCACAAACATACCACTGCCATGACTGATAGGTGCCAGATGCAACATACGCGACTTGGTGTTCCAGTCACTCTCATCCAGCGCATAGATACCATCACGCAAACCAAACCAGTTATCGGCACAATAGAGAGCCGGCTTACCCTTGCCGGTTGTTCCTCCGGTAAACCGAATTAATAATGGATGCTCGCGGTCATCGATTTCAATATTGGGGTTTTCCGATGAGGCGGCCTCAACCAGCTCCCAGAAATAGAATAGACCCTCTTTTGGCTGATCAACGGGATCCATGCAAATCACGGTGATCTGCCTTTCACGCAACATGGAGTAGTGGCTGTCAATCAGAGCATTTTCAATAAAGACCACTTTCGGCCTGGCAAAGTCCACCTGCCAGGTATGCTCTTCGAGGGAATCGCGAATATTGGTAAAGGCGCCGGTAATATCCCCTTTGAGGGTGGTGGGAGCATGCAGCAGGGCCATATTGTCGTTTTCAAGAATATTGACAAAGCGGTCCCCGGCCTTCAGGCCCAACGTGTCACGGAGCATATTAACGATCTGGTTGGAGATCCGGTGCAATTCGGAAAAGGTAAAGCGGCGGTTGCGCTCGACATTGACCAGGGCTTCGCATTCGCCGTATCGATCAGACAGAGCCTGAAACTGATCACTAAAATTTATTTTCATCTTCAACACCCTCATCTTAGCCAGTTATTCATGGTAGTTGTTCCTGGGGTTAGAAAGCAGGTCTTATCGTGCTAAAATAGAGTCAATATGACCCGTATCCTCATAGTTTCGGTATTGGCGATATCAAGGCAATCATTGGCAGCTTTCTAAACGGTAATAACGCCGCTCTTAGAAAGACAAGAAAGGGCTATAAAGGCTCAAAAACCGTTATCATATTAAGTAGAATTCTCCATGGAAAAAGACAGTCAAAGCGAACCCCGAACTGCAGTGGGCTGGGCCAATGCTATTGCCATGACTCTTGAAATGCAGGGTAAAAACAGTGCGTTGCTGTTCAAAGAGGCCGATATACCCTACCAGTCGACATCAGACCCCAGCTGCCGCGTCGAAGCCCACAAAATATTCCACCTGATGCAATTAGCAGTTAAGGTAACGGAGAATCCCAGCTTTGGCTTGCAAGTGGCGTGCAACTTCCAGCCAGCGCACTTTCATGCCCTGGGCTTCTCGCTCTATTCAAGCAGCAGCCTGCACGACTTTTGCCTGCGCTTGGTTCACTACTTCCGCTTGCTAAGCGAAAACGCCAAACATTACCTGCATGAGGATGAGGAGCACTATCGACTGGTGATTGAAATGATCAATCCGAAGGCGAGCATTGAAAGCCTGGACGGCTGGATCGGTGCGATTGTTCACATGTGCCGCAGCATCTATCGACCGGATTTTACTCCGCTAAAGATAGAGCTTGAACGTCCCGCGCCGGATTCCCATGCCGAGGATTTTGAGCGTTTTTTTCGTGCGCCAGTGATCTTTTCAGCACCAACAAATACCATTTACTTTGCGAAAGAAGACATGCTCGCACACCTTCCTTCGGGCAACTCGGATCTGGCCAGACGCAATGATGAAGTAGTTATCGAATACCTGGCGCGACTGGACCGCGAAGATATTGTGCGCCAGGTTGAAGCCAAGGTTATTGAGCTACTGCCGACTGGAGAATGCTGTAAAGATCGCATCGCCTCACTGCTGCATATCAGCCAACGCAAGTTACACAACAAGCTGGAGCAGAAAAATACCAGCTATCAGGAAATCTTGGAAAGCCTGCGCTCGAACCTGGCCAAACAATATATTGAACAGAAAAACGTCAGTTTCAGTGAAATCGCCTTTCTACTGGGATTTACCGACACCAGCAACTTCGCTCGTGCTTTTCGTCGCTGGACCGGTGTCTCGCCCACGCAATACCGCGATCAATTGGAGGGCGGTTAGACACGAACTGTTACAGAATGGTCGCCAGCCTCTGGATTACCAGCCACACACCTTGCGGGCAATAACTTCGATGCGATCAACGGCCACAGGATAGAGCGCCGCAAGCGGATCATGTGACACAGCATGAACAATATCCGAGAGTGACGATTCCGCAATCGTATGTCGTTTGAAGTCCTGCGGATGGCCAATTCGATCCAGCAGTTCGCGGATTTTCGTCGCGGCAGCCAGCACCACTGCTTCGGCATCAGTGCCGTCGACAGCAAACACATCCTTTAATCTATCGGCAATCGGCGCGTAGAATTCAGGCATAGCTTCCATCACTGAAGGTAACAATACTCCGTTGGCCTCACCGTGATGTATATGGAATAACGCACCAAAGGCGTGGGAAAAATTGTGCACGGGAGAGGCACCAAAATCAGCCACCACAGAGTTGCACGCCATCGCGCTGGCATTGAGCATATGCTGACGTGCTAGCAGATCCCGACCGTTAGCAACCGCTTTGGGCAGATTTTCCAGAATGACCTTGGCACTGGTAACAGCGTGAGCCAAGGCAAAGTCATTGACCCGAACATGGGCAATGGTCTCCACGGCGTGAGTCAGTGCATCCATGCCGGTCGCCGCAGTCAACATGGGCGGCAACCCAGTGGTCATGTGCGCATCCAATACCGCGATATCCGCTTCTAAAAATTCAGAGAGGATAAGGTGTTTGATACCCAGGGCCTGGTTGTAGATTACGGCGCCATTGGTGATTTCCGCCCCTGTGCCAGCCGTGGTGGGTACCGCAATATGAGGAACCCCCATATGCTGCACCTCCGGCCACTTCATTAAAAGTACCGGCGACTTCATCAACTCCTGAATATCACCCACCTGCTTGTACATCGCCAGCTTGATCATTTTTACACTGTCGAGCACACTGCCGCCACCCACCGCCAACAGGCAGTCGGCCGCGCTTTCACGCACCACGGCAAGCGCCCGATTGATACAGCTCGACTCTGCATCCGGGGCGATATCGGTGAAAGTGGCTACCAGTTTTGGCGCTCCCGGAACCACATCCCCAGTAAACAGCTCGGCCACTTTATCCACCAGGCCGACATCTTTCAGCCCCTTGTCACTGATCAGCGCCACACGCCTTCCACCCAAACCGGCAAAAAGATTGGGCAGACGAATCGCCGTGCCTGGTCCTGCGTGAATCATCGAGCGCTGCCAATATTGAAAAGCACCTGAATTTGACATGTTAATTTCCTTTCTGAATTTTCTCTGTCTCTGTTGACGTGCTATTTAGACCGTTTGGTGCAACAACCCCTGCAGGGCTTTGGCCGCAGGATCGGTCTCAAAACTGGTCAAATATGTTTTACTTTCCAGGTAGGACTCAATCGATGCCATATTGATTTCGCGACCGTAGCCGCTCTGCTTCATGCCACCAAATGACGCATCCCCGGTAAGCGCATGCCATTCGTTGACCCAGACGGTACCCGCCTCCAACTGCCGCGCGATTGACTGCGCAGCGATGGGGTCGCCACTCCAAACCCCCGCCGACAAACCGTAGCAGCTATCGTTGGCCATGCGTATGGCATCATCCACATCGCTGTATTTGATGACCGACAGGACCGGCCCAAAGATCTCTTCTCGGTAGATGCGCATATCGTCGGTGACATCGGTGAATATCGTGGGTTGAATAAACAGAGAATCAGGCGCATCGGGAACCACCATTGGCTCGCCACCGCAAACCAGCGTGGCGCCCTGCTCTTTAGCCGAGTCGATATAGCTCAACACTCGATCATAGTGCGTCTTAAAAGCCATAGGCGCGAGGGTCGTTTGCGGATCAAATTGACTACCAGGCTTGAGAGCTGCAGCCAACTCCACCATACGCGCAACCACCTGATCGTGAATGGATTCATGAATAAACAGGCGCGTACCGGAGATACACACCTGTCCGGCATGGAACAAAAACGCAAACGTTGCACCGCGCGCCGTTAATTCAATTGGCGCATCCGGCAACGCAATACCCGCTCCCTTGCCACCCAATTCCAGGGTCACACGCTTCATGGTATCGGCGGCCGATTTTTGAATCATGCGACCTGTGTTAGTGGAGCCCGTAAAGGATATTTTCGCCACATCCGGGTGCGCCACCAGCGCGGCACCAGCCTCATGGCCATAACCGGTTACGACGTTGACAACACCCGGCGGCAGGATACTTTGCAGCAACTCAGCTACCCGAACAATTGCTACAGAGGAAGTTTCAGACGGTTTAATCACGACCGTATTGCCCGCGGCCAGGGCCGGTATCATTTTGACAAAGGTCACAAACAGTGGCGCATTCCAGGGAGAAATCAGACCACAAACGCCCAGGGGCTCTTTAAAAATTTTAACGTCATGAGCCTCTGGCAGGGTACGAACGGGAGGGTATTCCACAAACGGATAATCTTCGAGATGTTCCGCAAAAGTTTGTATCACTTGCATCAATGCCGGCACATCAAAAGCAGTCATGCGAGACGCCAAAATACCAGTACAGCTGCACTCCAGGGCGATCAGCTCCTCCAGATTGCCCCCCAACACCAGGGCTATACGGGCAATCAAAGCAGCCCTTTCACTGGCAGGGGTTGAACGCCACCCCGGAAAGGCAGCCTTGGCGGCTACCACAGCCTTGTCAACCTCCTCTGCCGTACCGGCACTGGTTTGCGCTACGATTTCGCCATTGGCAGGATTGATAACATCGATATAGGCATTCGACACCTGCGCCTTGCACTCGCCATTAATGACATGACCTTGAACTGTTATAGTCAAGAGAGTTCCTCCAGTTAATTACCAGGCCGCTTCTCAAGGAAGCCACCACGGACTTGAAACTCAAAAGCGGTACAGACCTTTCAGCCCACACCGCTTTCTCGTCGCCGACCTTACCAGTCGGCTTCAGGGTACTGCCAGGGCCGATCAGAAGTTATATCGCCCCTGAATACCGACAATACGCGGTTCCTCGACAGCCGTCAACCGCAAAGAAGCGAGGTATAAATTGAGCCTTGCATCACTGGTTGCGCCGGCCGGTAGAGCTTAAAGGTTTTGAAAGTGAAGGCACTCTCCCTAAACTAGATAGCCATCAAGGAATGGCCTGGGTGCCACTTGGCCTGGTTTTCAAAGACAATAAAGGAGACTGTAGATAAAATATGTAATTCAGAGAGATCATTTTAATCTGACCAATTACAAATAAAGCTTATTCTTTGACTACTCTGTTTGTAGCACAGTGCACGCTTTACCTGAACCATGAAATACAACTTAATTGCTACTATCAAAAATTCGGTTTTAAAAGTCACCTTTGACTTTCCCAAACTCATTAACTGTTGATAATATCAATATCCGCCCAGACTGCAAGCTGTATTTCATAGGTCACCCTGTAACAGGTAAAACCCGTTTTCCCGTACGCCCGCTTCGTGGAAATAGCTGCCGGTTACGCCCACTTAAATCAGAGCGTTCTCCATGTCGGCTCAGTCGACAAAGCAGCCATTTATACATGCGAGCCACGAATGGCAGAAATGGATCGCTATCACCGATTAAGCACCTCTACTTTCTCACTGATGAGCGAGAAAACTATGCCTGTTTTGCAAGGGACGTTGCTTAGAATCAGACCTACTCTATTAGAACTGTAGACCTTGCAGGAGGTTAATATCAGTCGCTAATAACTTTATACCACATCGTATTGAAAGGACTCGATGCTTCAGTTAGGCGATTGAATTGGTTAGCCACTAATCCAATGTTTAGGTATTAAGGCACTATCCCCCCGCCACTTTTCATCCCGTATACAGGCTTGGTACCAATCTTCATCAATATCCGCATGATCAGTAACAATCACCTGAAGCCCGGGAGCCAGCGACGTGACGACCTCTATGAGCCACTGGAATATCATCCGAACTGTTTGCCTGTCTTCATCTTTTTCAATATTTTCCAAATCACCCGAGTCCGCAGAATCAGCTGGAAAAAATGCCTGCGTCGGTTGATCAAAAAAGATAAACCGCCCAACTGGCCTACCCTGCTCAATGAACCACTTTGCCAGCGCCATGTACGCGACCAAATGGTAACCGACCCAGTTCTCTCCGCTTCCCATAGTAGATAGCGGGGTCGCGCCATGTGGAGTCTCCGCAACGATCGTAAGCTTTTTATGATCCAGGCGAATCCTGTGTTGACTGTGTTCCAACTTCAGCTTGCGAGCCCATTCACTCATATCTTCAGCAATACAACTCAACTGAGCATCGAGCTTTTCCTTGAGTAACTCCGGATCAAGTTTTTCAGTCAAAGATTCAATTTGAGGCTCAATTAACTCAAGCCTTTGTTTATACGCCGATGTATCTTCCTGCCATGTAATTCCTTCCATGTATAAAGAAATTCGGCCAACAACCAATGCCCGGCGCACGTCAATATCCGATTTAGAAACCTCCATCCCATCTTTACGTCGAATTGCATTCAACGACTCTCTAGTTCGTTTTATTTCTTGCGCCAGCCTTCGTTGCTCTTGCTTTAGCTGGCTTACATACGACTGTACACGCGGCCGACTTCTTCCAACTCCCTCCAGCTTCTCATCTAATGCCGTAAGCTGCTCATGCATGACCTGGCTAAAACGAGAATCACCTGAATACTCCCCATCACACACAGCACACTTGCCTTGCTCGGGCGCAGAAAGTTTTTCAAAAATCCCTACTGACTGAAGTCGGGCCACCTGTTGATCCACTGCGGTTTCAAAACCACCTTCTGAACCTTCATATTCCGCTGCTTCACGTAGACGACTTCTCACCACCTGTTTCTGTTCACTCAAACGCCGGTATTCATTCTCCAACCGAAGCACTGGATCGATATCTGCTTCCGCCTCGCCAATATCAGGTTGATCGTCATCGGGCTTCCACGTTGAAATATGGGTAAAAATCTCCAAAAGCGCTTTTTCTGAGGGTACTAAGTTGGCACCTTCATAGAGTCCTACATCGGCAGCTTCAGCCAACAACCCATACCCTTTCTCAAGACCTTCCCCCTTGAGAGACTCTATCTCATTTATTTTCTTTTGGAGCCGCACTCGGTCCTGTTTCAACGACCGCAATTGCTCGATATCCGCCAAACGGTCATCTTCCGCGGCCCCAATAAAATAGGGCATTGTGTCTTTGATCGACTGAGGTATATGCGGTTCACCCTGCCGATGAAACAATAATTTAGGATCAGCAATTTCATACTGGCTTTGAAATAGATAATAACGTGAGTGTTTAAAGCCGATTTTAATGGGTGACCTGGTTTGCTCTTCTGGAACTTCTGTTACAAACTCCGGGATACCAATTTTGCTGGTCAAAAAGCCAACAATACTATTGATGTTGGTACTCGCCGATAGGTCAGAGTACGCAGGCACTTCAACCTGCTTCTCAACCAACATATGGGCTGTGCTATTTGACTTGGATCCAGGTAATGGAGCAGCCCTCGCTATAAAGGCCTGAGAATCGGGAAACTGTAAGAGAATCGAATACCATGCAACAGTATCCCTAATACAACCTACCGCGATGTCGCACTCACTCGATCCCAGGCAATATTCAACAATATCGATCAACGAAGTCTTACCTTTTTTCGATGCCCCGGTAATAATATTGACAGCACCAAGCTCAAACTCTACATCGCGCCTTTCGCCATTATGCCCATAGAGCGAAATTTGTATTAACTGCATAGTCATGGGCGCACTCCAAGCTGCGTATATATACTTTCAACAGACGAGGCCGATGTGAACCAACGACCAATAAAGCCTGCAACACGAAAGTTTCGTTTAATTTCTGTATTTTTGGCTACAAAACCAGGCATTTTGGGTATCACTTGCCCGTCAAGACTTAGCCTCCCGGTATCGCTCAGAACCACTACTCCTTGATCTAATAAAAAGCCAATTGCGGTTGTTGTAATATCTACATAAGAGGAAATGGTGCCGGCCAACCCTACCAATTCCCCTTCGTTACTTGTGATCCAGGCACTTATTGGCGTAGCGACAGTATTTGGAAGACATGATGATATCAGTCCATTAGAACTCATGGGCAATGCGAGATAGGCCAGAGTGCATGGCATACCTTCATCAGAGTCTCCTTGAAATTGGCGGATTGCCTCATACAGTATTAGACTACAATAGGCAGGGTTAAAAAGATTTTGCTCTTCTGGAGAAAAACGGGCTGTTGCATTCATTAGGCGACCCCGTCATTTTGAGCTTCTAGCATGTTGAAATAATTGGGGTGCCACCCTAAACGCATTTCATCAGACAAAATTTGATAACTGCCCCTCGAGACAAAAGGTTCCCGGAAGTCACGACGGATATTCACGGCGCCGACATCCTGACACTGCGTATATAGTTTTTTCGCAAATGCCTGTTCTTCCGAAGGAGACGAGATATCCAATTCAAGCTCGATCATTGACTTCCGATGTTCCCACTCGTCGTAGATTCGCTGATCGTAGCTCCCCAACTCTCCGGGGTTTAAGAGACCCTCTTTCGACCATCGATTACGCTGACCATAAGCTCGGTAGTAGCTGATAATTGCCTGCTTGATGACGCTGTCAGGGGCATTAAATAGACGCAGTTGTTGAACAAACTTTCTCATATCTCCCGTGATATCAATCTCACTTGGAAGTTCCGATGAAAAATCATTCGGTAAATTAGTAAATAGAAACTGCGGACGTAAGCCATCAATGATTGCGCGCAGCTCCCCAAGACAAATTGCGCCTCCGCTGTCACGACTCATCTCTTCAACGACACGTTTAAACCATTCGCCTTCTAGCCGAGCCGTAAATGCTTCAATATGACGCTGTTCGAGGGTCGGCCGTCATCCTGGAAAAATTCGCCAAATAGAACATAACGTATTGTTTTATATATGTTTTTACGGTTCTTCTGGCTCTAATATCTTGATGCCAAAGTCCAGCGGAGGCACCTCTCGTTCCAGATCCAAGTTGTAGTCCCCGAAGCGATTGATATTGGAGTTCCTGTACGGTGACAGCCCATTGAGTAGGTCCTTGCTGATGACCACACCCTCGCCCGCCAGATCTTTGAGGACTCGGGTCATTTTCTCCACGTTGTAGAGAATGACCATGTTCGCGACAAGCTGATTGTACTTAACGATTTTGCGCTGTTCGTGGCGCACATTTTCAGCGATGATGCCTTCCCCGCCAAAAAATAGCCATTTGATGAAACCATTAAACTCTTCGCTTTTGTTGGTTGCTGACTGGATGGTTTTTCGCAGTTCAAGTTCATCAATATATCGGAGCAAAAAGAGCGTTCTCACGGCCTTTCCAAGCTCTTTAAAAGCCATATACAACTTGTTTTTTCGGCTGTAGGTTCCGAGGCGCCGCAAGATAGTTGAGGCGGTAATTTTGCCTTTCTTAATTGAGATGACTACACGTAGCATGTCGCGAAGGTGCCGTTCAATTAACTTGAAATCGATACTACCGGCAAACAAAGCCTCTATATTTTTGTATCGATAGCGATTGTCGGGCCTGAACAGCAACAAGTCTTGAATATTGCGAATCCGCGGCATGAGATTGATGCCCAGCAGGTGTGATAAACCAAACACAGGATAACTTTGCGCTTGCGTATCACCATGTAAGGTGTCGGGTTGAATATCGGATTTATTGCTCATAAGTCCATCCAGAATGTATACAGCTTCGTAGACGCCGCATGGAATAAAGTGACTGAACAAGGCAATGTAAGTATCTGAGACGTGATAGTAGCCAATACCTCCGTATTTGCCGTACCGAATATGGTATTCCGTCAGCAAGTTTTGCTCGTACAGGTCCCACATGGTGCCATCCGCAGCGGCATGCTTTCCGGTACCCCAGTATTTGGGGAGATCAAATTTATTGTAGGCGTTGACGACCTGCGTTATTGCTCGGTCTAAACGGTCTTCGGAGGCATGCCGGAGATTGAGCCAGGCAATCTGTTTGCGGCTCATATTCTTCACCGACTTGGCCGTTTGAACCGGCCCAAGATTACACCCATAGCAAAATAGCGTGGTGATAAATCGCTTCTCTGGCTCATCAATGCGCGCCTCATTTCCGGACAAGGGACTGAAATGCTTATGCAAACCAAGCCATTTTTCGGTATCCGTTAAAATGTCGATGATGCTTACTTCTGGCAGATTTTCAGTAATCAGCTCATCCAGCTTCTTAAGTTCCGCTTGTGGCTGTTCACTTCTTATCGGGCTGATGGATAGTTTTCCGTCCTTGATGGTCGCATGAAGATTTTCAGGAAAACGTTCATCCACGCCCTTAGCAAGATCCGCCAACTGTTGTTTAAGGTTTGTAGCGAATTCGTGAGCATCAGTTAAAGGCATTTCAACCTGATCACTGTATTCCTGTAATTCATTATCCAATGTCTCATCATCAATCAGCTGTTCTCGATAGTCATCGAATTCGGCACTGAAAGGAATAAACAAATCGCCTGAGGAAAGTTCTTGTTTAATATGCAATAGCAGCCACAATTCAAGATACTTGCGATGAAAAATCTTCCCGCTGTCCTCGCTGCTTTCGTTACTCACTATCAGCTTTTTCCATTTTTCAGTTAGCCAGCTCAAATCAAATGCTTCTGGCATAGCCTGATCGACGGATTCTTCGCTTAAAAACTCTGAGCGACTGTTGCGTAAACTTTTTAATAGAACGAGTAATGATGCGGTACTGGTATCACTGGATGTGGATTGCAAGTCCAGAATATCCAGACAGTTAAATAGCAACGCGCGCTTTTGGCGATACGATTTCAGCATGAAGGGGTAATAGTTATTCCCCGCATAAGCAATATGCTGATTGCAGCGTTCAATCAAAGAACTCGCCTCGTCACCCAGTACCGTATCCAGTGCCGCAAACTTTTGTGTTTGCTCCTGATGCTGGTCATAAGCGACTAAAACATCACGAAATTTGGCGATCAAAGCGTCGATTTGTTTTTGGTGCTCCAGGATGTATTGATGCAGCGCCGATTGAGCGGTCGATTCCATGCTTCGGAGCATTTTGATATACAGGTTTGCCACGTCATCGAGCGCTTTGCTGTGTTGTTGGCGCACCAGGATAACGGCAAGTGCATAGCGCTTATTTGGTTTGAGTCGAGCCATTTCAGGCGCGGTGAGCGCTCTGGCTTCAAGGGCAAATTGACGGTATTTCACTACCGGCACATCGACATCAGGCAGTGACTCACCAAGTACTTGCAACCAGTGGACATGTTGAAGATAGCTTCGCACCTCTTTGTTGCCTGGCTTCTTGGGCTCGCGCTTAAGCGTGTTCCATGCGCCATAGGCACCGTCAGACGGATTCAGCAGCTCATCAATTTTTTGTTTGGCGTCGTTGGTAAGATCACTGCAGATGTCACGAAAGCACTGTTCATTAACTTTATTGCGCGCCGATCTTGCGATCCGTTTAAGAACGGTAAAGCCAGGCAATTCATAGTGATTTCGTACCAGCTCCTCAAGCATTACGTTGATAATATCCGCCAACATCTCTTTGGTTTCTGCCGCTTTTTCCGCTACATCGATGAGCCAGGGCTGGTCCTCCGAAGCAAAGGATCGAATGCCGAGATAGTCTCTTAAAATCTGCTGCTGTCGGGGGCGAGAGCCTGAGCGGTCATAATCTTTAAGTTGCTTTAGCGTCAGCGGTCGCTTGATTCCAATCCGATCCATCACGTGGGCAATAATGCTGGGTGGTGCAGACGCCAGTGGAACAAAGTAGCCGAGGCGTTGGAGCAGTTTCAGGTTTAGCATGAACCCGAAACGTAAGATGGGCTTTTTTTCAGATTCAATTAGGCTCAGTTCTTCAGGCGTTGGTGTGTAGTACTCCTTAAGCTCTTTTTCGGTAATGGTACTTCGCAGTCTGGGATAGGCGGTTTCGTGCAGGCTGCTCATGATGCGGCATCCTATGACGGGAGTGTGTTAATCCCACACTCTGTCGGTGTGCGGGTCGCGAATGGTGGCCTCCAGCATACATTGATTATCAGAAGCGATCTGATGCATGTGATGGAGTAATTCGTCCAATGCTTCATCCAACGCGCCGCAATCACCAGAATTTATCGTGATGCGATAGCGCGTTCCCTCCGCATCAAGCTTTTCCATTGCCCAAGGCAATAAACAATGTCGTTCTATCAGAGATCTTGCCTTACCGGTGCCATGAGAATGTTTGCTGTAAGGTTCAAGGCAGAGGCTAACTTCCAATGCCGTGTCCTTCGGAAGCTCGGCGTCTTGTTTGGCCGGTGCTATCGCTTGAGGCAGTGCTTGTTGTATTCGCTGTTGGGAAAACGGGTCGGCGCCTTCGATATAACGCATGGCTGATTGGACATCTTTCCAACCAACGTACTCCATCAACGTTTTGGTATCCCAGTTATTGGCAGTTGCCCAGGTCGCGAAGCCGCGTCGCAAAGAGTGGCTACTGAATTCATCAGCATTGGGAAGATCCACCTGTTGGCAATAGGCCTTGATGATAGCAATCACGCTAGCAGGATGAATCGCCTGTTCTGCAACGTGCCCCCACTGGTTAATCGCTGGAAAGGTGGGACCTTTGGTCAATTGGGCCGCACTCATCCAATCCGTGAATGCGGTCACGGGACACAAGTGTTGCAATGCCGGAGCCCGATACGTTCGGCCATGGGACGAGCGATCGGTTTTGCTTCTGGGAATGAAAATTTCCATCCCAACACCGGGTATAACGCTGACATTTTCTACCCTTATGCGAGTGAGTTCGTCTCCGCGAAATGCCCGCCAGAACCCTAAAAGAATCAACGCGCGATCACGCAGCAGCTTAAGGGAATTGACAGAGCGGGTATCTGTTTGGGACAAATGTTCAGTAATCCAGCCGTCGATGGCCTGGAGTTGTTCAATTTGAAGAGGTTTGGCCTGTTTTTCCTTAAATGGATGCAGCTCGGCGATACCCTTGAGTACTTTTTTAACGTGAGGTGCTTTGGTCGGATCGGGGAATCCTTGATCGTTATGCCAGGCAGCAATGGCCGCGAGCCGTTGCTTCAGCGTACTGAGCGCTAGTGTAGGTGCGTAATGAGCGAGATAGGATGCAATGCTGTCGGCTGTCGCCGGCAAAAAACCTCCCCAAACATCTTCATAGTGCTCGATAGCTGCCCGATAGCTGATTCTGGTGTTTTGCCGGGTAGCTGCTTTGATGTATTTTTCTGTGGGATCGGACATCACTCACCTACCTAAACCATGACATTACAGCTTGATGGACAAAAAAGCCTATTACTAATAATACAAGCCCACTGAGAAAAGCACCCCAAAACCCCAGATTCAATCGCTCAGCAAAGAAAAAAGGTAAAAAGAACAAATAAGAAATGGGAACGCCGATAAGGATGCTTTTTGCAAATGTGACTGTGGATTCTGTATTCTTAAACTCTAGATAAGAAAATAAAATGGCAAGAATCGAAACAAGAGGCAAGGCGACAAGAAACCCGGCTATCTCGGGTTTCTTGTTTGACAACCATGAAGTGGCGGCGATAACGGACGCAGCGATCAACACTTTTATAATCGGGAAATAACCCATAATGCGATCTCCATGACTTATGTTAAATTATTTGTCTGAATTCAATCCTTCGAACTTGCCCGTAAAGTTAGCATCATAAGCTTCGCCGTAGGCAGAGATTAAAATGTACAGCGTTTTCTTCTCTTCTTCATTGGTGACGGCCACGATGAAATAATCCGATGTTTGTTTTTCAATTTTTGTTTGGCTAAGCGGCACTTTATTCCATGATTCAGGTAGCTTACCAAAACCAAGACCTTTATCCGATTTTGTCAAAATCTTGGATGCATCCAAGGCGACTGACTTTGCTTCAGTAGCACTAATTGGACGCGCTCCGTGGTCATGATCGCTGTGTGCGAGAGCAAAACTAGAGCTAAAGCCGATACAAATTAACAGTAAAATAGAGCTTAGGGTTTTCATAAAATTGTTTCCTGGGCAGGGTTAATGTGAGTGGTAATGTTCACCGTCATGAGAGTGCTCATTTGGATAGGGCTCCTCATCGGGCAAGTCTTTTTCGTCTGTTTCGAAAATACTTCCTCCTGAGTTAAATTTATTTTCATAATTAAATTGGGGTGAAGCGTTCTGCTTCATATCTTCATGAGTGTGGTAGTGGTCATCTTGATTTAGGGGGAATTCGTCTGGATACTGAGTATGTTGATATCCATGAAGTTGCATTAACAGTAGTAGTCCCCCGAGGCTAAGTAGAAGCACATTGGCAGCCTTACTGAAGCGCGCAAACGACGCAGACTTTCGCCACCCAGCTAAGACGATCAACATGATAGACAGCGCGATGATCTGCCCCAATTCCACACCCACGTTGAATGCCAATATCTTCATTACCAGGCCATCTTCACCCAAGGGCAGCTGCTGCAGCCGGGTTGATAATCCAAATCCGTGTATTAGTCCAAACGCAAATACCATCCACATTAAATTCGGTGAGCGCATTGAAAAGTATTTTTGAAAGCCTTCCAGGTTATCAAACGCCTTGTAGCAGACGGTCAGTGCGATCACTGCATCAATCAAATAGTAGTTGGCTTTGATTCCAAGTAGCGTGGCGAACACTAAGGTGATTGAGTGACCGATTGTAAAAGCGGTAATAAACTTTACTACTTCAACAAAACGAGATAGAAAAAATATCACGCCAAAGAGAAACAGCAAATGGTCGTAACCACTCAGCATATGTGTTGCACCAAGTCGTATATATTCTAAGTAACCCGCATTGAGAATTCGGGCTTGATCCTCTGCCGACATGCCATGTGCAAAAGCATACGTACTCGCCAAGCTAAGTAAAATCAGAACAAAATATTTCACGAGTATGACTCCTCAATTTTAGAACTTGAGTTGTTTTTGTGGAAAATTCGATAGAGCACGGGCAAGACCACAAGGGTTAACAGTGTTGATGAAATGATGCCCCCGATCACAACCGTTGCCAGCGGTCGCTGAACCTCTGAACCGATACCGGTGTTAATCGCCATGGGAACAAAGCCAAGCGAAGCCACCAGCGCGGTGGTTAATACCGGACGCAAACGCGTTAGTGCACCTTCAGTAATGGCTTCCTCAAGGGGCCTTCCTTCTCGTATTAATTCACGAATAAACGACACCATCACTAGGCCATTCAGAATGGCGATGCCGGATAGTGCAATAAAGCCAACGGCGGCAGAGATAGAAAAAGGGATGTCACGCAGCATTAAGGCCAGGATGCCGCCGGTTAATGCCAGAGGCACGCCAGTGAAGATGATCAGAGAATCTTTGACTGATCGCAGCGCAAGAAACAGCAAGCCCAAAATCATTATCAACGTGAGAGGCACCACCAGTTGCAATCTTTGCGAGGCCGACTGCAATTTTTGATAGGTTCCGCCGTATTCCACCCAATAACCTGAAGGTATCTCAACGTTTTCCGAAACGGCTTGCTGGATCTCGGAAACAAAGGATCCTAAATCACGACCACGCACGTTGGCGGTGACGACGACACGGCGCTTACCGTTTTCTCGGTTAACCTGGTTCAAACCTTCAACGAGTTCCAATTGTGCCAATTCTTCCAGCGGCACGGCACGACCATCGTCTAATCGAATGGGTAGAAACTGTAGACGATCCATATCGGTTCGACGCGCCTTTGGAAGGCGTACTACGATATTCGTCTTGCGATCACCTTCATAAAACTGACCCGCGACTTCACCGCCCATGGCCACGGATAATTGTTGTTGTAAATCATTGAGCGAAAGACCATAGCGAGCCAATTGTTGGAGGTCGGGGTTAATCGTTAAAATTGGAAGACCCGTTATCTGCTCTATTTGAATGTCAACTGCGCCATTAATGCCCGTCACAATTTTTTGTATTTCTCCACCAACCGAAGTCAGTTGGTCAAAATCATCCCCAAATACCTTAATGGCTAATTCTGCACGAACCCCAGCCAACAATTCATTAAAACGCATTTGAATGGGTTGCAAGAATTCGTAGCGATTACCGGGGATAGGCTCAACCAGTGCAGCCAATTCTTCGACAACCTGCTCCTTTGATTTATTGGGGTTGGGCCACTGATCACGAGGCTTCAAAATAATAAAATTGTCGGCAACGCTTGGGGGTACAGCATCTGTTGCCACATCTGCAGTACCGACTTTGGCGAAGATGCGCTCTACCTCTGGCAGGTCTTTGATTTTGGCTTCAAGCGTTTTTTGCATTTCCACCGCCTGACCCAGTGAGGTGCCAGGAATGCGCAGGGCATGCATCGCGATATCACCTTCATCAAGATTGGGGACAAACTCGCTCCCCAGCCGAGTCGCTAACCATCCGGATACAACAACCAGTGCTAATGCTCCTACCATGATCGCCCAGCGCGCGCGCAAAGCGAATTTCAATAAGGGCTTATAGGCTTTGTGTGCGACCTTAATAATTGGGCTTTCCTTTTCTTGAAAGGGTTTGTTAAACAAGATAGCGACACAAGCAGGAACAAACGTGACAGAAAGGACGATGGCACTCAGTAAGGCAATCACAACGGTGGTGGCCATCGGGTGAAACATTTTTCCTTCCACACCGGAAAGCGCAAAAATAGGCAAATACACGGCGGTGATAATAAATACACCAAACAAAGCAGGTCGAATGACTTCTGCCGTTGCTTGGTAAACAATTTCGAAGCGCTCACGCATATCAATCCGATCGTTTGAGGTCGCCGAACTCAATCTCCGCAAACAGTTTTCGACGATGATAATGGCTCCGTCCACAAGTAGACCGAAATCCAGTGCGCCAAGACTCATCAAGTTTGCGCTGACTTTGGTTTGCACCATGCCGGTGATGGTCATTAACATGGCAAATGGAATGACCAGGGCCGTGAGAATGGCCGCGCGTATATTGCCCAGTAATAAAAACAAAATGACGATGACGAGCAGTGCGCCTTCTAAGAGATTTGTTTCAACCGTTCTTAAAGTCTTGTCTACCAAACCCGTTCGGTCATAAACGGCCGTAGCTGTGATGCCTTCAGGTAAGCTGGACTTTATCACTTCGAGCTTTTCTGCGACGGCATTGGCGACGGTTCGGCTGTTTTCACCCACCAGCATGAAGACGGTACTCATCACGACTTCGCGTCCATTTTGACTGGCCGCGCCGGTTCTCAATTCCTGCCCCTCCTCGATGCTGGCAACATCCGATACCCGAATTGGAACACCGTTAGATGAGCGAATCACAATGTTACCCAGACGTTCTATATCATCGGCTTGGCCGGGCACACGCATAAGCCATTGCGCGCCATTGTGCTCAACAAAACCAACGCCCTGGTTTTGGTTGTTTTGCTGAATCGCCTTGAGGACATCTTCGTGCGTAACGTCAAACGCGAGCATGCGTTCGGGATCAATGCCGATCAATACTTCGCGCTTAAAACCGCCGATTGGATTGACTTCTACAACGCCGGGAACGCGTAATAATTGAGGCCGAATAATCCAGTCGTGAACGGTGCGCAAATCAGTCGGAGTAATTTCACGACCGTCTGGATGCTGTGCGCCGGGCTCTGCATCGACCGTAAACATGAAAATTTCGCCAAGTCCCGTGGCGATCGGTCCCATTTCCGGCTCTAAGTTCGCGGGTAAATTAGACCGGGCGCTCGCCAAACGTTCGTTGACCAACTGACGCGCAAAGTAGATGTCGGTGTTGTCGCTGAATATAACCGTCACTTGAGACAGCCCGTAACGGGATACCGAACGCGTGTAAGTCAGATTGGGCAATCCTGCCATGGCCGTTTCGATGGGAAAGGTGACTCGCTGTTCAACTTCTAACGGCGTATAGCCTGGGGCTTCAGTATTAATCATCACCTGTACGTTGGTGATGTCGGGTACGGCATCAATGGGTAAGCGCGTAAAATTCCATACGCCCAACCCACCAATCAGCAACACGGCGATAAGCACCAGTGCGCGCTGCTGAATGGAAAATCGGATTAAAAAATTTAACATGAGAATTCCTAACCTTTTTTAAGGAGCACGTGGGTTGCAGCTTAGTGATCGTGAGATGCGCCGGATTTTTCAATGTCAGCCTTGATGACATAGCTGTTTTCCGTCACGTACTCTGTTCCAGGCTTTAATCCGCCTAAAACTTCAATCCATTCACCACCTTGGCGGCCCAGTTCCAACATTCGAACTTCATACTCATCACCCACTTTTGCGTAAACCACGGTGAAATCGCGGAAGCTTTGCAAACCAATACGTTTTACAGCCAAAGGAACATCGTAAGTAGCAACCTGAATCAAACCCGAAACGAACGAACCTGCCACTATGGATTGATCGCTTGAGTCGATGGCGACTCGTACACGTGTTGACTGGTCTGAATTCAAATGAGTGGCAATGCTCGCCACCGTACCCTTCAATTCGGAATCTGATCCGTTTACAACCAGTACCACTGGAGCACCGATTTTGATTTTGGCTCGGTTTTTAGGGAATACAGCTAAGTCCGCAACGACCTGCGTAGGGTCCATAACCGTCAGAAGTTCGCGGCCTTGCGATTGCTCTCCGGCGCTCGCATTAAGACTTTGCACAACACCATCGGAGGGCGCGGTAATGGTGTAAGACTTCAAGCTTTCGTTACTTTCGATCGTCAGCAAGTTATCGCCCCGCTTGACGGTTTGACCTAGCTCTACATGTACAGCCTTGATAAGCCCCTCAAACCGAGCATGAATTTGGCGGGTGGCAACTTTGGGGGACGTAATTGATCCGAAGGCCTCGATGGTTTGTGAAATGGTGGCTGGACCGGCAATCTCCGTTTGTATTCCCATTGCATCAGCCACCGCAGGTTCAATGAGCGTTCGCCCTTCAAAGTTGTCGTACTCCCAGGTATAGGGCTTTCCTTGGTACTCGGCTTTAATCGACACGACAAATGAGTGCGGTTCGTAAATCTCCATATCGCCGCGCAAAAAATCCGCTTGAACTCGAAAATTGATATCGTCTACAACATCGCCAAGGCGTATTAATTTAATGTTTAACTTCACTTCTTGGGGGTTAATCGGTTTACCAGCATCCGTTATCCAGACGCGAAATTCTGGCGGCACGCCTGTTTCAAAAATAGCGAGTTCCAAAGCAAAGTCACCCTCGCGTAGCATTCGACCCCGATGTGGTCCTTTTTCTGGCTCTGCTTCAGCTGCGCCAGGCTCTGAAACCGCGAATGTTGGCATGGCCGCGAATACGAGCCACAGTACAAAAAAGATTGGCAACCCTGGTTTTATTTTCATGGAAAATCCTCGAAGCATCACTCTATGGTTCGTATGAATGACTTAATAGTTTGAAGTTTTAAATGTTGAAAGGCTTTGACCCGTTAAGCGTTCGATTTCAATCGCATTGAGATGCGCCACAACGCTTGTCTCTATCAATCTCAGATTGGCTTCCACGAGTTCATTTTGAACAATTGACCATTCGGAGTAGCTGTATTTACCAAGCTGAAAGCCATCTCGAAGTTCTTTCTCAGCCGCCTTGAGTTTGGGCAGAATCTTATTTTCCAGAGTCTGGACTATGTGCTGACTGTGCAGCAATTCCTGATGTAGTGAAAACAGCTTGGCCCTGAGCACAACTTGGTTGGCAGCAGCCTCTGATTGAATGCGATTTTGATTGGCGGTAAAGGATGCAATTTTGCCCCGGTTTCGCTTCTCGCCACCCAAAGGCAGGCTCATGGTTAGCACCGCACCAAAATCGTCAGATTCCTGATAGTGTCGAACTCCCGTATTAAATTGCAATCGACGGCGCGCTTCTGATTTCGCCAGTGCAATTTCCGCATCCAATGCACGTTCCTGAGTTAAAAACCACTGGGTTTCAGGGCTGCTTTTCAGTTGATCTTCAAGCGAAGAAAATGACTGGACTTGGGGTAGTTTCGTCAGCGCACCCGACACCCTATTAAACTGAAAATTGGTTTCGCCCCATTGCGCCGCCAACAAACGTTGCGCCGATAAAATCTCATGTTCTATATCTTCTAGCGCAAGCTCGCGATTTTGAACGTTCACCTCGGCACGCAAACGGTCACTGACGGGAAGCCTACCCGCATCGACTTTGCGTGAAATATCTTTCAATGCCTTCCTGGCGTTATTTAAGCTCCGAGTTTCAACGTTTAGTCGTTCTTGTAGGGCCAAGAGCTGAACGAACTCTCTTCCTGTTTGTGCTGCAATATCGAATTGGCGTATCCGGTTTTCAATATCCAATACGGTGGCTTTTCCTTGCGCCGCCTTTATTCGGTCATCGATCAAATTTCCTTGTAGCACCCAACTGATACTCAAAGTGGTTTGAGCTGAATCAAATGCTTCGTAGTTGCCGCTGCCCAAAGCATCTTCAACGGTGAGCATCAATTCAGGCGTGGCACCTACCGCCGCTTGCTCGATTTGGCCTTGCAAACCTTTTGCCCTATATTGCATCACGGCAATTTCTGGGTGCATCGTTAGGCTTTTTTCAATGGCCTCAGGTAGCGTTAATTCAGATTGAGCTTGCGCATGGGCAGTGATACCAAAGGCGCCGATTGCGACGAGACAAAATTGAAGAAAGTGGCGCAGGCCAGAAAATACGCTCAAAAACCGATCACCAATAGGTTTTTTATGCGCGTGAAAATGTGGTGTAAAAGGCATGGTTTATTACCCTTAATGAAATAAAAACAGTTCGATTGAGTGGTGAAACCAATCCACCAAAAAAACGCTAAGGAGGAGCAGTAAAAAGGAAATTGCTAAGGCAGGTAACGCCACAAATGTTGATGTTTCGTCGTGCTTTAATATCGAACGAATTCGTATTTCGAGCGAGCTGCCGGTGTAAGCACAAAGATCATTTGTTGATTGAAGTTTGCTGCATTTTTCTAGCTCGAACAGTCGAGTGACTTTCACCAATGTTTGGGCCATGGAAATTCTGCAGGATGAAGGCTCCATCGCGGATTCATCTGCACGCTGTTCAATGCTAACCAACATCCATTGATTCAATCGACGTGACATGAAAGCAGGAAAAAACATCGTCAGGTATGAAAATAATAAAATACGCAGAGGATCAAGACGACGCGCGTGCGCAAGCTCGTGCTTTAACACTACATCGTAATCTTGCGATGACAATTGCTTGGTTAATCCTTTTGACAGAAATACCTGCGGATTGATCCAACCCGCTGTAAATGCATGAAGTTCTTCGGTATCAATGGTTACAGTTTGGTTTGAATCTGTCTCGCTAAAAAATTGCAGCTGGCTAACGTGGCGAGAATAACGGAGAGCTTTACATGAAGTTCGACCAATCGCGGTCAAAACGAAGAGAAGTGCCAGTATCGAAACCACACCGTGCCAGCTATTTACATCAAAAACCAGACTATGGTGCCAATGAAAACGTTCAGTAAACCAGTGATTATTACTTATCAGAAATTCTGGCAAGATCAGCAGGCTTACTGCAGCAAACACCGATAACCAGGGTGTAAGCGCAACGCCCCACAATAATTTTTCTCGAACACTCGATGATATGCGGCTCAAGTGAGGTGAGGCAATTGAGAACGCCAAGCTCAACATCACACTCGTTAGGGCAAAGCTCAGAACCCCGATGGTAATGACATTAAAGAAGAGCGCTGTTTCCCCGGTGAACATCATTCAGATTCGCCTTTTTGCTGAATTTTGCGTTGGTGACTAATTAAACGCTCAAGCTCTTCTAGGTCTTTTTCACTTGAGGTCGACGCAATGGATGTAAACGCCGTAGCGAGGGGGTTTTCGTTGTTTTCGCTAAAGTCTCGCGTGACGTCGACGATCAACTTGCCGAGAAAAGTATGCTTGTCCATTGCTGACTCATAAATGAACGCGTGGCTTTGCTTGGAACGATGCAATAAGCCTTTTTTGAAGAGCCGATCCAGCGTGGCTTGTATCGTATTCAGCGACCCACCGCGGATTTTTTCAAAATGTGCATGCACCTGCTTCGCGTCAGCCGCGTCGATCTCCCAAAAATACCGCAAAACCGTTTTTTCTAGATCGCCAAGTATCATCACTGTCTCAGTTACACCTAATAATTAAGGTGGAAAGTGTGGTTCACAAAAAAAACCATTGTCAATGGGTTTTTGGAGATGACAGTCGAATGCCGCCTATCTGTACCGATTGAGCCCATTTTCTGGACAATTATAGCCATAACATTAAATAAGTCTTGATTATTTAAGGTTACTTTGGCGCTGTCATTTCCCGCCTAAATCATATAAAATAGTATGTATATACATGGTATGTAATACAGTACGAAATATGCCGAGAGGTGAGTTATGGCAAGAGGTGGCATCAATAAGGCGCTGGTATCCAAGGCACGCGAAACCCTGATCAGCCGGGGCGAAAACCCCTCCATTGACGCAATACGAGTAGAGCTGGGCAATACCGGCTCAAAGTCCACAATCCATCGCTATTTGCGCGAGATCGAAGAAGAGGCATCAGCTCGACTGGATGATGAGGCTTTACTCAGCCAGCCAATAAAAGAGCTTGTCGGGCGCCTTGCTTCAGTGCTCCGCCAGGAGGCTCAATCCCTGGTTGAAGAACATCAAACCAAACATCAAAGCCAGGTAAGGTCACTTACCGATCGCATTCAAGAACTCGAAAGCTCGCTTGCCAACACAAATAACACTTTAGAAGCAAAAGAGCGTGAGCTGAAAGTCGTGCTCTCCGATCTTGATGCCAGCAAAGCCTCCGAAGAAACGTTGAAAGCAAATGCCTCCAAAGCCAATCAAGCCAACGAAAAGCTTCAAGTACTGTTAGCTGAGAAGCAGGCTCAAATCGAATCACTGGAAGAAAAGCATCGTCACAACCGCGAAGCGATGGAGCATTACCGGCAATCCGTTAAGGATCAGCGTGAGCAGGATCAGCGAAAACATGAGCACCAAGCACAGCAATTACAAGCTGAAATCAGGACCTTAAATCAAACGCTTTCTGTTAAGCAGGGTGATATCACGCAGCTGAACAAAGACAACGGAAGATTGGCAGCTGAGCTTGGCGCCACACAGAAAACGGCTGCAAAACTGGAAGCCGAGCAACGCAAACTCACAACAAACCTGGAGTCGAAATCAGCAGAAGTCGAGTCGCTCAAAACCCAACTATCCGAGTTCGAAAACCAATCAGAGGAACTCGATAAACTTAAAAGGCTGAACGAAGAGCTACTCGCCTGGAAAACCCAAGCGTCTGTATCGATTGGCAAGCTGGAAACGGAAATCTCAATTAAGACAGAAATGATGAATCGCTTACTGGAAGAAAGAAGTAAAACCCCTGAAGCCAGTGGATGACCTGCTGCTCTCAGGCTCAGTAGGGTATTTGCTCTTATCGCTGGCCACCTCAGGCGCTTCGCAGACCCTATTGCTGTTTTACGACAGAGAGGGCTCATACCCGGTCGGTCGCGTGATTTTAGCCCAAAGAGCAGGTGTAAATCGATAGCAGAAGTCAGTGTTATATCGAATTACGCATACCATGCGTAATTGTGCGTAATTTCCAAAAAGCAGAGTGGCTCCAGGGGTTTGTATTCAAAGTGGCTAGGTTCGGACGTTTTACCAGCACCTAAAGACTGAATTTGGATATTTTTTAATAAAAACAGCAGGTTAGGCTATATTTGGCGAATTTTTCCAGGATGACGGCCGACCCTCTGTTCTGTCGTCATCTTGAGCTGATTGAGTATCATTTGCCGTACACGAACAAGGTCTGGTGATTTACCGATGACATAAAAAGCTTCAACCAGCTGCGCTTGCTGCCAGGGTTGTAGGGCATTAAATGCATCAAATCCCTTTAGATTGGCCTCACTACCTGACCCGGAGGCAATGTCCCGGAGCGTCTCTAGTGCTGATGACACATTGCGACGCTCCCCGCTACAGCCCAGGTCATCAGCGATACTCCCAACAGCTGCATTCTCGGTGGTGATTAACGTAAATGAGGTGGCCCCTAAGATAAAGTCTCCGCTCGCTATTCCTTCCGCCCAGATCCGTAGGGTCTTCCAAAGGTCGCTACTCCTGTTAGTCAAGTTACCGGCTTTACCATGAAACTTAGTCTGAAGGAGTTCAACTGGATTACCATCCGTGTCAAAGGCAATGTCATCAAGCCGCTCTATAGAAATATTGAACAGATCTTCG
>JBARCK010000095.1:0-29077 GCA_049794015.1 Sulfitobacter sp. | reverse complement strand
CAATTTGTACTAGCGGAGAGAGCTTGTTTCTATCAGTATCGGTAGAAATCTACCGATGATCAGCCTTCACCGCCCCAAAACCCGCGCCGCATCCGGTGCAAAATACGTCAGCACCCCGTCGCAGCCTGCACGTTTAAACGCCATCAGGCTTTCCATCATCACGCGTTCTTCATCAATCCAACCATTCTGCGCAGCTGCTTTGATCATCGCGTATTCACCGGACACTTGATAGGCGAAGGTCGGCGCGCCAAACGCGTCTTTGACGCGGCGGCAGATGTCGAGATAGGGCAGGCCGGGTTTGACCATGACCATGTCTGCGCCCTCGGATAGGTCGCGCGCGACTAGGCGTAATGCTTCGTCACTATTCGCTGGATCCATCTGATAGGTTTTCTTATCCCCAGTCAGCGCACCGGATGCACCCACTGCATCGCGGAACGGGCCATAAAAGGCCGAGGCATATTTGGCCGCGTATGACAGGATCATCACGTCGGAGTGTCCTGCGCCCTCTAACGCACTACGGATCGCGCCAATGCGGCCATCCATCATGTCTGAGGGGCCAATGATATCGGCCCCGGCTTCGGCCTGCGCCAGCGCCATTTTGACCAAAGCTTCAACTGTGCGGTCATTCACAATGACGCCGTCCTCAACAAAGCCATCATGGCCGTTGATGTTATAGGTATCCAGCGCCACATCGCTCATAATCGCCATCTGCGGTACGGCGGATTTGATCGCGGCAATCGCGCGGTTGGCGGGGTTTTGCGGATCCCACGCCCCGGCGCAATCCTCCGTGCGGTCCGCGATTCCGGTATAGGGAAAGATACACATCGCGCCGATGCCCAGATCAGCGGCCTCGCGTGCGGCCTCAACAACCTTATCGACCGATCGGCGCATCACGCCGGGCATAGAAGGCACAGGTTCTTCAATACCTTCCCCAGCACGTACAAAAACGGGCCAAATCAAATCCCCCACAGATAGCGCATTTTCGCGCACCAAAGCGCGCACAGCAGGGGTCACACGGGTGCGGCGCAGACGTGTTGCAGGGAAGGGGGCGTTGACAGGGTGCATGCAAAAATACCTCAATTCGGGGGTCCCAAAGGCTTGCCATGAAAAATCACACGCCTCAAGGGTAGGAATTGCCGCCATCCCCTTGTATGAGGTGCAAAATTCCATTGATGGACGTCGCGATTTGGACTGGTATCAAACTCTTTTTGAACTGATCGACATGCGGTCTTTCTCGAACCTGTGGTTCTGGATTGTGCTGGCTGTTGTCTGGTCCACCGCCAGCCATTGGGTGATTGGTGTGCCCTATGACATGGTGTTGCGCGCACGACGTCAGGGCGAGCAAGCCCAAGTTGATCTGGAAGACATGGTGCGGATCATGGTCAACCGCTTGATGTATATCGGGCAGGTGTCAGGCCTTTGGCTATTGGGGTTTGGCTGTTTTGGCCTGACGATGCTGGCATTGCTGGGCTTTGTATATCGTATGGAGTTTGCCCAAGCGGTACTGTTGCTGGCGTTCCCTTTGTCACTGGTGGGGATGTTAAGCATGTCGACCGCACGTCTGATCCAGCTTGAGGATGCCACAGGCGAACGCCTGCACAAACGCCTGATGCGGCATCGTCTTTACACCCAGATCATCGGCATGGTTGCGATCTTTGTGACGGCGCTTTGGGGCATGTATCAAAACATGTCTCTTGGGGCATTGGGTGGATAACAACACGTCCGCCCGAACCAAGTGAGGCCTGATGCCAGAATTGACTAAATTAACCCTGTCCGGTGTTCCCGAAGGCTATGACGCACGCGCGATCTTGGATGAGATCGCCAAAAAAGCTGTGCCCGTTATCCATGTGGCGCGTGACGACAAACGCATGGCCGCGATGCAATCTGCGCTGCGGTTTTTTGCGCCTGACATGCCTGTGGTCACATTTCCCGGCTGGGATTGCCTGCCCTATGACCGGGTGTCGCCCAATGCTGACATTTCTGCGCAACGCATGGCGGCTTTGGCTGGACTGGCGCATGGCATGCCGGATAAATTTGTCCTGCTCACCACGCTAAACGCCGCGACACAGCGGGTGCCGGCGCGCGCCATTTTACGGGATGCCGCGTTCAGCGCTACGGTTGGCAGCCGCATTGATGAACCTGCCTTGCGGGCGTTTTTGGTGCGTATGGGGTTTGTGCAAAGCCCGACAGTGATGGAACCCGGTGATTACGCCATTCGCGGCGGCATCATCGATATCTATCCGCCCGGTGATCTGGGCCCGGTTCGTATGGACCTGTTTGGCGATACCTTGGACGGTGCACGCCGTTTTGACCCGGCAACACAACGCACAACTGAAAAACTGGATCTGGTGGAGTTGGCCCCGGTCAGCGAAGTGATCTTGGACGAGGCGGCAATCACCCGGTTTCGTCAAAACTATCGCATCGAATTTGGTGCCGCGGGCACAGATGATCCGCTGTATGAGGCGATTTCAGCTGGGCGCAAACATCAAGGCGCAGAACATTGGTTGCCGTTCTTCCATGATGGTCTGGAAACGTTGTTTGACTATCTGCCGCGCGCAACCATCACACTGGATGATCAACTGACCCCAACACGTTTGGCGCGTTGGGACAGTATTGCGGATCAATATGAAACCCGGCGTCTGGCCATGGCGAACCGGTCGAAAATGGACAGCGTTTATAAACCAAGCCCACCCGAAGGGCTGTACCTGAATGACGAAGCCTGGCTGCTGGCCACTGCGGATCATCGTGTCATCCAGTTCAACCCGCTGCCCCAACCCACAGGCCCCGGCGTTTTGGATGCAGGTGCACGCATTGGGCGCAACTTTTCGCCCGAACGGCAACAGGAATCTGTCAGCCTTTTCGGGGCTTTGGCAGCGCATATTAAATCGAAACTTGATCAAGGCCCGGTGCTGATTGCCAGCTATTCAGACGGTGCGCGCGAACGTCTGACCGGGTTGATTGAGGATGAAGGGCTGGCCGAGGCGATCCCGATCACCAATGCCACGCGGATTGGCAAACGTGGTCTACATCTGGCGGTTTGGGCGCTGGAACATGGGTTTGAAGCGCCCTATCAAGAGGGCAGCATTACTGTTATTTCAGAACAGGATGTTCTGGGCGACCGCCTGATCCGCGCACCAAAACGCAAACGCCGGGCTGACAATTTCCTGACGGAAGCACAAAGCCTGACGCCCGGTGATCTGGTTGTGCATGTGGATCACGGCATTGGCCGTTATCTGGGCATGGAAGTGATCACCGCCGCCAGGGCCGCGCATGAATGTTTATTGCTGGAATATGCAGAAAATTCAAAACTGTATCTGCCCGTTGAAAACATCGAACTGCTGTCGAAATACGGCCATGAAGAAGGGCTGCTTGATAAATTAGGTGGTGGTGCATGGCAGTCTAAGAAAGCCAAACTCAAAGAACGCATCCGCGAGATGGCGGACAAATTGATCCGCATTGCCGCCGAACGCGCCTTACGCCGCGCGCCTGTGTTAGAACCACCGCCGGGCATGTGGGATGCCTTTGCGGCGCGCTTTCCTTATACAGAAACCGACGACCAATTGCGCGCGATTGGCGATGTAATTGACGATTTGACCAGCGGCAATCCGATGGACCGCTTGATCTGTGGTGATGTCGGCTTTGGTAAAACCGAAGTTGCGATGCGCGCCGCATTTGTTGCGGCCATGTCGGGTGTACAGGTCGCGGTGATCGCGCCCACGACATTGTTGGCGCGACAACATTACAAAAGCTTTGCAGAGCGTTTTCGAGGCTTTCCCATTGAGGTGCGCCAACTCTCGCGCTTTGTCAGTGCCAAAGACGCCGCAGCGACCCGCGATGGAATTGCGCGCGGCACCTGCGATATCGTGATCGGCACCCATGCGCTTTTGGCAAAAAACACCCGCTTTAAGAACCTTGGGCTGTTGGTGATCGATGAGGAACAAAAATTCGGTGTGACCCACAAAGAACGCCTCAAAACGATGCGCACCGATATTCACGTGCTGACCCTGACCGCGACACCGATTCCGCGGACATTGCAATTATCCCTTACAGGCGTGCGTGATCTAAGTATCATCGGCACGCCACCTGTCGACCGGTTGTCGATCCGAACTTATGTCAGTGAATTCGATGCGGTGACCCTGCGCGAGGCGTTGTTGCGCGAACATTATCGGGGCGGGCAATCGTTCTATGTGGTGCCGCGCATCTCGGACCTGCCCGAGATTGAGGATTTCCTCAAAGCCCAACTGCCTGAACTCAGCTATATGGTCGCGCATGGCCAGATGGCTGCGGGTGAACTCGATGACCGGATGAACGCGTTTTATGATGGGAAATATGACATCTTGCTGGCCACCACGATTGTGGAATCCGGTCTGGATATCCCTACTGCAAATACAATGGTTGTGCATCGCGCCGATATGTTTGGTCTGGCGCAATTGTATCAGATCAGGGGTCGTGTCGGGCGGTCCAAAACCCGCGCCTATGCGTACCTCACCACCAAACCGCGTGCCAAACTGACTACAACGGCGGAAAAGCGTCTGCGTGTTTTGGGGTCACTTGATACACTGGGGGCAGGGTTCACGCTGGCCAGTCAAGACATGGACATTCGCGGGGCAGGGAACCTGCTGGGCGAAGAACAATCCGGCCAGATGCGCGACGTTGGCTTTGAAATGTATCAAAGCATGCTGGAAGAAGCGATTGCCAAGATCAAAGCGGGCCAGATGGAAGGCGTGCTGGACGATGATGGTCAATGGGCACCACAGATCAACCTTGGTGTGCCAGTCCTGATCCCCGAAGCTTACGTGCCTGATCTGGATGTACGTCTGGGGCTGTACCGTCGCCTAAGTGGATTAAGCACAAAGGTTGAATTGGAAGGTTTTGCCGCTGAATTGATTGACCGCTTTGGCAAGCTGCCACGTGAGGTGAACACGCTGATGTTGGTCGTGCGGATCAAAGCGATGTGTAAACGTGCTGGCATTGCCAAACTGGACGGTGGACCAAAGGGCGCCACGATCCAATTCCACAACGACAAATTTGCATCCCCTGAAGGGTTGGTGACCTTCATTCAAGATCAACGTGGGTTGGCAAAGGTCAAAGACAACAAGATCGTCGTGCGCCGCGATTGGAAGAGTGACGTGGACAAGATCAAAGGTGCCTTTGCGATTGCACGCGATCTGGCAGAACACGTCATCGCAAAAGAAAAGAAGCTGGCAAAATCAAAGTAAAGGCAGATCAAACCATCTGCCTTTCCGCCAAACCTTAGACAGGCATGTTGTCGAACAGATCTTCGCCCTCATCCATTGTGCCTGATGATTTGGCTTTTTCAGGTGCCAGCAAGGCACGGATACGTTGCGCAATCTGTGCTTTTTCAGCGGCGCTTGCGTGCGACATCTCGCGTTCCAGTTGGGCCAGTTTTTGATCAAGTGCTGTTTGTGTCATGCTAAATCCCCCTTGATACAACGTGTGAACGGGTCAGTTTGACGGGTTGAAAAGTACATCGGGGTGACTTTGAAAACCGACATTCTGCCCTAACAACCGATAGCAGCAAAACTGCCCGATCATATTGATACATATCAAATCAAATGTGAATCAAATGCTAACACGGCAGATTTTCGCGCAACGACAGTGCCGTCATGCGCCTATTCAGCGGCATCCGGCTGAATGCGCGCATCAACCCGCGCCATGTATAGCATCAACAGGAACCCAGCGGCTGCCATCACCAGAATGGAGACAATCAAAGGCCGTGTGGTGCCGTCAAACATCGTGCCAATTGGGGCGGCGACGATGGCGGCGATCACAGTCGAAAATGCCCCGGTTACCGAGGCCGCCATGCCAGCAATATGCCCCATAGGCTCCATCGCGATGGCGTTCAGATTGCCCAAAGTCAGCCCGGCCTGAAAGAACAAACAGGTCTGCCAAAGCACAAATGCAGCAAAACCATAAGGTTCGGCCAATGCCGTCAGATCAAACAACAATAACGTACCGGACAGTAAGACCTGCAAGCCCAGCGTGATGGTAACCAGCCGCTGCATCCCATAGCGCACAACCAACATCGCGTTTAGAATACTGGCGCTGCCTGCGGCCAAGGCAATGCCACCAAACCAAAACGGAAAACTCTCTGCACGTTCATAAATCTGGGCATAAATGGGCTGTACCAACATCAATGTGATGATCAACATCGCCATCGCCAAGGTCTGCACAAAAATCGAAATACGCACAGTCGGGTGGCTGAACATTTCGACAACGGCTGCCGCCATCAACTTGAACTTCAAGGGGCGACGCCGCTCAACAGGTAGGGTTTCGGGCAAGCGAAACGCCATCCAGATCGCCACGGTTACAGCGAACAAGATAAAGGCGAGAAAAATACCGCGCCAGCCCATGGCAGCGATGATCAAAACACCCAATGCAGGCGCAAGCACCGGAACCAGCGTAAAGACCATCATCACAAACGAGATGATCCGCGCCATTTCGCGCCCCTTGAATAAATCACGGATGATCGCCGCAGAGACAACACGCGGCCCCGATGCCCCCAAGCCCTGAAAAACCCGTGCGATCAGCATGACTTCTAATGACGAACTGGCCCAGGCAACGGCAGAGGCGATGATATATATGCCAATGCCGAAAAACACGACCTTGCGGCGACCGTAGGCATCAGAAAGCGGGCCAGCAATAAATGTACCCGCGCCCATGCCAAAGAAGAACATTGTCAAAATCAACGGGGCACGATGCGCCATTTCCGGAGAAAGCTCTGCTGCCAAAACAGGTAAAGCTGGCAACATCGCATCCATCGAAAACGCAATGGTTGCAAACATCATTGCAATCATTGCAACAAATTCGACCCGGCTTAGTTGAAATTCAGTTGGCTTGGACGACACGAAAGGCTCCGACAGGTGAGTCGCAGCAAAAGCATGACGCGACTTGGCGTCAGGATTAACCCAAGGTTGCGTTGGCCACAATCTACAATCGCGTGTATTTGGTCACTTCATGCGACTGTGCGCTGTGGACCCACCCAGCGCTTGGCATCATGCGCTAAATCTGGCGTGGGTAAATACTGGACGTGGGCGATGTCATGAAGGTCATCAAATTGGCCCTCCCATTCCGCCCCCATTGCAAAAACAGACACATTGTAATTGACGATATCTGTATGTTTTTGTTCCCAAGTTTCCTCTGGGATCACCCGTGATACGAAACGGCAGCTCTCTAACATGGCGCGACGCTGTTCAAACGGCATAACGCAGGGGCACCCTTCAAAAAACGCATATTCGTCGGTTGCACACCCAATGATCAACTCATCCCCCAAAGACGCGAGTTGACGCAGACGGATCACGTGATTTTGATTGAATTGATCAAACGCGCCGTAGGACAGCACGGTGCGGGGCGCTTTGGACAAGGGTATCATGTCGGACGTGTCGTGAGCGTTGCGCAGTGAAAAGCACCCGTTTCATTACGCCAAACGGCTTTGATACGGGACGTCGGGGCGACATTTTCATCAACCGGACCGGCATAATTGCTAAAGGTTCCGACCATAACTTTGCGCCCAAGTTCGGATGCACGTTTTTTCACCACCACGTCTGGTGTTGCCTGTTTGTCTGCCATTTTACCCGCTCAATTAGATCGTTACGGGGGCTTTTGCCCCTCATTGAGTAGTAGATTAAGTCAACAAACCACGTGACGCAAAGAGAAATTCAAGATTTTCGGCCCGTTTTTGTGTCATGTTGCGGGACGAGATCAAGTATCTTTGGATTACTTGGTCAGATCAGCGATTACATTTGCCCAGAGTTCTGGCGGCTGTGCACCGGGCACCGCATGTGCGTTTGCAACGATGAATGTGGGGACCGAACTGATGCCCATTTTACGGCTATGCGCATCGCGATCGCGTATGTCCTGGGCATCCACGTCAGTATGCAACAGCTTGAGCGTGACGGCTGCATCCATCTCAATACTATCTGCAATATCGGCCAACACTTCGAGGTCACCAATGTCACGTGCATCCACAAAATATGCCTGAAACAGCGCTGAAACCGCAGCGATCTGACGCCCCTCAATACCGGCCCAATGGATCAGGCGATGCGCGTTTAATGTATTTGGCGTGCGCTTCATCGCCTCAAAGTTGATGCTCAACCCAGCGGTCTTGGCATGTTCAACCACTGGAGCATAGGCTTTCACCGCGCCTTCTTTCCCGCCAAACTTGCCCTCAAGATAGGCACGCCGATTCATGCCTTCGCTGGGCATGTCCGGGTTCAATTGAAACGGATGCCATTCGATTACAAAGGGATGATCAGGGTGCGCCGCCAGCGCCTTGTCCAGATGCGCCTTGCCAATATAGCACCACGGGCAAATAGGGTCTGACATAATATCAAGCTTAACAGGATCACGCATGGTTTTCGGCCTCATATGCGGCCCTTAGTGAGCGTCGCAATAACTTGCCATTTGCCCCCATCGGAAGGGTCGGCAGATGGATATAAAGGCGCGGTTGCTTATAGCGCGCCAGCTTGGCTTCGGCATAGCGGCGCAATGCGCCTTCGTCCAGTGGGGTGGCGGCGGTATAAAACGCGGCAATCACAAAGACATCCGGTTTGACCTGCACCTGACAGACACCAATGGCATCTATGTCGGGTGCCGCTGCCAATGCCGCCTCAACCTCAAGCGGGGACACGCGAAAGCCGCCTGCGTTCATCATATCATCATTGCGACCCAGATAGGTGACTTGGCCGGATGCATCCATCACCCCCTGATCACCAGTCATGAACCATTCATCCTGATAGCGCGCTGCTGTCAGATCGGGTGCCCTCAGATAGCCAAGCATCAAACCCGGATCATCCCGATGAATGGCAATGGTGCCGGGCGTATCAGCGGACAGGGGGCCATCCTGACCAACAATCGCCACCTGTCGGCCCGGTTGTGGCCGCCCTAACGTGTTCCCGCTTGCCGGATGCGCAGGGCTGCCGGATATGAAGGTCGAACATTCAGACATGCCAAAGGCTTCATAGACACGGCGACCCGTCGCGACCTTCCATGCGGTTTTCACAGCTTCAGATAGCTTTTCCCCGGCACTTAACCCGTGGCGCAGATCGGGTAGGTCCAACGTTTCATGAGAATTGAGCATTTGACGATAGACACCCGGCGCAGCGGCAAAAATGCTCGCCTTATGATCGGCCAGCATCACAGCCATGTCACCCGGCGCAGTCCCGGGGGCCGGGATCAATGCGGTTGCCCCCATCGTCCAGGGGTCCATCAAACCAGTGCCAAGCGTGTAGGTCCAATTGAACGCGCCTGCATGTAGAACGCGGTCATTCTCACGCAGGCCATACCAGCCCTCAAACATCATCTGGCGCGCCCAAATGGCGCGATGGGCATGCATCACAGCAGAAGGCACGCCAGAAGTGCCAGAGGTATAGATGATATAGCCTAACCTGTTTGCATCCCCCATATGCCAGGGTGCCGGGGGCAATTTCCACATGGCGCGCAGATCATCAATCATAAGCGTCGTTCTATGGGTTGGGCAGGGCACTTTGGGGTCGCGCAATATCGCGCGCGGCTTGAGGGTGGCAATCATCTTGGCCACTTCGCCAGATGTCAGCGCCGATGACGTTGGGACAGGCACCATGCCAGCCGCCAAGGCCCCGAGATAACATAGAGGGAAATCAGGCGTATTGCCCAAGCGCATCAACAGGATATCGCCAGCCTCAAACCCAGCATTCTTCAAGCCCGTGGCAATGCCACGCACAGCCAACTCAATCTCGCCAAATGTCCAATCTTCGCGGTGCTCTGGTGACAAAACCGACAGGGCGACTTTGTCGCGCAGCACATCGGCTTTGGCCAAGACATGCGCCGCCATATTGAAAGGGGTCGGGCAGGGCCCAAATACGGATGGAAGTGTATCAATTGACATGGGATTTCGCTACCTCAGCGTTGCGTGCGTTGCAAGGTTCGCCCGGCCCCGTTATAGCCCAACTTATGAGTGCAGACAGTCCCAAAAGCCTGATCGAAATCGCCCGCATGTCAGGCGAAACAGAAACGCTGCCCCCGGTTAATTTGGGCGAACGGGTCCGCGCCCTGCGCACCGCACATGGCTGGACCTTGGAACAGGCGGCAAAACAAGCTGGACTGGCGCGTTCAACATTATCCAAGATCGAAAATGGCCAGATGTCGCCGACCTATGATGCCCTTAAAAAGCTGGCTGTGGGTCTGGAAATATCTGTCCCGCAATTGTTCACACCCCCAGCCGCAGATCAGGTCACGGGCCGCATGGCGATCACCAAATCGGGTCAAGGCACTGCCAAGGCAACCACAACCTATGAACATCAATTGCTCGCGGATACCCTGCGCAAAAAACAAATGCTGCCCTATAGCGCCCGTGTGCGCGCCCGCAAGATGGAAGAATTCGACGGCTGGGTGCGCCATGACGGCGAAGAATTCCTGTACGTTCTGACAGGGGTGATCCGCCTCTATACTGAATTCTACGAACCCGTCGACATGCGCCGCGGCGACAGTGCGTATTATGACGCAACCATGGGCCACAATGTCATTTCCCTCAGCGATGAAGACGCAACAATCCTTTGGGTCACATCCCTGACCTGATTCCCTTCATCTAGCCAAATAAACTCTGGGGGAGTTTGAGGGGGCAAAGCCCTCTCATTCTAAAAGGTCAAACGCGGCGCAGCCGCCCCTTTTTGATCATTGATCCTCGAGCAAGGCTCGCAATGCAAAATGGCTGATCACAACAGCAATCAACTGCACGATGATAAACATCGGAATATGCGCAGGATTGATCCCCGCAAAAGTATCCGAAAACCCGCGCGCGATGGTCACAGCCGGGTTGGCAAAACTGGTGGATGAGGTGAACCAATAGGCCCCAGTGATATAAAGTGCGACCAAAGTCGGCACAGCCTCAGCGCGTGCCTTTAGGCCCCCAAAGATCACAAACAATAATCCGAATGTCGCGATCATCTCGGAAAACCACTGTGCGCCACCACTGCGGTGCAGGGTCATTGACCATTGCAAAACGGGTAGATCAAACATCAGATGCGTGACCCAGACGCCGATGATGCCACCGATGATCTGTGCGCCAACATAGCCCGGTACGTCGCGCCATGGCAGTCGTCCGCGCAGTGCAAAAGCCAGTGAAACAGCAGGATTAAAATGCGCGCCAGAAATAGGGTTCAATACTGTGATGATCACATACAGCATACAGCCCGTGGCAATGGCATTGGCCAACAGCGTGATCGCCGCGTTCCCTTGAGCGAGCGATACGCCCATCACCCCAGAACCGATCACCGAGATCAGCAGCAACGCCGTGCCCAAGGCTTCGGCTGCGAGGCGACGGGTCACAAAAGCGCCCCACATGTTTTCAGATGATCTTGCAAGGCAGCAGGGTCCAGTGTCTCAATCGGGGCGGCCAAAAAGGCTGTCGCGCGGCGTGACAGGATATCAAAAGCCACGCTAAAGGCAGCTTCGGCGTCTTCTGGACGTGCCGCTGCCGGGTCTTCGACACCCCAATGCGCGCGCAGCGGTGTGCCGGGCCACATCGGGCAGGTCTCAGCCGCCGCAGAGCCACAGACCGTGATCACGATATCCATCTGGGGCGCGTCTTTGGTCCCAAACTCATCCCAGCTTTTGGATCGAAATCCACCTGTCTCGTGACCTTTTTTCTTGAGCAATGCAATCGCGTGCGGGTTCACCTGACCCGCAGGCTGGCTACCGGCGGAAAATGACGTGACCCGTCTGTCGCTCAGATGGGTCAACAGGGATTCCAAAAGGATCGAGCGGGCAGAATTGCCCGTGCACAGGACAAGGATATTCATAGCGGTTGGGCCTTTAAAAAGTGAGCAGTTAGGCATATCGCCTAACTGCAATCCGTAACGGTTTTATGACACTCAGCCCTTTGGTTCCCACCACCAGACCTCGGGCATGAAATTTGGCCCATCGCCGTAGATTGGCAAAGTGCCGGGGAATTTCATCTGTGCATCATGCGCGATCAAACCCTCATTGAATTGCCAAAACGGGATCACATAGCGCCCAGCGGTCAATATCCGATCCAAAGCGCGGGTGGCGGCGGTGAAGTCATCAGAATCCCGTGCCGACAACATCGTGTCGATCATCGCATCAATTGCGGGCGATTTAACGCCCATCAGATTGCGCGATCCCGGCTGATCTGCGGCCTCTGATCCGAAATAGTACTTTTGTTCGTTCCCGGGGCTCAGCGACAAAGCGCGGCGATAGGTGGTCATTTCGAAATCGAAACTTTCGAGGCGGGCGACGACTTGTGCGCTATCGACTGTTTCAACCTCGACCTCGATACCAAGACGCTTGAGTGCTTGGATATAAAGTTCCGCGATTTTTTCAGAACCATCAATGTCTTGATAACTGCCTTTGGACAAAAGGATTTTGAAACGCAACGGCGTGTCATCCGGGCCGCGCATTGTCCCATCTTTGGCCGAATATCCTGCGGCCTCCAGCTGTTTCAATGCTGCGCGAATGCCCGCGCGGTTGCGCGCTGATCCATCTGCGACGGGCAAGGCATAACCTTCGAGGGTGCCGGGCAGCAGATCATTTGCAAAAGGCTGCAAGAACCCTGCGACCTTTTCAGGGGCGGCGCCGGGTTGCATCGCCAATACGGAATTTGAATAATACGAAGATATCCGCGGCAACGCCCCCCCGGTCAGCGTGCCATTGATAAACTCAAAATTAAACGCCGCAATCATCGCATCACGCACCCGCCAATCATCAAAAGGTGGTTTGCGGGTATTCATAACAAAGCCAGTCATGCCGGATGGTTTTTGATGCGCAAAGGTGGATTTTACAACGTCACCACGCTCAACCGCAGGAAAACTGTATTGGTTGGCCCATTTTTCGGCATTAAATTCACGCACCGCAGATATCTCACCTGCTTTGAAGGCTTCAAACAACACCGAAGCATCGCCGTAAAAATCAATGGTGATTTCGTCAAAATTGCTGGTGCCTTTGGTGAACGGCACATTCGCGCCCCAATAATCGGGGTTGCGCGTGAGGGTGACCTGGCGCCCGGCTTGATACTCACTGATCCGATAGGGACCAGAGCCAAGCGGGATATCACCCAAGGGCGCATTGGCGAAATCTTTGCCCTCCCATTGCGCGCGCGACAGAATGGGACGCATGCCAGCCAGCAGCGCCAATTCACGGTTTTCAGTGTTGAAGGTAAATCTAACTTTACGCGGCCCGGTCTGTTCGATTGTCTCAATCTGTGCGCGCAACCCGTGGTATTTCGGGTGCCCAACTGTACCAAGCGTATCGTATGAGAAAATCACATCATCCACAGTCAGCGGCGATCCATCAGAGAATCGGGCACCCTCGCGTAGGGTAAATTCAACCCAAGATCGGTCATCTGGGGTCTCAATCGATTCGGCCAACAGCCCATAAAGCGTAAAAGGTTCGTCCCATGACCGCCCCATCAGGGTCTCATGTGTAAAGAAACTCAACTGCCATGGGGCGGTGCCTTTTCGGACATATGGATTAAGGCTGTCAAAGCCCCCGGTGTTGCCCAGCGTGATCTTGCCGCCTTTGGGCGCATCAGCGTTTACATATGGCAAAGACACAAAATCAGGTGGTAGGGCAGGGTCACCATACATAGATATCCCATGCTGGGGTTCAGCAGCCGCAATACCGCCCCAAAGAATCCCCCCCAGAATCAGTGAAGAAACACCCGCAACGCACCGCATCTTTTGGAAAATATCTTTTGCCATTTTCGCAACAATCCCGCTCTACCCTTGTTTTATTGAACCAATCATTAACGGGGCAAAGTGGTGACAGCAAACTTTTAACTTGGCGTTGGGCACCACAACGCTTATAAAGACTTCACTGCTCGATAGGTTTCTTGCCTGTATGAAACCTGCCTCAATAACTTAACGCCAGCTTCGTGCTGGCGTTTTTTTTTGGCAGTTTGTTAAGCTTGATGAACAAGAACCACGCGATTGTGCGTTTCCTTTGCTGTTGCGGCAGGCCATTATGCAAATGCAGCATATAGAGCGGAGAAACCCCATGGCCTTTACCATCGACCTCAGCGGCAAAACTGCCGTGATCACCGGATCAAACTCAGGCATTGGCCTGGGTATTGCATGGGAATTGGCGCGTGCGGGTGCTGACATTGTGCTTAACTCTTTCACGGACAATGCAGAAGATCACGCATTGGCCAAAGAGATCGCAGATGAAACCGGCGTGAAAGCGCGCTACATTCAGGCGGATATGTCCAAGGGTGATCAATGTCGCCGTTTGATTGAGGATGCTGGCGTCTGTGATATCTTGGTGAACAACGCAGGCATCCAACATGTCGCGCCGATCCCGGATTTTCCGGTTGAAAAATGGGACGCGATCATTGCGATCAACATGTCCTCAGCGTTTCACACCACGGCGATTGCATTGCCGATGATGCGCAAGGCGGGCTGGGGCAGGGTGATCAATATCGCCTCTGCGCATGGATTGACCGCGTCACCGTTCAAAGCGGCTTATATCGCGGCCAAGCATGGGGTTGTCGGCCTGACCAAAACCACAGCGCTGGAAACTGCCAAAGAAGACATCACCTGCAATGCCATCTGTCCCGGTTACGTGCTGACCCCGATTGTGGAAAAGCAAATCCCAGACACGATGAAAGAATACGGCATGACCCGCGAAGAGGTCATTGAGAATGTGATGCTGACCCGCCAGCCTAGCAAGGAATTTGCCACAACCGAACAGATGGGCGGCACGGCGACGTTCTTGTGTTCAGATGCCGCAGCCCAAATCACCGGTACCACGATCAGCGTCGATGGCGGCTGGACGGCGCTTTAAATGGCGAAAAAACGTATCAATCTGGCACTTCAGGGGGGCGGCGCGCATGGCGCGTTCACTTGGGGTGTGCTGGACCGCTTGTTGCAAGACGACGATATCGAGATTTGTGGCATTTCCGGCACCTCTGCGGGCGCGCTGAATGGCGCTGCATTAAAGGCCGGGATGATCACCGGGGGCAAACAGGGCGCGCGTGAAAATCTAGATTGGCTGTGGGCACAGGTATCGGGCGTGAGCGATCTGCGGATGACCGAATGGATGGCACCCTTTGGCGTCGGAGCATTGAGCCGCGCAATGGAATATTCATTGCCCCACCTGATGACAAGCGCGGTGGCCAGCATGACATCGCCTTATGCCTATGGTCCGTTCTACCAGAACCCATTGGCTGACATCGTCGCCAAATTTGACTATGATAAGGTCTGTAATTCGGTTGCGCCGTTACTGTTCATCTGCGCAACCCGGGTGCGCAACGGTAAGATCAAAGTGTTTGCTGGCGACGAGATTAGTCCAGATGCGTTGATGGCCTCGGCCTGCCTGCCCACGGTGTTTAAAGCAGTTGAGATTGACGACCCTAGCACCGGGCGTCGTGAGGCATTTTGGGATGGCGGCTATACTGGCAATCCCGCGTTGTTCCCATTTTTTGACGCAGATTTGCCCGACGACATTGTGATCGTGAACATCAATCCATTGGAACGCGAAGGCATCCCGACCACACCGCAGCAAATTCAGAACCGGATCAATGAAATCAGCTTTAACTCAAGCCTGCTGCGTGAATTGCGCGCTATCGAATTTGTGCAACGCCTGCTGGATGATGAAACCATCCCAAAGGGCGCTATGAAACGGGTCAATATTCACATGATCGCAGATGATGCGCTGATGGGACAATTGTCCGTGGCCACCAAGATGACACCAAACCCAGCCGTCATCGCCAGTTTGAAAGAAGCTGGATATAACGCGGCAGATCGGTTTTTAACGGATCATGCAAAGGATATCGGCGCGCGCAGCAGTGTTGATCTACCTGAGATGTTCAGCTGATCGTTTCTTTGGCCTTCGCGTCTTCCTTATCTTCAACGCGGTCCATCAATTCCAACAAGTCAGGTTGGCCTTCGTTATTTGAGATCCCGTTTGGATAGACCAGACCCGCCGAGATCACCAGTTTGGCTGAATCTTCGACGCTCATGTCCAATTCCTTCACGTCTTTTCGGGGCACAAACAGCAGGAACCCTGACGTTGGGTTGGGGGTGGTCGGCAAGAACACCGATACCATTTCGCCTGACGGATCAGACTTGGCCGCGACCTCGCCTTTGGCGGTGGTTGAGATAAACCCAAGCGCCCAAATGCCGCGCCGGGGATATTCGATCAAACAGGCCTTTTCAAAGCTGCGATCAGACTGGGCAAAAATCGTTTCTGAAATCTGCTTGATACCGGAATAAATGGTACGCACCACAGGCGTGCGTTCCACAAGGCTTTCGCCAAATTTGATGAACGAACGGCCAATCAGACCCTTTGCCATCATCCCGACAATGATCGTGAAAATCAAAAAGATGACAACGCCAAGGCCGCGCACGTTGATCTGCATCGACGGATCAAGGCCAAAGAAGTCCTGGATCATACGATCGGGATGATAGGCTTTGGGCACCCATGGCAACACCCAGCCGTCAATCCAGCCCACAACGCCCCAGATCAACCAGATCGTCAGGCCCACAGGCGCAATCACCACAAGTCCGGTCAGGAATGTGGCACGCAAGCGCCCAATCATGCTGCGCTTTGGCGGCGCTGTTGTTTCAGGATCAAAAGGCGTGTTCATCGGGTGTGTTTATCCGTGTTCAGATCGCACCATAGCTAGGTGTTTTGTTAACCCTCTACAATGGTTTCCCATATTTTCGGGTGCCCCAGCCCTCTATTAGGCTGTGGCTGCGCTCAAATGCGTAGCAATTTGTGCCGCAAGGCGTGCATTGTTGCGCACCAAGGCGATATTGGCCGTCAGAGACCGCCCATCGGTCAGTTCAAAAATGCGCTGCAACAGATAGGGTGTGACAGCCTTGCCGCTGATCCCATGGGTGGCTGCATCATTTTGAGCTTTGGCAATCACCGGGGCCAGATCGGCAGCCGGAATTTCGTCACCTTTTGGGATAGGATTGGCGATCAACTGTCCGCCGGGCAGGCCCATCGCAGCGCGTGTGTGGTGGGCGCGCGCAATATCTGCTGAATTGTCCATCCGCAGCGGCGATTTCAGCGGCGATGTTGCGCTCCAAAACGCGGGAAAGCTGTCTTGGCCCACAGTGATCACCGGCACGCCTTGAGTTTCGAGGACTTCCAGTGTTTTGGCCACGTCCAAGATCGCTTTGGCACCAGCAGCCACAACAGTAACCGGGGTTTGGCCCAATTCCATCAGGTCCGCAGAAATATCAAAACTGTTTTCGGCCCCTTTATGCACCCCACCAATGCCCCCTGTGGCAAAGACCGAAATACCTGCAAGGTGGGCGGCAATCATTGTCGCGGCCACCGTGGTCGCCCCGGTTTTGCCCGCGGCGATGCACACCGCCATATCCGCACGGCTGAGTTTGGCCACACCTTTGGCCTGCGCCAAGGCGCTCAATTGATCTGCGTCCAACCCGATGTGCAATGCGCCATCAATCACCGCGATGGTTGCGGGGGTTGCCCCTGCATCGCGCACATCTGCCTCAACCTGCTGGGCCACTTCCAAGTTCTGCGGATAGGGCATGCCGTGGGTGATGATCGTGCTTTCCAGCGCCACAATTGGGGTGCCAGCGGTGCGGGCCTTGGCCACTTCTGCACTAAAGGTCATGGGAAAAGGTGTCATATCTTGGTCTCTCCAGAAACATAAAGCGCCGCGGCTTCAAGTGCGTCATGCAGGGCATCGGACGCGCTGCGGGATTTGAGTTCAGCCGCAATATGGGCTGCCATAAATGTGTCGCCAGCCCCGGTGACACGCGCCACATGGACGGGTGGTGGGCTTTGGGTGATGAGCACATCTGCCTGAGCGACGGTCGCAGGATTGCCCCCATCGGTCACAACCGCCCGTGCCGCGCCACGCGCCAAAAGCCCGGCGGCGGCTGTGCTTGAGGTGTCAAAGACGGTCTCGCACAACAATCCCGCCTCTTCGAGGTTCACATACAACGTTCCACGTCCGGCCTGTACAAACGGGCTAAGACGTAATGCTTTGCCCGGTGATGCAGGTGCGACACGTAAATCTGCCTGTGCCATCAACGGGCTACGGGCGATCTGGCTCAACAGATCCAGAGTCAAATTACCATCAAGGGCAATTGCCCCTGTATAGGGCGCGGGCAAGGAGCCATCAGACAGGGCGCGCAAGATCTTGTCGCCCGCCGCCTCAAGCGAATGGGCGTCGGCAATTGCCGCGATCAACCCATTTGATCCCTCAACCGCCATGTAGCGATCTGTGGGCAAATCATCCGAACGGTACACATGCTGGGTGATCAATCCACGCACAGCGCAGGCGCGGATCAATTCGTCGCCTTCCGCGTCGCGCCCCACAGCACTGAGCAAAGCAGGTTTAAGGCCAAAACGCGCCAGCGCCATGCCGATGTTCAGCGCCACACCACCGGGCAGTCGCGTGATGCGCCCCGGCATGTCCGACCCTTGGCGCATTGCGGTTTCAGAACGGCCAATTACGTCCCACAGGACAGAGCCGATGCATAAAATATCCGGTGTATCATTCATATGCTTGATTTAGCCGGGCACGCCAGGATCATGCAAGCAAGCTTATTGCGGAACGGCAAAGGTCAGGGCCGCCCAAAGCGTTTCCCAAACCGGGGCACCCGGGTCCTCGCTGGCAGGGGCAGGGCGCAGCACCACCGCATCAAACAGATAGTCATGCCCCGCCAAGACGGGAATTGTCGCGTGGCCTTGCATATCCGTGCGGTGCAACGTGATGTTAACCTTGTCATCTGGGGTGCGTTCAAACACCTCAACCTGAGCATCGGCGCGTGGTTCACCCTGATACATCAGCGCCACAGACATTTGCCCGTCAAATCCATCTGCATAGGGATTGGTTAATGCCACAAATTCAGTCTGCAAGCCCAATTCAGCATCACTGCCGAGGCTTGTACCAACCCCAACCAATGACTTCACATGCCGACTGTAGCTTTCTTTGAAATTTCCTTGTGGCCAGCCATTGGCAACATGATCAGCCGCCGCATCTGGGAAGTCTTTGTGTTCAGCAAACTTAAGAAACTTTGGCCATTCTCGATAGGTGATTTTGGACTGCGTGGTTTCATAGGCCAGAACCAACAAACCATCCTTGTTCAATGCCTCTAATTGCACTGCGGGTGAATCACCGGAACGCGCCGTGATCGGCGTCACCTGACCATCAAACATCTGCTCAAATCGCAAACTGCTGCGGTCAAAAAACGCGAGGGTGATACCTGCAAATTCCTGACCGTTTTTAAAATGTGCTTGGATTGAATCATCCGCTGCCACTTGATAGCTCTCGGGTTCGATCCAGTATTCATGGGCAACAGCAGGCGCAAAAGGCACAGCGCAGGCAGTGACAAGTAGCAAACGGGACAGAAACATGAGTTATACTTTCATTAAGGTTAATACAAAGCTGGCGTTATTGGGTGTTTTGTCAAGCATCCTAGTGCTTTGTGGCGTCATTGTGCAGGCGCATGAGGTGCAGCCAACCATTGGCGATTTGACCGTCGCGGATGGCCGCGTGACCCTTGATCTGCGCCTCAACGTCGAGGCGTTCTTGGCTGAAATCGATCTTGATGCGGTGGACGATACAAACAATGCCGAAAACGCAGAAGGCTATGATGCCCTGCGCGCTTTGTCGGGCGAAGACATTGCAGGACGTGTGCCCGACTTACTGGCCAGCTGGAACGCATTGCCACTGGTATTGGTGGATGGCCAAGCCACGACCTTGAATGCGGTGTCTTTGGACATCCCCGAAGGCGTAGATATTGAATTGCCGCGCATTTCCACATGGCGTTTGCAAGGTGACGTGTCGCGCGATGCCAAACAGGTCACCATCAACTGGCCAGATGGCGGTGGTGCAATGGTGCTGCGTCAACAAGGCGTTGCAGAACCATTCACAGGATATCTAAATGGCGGCGAAACCAGCCCCGAGATTGCCCTGGGTGGCGGTGGCGCACAAACCACTTGGCAAGCCTTTGTCAGCTATATTCCAGTGGGCTTTGATCACATTTTGCCCAAAGGGCTGGATCATATTCTATTTGTGTTGGGTTTGTTTTTCCTGTCCACACATCTGCGTCCGTTGATTTGGCAAGTATCTGCATTCACGCTGGCGCACACCGTCACATTGGCCTTGGGCGCAACGGGTTGGGTCAACGTACCGGGCAGTATTGTTGAGCCCTTGATCGCGGCCTCCATCACCTATGTCGCGGTTGAAAACATCTTTACATCGGGCCTTAGCCGTTGGCGCCCGGTGGTGATCTTTGGGTTCGGATTGTTGCACGGTTTGGGTTTTGCGTCTGTGTTGGGTGACTTTGGCCTGCCAGAAGGTCAATTCATTCCGGCGCTTATCGGATTTAACGTGGGTGTTGAACTGGGCCAATTGGCAGTGATCGCCATTGCCTTCATTCTGGTTGGCTGGGCCATTAAACGCGTGTGGTATCGCCGCGTGATTGCGGTGCCTGCGTCCTGCGTGATTGCGCTGGTCGGGGCCTATTGGTTCGTTGAACGGGTGTTTTTGTAACGACATAGGCATAGGCGGGGGGATTTCCCCCCACCTTTACGCCGTTAAGTTATGCCATCGCGTTGATAAGGTTTTTCAGCGCGGTGGCAGGATCATCAGACTGCCAAATCTCATCCCCGATGCCAAAGAAATCGGTGTAGGGCGTCAGTGCACGGATCATATCGACATCCAAAGCGCCCTCAGACACGACAGGCACTTCGATCACTTCGGACCACCATTTAAACAGGTCCAACTCAGCAAAACTGCCATCACCAAGAGTACCGGCCTGAACAGGTCCAAAGCTGATGTAATCTGCACCAGCTTCACCTGCTGCCATGCCGTCATGGCGCGACGTGTTGCAGAAACTGCCAACGATTGCGTCTTCACCCAATTCTTTGCGTGTGTAGCGCACAGATCGTGCGGCATCGCTTAGGTGTACACCGTCCAACCCCAAACGTTCGACCAACAACAAATGATCCTCGATCACCAACGCCACATCACGGGCATGGGTGATCTCGCGCAGCGTATCAGCGGCGCGGCTTAGCCGATCTTCGTCCTTGGTGGACAGCGCGAGGCGTACACAGGCCACCGGATGCGCGTCAAGGGCTGCCGCCAAGAGTGTCGGAAAGCTGCTGAGTTCGATCTCAGGCGGGGTGATCAGATAGATCTGTGGCTGCTCTGGCGTGTCCATGGGCGTTGGTCCTTTGATTTCTTAATCCGTCCCTAGCCCAAGGTGCACAAAAAGAAAACGCCAATCACATCTCGGGCGCTGCCAGTTCTTGCGATAGGTGCTGCGCGCGCGTAAGAGGCTGGCATGACAAAATCCGATCTTAGCCCCAACATTCCAGCCTTTGTTCTGGTGCGCCCACAGATGGGCGAAAACATCGGTGCCGCAGCGCGCGCGATGTGGAACTTTGGCCTTGATCATATGCGGATCGTTGCGCCGCGTGACGGTTGGCCAAACCCTGCGGCGGATGCGATGGCATCTGGGGCAGGGCGGTTGCTGGATGAGGCGTCTTTAGCCCCGGATCTGCCAAGCGCACTGGCCGACTGCGATTATGTCTTTGCCACAACGGCGCGGGATCGAGACCTGACAAAACCTGTGTTCAGCCCCGAGGCGGCGATGGCCGATGCCGCCGCACGGATCGCGGATGGCCAGCGCGTGGCCGTGCTGTTTGGACCTGAACGTGCGGGCCTGGAGAACGACGATATTTCACGTGCAAACGCGATTATTTCAGTGCCTGTGAACCCTGAATTTGCCTCTCTTAATCTGGCGCAATGCGTACTGTTGACAGGGTATGAATGGATGCATGCGCAAGGCGACGTAAAGGCCAAAACCGTTGAAATGGCAGGCACCGAATGGGCCAATAATAGCGAAATTGAACACTTGGGCGCGCATTTTGAGGACCGCTTGGATGAGGCCGGGTTCTTTTTCCCCGACCATAAGGCCACCTCGATGAAGTTGAACCTGCGTAACATGTGGTCACGTATGCCACTGACCCGCGCCGATGTGCAGATGTTTCATGGCATGATGCGGCAAATGGTGCGCTGGAAAGAGCGCGACTAGACGTTTTGGGCACCGTGCCCTACCTATCAAGGTAAGAGCAAAGATGAGGCCCGACCATGGCAGAGAAACGCAAATTATTTGAGGAAGTTGGAACGGTTGAGGCCACGCGCCCGGTTGTTGAAACCGGGGTGATTGACCGAGGTCGGGGCGGGGCACGCGGGGCAATTCGCATTTGGCTGATGATGCTCTTTGCACTGGTGTTTGTGATGATCGCCGTGGGCGGTGCCACGCGTCTGACCGATAGCGGGTTGTCCATCACCGAATGGAAGCCCTTTACCGGGGCAATGCCGCCCTTGAACGACGCCGACTGGCAATCGGAATTTGCGAAATATCAAGAAATCGATGAATTTCAGGTGCAAAATTCATGGATGCAACTGGCTGATTTCAAACGTATATATTGGTGGGAATGGGGCCATCGCCAGCTTGGTCGTGTGATTGGCCTGGTCTGGGCCATCGGGTTCTTTTGGTTCCTGCTGCGCAAACAAATTCCAACCGGATGGACCGGGCGGCTCTTGTTGCTGGGTGCGCTTGGCGGCGCGCAAGGGGCGATTGGCTGGTGGATGGTAGCGTCGGGTGTGACAACCGGGGTCGGGACCACCGATGTGGCAAGCTATCGATTGGCGACACATTTGGGGCTGGCCTTTGTCATTTTGGGTTTCATCACCTGGTACATTCTGATGATGGGCCGGACAGAGCGTGATCTGATGCAGGCACGCCGCGCTAAAGAGGCCAAATTGTTTGGCCTGTCGACCGGGTTGCTGCATTTCACATTTTTGCAAATTCTAATTGGTGCGCTGGTTGCTGGCATTGATGCGGGCCGTTATTTTGTCGACTGGCCGTTGATGCAGGGGCAGTTTTTCCCACCAGATGCGTTCAGCATCACACCCGGCTGGCGCAATTTCTTTGAAAATCCGGGGTTGGTGCAGTTCATTCACCGCATCACCGGATATCTGCTGTTGGCCTTTGGTATTGTCGTTTGGCTGCGCGGGCGCAAATCTGCACATGCGCACACCCAATTTGCCTTTAACGCTGTGATGGCAGCATTGGCCCTGCAAATTGTGCTGGGGATCACCACCGTTCTTTACGCCGCACCCGTTCACATCGCTTTGCCCCATCAAGCGCTTGCGGTTGTGCTTTGGGTGCTGATCCTGCGCGCCCGTTTCCTAAGCGCCTATCCGATCGCCACATCCCTAAGAGGTTCAAAACCATGACTGCATATGATGATCTGATGACATTCCAACGCGAGACCGAGGCGCTATCACAAGTGGCGGGGCGTTTGGGGTGGGATCAGGAAACCATGATGCCCCGCGGCGCGGCACCACAGCGCGGCGAAGAAATGGCTGCGATGGAAGGCATTTTGCATGCCCGCCGTGTTGATCCGCGTGTTGGCGATTGGTTGGGTGAAATTGATCAAGCGGCATTGGATGATGTGGGCCGCGCCAATCTGCGCCATATTCAACGCAGCTTTGATCGTGCCAGTAAAGTGCCTGCACAACTGGCCGCACGTATCGCGCGCGTCACATCCGAAGCCCAAGGCATTTGGGCCGAAGCCCGCGCGGCGGATGATTTTGCCGCCTTTGCGCCGACGCTGACCGAAGTGATCGGCTTGAAACGCGAGGAAGGGCAGGCGCTGTCTGCGGGCGGTGATGTCTATGATGCAATGCTGGCCGATTATGAACCGGGCACAACAGGCGCAGAACTTGAGGCGATGTTTGGCGCGTTGCGTCCCGAACTCAGCGAATTGCGCGCCGCCGTGCGCGCGGCAGAGGCGCCGCCCACGTTGGAGGGAACATTTGAGGAAGGCGCGCAGATGAAACTGACGCGTCAACTGGCCAAAACGTTTGGATACGACATGAGCAAAGGGCGCGTCGACAAAGCCGTGCACCCGTTCTCAAGCGGTTCGGGGCTGGACGTGCGCATCACCACGCGCACCAACCCAACCGATCCGTTCAACTGCTTTTACTCCACAATCCATGAGGTTGGGCATGCGTGTTACGAACAGGGCATCAACAACGACTATCTGTTAACCCCTTTGGGGGCAGGCGTGTCGATGGGCGTACACGAAAGTCAAAGCCGGATTTATGAAAACCAACTGGGCCGCAGCCGTGCCTTTACCGGATGGCTGTTTGGTCAAATGAAAGACGCCTTTGGTGATTTTGGCGTGCCGGATGCGGAAACATTTTACCGGATTGTGAACCGGGTTTCAGATGGCTTTATCCGTACCGAAGCGGATGAATTACAGTATAATCTGCACGTGTTGATGCGCTTTGATTTGGAACGCGCCCTGATCACCCATGATCTGCAAGTCGAAGACCTTGAGGCCGCGTGGAATGATCGGTTTAAAGCAGATTTTGGCTATGCTGTTGACCGCCCCTCAAACGGTGTGTTGCAGGATGTGCATTGGTCCGTTGGGCTGATCGGATACTTCCCAACCTACAGCTTGGGCAACGTCTATGCAGGGTGTTTGAACGAGGCACTTCGGGCTGCGGTTCCCACGCTTGAAGACGATCTGGCAAAGGGTGATACGTCCCGCGCAACAGGCTGGTTACGTTCGAACGTGCAAACCCATGGTGGTCTCTATGAACCCCGTGAAGTGATTGAAAAAGCCACGGGTGCCGCCCCGTCAGAGGGGCCATTGCTGGCTTATCTCAAGGGGAAATTTTCGCAAATCTACTCACTTTGACCCTGCAATTGGCGGTATTTCGCTGACAAAACCCTGCTATAGGCGCGATTCTGTAGGTAAAATGCCTGTTTTTGCAGGACGTTGTCATGAGCCTTTGACTGAAATGTTAACTGTGTAATGATAGCTATCGTAAATTTTAGGTACTGGGAGTTGATCCAAAATGAAGACACTTATGGCGATGACGGCAGCAGTCGCATTCAGCGCGGGCGCTGTAACTGCACAAGAAACCACGCAAACTGGGGTCATTGGCGCATCCGGTGATGCTACTTTTTCTGTTCAGGTTCAGGGCGCGAATGGCAACGTGTATAACTGTCGTCCAGAAATCGAAACAATTGATGGCGTGCGCGCACGTCGTTGTGTCCAAGTTGGCGGTGGTGGTGGATTGGCGGGTGCAGGCGCAGGTCTGACAGGTGGTGCAGCCGCAGGTGTTGGCGCGCTTGTTCTTGTTGCGATCGCAGCCGGGTCTGATGGCAGCACCAGCACAACAACAACTGGCAGCAGCGCAAGCGATATCCGCCTCAAAGAGGACATCACATATGTTGGCATGGCTGCAAATGGTCTGCCGCTGTACGACTTCCGCTATGTCGGTGGTGAACAGGTGTTCCAAGGTGTGATGGCCCAGGACGTTCTGGGTGTGATGCCGGATGCAGTATCAACCATGTCTAACGGCTATATGCAGGTTAACTACGGCATGCTTGGTCTGGAAATGAGTGCTGTTAACTAACAGCGCCACTTTTCTTAACCATTTAACTTTAAAGGGCCGCCTCATTTGAGGCGGCCCTTTTATTGTATTAGGTGTCTGATGCGTCAGGATCAGCGGCGTCACCCTCAACTTCGTCAGCCTGATCTGCGATCCACGCGACGCTGACGACAACTTCACCTTTGCCCGTGTCAAAAACCTTTACCCCGCCAGCAGAACGTGAGCGGAATGAAATCCCCTCAACAGGTACGCGGATGGATTGACCTTTGGAGGTCGCAAGCATGATCTGATCATCCAATTCCACAGGGAAGGACGCAACGATTTCGCCGCCCCGCATGGCTTTGTCCATCGCTGTCACGCCAAGCCCACCACGGCCACGCACAGGGTAATCGTGGCTTGAACTTAGCTTGCCAGCCCCTTTGGATGTGATCGTCAGGATCAAGTTCTCAATTGCAGACATTTCCACATAGCGTTCATTTGAGAAATTCGGATCAGCTGGTGCTTCTTCGTCATCTGCTTCGGCATCATCGGCCAGACCCGCCATGGCACGGCGCATCTTGAGGTAGGCAGTGCGTTCCTCAGAAGTTGCATCAAAATGGCGGATGATCGACATCGACAAGACCTTGTCCTCACCATTTAGCTTGATCCCACGCACACCAACCGAGGCACGCGAATTGAACACCCGCACGTCAGTGGCAGGAAACCGGATTGCACGACCTGAATTGGTGATCAGCATCACATCATCATCATGGGACGCGATGCGGGCATTGATCAGGGTTGTGTCAGCGTGATCATCCTCAAATTTCATCGCAATCTTGCCGTTGCGCATGACATTAGTGAAATCGGACAATTTGTTGCGACGCACGGTCCCGGCAGAGGTCGCAAAGACCACCTGTAGATCGTCCCATTCTTTTTCGTCCCGGTCGACAGGCATGATCGCGGCAATGCTGACGCCTGTTGGGATCGGCAAAATGTTCACAATCGCTTTGCCTTTGGACGTGCGGCCACCTTGGGGCAGGCGCCATGTTTTAAGCTTGTAAACCATGCCGTCAGTCGTAAAGAACAACAGCTGCGTGTGGGTGTTGGCCACAAAGAGGGTTGTCACGACATCCTCTTCTTTGGTGGCCATGCCAGACACACCTTTGCCGCCACGACGTTGACTGCGGAAATCGACCAAAGGCGTGCGTTTGATGTAACCACCGGATGTGACAGTCACGACCATATCTTCGCGTGCGATCAGATCCTCGTCTTCCATGTCGCCAGACCAGTCGACAATCTCGGTACGACGCGGCACGGCAAACAAATCGCGCACTTCTTGCAACTCGTCTGAAATGATACTCATGATCCGTTCGCGGCTGCCCAGAATCTCAAGGTATTCCTTGATCTTGGCGGCCAATTCTTCCAATTCGTCGGTGACTTCTTTGACGCCGATCTGGGTCAGACGCTGTAAGCGCAGTTCCAAAATAGCGCGCGCCTGTGCCTCACTCAGATTATAAGTGCCATCGTCATTGGCAGTATGGGTCGGATCATCAATCAACGCGATATAGGGCAGGATATCGCGTGCCGGCCAGCGCCGCGTCATCAGTTTTTCACGCGCTTCGCCCGCATCCGCAGAAGAACGGATCGTCGCAACAATTTCATCAATGTTGGTGACGGCCACGGCCAAACCACACAAGATATGCGACCGCTCGCGCGCCTTGCGCAACAGATACGCCGTGCGACGTGCCACCACATCTTCGCGAAAGTCGATGAACGACGTGAGGAAACGGCGCAGCGTCAGTGTTTCGGGGCGGCCACCGTTCAAGGCCAACATGTTGCAGCCAAAATAGGTCTGCATCGGTGTGAAACGGTAAAGCTGGTTCATCACAACTTCAGCTGTGGCGTCGCGCTTTAGCTCAACCACAACCCGCACACCATTGCGGTCGCTTTCATCTTGAACGTGCGCAATGCCTTCGATCTTTTTCTCGCGTACTTGTTCTGCGATCTTTTCGATCATTGCTGATTTGTTCACCTGATAGGGAATTTCATCAATAACAATGGCGTAGCGGTCTTTCCTAATCTCTTCTACACGGGTTTTTGCGCGAATAATTACAGACCCACGCCCCTCAAGATAGGCTTTGCGCGCGCCTGTGCGACCCAACATAATACCGCCCGTCGGGAAATCAGGGCCCGGCACGTATTCAATCAATTGTTCTGTAGTTAGATCAGGTTCTTCGATCAGCGCCAGCGTGGCATCAATCACTTCGCCCAAGTTATGCGGTGGGATATTGGTGGCCATGCCGACGGCAATACCGCCTGCGCCATTGACCAGCATATTGGGGAAACGGGCAGGCAGAACCGTTGGTTCGCGGTCTTTGCCATCATAATTGTCTTGAAAATCAACAGTATCGCGGTCGATGTCTTCCAACAGAAACGACGCCGCTTTCTTCATGCGCACTTCGGTGTAGCGATAGGCCGCCGCACGGTCACCATCCATAGAGCCAAAGTTGCCCTGACCATCAAGCAGCACCAAAGACATCGAGAAATCCTGCGCCATCCGCACCAACGCGTCATAAATCGCGCTGTCGCCATGCGGGTGGTATTTACCCATCGCTTCGGCCACCGGGCGTGACGACTTGCGGTAAGGTTTGTCATGAGTGTTGTTGGTCTCGTGCATCGCGTACAAAATACGCCGGTGCACCGGTTTCAGACCATCGCGCAGGTCAGGAATGGCACGGCTGACGATGACCGACATGGCGTAATCCAGATAGGATGTGCGCATTTCATGTTCGATGCTGACGGCAGGCCCATCATACACGGGACGGTCAGGCGTATTTTCATCATCGTTTTCAGGGGTTTCCGGCGTATCGTTCATGTAGGGGTGCCTAGCTTTGTCACTGCTCTATATCTTGGGGTTTTCTATAGCAGAAACGCCATATTAGGTGCAATGCCTGTGTCCCAAACGCATTGGCAGCACTGGGTTCAGAGTGCCAACATTCTGTTTTCATTGAAAATTAAGATTTTATTCCCATTTAATATTTGCACAATAAATGTTAGACGCAGCTTTCAATCAAAGACCATAAGCGCTTGTTAGCTATAGTTGAAAAGTGGGGTTTAGAATTGGAAATTATTGAAACTACTATCATCAGTCTTGCTACTGCTGTGGTTGGTGGGTTATTTGGCTCGATGACAGGTTACTTCTTTGCAAGTAGAAAAGAGAGTAGGCGCCTCGGTCTAGATGTTGTAATGAGAGCTGTTTCAGACGATTTTACCGAAAAAAGGCTTGAAATAATTCGCGTCCTAGAGAATGAAGATACTGATTTAAAGGCGTTGGCAGACCGGTCAAACGAAAGTCACGCGGAATTTCGAAAGGCGATATTTTCAATTCTCAACACCTACACACTATACTGCAATTTATTTCATAAGGGTGACATCGACGCCGATTTGTTTAACGAGAATTTGCTCGGAATTATTGCTGCAGATTATTCACTCTTCGATGGCTTTCTTCGAGAGTTTGAAATTTACCAACGACATAACGGAGGAGAACTCATGAGCCTCCCCCTTTGCAGTGGTCCGCCCCTATAGTTAGGAAAGCGGAGGACCAAGAATGGCGATTAAGAGACCCAAGCCCGAAGAGATTGTCGTGAAGTTGCGGCAGGTTGAAGTTCTGATGGG
>JBARCK010000094.1:0-3726 GCA_049794015.1 Sulfitobacter sp. | reverse complement strand
GGCCCCTGTTCTTATTTCTTGCCGCCCTTTGGTTTTGGACGGGTTTCAACGACTGTTGTGGAAGGTCTGCGCCGAGCCTCGGAGACTGGGATGTACTGCCCAGTTCGTGCGTCTCGGCCAATCTTGCCTGTCGATGGTTTCTTTGCCATTGTGATGGCTCCTTTTGTTAGGAACGAAGTTGCCAGCGGTCTAATTCGCCAAAAATGAAGCCGCTGGTGACTTCACTTTATCAAATCCCTGAAAATGACACAATATCTAGATACGGACTCTTTTTGTTCCCGTGGTAAATCTACATGTTGTGGTTTTCCCGAGTTATCCACAGGCTTGCCCGTTTTTCTTCTTTTATATTCTTTTTATAGGAGATTAGTCGTTTATTTTCATACGCTTACACATAGCTAATGTGAGAAAATACGGGTGAACTGTGAGAAAATACGGGTGAACTGTGAGAAAATACGGGCGCTATCCACAGGTATGCCCCATATGTGAGGTGGATTGACAGCCTCACATATACCCGTAATCTCTCACAGTATGAAAAGATACCTGACAGAGAAGCGACCAATTTCGCAGGAAACGCCCCTTTCGAATCGGAGTGTCTCGATGAGCAATTTGATTGTGAATGCCGCCCACTCGTTGAACCTGTCGGAGAAGCGTTTGGTAAGCGCGGCGATGGCCAAACTGGACAGCCTCGCCAAGAAGACGCCCAGCAAACCAATCAGGATAACCGCCGTAGAATTTGCGGAATGTTTTGGGGTGGATGAGCGCACAGCATATGACCAGTTGAAGAAAGGCGGGAATACGCTTTTCAATCGCTACATTACCCGCGTTCATAAGACCGCCAGAGGTGAGCAGGTCGAGAAGATAAGATGGGTCGACCGTATCGCATACCAGAATGGCGAAGGCTTCGTGGAGATGAACTTCACGGACCACGTGGCTCCGTACTTGGTGGACCTCGAAAAGCGGTTCACAACCTACAAGTTGGAGCAAACACGAGCCCTCCGTTCAATCCATTCTTGGCGCCTCTATGAGAACCTGAAAAGGTGGGAAACTACAGGCAAATGGATTGTCGAAATTGACGAGTTTCACCAGGTGATGGAGTCCTCAAAGAGCTACCAGGAGAACTTCGCACAGCTGCGCAAATGGGTCATCGAGCCAGCTGTGAAAGAACTGCGAGAAGTGAACGGTCTCGATATCGAATGGATGCCACGAAAAACGGGCCGCAAGGTGACCCGATTGGTCTTCATTTTTGAGCCAGCCGCTCAAATGCAAATGAACCTAGAACCGAGCAAATCCGTTGTTGGATCATGAGATGATCGTGGCGTCTTTTCCACTTCAAATGATGAACACGCTTGACCGAAAAGTGTTCACCTGCACACTGACCTCATGACCAAAAGACTGACACCAGCACAAGCAGCAAAGAGGGCTGGCGTATCACGCTCGACCATCAGCCGTGCTCTTAAAAATATGGAGCTAGTTGGCATACGTGGAAATAATAACAGATGGACAATCGCGGAAAGCGACTTGGACAAATGGTCAGCGACCAGTGTGCAGAACAGTTCATTTGGGCAAAACAAAGACCTCAATGAGCAGTTACTGAAGCTGTCATCAGAGGTGTCTGTTCAGTCTGTGAAAATCGAAATGCTGGAGTCCCAGATTGCCGATTTGAAATCAGACAGAGACGAGTGGCGAGTAATGGCAAAACGGCGATGGTGGCACTTTCTTCGCTAGGATCAATCGACTTGCTCGATGCTATACTTTCAGTCCATCGTTGGGAAAACCGCATAACATATGGATTTTAATATGCTTAAAAGAAATATTGGTGTTCTTTGTGCCTTGCTGCTGTCGGCGTGTACAACCTTTGAAGATATCGACCAAGGCTTGTCCCTGTTGGAAGGTCGACCCATCGATGACCTAATAGGAATCCTTGGGTTCCCAGATGGAGAGCAAAACATAGCTGGCCGTAAACTTGTTGTTTGGTCTTCAAGTCAGAATGTTACCACAGTCACGCCAGTCACTAACTATTCTTCTGGTACAGCAAATGCGTACGGCACTGGGGGCTATGCGTACGGGACATACAGCGGAACAACTACCAGCTATGTTCCCTCGACCGTAAATTACAACTGTACGATTAAGGTACAAATTGACCGCGCAAATCGGATTGTAGGCCATGACTTTGAGGGAAATATTGGTGGCTGTGAGCGTTACGCCCAAGCCATAAGAAATGCGCTGCCTTCATCAACAGGCAGTTAGCGCACTCTGTAACAAAAGATGCCACCGAAAGCCTCGCAGAGACCGCCCTTTTTCAGTGTAACGGCCAGTATGGGAAAAAGGGTTAAGCGGGTTAAACCCTTTTTTCAGGGTTTAAGTTGCGACAAGCAACAACGGGAGCCATCTCCATTTTGAAGCACCAAAAAAGGGCAGCAAAATGATACAGGCGAATAGCGGAAAATCTGGGGCAGTCAGGGTTCAAACACTCGACGCCACGGACTTGTCAGCGATGGAGAAGCACGGCCAGAGAGAGGACGCCAGCGGACAGGCTCGGAGGGTGTCCGAGGATGAGCCACTCGTTCGCGGGGGCCTTGACGTTGTGGCACGGCGTGAGAAGCACGTAGAGGGCCGAAAACAACAGGGCAAGACGAAGGCCGTCCATGCCTTGGTACAGTTCCCGCAAGACCTTATACCGAACACAGCAATCGCCCAGAGGGCGATGCTTGGGTTCGCAGTGGACTTCATCAACGATTTCTATGGAGGTGATGCCGTGTTCGCCGCAAGGTTGGACAGGGATGAGAAGGGAACGCACAAGGTCGATGTGTTCTTCCTCCCACGGTGGCAATTTCAGTACAAAGACGGCCGCCAGCAGGAGCGCTGTGGCCTTGGTCAGTTTACGAAAAAAGAGGCCCGCAAACGATTTGGGAAGGACGATAGAAGGGCACAAGGCTCGGCTCTTCAAGACGCTTGGTTTGAATATCTGCGAGATGAGATGAAGGTGCCGGGTGTGATGCCTCCTGAACGAAAGAAGTCAGTCGCCAAGGACCGGGTAGAGCCAGAGGTTTACGCGCTTCAAAAAGACCGGGAAGCCCTTCATCAAATTCAAGGTAGGCTGAAAGCCCAGCAAAGCGCCCTATCCGCAAAACAACAGCAGGTTAAGAACGATGCCGACGCAGTTGCCGCACAGCTCAAACTTCTCGGAAAGAGGGCGATACAAATGGAGAAAATAAGGCACCGGAATCGGTGAAGTCGGCGCTTTGTCTTTTCGCGAACGCACCCAAGTTCCCTTTTCAAACAGAAAACGAAAGGAGTTTGAAAATGAGTGAACTATGGAACGAACTAAACAAACGGTTCGAGGATGTGGATGAACACTATCAGAAGATGCTCAAAAGGCAGGAGACTTTTGGAGGCCCCATATCCGAGCGCCTTATCAAGCGGCACCGTGATTTAAAGATCTGCCTCGACGCCTTGGCATCGATCAATGAGGATCTCGTTGATGTTTCTGCCTCTGGCAGCGTTGGGGATGGGGACGATCCAACACCTCCACAGAGGGAACTGCGGAGACAGGAAGACCGCGAACAGTAACATCATTCTAAGCAAAACAGGGGCCTTTCGGCCCCTGTTCTTATTTCTTGCCGCCCTTTGGTTTTGGACGGGTTTCAACGACTGTTGTGGAAGGTCTGCGCCGAGCCTCGGAGACTGGGATGTACTGCCCAGTTCGTGCGTCTCGGCCAATCTTGC
>JBARCK010000093.1:0-1591 GCA_049794015.1 Sulfitobacter sp. | reverse complement strand
CAAACGCAGCATCAGGGCCGTGTCGATAATGTCTTGGCTTGTCGCGCCCCAATGCACGAACTGCGCATGTTCGGGTGCGTTCATTTCACCCCTGAAAGCACTTACCAAACCGGGCACGCTGACGCCGTTCTGCCCTGTGGCCTGTGCAAGTGCACCGGGGTCGAGCTGTATTTCCATACTGGCGCGGTGGATCGCGGCGGCGCTGAGTTCTGGGATGACACCCAGATTGCCCTGCACCTTTGCCAACGCGCCCTCAACCAACAGCATCGCGCGAATGGCGGCGCTGTCTGAAAACAGGCGCCCCGTTTCGCCGGTGTTGAAAAGTTGCGCATAAAGCGGGCTGTCGAATACCGATGCAGCCATTCTTATGCGCTCTTGGTGTTGTGGTTAAACATGGCCGACACCTTTTAGAAAATCACTTAGAACTTGCGCGAACTCTTGGGGTTGTTCCACGCAGGGCAGGTGGCCTGCCTTGCGGATCAAATGGAACTTGGACCCCGGTATCAGATCGGTGGTTTCACGCACCAAATCGGGTGGTGTTGATCCATCTTCTGATCCCGCGATGCCCAAACAGGGCAGGCGCAAACCGCTGGTGGGGGTGTAAAAGTCGGTGCCAGAAATCGCGGCAGAGCATCCTGCGTATCCGTCATCTGGCTGGCGCACCAACATATTGCGCCAAATCTCAATTTCTGGGCTGTTGCGAAAGGCAGGTGAAAACCAGCGTTCCATCACGGCGTCCGCAAGGGCTTCGATGCCACCTTCTTTGACCTGCGCGATGCGTTCATCCCACATCGTCGGATTGCCGATTTTAGCCGCCGTATTGGACAGAACCATCGCCCGGATCAGGTCAAGACGTTTCACCGCCAGCCCTTGGGCAATCATGCCACCAATGCTGAGACCGACAAAAACACATGCCTTCACATCCAAGAAATCCAGTAGTTTTTCGGTGTCAGTGATCAGGGATCCCATCGAATAGGGGCCGGATGGGCAGGTCGATAATCCATGACCGCGTTTATCAAAACGGATGATCCGCAACCCCTTTGGCAGCAGCGGCAAGATCGGATCCCAAAGCCGCATATCGGTGCCAAGCGAGTTCACAAACACAACAGGTGCGCCGTCGATCGGCCCGTCAACGCGGTAGTGTAAACGCACATCGCCAGTGTCAAAAATCTGCATGATTTATCCGCCTTTCAACCGAATGGTCGCCATGATCTGCCCGTGGTCAGAGGCAAGTTTGTTATAGGGCGCTTCGGGGTGTGAGCCGTCTGTCAGGTGATCATTCAGCACGCTGAAATACTCCATCTCGCCAATATGGTTGGGCCAGGCAGGTAGGAAATGCCGCGACATCAGGATTTGATCAATGCTTTCGTAGACGCCACCAAAGGCCGATGTATAGACCATGTCGCGCAAGGATTTGCGCACAAACAGCTTTTCAGCCGAATGCAGGCGCACTGATTCAATGTCTTCGGTGATCTGTTGGCTTTCTGCGTCAGAATAACGATCCCCGCGATGCTCTGCATCATGGCGCAGCATCCAAGCGTAGTTTTTAAACGGTGCCTCACCTGAAATGATTTCTGAACTCACTGCGTTT